>JAZJYV010000080.1:0-23105 GCA_040390195.1 Pseudomonadota bacterium | reverse complement strand
CAACTTCCTTAATTAGAGTGATGAAGTTGTCTCACAACAGTTTGACACAGGGGGGTCACCGCCCGGAAAGTCGGTACGCGCGGAGCCGACGTCCGGCATGAACAGCGTGTCGCCGACGAATACTGCACCATCGACCAGGTAGGCCATGTCCGCAGGGGTGTGCCCCGGCACCAGCAGCGCAGTCGCCATGACGTCGCCAATCCTGAACAGGAAGACATGCGAAACCCCTGTCGACTTAGGTGGCGACGGCGCGCAACCCTCAGAGTTGCGACCAACCGCCGTCCACCGGCAGTTCGACGCCGGTCATGAAGGTCGCGTCGAATGCGAGGAACAGGACGGCCTTGGCGAGTTCCTCGGACGTTCCGAGGCGCTTCATCGGAATGGCCTCGATCATCTGAGCTAGGAGATGGGCTTGCATGTCTTTATCGGGGATCGACTTGTCGACGATCGGCGTTTCGGTGGGGCCAGGCGAGACCGCGTTGACGCGAATCCCGCGAGTAACCAGTTCAGCGGCGAACATCCGAGCGAAGTTTCGCAGTGCAGCCTTGGCCCCTCCATAGGCGGCGAGCATGGGCATCCCCTTGACGTTTGCGGTCGAGGTCGTGAGGACGATGGAACCACCGCTAGGGATCAGGGGCGAAAGTTTCTGCACCGCGAAAAACGGCCCCTTGGCGTTCAGATTGAACATCTCGTCGAACGTTGCCTCGGTCGTGTGGTCGAGGGGAGCGAAGACGCTGAACCCGGCGTTGACGAAGAGCAGGTCTACGGTACCGAACTCGGCCTTCGCCCGAACGGCGAGGGCGTCGAGGTCCGTCAACGAACGCGCGTCGCTCGAGAGCACGATGGCGTCCTTTCCAATCTCTTTCTGGGCCGAATCCAGACCGGCCTGAGACCGCCCAGTCACCAGGACGCGCGCGCCGCCCGCGATGAGCATCTTCGCCGTCGAGAGCCCGATGCCGCTCGTGCCGCCGATGATCACCACCTTTTTACCTTGGTACCGTTCCATGTGTATTCTCCTTGCGACGTCAGGCCGCATTGCTGGTTAAATTTTAAACTGTTTAGTACTAAACAGTTTGGTACTTTAATTGACGTAAGGATTGCGGTCAAGGATTTTTGAACTATTTATTTCAAAATTTAGATGAATCCCATGGGCGATCTCGTAACTCCGCAATAGCATGCGGATTCCGGTCGCCGCGACCATTTCGCTGTGACCGGCGCTGATTCAGGACACCGCGTTCAAGGATGCTGGGTAAGGCAAGTCGACGCCGGAGACATCGACCGATGCTTGATGATGGTATGGGCTTTTCGCTGGTACCGTGGAAGCCAGTGATCGAACAGCGGTTGGAGGCGTGCTGATGCCCGTGTCTGATAATCTATCTTCTGGAAAATAACCTCTGATTTACGCCCAGGCGCTGCCGTTGAAGCGCCAAAAACCCTAAGCGCTTTTGCGCGCGGCGACGGCGGCTGCACCGCGTTCTTATTGTAGGAGTTTGCCAGTTCATAGACATTGAGTGTCGCAGGCTGCTGTCCCACGGCATCGAGCCAGCGTTCCAGATGCGGGAACGGATCGACGCCCACGCCATCCGGCGTCAACCTTTTGGCGTCGCGTTGCTACGCCGCGGCAAGAGCGCCAAATCGGCCGCTTCCTCGGCGTCTTTGAGGAGCGTCTTACGCGACGTGCCCATCTGTGCACGCATCGTCAGACCGCGGCCAAGGTCGAGGACCTGGCTCGCGCGCGCGGCTGCCGGAAAGTCAGACGGGACTTCTCCTGCGCTGATCGCGTCGCAGAAGCGGCGTTCCACGAGCGCTGCGGCAGCAGCTACGGCGTCTTGCAGGAACTGCCGAACCTCACCATCGCTTACGAGCGGCGCAACGCACACGAGAAGACATCCCGGGGCTGTTCCTTCCTCGGTCGCAATTTCTACTGCGTTCCTTAGGAAGCCAGCAATCGAGTCGCGAAGGGTCGGAGGCGAGAAGAGCGCCTTCGCAGCGCGAGCGCCGTTTGCCTCTGCGTACGCCCGAAGGACACGCAAGAATAGCGTTCTCTTATCCCCGAAGACGGAATAAAGGGTTGGCCGTCCCACACCCATGCCTGCGACGAGATCGTCGATCGTCACGCCGTCGTAACCCCTCGACCGGAACACCCTGGTTGCCTTTTCCAGCGCGTCCTTTTCGTCAAAGCTTCGCGGACGTCCCCGCGGCCTAATGGTATTTTTAAACATTTTAGTTATAAATTCATTGACTCTGCCTTTGCGTCAATATAATATAACTGAAAAGTTCGAAAATAACAAGGCCACCCTTACCTCGCAGCGGCGCGTTCAACCTTATCCTTCACGACGGATCCGCCTATGAAACATTCGATCGCTCTCGTTACCGGCGCCACCTCCGGGCTCGGTTATGCGGCAGCCCGCACACTTGCCGGAGAGGGCTGGCGCGAGCTCATCATCACTGGCCGCAGCCTGGCTCGGATCCAGTATGCGGCCGCTCAACTCGCGGCTGATACCAAGACACAGGTCTTCACGCCCTTGGAGCTGGATCTGAACACGCCCGCCAGCGTTCAGTCCGCCCTGGCCGAGTTGGTCAAGCGGGATCAACCGATCGATTTCCTACTACTTAATGCCGGGTTAATCCCCGGCAAACAGCGCGTCCTCACGGTAGCGGGCATCGAGGCGGCTCAGGCTCCGTTAATCGGCCATCATCAACTGACTGTGGGGTTGCTCCGCGCCAACCTGCTGAGCCCCAACGCGCGGATCGTCATCGCTGGCTCGGAAGCCGCCAGAGGGGACGTACCCCTGTTCAGCTTCACTGACGTGGCGGCGCTTGCGGCCACGAAATTCCATGGCGACCGGAGCGCCGCGGTGAAAGCCGTGGTGCACAACGGACCGAATGTGAAGTATTGGGCCAACCGGGCGTACGCCGACGCGAAGACTGTCGTCGCCTGGTGGGTGGCGGCGCTAGCGCGCAGGCTCCCCGCCGGCATGGCCGCATACGCCGTCTCGCCTGGTAGCACGCCTGATACCCAAGGGCTGCGAAACGCTGGCCCGGCTTTGAAGTGGCTGATGGTTCCGTTGGTGAAGCTTATCCCCGGCATGTCTCATACTCCTGAGACCGCAGCGCGTCGATACCTCCATGCGTCGAAGTTCGGAACCGACGTCTCAGGGCAATTCTTCGCCTCGGCGCCCAAAAAGCTCACCGGCCCGATCGAGGCGATGCGCCAGCCACATTTTCACGATCGCGCCAATCAGGAAGCGGCGTGGCAGGCCGTAGTCGATATCTCCGGCGTCGACTTGTCCCCTAACCATAGTCTCAACAGCGATCACCACAACAAACCATAGGAGAGTCTAATGATCATGAATTCAGAGATAGCCATGTATTTGGCCCAGGTTTTAAACACGGGCGCATTTATTGCTCTGGCGGTGTGGTACGTTGTGCCGCGACTGCGAAACCTCAGTCGCGCAAGAGCCCTGATGGCATTGACTGCAGTCCATTTGGGTCGAACCCTGGCTCTCGCAGTCTATTCCTCACAAGACGCCGGCATGAAAATGCCCAATGCTATTCGTGATCAGATTGTCATCGGCGATCTTGCCGGGTGGACGCTGGCGCTGGTGATTTTATTCTGCCTCCACTCGCGTCTGCGTTTGTCGATCGCCCTTATATGGCTGCTCGTCATCGAGACAGTTCTAGATTTCGCGTCAGGCACCATTGGTTATATCCGCGCTGGCACCATAGGCGACTTAAACGGAGCACCTTGGCTGATCGTTGCCTTTTATGTGACGACTGTTGAGGTGGCCGTTGGCCTCACTATTTGGCAGCTTATTACAAGGCGCGGTGAGCCGCTGAAGGGGTGAAGTAATGGTCACTATTCGGACAGGTTTAACGATCTCATTACAACAGCAAAGCTGCTCAAGGCAATAAGGGCGACGGTGCCCCTTTTTGAAACCAGGGAGGATCGGCGGCCGACGTTGAGCTGACCGCGTCAGCTGTCAATTTCGGGCGAACCGGCGGATGTGGTCGCCGTGGTAAAGGGCTATTCGCGATCGTTGGCGACGAGTCCTGTGCCTATGCTCTATTTCCATGCAACTCCGGGAGTCCTCGATCACAGTGCGAGCCAGGTCGCCTGCGCCCGCCGACTTCGCGGCATCCCATAAACTCTTTACCTGATTGGAGGGGCAGGTCTTCGGCGCACTGCTTCCCAGAATACAAACTGTGCGCGGGCGTGTACTTCTCGTCTTCGCTTGCAAGCCGATGATTCCCAAGAAATTTTCGTAGATTCAAAACAACTCGGAGGACACAATGTCAGACTTCCCCTATCGCTGCGCCCTAATCGTCGGAGCGGGACCCGGCATCAGCGCTTCGCTAACGCGGCGCTTGTCTAGGATGGGCTTACAAGTAGGTCTCGCCGCTCGCGATGTCGAAAAGCTGAAGCCGCTTGCGCAGGAGACTGCTGCCGCCGTCTTCGCCCTCGACGCCTCCCAACCGGACGCAGTGGCTCAGTTGTTCCTCGAAATGGAACGCCAGATCGCGGAGCCCGATATTGTGATCTACAACGCCAGCTCGCGCGTCCCAGGTCCGCTTTCGAGCGTCGACCCCGCCGCGGTCGAGAAAGCAATCGCTATTACCATGTTCGGCGCGTTTTTGGCCGCCCAGCAGGCCGCAAAGCGAATGGAGCCCAAAGGCCGTGGCGCGATCTTCTTTACTGGCGCGAGTGCTGGCACGAAGGGCTTCGCCCAATCAGCAGCTTTCGCGATGGGCAAGTTCGGACTACGCGGGCTCGCTCAGAGCGCTGCACGAGAGCTTGGCCCGAAGGGGATACACGTCGCGCACTTCAACATCGACGGAAGCGTCCGTTCAGAGCGCCGACCGGACCCGAGCGGTCAGTCTGACAGCACGCTAGATCCCGACGCAATCGCCCAGACCTATATCAACGTCCTTTCACAACCGAGAAACGCTTGGTCGCACGAAATCGACCTTCGGCCGTGGACAGAGCGTTTCTAGACGCTTGCAGAGCTGTTGCGACATGAAGTGGCTCATGCCGACGAAATGCCGATAGGTGTGCACGAGCCGTACAACGACACAAAGCGCCAGGCCAGCATCTGGACCTATTGCACAGCCGTGCTGACGACGGTATGCACCAAGCCCTGGCGGCCGTCAAGAGCGAATTCCGTTGATTCACAAGATTGATGTTCACTAACTCTAGAGGTCTACCATGAACGAACAAAACGCCCCACAACCTACCGACAAGACGGCCACCGGAGCGCCTGCTCCGATCAGTGCTATCCGACGTTTCTACAACGCATGGAAACGCTGGGAAGAAATCATGGATTATGGCCCATTTGACTACACGTTCGATCGCATGGGGCAATTAGAACGTCGGGTGTTGGAGCTGGAACGCACGCGGAATGCGATAGTCGAATCGCCCCCTTAAGTCGTTGTAGGCGCAGGAGTGTCAGATTCGGGAATGCCTCACATTTGACGAATATTCGGGCCAGAAGTGCCTGGTAAGCGCGGTCGTCGCGCTGTCGCTGGTGTTGATGACCTCGGTGCCAGGCTTCGATACCTTGCTGCGGTGGATGTAGCCCGCTCGAATCTATTGGAAGCGGTCATGTATGCGCACGATGTCCTCAATAAGATCGCGCATGGTGGGCACCTCCCCTCCGAAGATGAGGCGCAACGCTAAGAGATGGCACTGCGAAATCTCAGATCAAATATCGGTCCCTACAAACCCAATTAAGAGCGCCTAACAAAACCTGTTACTCACCCTGTTGGCAACAAGCTAGTACCCTTAATTCCAACGGTCTGCTATGGGGCGGACCTTGCCAACGCCCGAGATCAGTTGAACCTGCGGTGCTTGGCCAAATGTGCCAACACAGCTATCGGCGTTTGCGCGATTAACTGTTATTGGCCGCATACAGCGTCAGGATCAACGCCGGTAATCGGACAAAAGAGCTCGACAGATACAAGGTTTATCGTTGCACGAGAACATGAGCGCTAGCCAAAAAACGGCGTATAAGCAAACCCATTCCCAATCGCACCGATCAACGCCGCCTGGTTCTCCGGACTTTCGCTAAACGCGGCCAGCACTGCCGGCAGCGTGGCCAGATGCCCGTCGAGCACATCAATCCAGAACTTCACGCCGCCCGGATCCGGCGCGCGGTGCAAGACGTTCTGATACAAGCCATTGACCACATCTGCGTTGCTCGGGTTCGCGCCATACAGCTTGGCCCACTCAGCCGATGCGACAAAGCCGCCCGCCACGCTCTCGAGTGTGGTGCCATGGTCCATCACACTGATCCAGAACCCCAAACCGGTCAGGTCCGGTGCACGATTGAACGCCGCCTGGTAGATGCGATACGCCTGGCCGCCATTGCCACTGATATCGAGCGCGATGTCAGCGTCGTCAAAGCGTAGCCGTTCGATGTTGACAATGCTGCCAACATGCTCGCCCCCGCGATCGACTGATGCCGTTGTGAACGTGAAGCTCGCCCGCGCACCCGCGAACACGGCCACGTCAACGCCGCTGCCGCCATCGTAGCTGTCGCTGCCACCGAGGCCGTTCAGAATATCGTTACCGCCACCTCCGTTGAGAAAATCAGCACCACCGCCACCGAACAGGAAGTCGTCGCCATTGCCGCCGTTGTAGATGCCACCAATGATGGCGCTGGGCGCGCTGCTCACGTGCTCCACGTTGCCCTGCCCATCGATGTAGCTGATGGTGACGCCCACCGTCGAATTGATCACCGATTGAGACAGTGTATAACTGCTCGACGTGGCGCCGACAATGGCGCTGCCGTCGGCCGTCCATTGATAGTTCAGCGTCCCCAGGCCGTCAGCGTCGACCAAGGTGTTGGACGCGCTCATCACCTGACCCTGCAGTGGCGTGCCGCTGATTGTCACCGCGCCGGACGGCGCATGGTTCACACCGGTGGCTGTGCTAAAGGTGGCGACGCTGTCCGCCTGAAGCCGGTTTCCGCTCAAGTCTTCGACCGTGCCGGCTGCAACCTCAAGCGAGTATGTCGTGTGCCCCAAGAGATTTGCGGTCGGGTCGATGGTGAGTACATTGCCGGCAATGCTGATGTTGCTGCTGCCAATGGTGTAGGTCTCCACCACCGTCCCCAGCCCGCTCTTGAGCACGATGCTGCCGCCGGCGCTGAAGTGCACCGCTTCGCTGAAGGTCAGCTTGATGTTCTTCCCCGACGCCACCGCAGTGGCACCATCGAGCGGATCGATGGACACCAGCGTGGGCGGCGTGATGTCACCGAAAAAAGTGGCGACGTCGAGTTTGTCCTTGCCGTTATTGAAGCTCAGTATCTCAACATTACGCGCCGTCGTATGGAACGCAGCGCTGGCGCCGGACACTGTGTCGATGTGGATGGCACCCTCGCTGTCGTGCGTGAGCGCGAAATCCGAGCGCAGCGCGGTGCCGAAGTCGAGTGTGTCCTTGCCGCCGAGGCCATCGATGACATAAAAGCCGGGCAGGATCACGGTCCAAAAATCGTTGCCGGCCGTGCCCACGATGTTGTTCAAGATTGCCGCTCGCTGGGCAGGCTCGCGCAGGGCGATGGTTTCGGGTTCGGTCATGATGTGGCGTTCCTTGCGTTGGATTTGTGGATCGTGCCGTGCCAGTCGATGGCCAGGTAGCGCAGGCCGGTCGCTTCGAGAAAGGCAATGGCATCCTCCTGCCTGAGCATCGCGATGGTGGCGCAGGCACCTGCGCCGATCGCTTGCGGCGCCAGCACGCTCACCGAACGCCAGTGGCGCACGGGCCAGCCGCTGCGTGGGTCGAGAATATGGCAGTAGCGCTGTCCGTCCAGCTCAAAGTAACGCTCGTAGTCGCCGCTGGTGGCCAGCGCTCCGTCCGTCAGTGGAATCGAGGCGACCAGCCGATCGGCTTGGCGCGGATCCTGAATCCCCACTACCCACGGCGCGCCATCGGGCTTCGGGCCGAACACGCGAATGTCGCCTGCCAGGTTCACATAGCCATGCCGCCCGCCGGCGCCCGCAATGGCCGTTGCGGCACGGTCGGCCGCGTACTCCTTGCCGAAGCCGCCGAAATCGATCTCCATGCCGGCCATCGGCAAGCGCACTTGCCCGACACGCCGCTGCACCCGGTCCCAGCCAACCAGCGCGGCCGCCTGCGCCAGCGTGTCCGCGTCGGGCAACTGCGCCAGCTTGAAGTCCCACGCCTTGCGCAGCACGCCCGAACTGGCGTCGAACAGGCCGCCGCTGCTGCGGTATAGCTGGTCGGCCACGTTGAGCAACTCATCCGTCTCCGGATCGCACTCGACCCAGTCGCCGCCCGCTTGCGCGTTGATCCGGGCCACCACGGTCTGCGGCCGATAGCGCGAATACTTCGCTTCGATCCGCCGCACTTCGGCGCTGCCGATCTCGGCAAGCTGCGCCGCGTCGGCGCCCGCCACCACGATTTCGCAAGCGCTGGCCATGGCCTGGAACCGATGCCGGTGGATCTGCACGGCTAAAACCGGTACGCCACGCCGAACTGGGCGATGCGCGCGTCGAACGGCGCCAGGTTCGCGCTGCCGCTGCCGCCCAGCGCCCAGGCGCCACGCTGGCGGTAGCGCTCGAACTTGACATCCATGGTCCACTGGCCCAACTCCTTGCTCACGCCAATGCCCAGCGTGTGTGCGCCATACGCCGCCAGCCGCTGCTCTTCGGTGAACCAGGCGGCGTCGGGCGGCGGGTTGGTGGGGAAGGGGGGCGAGGCCGGATTGCGCTCGACGTAAAAGCTGGCCGCCGTCTGTGAATACACACGCAGCAGCGGGGTGACGGTCCAGCCGTCGGGCAGCGTCTGCACGTACTCGCCGCTCAGCGTGTGGGCGTCGATCTGGAAGCTGTCGCGGTAATAGCGGTAGCTGAGGCGGGCAGTGCCGCCGGTGGCGTCGATGTGGTGGTTCCAGCGCCCCAGCACGGTCACATGGTTGCGTTCGCGCGGGCGCTGGTCGAACACCTTGTAGGGGTCGGAAAAATAACCCTGGCCACGGGAATAGCCAAGCACTGCCTGCACCAGGTCGCGCACCGTCAGCACCTGGGTCACGCCGAGTGACAGTTCGGCCACGTTCTTGCGCTCGCCCTCGACCTTGTGGTTGCTCGGGTTGATCGAGTCGTGCAATAGATTCAGGCCCGCGTCGACGCTGGTGTTTTTGTCGTCGCTCTCAAACCGGGCACTGGCGCCGATGCCGCGCGAGATGTAGTCGGCCTCGCTCGAATAGCTGGTCGTGACGGTGACGCTGCCATTGTCGCGGTAGCGCGTCAGCGCCAGATCGGTGGCGCGTCGCTTGTCCTGCAATTTTTTCAGCGCCTCGGTGTGGAACTGGGGCGAGGCGCCCGAAATGGCATCGATCACGTGGCTGGCGCCGAGCGACCAGTCGCTGCTCAGGGGCAGCAGCAGGTTCAGCGCCGGTGCCGTCACGCGGATCCGGTCGGCGCCCGGCTGGCTGTCCTGGTAGCTGAGGAACTTGTAGCTGACGGCGGCGGCGTCGGGCGCCGTCTCGGCCAGGGCGCTCGGCAGCAACGGCACGGCGAGCGCCGCCGCCAGGATCGCGTGCGGGGTGCAGGCCATCCTTAGTAACAGCCGCAGCCGCCGCCCGTGGCGCCGGTGCCGCCGGATGCGCCCTCGCGGCTGGCGTGCACATGTTCGGTGAACTTCTGGGCCAGCGGGTCGGCCTGGAAGCTCATCGCCGGCTTGGCCAGGATGCCCTTTTGCCACGGCTCGACCTGACCAACGCCCGCGCAGCCGCTCAAAGCCAGTGCCATGCACGCCAGGGTGCCCTTGATCATGTGCCCGCTCCAGTGAAATGTCGTCTACCCGGCACTATGCCATCGTGCGGGGGAAATTGTTGAGCATATTTGTAAGAAAATGCGTCCATTTGTAGCAGCAATGGTAAGGTGTCGGCATGAGATTGGACTCTCCACTTAAACTCAGGAAGCTGTTCTCCACGCTGGTGGTGGCGGTGCTTGTCGTGTTAGCCGCGGTTGCCGCTTTCGTGGCCAACAGCCTGCACCAGAGCCAACTGCGCTACTTCGCGAACGCCGACGAAACCTCGCGCAATCTGGCCATTTCGCTTGAAAATTCGCTCAAATCGCACTTCCTCGAAGTGGACCTGGCGATGCGCCGCGCCGAAGTCGAATTTCGCGCCATGCATGCGCAAGGCAGGTTCACCGACGCCGCTTTCAGTGCCTACCTGCGCAGCCTGCGCGAGCGCATCCCGCAGGCGCGCTCGGTGCGCGGCACCAACCGCGACGGCATCGTCATCTATGGCGACGAGATCGACCTGGCCAAACCGCAAGACCTGAAAATCCGCGAGTTTTACCAGCGCGCCCTGACCGAACGCGAACTCATTTTCGGGGTGCCGATCATCTCGCGCATCACCGGCGAGATGGTGTTTCCCCTGATTTACGCCATGACCGAGGCCGATGGGACCTTCGGCGGGACCGCCTACGTCAACATGAACAATTCGCGCATCATCGAAATGATCGCCTCTCTGAAACTGGGTGAGCATGGCGTCATTTCCCTGCTCGACACCAAAGGCCGTGTGCTGCACCGCTTTCCCGAGTCGAAAGCGGTGACCGTCGGCGTACCATACAAGCTATCGCCGCAGACAGCGGCCATCCTCAGCGAAGGCGTGCAGCGCGCCACCTATGCGGCCACCAGCGTGCTCGATGGCGAGGCGCGCCGATTCAGCATCGAGCGCATCGGCCATTATCCGGTCTACGTGCTGGTAGGCCTGGCCGAGCACGACGTCCTGGCGCCGTGGCGCGACGAAGTGCGCGGAGCGGTCGTGTTCCTGCTGCTGTTGCTGGCGCTGGCGGCGGCCTTGCTGACCGGTGTGCGCTATTCCTTCGTGCGCCAGTACCAGGCCTTTCAACAGTTGGTGGCCAAGGAAGAGGCTTTGCAGGCTTCCCTGGGCGCGCTGAGGGTTTCCGAGCAGCGGTTTCGCTCGTTTACCGAAGGCTTGCCGCAAATGGTGTGGACCGTCACGCCAACCCTGCGGCCGGACTTCCTGAGCCACCATTGGAGAGATTACACGGGCATGTCGCCTGATGCCATGCTCGAGCCGGACACCTGGCTGAAGGTCGTGCATCCGGATGACCTGGACGCCTTCAACGCGGCATGGCGCGCTGCGCTGGCCGACGGTCGCCAGTTCCGCTGCGACTGCCGCCTGCGGCGCCACGACGGCGTCTGGCGCACGTTTGACAACCACGCCCTGGCGCAGCGTGACGTCGGGGGCGAGATCGTCTGCTGGGTCGGCAGCAGCACCGATATGAGCGAGACGCGCGCGGCCCACTTGGCGCTGTTGGCTGCCAAGGATGATGCGCTCAAGGCAGGGCGCGCCAAGTCCGATTTCGTGGCCAATATGAGCCACGAAATTCGCTCGCCGATGAACGCGGTGCTGGGCATGCTGCAGCTGCTGCAAAAGACGCCCCTGTCGGCGCGCCAGCTCGACTACGCGGCCAAGGCCGAGGTGGCGGCCAAGGCCTTGCTGGGCATCCTCAACGATATTCTCGATTTCTCCAAGGTGGAGGAGGGCAAGCTGACGCTCGACCCGCACCGCTTCAACTTCGACGACCTGCTGCGCGAACTGGCGGTGATCTTGTCGGCCAATGTGGGCGACAAGGAAATCGAAGTGCTGTTCAACATCGACCCGGCCCTGCCGCGCTGGCTGCTGGGCGACGCCATGCGCTTGCAGCAGGTGCTGTTGAACCTGGCCGGCAACGCCATCAAGTTCACCGAGCGCGGCGAGGTCGTGCTCTCGGTGCGGCAGGGCGAGGTTACGGCCGACGGCATCGGCCTGGCGTTTGCGATTCGCGACACCGGCATCGGAATTTCGGACGAACACCTGGGCCACATCTTCGACGGTTTCACGCAGGCCGAAGCCTCGACCGCGCGGCGCTACGGCGGCACCGGCCTGGGCCTGGCGATCAGCGAGCGCCTGGTGCGCCTGATGGGCGGCAAGCTGCGGGTCGACAGCGCACCCGGGGCGGGCAGCACGTTTTCGTTCGAGCTGGTGCTGCGCCAGGCCGAGCAGGCGCCACAGGCCGACGCCGCCCGCCACGTCCGCCTGCAAAACCTGGACTGCCTGGTGGTCGACGATAACCAGACCGGACGCGAGGTGCTGGCGGCGATGCTGGGCGCCTTCGGCTGGCGCGTCGAGCTGACCACCGGCGGCGCCGAGGCGATCGCCGCAGTGACGCGGCGCAGCGCCGGGCGTTGCCACGACGTCGTGTTCATGGACTGGCGCATGCCCGGCCTGGACGGCTGGGACACCAGTCGCCTGATCCGGCAATTGATGCCGGCCGAGGTGGCGCCGCTGATTGTGATGGTCACCGCCCACGACCGCGAACTGATCGCCGAGCGTCACGGGGACATAGCCGCGATGCTCGACGGGATGCTGGTCAAGCCGGTCACCGCTTCCATGCTGTTCGACCTGGTGGCCGACATCCGGCTCGGCCGGCGGGTGGGCCTGCCGGCGCTGCCAACGTCGCAGCGTCGCCTGGCCGGACTGAACCTGCTGGTGGTCGAGGACAATCCGACCAACCAGCAAGTGGCATGCGAGCTGCTACGCGAAGACGGGGCCGGCGTGGTGCTGGCCGACTGCGGGCAGGCTGGCATCGAGGCGGCCTTGCGCAACGCGCCGCCGATCGACCTGGTGTTGATGGACATCCAGATGCCGGACATGGACGGCTACACGGCCGCGCGTGCGATCCGCGCACAGCTCGGTGGCGCAACACCGCCCATCGTCGCCATGACCGCCAACGCGATGCCGGCCGATCGCCAGGCCGCACTTGACGCCGGCATGGTCGACCACATCGGCAAGCCGTTCGACCTGGGCCAACTGGTCGGGGTGATCCTGCATCATGTGCGCGCCGGGCCCGCGCCGTGCATCGAACGCGCGGTGGCGCTGGCCCGCTTCGGCGGCAATGCCGGGATCTACGCGACGGCCTTGCACGGCTTCGGTCCCGAGCAGCAAGCCATGTCGGCCAGTCTCGAATCGGCCAGGACAGCAGGCGACACGGCGGCGGCGATGGCATTGCTGCACACCTTGAAGGGCTTGGCCGGGACCATCGGCGCGACGCGGCTGGCGGCACTGGCGTTCGGGGCCGAGCAAGCGCTCAAGGCCGGCGCGGCGGGCTGGGCCGAGATCGATGCGGTGCAGGCCGAAGCCGGGCGGGTGAGTGCCGAGGCAGCGCGAGGGTAGCGTTGACCTGCTTCGTCGTTCCCTCATACGCCGACGAACGGGACGCGGGGTATGGGTTCCCGCTTGCGCGCACTGGTGAATGCGACCCCAATCAGGCGTTGGACTACTGCAGAAATCTCGATAATGAAACTTGAAATTCAAGAATCAACGTCGTCCCCGCTTTCGCAAGGACGACGTCGGGCCATTAGACGGCTCACAAGTTGAAGACGGTTGTCAGGGCGCCTCTTTGGCCGCCTTCGCCACCAAGGCATCGAGCACCTGCAGCGTGGCGTTGAGCACTTCCTGCTGCGGCAGTCGCGGATTTGCCGTATTGACCAGCGCCGGATTGGACAGGTAGTGCCCGGCCACCACCAGCGTCGGGGTGCTGTCGACCTGGTAATTGGCGCTCACGCGCAGCAGGTTGCGCAATTTGGTCATGGTGCCGAACGAGTTGTAGGCGTCGAGGAACCTGGCCTTGTCGATGCCGTTCTTGAGCGCCCAGTTCAGGTTGTCGTTATCGTCCTTCAGGCGCAGGTGCTCGACGTGCCAGGTGGCCAGCACCTTGTCGTGCATCGAGTCGGCCAGGCCCATCGCCTCGAGCGTGAGGAATAGATGCGCTTCCGGATCCTTGTCGGGAATGTGGGGAATGTGGATGCGGCGAAACAGGATCTTGTCGCCCTGTTTCTTGACCCAGGCCGCAAGGGCGGGCTCGAGCGCGTAGCAGGCCGGGCAGTGATACATGAAAAATTCGATGACCTCGACCCGTTTGCCGTTGGTCTGGACATCTTGGGCGCGCTGCAAGGTGAGGTATTCGGCGCCATTGGCCGGATTGGCCGGCGAGGCGAATGAGGGGGGCGCTAGCAGGCAGGTGGCGGCCAGCGCGAACGTCAGGAAGCGCATTACAATCCTTGAAATGGGTGGCAAACGGTGCTGAGAATACCATTGTTTTGGCGAGGAGAATCGGAATGAAACAGGTCGAGTTGGCATCGGGCCGGCGCCTGCCCGCGCTGGGGCAGGGCACTTGGAACATGGGCGAGGATGCGGCCATGCGCCAGCGCGAAATCGAGTCCCTGCAACTGGGCTTTGACCTGGGCTTGACCGTCGTCGACACGGCCGAGATGTACGCCGATGGCGGCGCCGAGGAAGTGGTGGGGGCGGCGATCGCCGGGCGGCGCGAGCAGGTGTTCGTTGTCAGCAAGTTCTATCCCCACCATGCGGACCTGCGCGGCATGCGCGCCGCCTGCGAGCGCAGCCTGAAACGCCTGGGCAGCGACCGCATCGACCTGTACCTGCTGCATTGGCGCGGGGCGGTGCCGCTGGCCGAAACCCTGGACGGTTTGGTGCGCTTGCAGCGCGAGGGCAAGATCGTTGAGTATGGCGTGAGCAATTTCGACCTGGACGACATGCGGGAGACGGCCGGCCTGGCCGGCGGCGCGCGGGTCGCGCTTAACCAGGTGTTGTACAACCTGGCCCAGCGCGGACCGGAATGGGATCTGCTGCCGTGGTGCCGGGCGCATGGCATTCCCTTGATGGCCTACTCGCCGCTGGAGTCGGGCGGCGCAGAGCGGGCGCGCTTGTTGGCCACGCCCGAATTGCAGCAGGTGGCGCGCCGCCATGGCGCCACGCCGGCCCAGGTGGCGCTGGCCTGGCTGCTGCGCGACGATGGGGTGATGGCGATCCCGAAGGCGGCCGACGCCGGCCATGTGCGCGCCAACCGGGCCGCGCTGGATATGGTGCTGACGAAGGACGATCTGGCCGAGCTTGATCGGGGCTTTCCCGCGCCGCAGCGGCGCCGGCCGCTGGCGATGCGTTAAAAAACGTTGGCAGTCACGTAGGGCGGAACCCCAAGGGGTCGAGCGCCTTCCACCTTGCAGACTCAGAAAAGGTGGAATGCGCTCGACCCCTTGGGGTTCCACCCTACGTGTCCCTGGTCAATTCGATCTCTCGACCAGGTGGGGTTTAATACTCAGCGCGGCACCGTGTAGTTCACCGGGATCCAGGTGTAGCCTTTGCCGTTGCTGCGCAGGTGGCCCAGGCCGGGGAACTGAAGGTGGGCCGCGCCAATGAAGTCGCCGTTCTTGGCGGCCTGGTCGAATTCGGCCTTGCGTTCATGGGCGGCGAGCGTGCTGTCGCTGTCGAAGGTGATGGTCACTTGCGGATCGTCGAGCTGGACCGCGCCGACGTGGATCATGTCGCCGATCAGCACCAGCCTTTGCCCGCCGCTCTCGACCAGATAGGCGCTGTGGCCGGGCGTGTGCCCCTTGCCAGGCAGCGCTTTAATTCCCGGCACCAGTTCAACCCCACCCTCGAAGGCCTTGAACCGGCCGGCCGCCGCATACGGATTGATCATCTTCATGGCGCCCTGGAAGCCGCCCTTGGAGGCGGCCTTGTCCATGTTGGCCTGGCTGAGCCAGTAGTCCGATTCGGCCTTCTGGGCCCGCACCAGCGCATTCGGGAAGGCCGGCTGCTCGTTCGCTTCGAGCCCGCCGATGTGGTCGCCATGCATGTGGGTGATGTAGATTTCGTCGATCTGCTCGGGCTGGTAGCCAGAGGCTTTCAAATTGGCCAGGAAGCGGCCCAGGGTCGGGCCGAACAGCTTGCCGGCGCCCGTGTCGACCAGCACCAGCTTGCTGCCGGTGTTGATCAGGAAGGCATTGACCGACGTTTCGACGGGATTCTTGAGGAAGGATTTGGCCAGCGCCGCATCGATGTGTGCGGGCGCGATATTTTTTAGAATGGTATTGGCCGGCAAGTCGACCGTGCCGTCGTTGAGCGCCGTCACTTCGAACTGGCCCAGCATCATGCGGAAGTAGCCGGGGGCCTGGGTCTTGGCCATCGGCGCGGCGGCCCAGGCGGGGGCGGCGGCAAACGCGAGGCTGATGGCGGCGCTGATCCATGCTTTCTTGCACAGTGTGCTCATTCGTGGTCTCCTTGTCGGTTGATTACGGTTGGTCGAAGAATCATACCCGCAGTCGACACTTCGCGCAGGCGGACGCTTGCGGCATGATCGGCCCGATCCTGGCGCAGCCTTGTTTTTGCGCCGTTTTGTGGAATAATCGAGACCCTTTTTGATTTTCCCGGATGGCTGGCGATGCACCCACACTCCTTTGACTGGCTGACCCGTTACCTGCCGCAGCCGAACACGGCGGGGCGCGCCGAGCAGTTGCGCGCCGGCGCGGGCGCGCTGCTGGGCCTGGCCCTGACTGCCGCGCTCAGCTACGCCGCGCTGGGCGCGGCCGGGGCGGCCTGGCTGGTGGCGCCGATGGGCGCTTCGGCCGTGCTGGTGTTCGGCGTGCCGGCCAGTCCGCTGGCCCAGCCTTGGTCCGTGATCGGCGGCAACACCATCTCCGCGCTCATCGGCGTCGCCTGCGTCCACTGGATCGATTCGCCCATGCTGGCCGCGCCACTGGCCGGCGCGCTGGCGATCCTGGCCATGTTCACCTTGCGCTGCCTGCATCCGCCGGGCGGGGCGGCGGCCTTGACGGTGGTGCTGGCCGGACCGGCCGTGCACGCGATGGGCATTCAGTTCGCCTTCGCGCCGGTGGCGCTGAACTCGGCCTTGCTGGTGCTGGCCGGGCTGCTGTACAACAACCTGACGGGACGGCGCTATCCGCACCTGCAGCAGTCGTCCCTGCAAAACCCGCACGCGACGGCGGACCTGGCGCCGACGGCGCGCGTCGGCTTCACGCCGGAAGACCTCGATGCGGTGCTGGCGCGCTATGGCCAGGTGCTCGACATCAGCCGCGATGACCTCGAATCGATCATCTTGCAAACCGAGATGCAAGCCTATGTGCGGCGCTTTGGCGTGATCAGTTGTGCCGACATCATGTCGCGCGACGTCGTCACGCTCAGCTTCGCCAGCGAGCTGCAGGAAGCCTGGGGCTTGATGCGGCGCCATCGCCTGCACGCGCTGCCGGTGCTCAATTCGGCGCGCCGCGTGATCGGCATCGTGACCCTGGGCGACTTCTTGCGCCACGGCGACCTTGACGAGTACCGCAGTTTCGGCGAGCGCATGCGGCGCCTGATCCGGCGCACGCCATCGACCCATTCCGACAAGCCGGAGGTGGTGGGCCAGATCATGTGCGGGAAAGTGCAGACGGCGCGCGACGACATGCCGATCGTGGCGCTGGTGCCCTTGATGGCCAATAGTGGAGTCCACCACATTCCGGTGGTTGATGCGCAGCAGCGTTTTGTCGGGATGGTGACCCAGTCCGACCTGGTGGCGGCGCTGTATGAGAGTCGCCTGGGCGCGCCCAGCGCGTTGCCTGAGGCCGCGCGCTTTGTCCGCTAGAGGGGCTGGGTCGGCAGCGCGGGTTTGCTGCGTTGTTCGTTCAGGCGTGCAGCCACTTCGCTGAGCGCCGACTCGAGCGGTTGTTCCGGCATGGCCGCGGCACTCGGTGCCGGGGCAGCCATGTCCGGAATGACGGCGTTGCCAGTAAGCATTAAATTACCGGCGGCGCCGTTCTGGTTCAATGCCGCGACATGGATCGGGCCGTGCGCGCTGCTGCGCGGGCCGGCAGCGGCCAACCGTTTGCGCGCCACGGGGCTGGCCACTTCGATGGCTGGCGATGCTGCCTGTGCAACGATGACGGGCGCGACCGGATTCACCGCGGCCGGCGCCGGCGCAGCGGCCATGGCCACGGCCGTGTCGGCCACGGCGACATTGCCCGCGTACATTTTTTGTCCTACCTTGTCGTACACGCCGGCGCTGACCAGCGTTGCAGCCGCGAGTACGGTCGTGAGCACCTTGTTCATCCCGTTCAGCTCCTGTTCGTTATCATTTTTGGGCAGCCAGAGCAGCTTGCGCTGGTTAGTCCGCCACTCAGAAGTAGAATAAATTCTTCACAAAATGGTTCGCTTCACCTCGCCTCAGGCCGACCTCAGTTCGCTTGCTGCTCCGCTCCGCAGCATTTCTTGTATTTCTTGCCGCTGCCACAAGGGCAATCGTCGTTGCGTCCCACCTTCGGTTCTTCGCGCTTGATGGTTTGCACCGCCGCCTTGCGCAAAGGAAGCCAGAACCGGTGAATCGCGGGCAAGTTGGCCTCGATCTCGAGCGCCAGCTTGTGCGCCTTGACGGGGGTGTCGACTTCGGCCAGCTCGGCTTCTTCGATTTCGTCGGCCCCCATCAGGTAAATCGGCCGCATCAGGGGTGCCAGCTCCGATTCCCAGATCGGATTCCAGGAACCGGGACGCAACTCCATGCCTTCCCAGAAGCCCCAACACCATGCTTCGGCGTCGATCAGGTTTTCGCCATTTTCCTCATGTTCGCAGAACAAAGGTTCGAATTCCTTTGGAGCAACTTCAAATGTCACTAATACCTCGTTCATGAATCGCATGACAAGACTAATGATACGCTCCTCTTCCTTATTATTCTTCCATTTCGGAATATTTTTTTCGTCGTCACCCCACACTTTCAATAGCCATTCGGCCGGCATGATGGTTTCCGGGCCGATTGCGATGGCCGTCAGGTAGCCGTGCAGGATGTCCATCGTCATGGCGTCGTCGGGGCTGCGGTCGGACAGCAGGAACTGGTCGAGTTCGTCGAATTCTTTTTCTGACAGGGGCTGGTCGAGTTGCATGATGGATCTTCTACAAAATGGGGGAGGGTGACAGTTTAACCCCTCGCGACAGTGCCGACGTACTAATACTTGGCGCTGGCCGTACAATAGCGGCCATGAATACACACCTTTCCGAGCCCGGTGCGCCTGCACCCCATCCATTCGCCGCGCTTGGGCCGGACTGCGTGCTCGATGCGCTCGACTCGGTCGGCCTGCGCGGCGACGGGCGCCTGCTGGCGCTGAACAGCTACGAGAACCGGGTCTACCAGGTCGGGGTCGAGGACGGACCGCCGGTGGTGGTCAAGTTCTACCGGCCGGCGCGCTGGAGCGACCAAGCGATCCTCGAGGAGCATGGCTTCGTCGCCGAGCTGGTCGAACGCGAAGTGCCGGTGGTGCCGGCGCTGGCGCTGGGCGGCAGCACGCTGCACCACTACCAGGGCTTCGCGTTCGCCGTGTTCGAGCGGCGCGGCGGTCGCGCGCCCGAACTGGGCGATCCGGCCACGCTCGAGTGGGTGGGGCGCTTCATCGGGCGCATCCACGCGGTCGCTGCGCTGGCCGTCTATGCCGAACGGCCGGCCCTCACGCCGGAGAGCTTCGGGCGCGAGCCGCGCGACTTCCTGCTGGCGAACGGCTTCATTCCGCCGGAATTGCTGGCCGCCTGGTCGAGCGTGGTCGAGCAAGCGCTCGAGGGCGTGGCGCGCTGCTACCAGCGGGCCGGCGCCGCGCCCATGCTGCGCCTGCACGGTGATTGCCATGCGGGCAACGTGTTGTGGACTGCCGACGGGCCGCACTTCGTCGATTTCGACGACAGCCGCATGGGGCCGGCCGTGCAAGACCTGTGGATGCTGCTTTCGGGCGAGCGGGCCGACATGCAGCGCCAGATGAGCGACGTGCTGGCCGGCTATGAAGACTTTTGCGACTTCGACCCGCGCCAGTTGTACCTGGTCGAGGCGCTGCGCACGTTGCGCCTGATCCACTACTCGGCCTGGCTGGCGCGGCGCTGGGACGATCCCGCCTTCCCCATGGCCTTCCCCTGGTTTAACACCCAGCGCTACTGGCAGGACCGGATTCTCGAGCTGCGCGAGCAAATCGCGCTGATGGACGAACCGCCCTTGTGGCCGGTGTGAACGCCATCGCCTGAGCAGAGCGGTTTTCCGGCCTCTGTTTGGACGGCTGGCGCGCTCGTGAGGGGGCGATAATCGAGCTCATCCTCACGAGAGCGAGCACGCCATGGAATCAGCACACACCTTGCACGACGACGCCAGCCCAGTCCAGGCGCACGGCGGACGCGCCAAGTCCGAGATGCGCGCCATCCATGAAGCGATCGCGCGCGTGGAAGCGGAAGCGAAAGCGTCGTGCGCGGCCGAGAGCCGGGCCCACGCCGAGGCGCGCGCGCGCAGCCTGGCCGAGGAATGCGCCGCCATGGATGCCGCCGCCGCCGCCGCCGCGCTGCAAAACGCCGAAGCGTCTGAGCAAGCCATCGAAGCGAACCGCGACCGGCTCGACTCCCTGCGCGCCGCCGCCCAGGCCAGCGTCGAACGGCTCGAAGCCGTGCGGGCCGAAACGGTCGAGCTGCGGGCCCGGGTCGAGGCCGACACCCAGATCAAGCTGGCCGCCGAGGCGCGCATCAAAAGCGAGGAACAGGCGCGCCGCCGCGCCGACGAGCAGATCGCGGCCGAAGCCGAGCTGGCTGCGCAGGCGGTGCGCGCCACCGAACAATTGCTGGTGCAGACCGAGCAGGCGCGCCTGCAAGCCGTCGAGCGGGTCGCCGCCGTGCACGCGGCCAAGGAAGAAGTGCTGCACATCGCCAACGCCGACGCGCGCGTGGCCACGCTGGCGCGCGAGCGCGAGCGCCAGGCCAAGGGCGCGCGCCACACCGCCGAGCTGCTGGCCGAAGCCGAGTCCGAGGCGCTGGAGCTGACCGTGCAGCGCGAAAAGGCCGACCAGATCGCCCTGGCCTCGGCCTTTGCGCGCGCGGTGGCCGAAGCGCGCGCGCTGGAGGAGGCGCGTGCGCTGGCCCACGTCGAACAGGAGCGCGAGGCGATCGCCCTGGCGCACGCCGAATCGGAGCGGGTCGCCGCCAAGTCGATCCACCTGCGCCTGCAGTCGGAAAAAGAACTGCGTGACGCCGCCCTGCACCGCGAGCGCGTCGAACAGATGGCTGCCGTCAGCGCCGAGGCGCGGCGCGAGGCGGAAGCGCGCATCCTGGCCGCCACCGAGGCGCGCATCGAGGCCGACCGCAAGCTGCGTGAAGTGGCGCTGTCGCGCGCCACGGCCGAAGAGGACGCCGGCCTGAAGGTGCGGGCGCGCATCGAGGCCGAGGCGCACGCCACGGAACAAGCCCGCCAGCGGCAGGGGGCCGACGAGCTGGCCACCGCTTGCGCGCTGCAGGAGGCGCAAGAACACGATGCCGCGCGCGCGCTGGCAGGGCAACGCATGGCGCTGGCGCGCGACGCGGCTGCGGCCGCCGCCGCCGTCAACGCCGCTGAGCGCGAAGCCGTCGACCAGCTGGCCGAACAAGTACAGGCGCAGCGCGACGGTGCCGCGCTGGCGCAGCAGAACGCCGAGCGTGCCACCCTGCTGGCCAAGGCTGAGCGCGATCGGGTCCAGGCCGAGCAGGCAGCATTGTTGCAGCTGCAAGGGAAAATCGAAGCCGAGCAGGACGCCGCCGCCGCCGCCCGCGTCCGCGCCGAGGCCGAACAGGCGCAAGCGACGGTGCTGCGCCAGACCGCCGATGCCGGCCAGCGCGGTGTCGCCGCCCTGCGCGCCGAAACCGAAGCGGCGCAGCTTGTCGCCGAGCAGACGGCCCAGGCCAGCGCCGGGCAGGAAGCCGCCGCCGCCGCGCTGCAGGCCCAGGCCCGCACTGCCACCGAACTGGCACGCGTCCAGGCCGGACGCGCCGCCACCGAACAGGCGCGGCTGGCCCTGGCCGAGCAGGCGCTGGCACTTGAACTGGCTTGCGCCGACGACGAACGCGCGGCGCTCGCCCTGATCGAGCAGCAACTGGTGGTCCAGCGCCACAAGGCGCTGGCCGAGGAACGCGCCCGCCAGGTGCTGGCCGCGCGGATCGAATCGGAACAGGCGGCCTGCCTGGCCGCCAAGACGCGTGCCGACGCCGAGCAGGAAAAGGCCGACCTGGCGCGCCAGCTGGAAGTGGTGGCCGAGATGGCGGCCCAGGCCGCGCTCGACAAGCGCGCCGCCCAACAGCGCCTGCTGGCCAGCGCCCAGGCGCACGCCGACATGCAGCACAAGGTGGCCCAGACCACGCACGCGATGGCCGACGCCCGCCAGCGGCTGCTGGAACTGGAAACGGCGCGCCAGGCGCGCGACGCGCAGGCGCTGGCCGACACCCGCGAAGCGATCGAAGCGGAGACCGCCGACAGCCAGGCCGGTGCCGCGCAGCGCTCCACCTCGGCCAGCATCACGCGTAAGGTGCTCGAACGCCTGGCCCATCCGGCCAAGCTGTAAGTACGCAGCGATGCGACAGCGCCGTTCCCGTCGCCGGGTCGGCGCTTTTTCATGCCCGCGCGCGCGCGGTCGCGGGAAGCGCGCTAAGATGAGGCGTGTCCACGAAAGTGACTGCGATGCCCTTGCGTCCCCGCGCTGCCCTGCTGCTGCTGCTGTCATGCCCGCCGTTGTGGGCGGACGAGCTGGTGGTGCTGGTCGATACCGGCACCGAGATGCCGATGGCGCGCTTCGAACGGACACAGCTGGTCGACGGCATGCACCGCGATATCGGGCTGGCGCTGGCGCAGGCCATGGGGCGCACGCCGCGCTTCATGGCGCTGCCGCGCAAACGCATCGTCAAGGCGCTTGAAGAGGGCCGCGCCGATGTCCTGTGCAGCTACATGCCGGAGTGGCTCGAGGGCGCGTTCGGCTGGAGCCAGCCCTTCATTCCCGTGATCGAAGTACTCGTTACCGACCGCCGTGGCGCGCGCCCTCACGCGATTGGCGAACTGGCAGGGCAGACCATCGGCACGGTGCTTGGCTACCGCCATCCGGAGCTCGAGGAGGCACTCGGCAAGGGCTTCATACGCGAGGACGGCCCCACCAGCGAAGCCAATCTGCGCAAGCTGGCGGCCGGGCGCATCCGGCACGCGGTGGCCGGCAAAAGCTTCCTCGACTACCGCCTCAAACTGGGCGACCCGCCGCTGTCGATCTATCCGCCGCTGGTGGTCAAGTCCTACGCCGCCCAGTGCGCGGTGTCGGCGAAAGGGCGCGTCGCGCTTGACGACGTCAACAAAGCGATCGACCAGATCCTGCGCAACGGCAGCATGGGCAGTATCGTCTCGCGCTACCAGTAGACATAATGTATTGACCTACCAGCCTCAAGCAACGTGGATTACGCTGAGGT
>JAZJYV010000079.1:0-14729 GCA_040390195.1 Pseudomonadota bacterium | reverse complement strand
GTCAGACCCCCAACGGAAGAACCGGGGTCTGACCCCTTGGGCCTACTTGCTGTCGCTTCGGCCCAGGTCTTGGCGCCGGCGTTGACCTTGTCGTCCTGCTCGCGCCCCTCGGCCGCGATGTCGGCGTACACCTTTTCCATCAGGGCCTTGGCCTTGTTGCGGTCGTCGGCCGTCATGGCCTTGGCCACATCATCGGGAATGACTTTGCCTGCCGGCAGGGCGGCGCCCAGCTTGGCGCTGAAACGGGCGTAGCAGCTGCGCCAGGCGGCGAGGCTTTTCTCGACCCGGCGCGCGCTGTCGGGACTGGCCGAGACGGCCGGGAATGCCGGTGCGCTGCATTTGAAACTGGCCAGCCTGAATTGCGCGCCATCGTAAGCGCTGGTGAAATAGGCCGCTTCGGCGCGCGACTCGGTCTCCAGCGAAGCGCCGTGCGCGACGCCGCACACCAGCGCCAGGGCGGCACAGGCCACCATTCTAGTCATGTCATATCCAATCGGTGAAAGATGGCCGATTATAGTATTAATTGCATGAACGGCAATGGTTTTATTGTCATTACTTTGTAACACTTGGTGATGCGAACGGCATGCCTTCAGGTCGAAATGCCGTACTTGCGCTTGGCGGCGTGGTAATCGTCGTTGAGCACGCCGAGCAGCGGATGGGCCGGGTCGAGCGCGCGCACGGTGTCGATCTGGATGCGGCACTGCTCGGCCAGGGGATGGTCCCAGCCCAGTTCGCTGATCTGGCGCAGGATGCCGTTGGCCACGGCCAGCATCACTTGCATGTTCCCGGGGGACATGTGCAAGGCTTCGAGCTGGGATTGGACGGCACCCTTGTAGTCGCCCATTGTGGTTTTTTCGGCGGCCAGGTTCATCAGCTCCTGGGCCTGGCGTTTCAGCTGGCTGCTCATGCCGTCGGCCAGGTCGCTGCGTCCGGCCTTGATGAACACGCCCATCGCCTGCTGGACCGAGACGCCGCTGTCGACATCGTTCATCACGGCCAGCATCACGTCCGACGCTTCCTTGTCGAGCCGGTTGTCAAGGCAGCTGCGCGCCAGGCCGATCTTCAGCCGGCTCGACAAGCCGATGCTGACCTTGAGCGCGGCGACGGCCGAATTGAGTTCGGTGGCGACGGCCGCACCGTTGCCGGCCGACTCGTGCACCAGCGCCACCGAGATGGCCTTGCAGGCGTCGAGGTTGGCGTTGCCGCGCAGGGACTTCTCCATGTCGCGGATCACCCCGCCGGCCTGGCTCGCATCGCCCTTGCGGACCAGCGCCTTGACCAGGTTCACATGGTCTTCCGGGTCGCGAAATTCCGAGTACTTGGCCTTGGCCACGACCTGCTTGAACGATTTCTCGGCGGCGGCCATGTCGCCCGCCTCGAGCGCCACTTCGCCCAGCCGGCGCAGGCGCCGTATCATGTGCGGCGAAATCGAGACCGCGTCCTCGAGCACCTTCTGGGCCTGGCCCGACGCGCCCTTGGCCTCGAGGCAGCGCGCCAGCAGGTCATAGGCGGCCATCAACCTGGGATTGTCGCCCACCAGCCTGGCAAGCAGGGTTTGGGCGTCGTCGACGCGGCCCTGGGCGAACAGGGTGCGCGCCAGCCCCAACTGGGCCCAGCCGACCGGCTTGGCCGCCACGATCGAGGAATACAGGACCTCGGCTGCGTCGAGCTCGTTCAAGCTCACGTGCAGTTCGGCGCGCAGGCGCACGAAGTCGGCGCAGTAGCGCGGGTTGGCGTTCTCGGCGATGGAACACACGCGCACCGCTTCGCGCAGGTTGCCCTGGCCGATCAGCTGGTAGACCGGCAAGAAGGCGGCGCGGCGCTCGATCGCCCGCTGGATGCGCTGGCTCAGCACGTCGACCGTAAACGGCTTGAGGATATAGTCGGTGGGTGTGAGCTCGGCGGCGCTGACGACCTTGCTGTAGACCCCTTCCGAGGTGATCATGATGAAGATGGTCCACAGCCCGATCAGTTTGTGGTGGCGCAAGTCCTCGAGCAGCTGCTGGCCATCCTGGCCGTCGTCGGCACCGCTGCCCAGGTCGTATTCGCACAGGATGATGTCGTGCGCGCGCTTGCTCAGCTGCTTGATGGCGGTGCCGGCGCTGACCACGAACTCGATCTTGGTGATGCCGGCCTGGTTGAGCATGTTCTGGAGACTGCCGCGCATGCCCGGATTCGGGTCGATCACCAGGACGGACAGATTGCTGTTTTCATGCATCGGTGTGCTCTCGTCTCCCCGTCGCCGGGGCATGATTCGTTATCGGCGCAGCCGGCCAAGTCTTGAAACCGTACGATACGCTAATCTGGATCAAGCCGGCAACATCGATGTCATGCTAGCGAGCCTGGTGTGGTGGGCCGCGAGCAGGGCGGGGAAGGCGTCCGAGCACAGGAAGCGGTACTCGACCAGGCGTTGCGCCGAGATGGGATCAAAGGCGTCGAGCGTCGCCCCGGGATGACACATCAGCAAGCCGGCCTGGCCGGCGCGGGCCAGCCAGTGGGCGAAGCGGGCCGCATAGTCGTCGCCGGCGAAGCCATACACCCCGCCGAAACCACGGTTGCTGCCAATCCCGGCCTGGCGCAGGCGCACCGCCAGCGCCGCGCCGCCCAACAGGCGCAGCAAGGCCGGCTTGGCGCCGGTCGTGCCCGGCGCCGGCACCGTGTTGCGCACCCAGGGCAGGCGCGCGCCATAGCGCTGCGCCAGCAGGTCCAGCACCAGCTCGCGCACCTGGGGCAACTGGTGCACATGCTGGTGGCCGTCGACGAAATCGGGCGCGCGCCCGAGGCCGGCCTCGAAGGCGTCGAACTGGCGTTCCAGGCGCTGGCGCAGCGCCCCGGTGTCGAGCCGGCGCAGGTAGCTGGCCGCGATCAGGGCCGCCAGGCTGGCCTGGGGCGGGCCGAAGCGCTCCGTCAGGTTCAGGTGCAGGCCGACGTCCGCGCCGTCGAACTCGCGCAGGCGCGGCGCGCCATGGCTGGCCCAGCGCGGCGCCTCGCTCAGGCAGCTGACCGCGGACAGGCGGCCCAGTGCGAGCAACGCGCAGACCGCCTGGTCGATGCCCGGGTGCTGGGCGTAGTCATCGGCGCACAGCGCGATCGACTTCGTCACGCGCCGTCCGTGTTCGCTGGCCAGATGCGGCCGTGGTCGACGTCCTCGGCCACCAGGTACATCGGGCGCCGCTTGACCTCCTCGTACACGCGTCCGAGATACTCGCCCAGGATACCGATCGAAAACAGCTGCACGCCGGAGAAGAACATCAGGCCCACGGTCAGCGTGGCCCAGCCGGGCGTCGCGTTGCCGAACATCAGGGTCTCGACCATGACGTAGGCGGCATACATCAAGGCCAGCAGCGAGATCGCGGCGCCGACCGCGCTCCAGACCCGCAGCGGCAGCGTGGTGAAGGCGGTCAGGCCCGACAGGGCCAGCTCGTGCAGGCTGCGGAAGGTGAAGCGCGAATTGCCGCTGGCGCGATCGGCCGGCAGGAAGGGCAGGGCCACGCTGCGAAAACCGACCCAGGCGTAGAGTCCCTTCATGAAGCGGTTGCGCTCGGGCAGCTGGCGCAGCGCCTCCACCACGCGCCGGTCGAGCAGGCGGAAGTCGCCCGCGTTGCGCGGAATCGTGACGGCTGAGTCGGCCTCGAGCATGCGGTAGAACAGGCGCACGCCCCAGCGCTTGAGGCGCGATTCATGGCGCCGGTCGGCGATCACGCCGTACACCATGTCGTAGCCGGCGCGCCACAGCTGGACCATCTCGGGCAGCAGCTCGAGCGGGTGCTGGTAGTCGGCGTCGAGCAAGATCACCGCATCGCCCCTGGCGCAATCGATGCCGGCCGTGAGCGCGGCCTCCTTGCCGAAATTGCGCGACAGGGTCAGGCAGCGCACGCCGCATTCGCGCGCCAGCGCCGCCACCTGGTGGGCCGTGTCGTCGGCGCTGCCATCGTTGACGACAATGATTTCGTGGTGCGGCGTGATCGCTGCCAGCGTTTTCTGCAGGTCGCGCAGGAAGGCCGAGACATGCGCGCCCTCGTTGAACGCCGGGACCACACAGCTCAGGCGCAGCGGGCCGAGTCGGGACATCGTCATGGGTGTTTCCGTTATAATTATCAGTACGTCATGCGTATCGGCGTGATTCTACAGAAAACTTCTCCTCGCAAGGCGCAATTGTTCCCGAAATTCCTGCCGGCCGTTTCCGATCAAGGCAACGCCGTGCGTCCCCAGGCCGGCCTGGTCTTGCTGCTGCTGGCGCAATTGCTGCTGCTGATCGTGTTTCCCCTGCTCGGTCACCACGCGCCTCCGCTCGACGTCGTCGAGATGCACACCTGGGCTTTCGAGCCTCAGCTCGGGTATTACAAGCATCCACCGCTGCCGGCCTGGGGGGTGTACCTGTCCGAAGCGATCTTCGGGCGCCGGCAACTGGCCCTGTTCGTGCCCAGCGCCGTGTCGGTCGCGATCGCGACGCTGGCCGTGTGGCCGCTGGCGCGGCGCATGTTCGGCGCGCGCCGCGCGCTGGTGGCATTGTTCCTGCAGTCGACGCTGGCCTACTACAACCTGTACGCGCCGGACTTCAACCACAACGTGGCCCAGATGCCGTTCTGGGCGCTGGCGGTGTGCGCCTTGTACTTCGCCCTGCGCGACGGGCGCGCGCGCTGGTGGTTCGGTTTCGGCCTGGCCCTGGGGATGAGCGCACTGGCCAAGTACAGCGCGGTGTTCCTGCTGCCGGGGGTGCTGCTGATGCTGGCCTGGGACAGCGGCGCGCGGCGCCAGCTGGGCGTGGCCAAGCTGCTGGCGGCCGGCGCCGGCGTGCTGGTTTGCTTTGGGCCCCATTTTTGGTGGCTGGTCGCGCACCAGTTCGCGCCGCTGCACTACATCGCCGAGCGCGTCGGCGAGCTCGGCGCGCACGCGAGCTGGCTGGAACGCTTCGGCTCCTACCTTGGCGCCCAACTGCTCGCCCATGTGGTGCTGCTGGCCGTTTGGCTGGGCATGCGGCGCTCTGGCGCGCCCGCGCCTGGCGCATGCAGCGCACGCTTTGACGACCGCTTCCTGGTCGCGCTCGGCCTGGGCCCGTTTTGCGCCACCGTGCTGGTGGGCCTGTCGGGCAGCTACCTGCATCCGATGTGGGCCTCGGCGATGTTCCCCCTGAGCGGCTTGCTGCTCGTGCGCGCGCTCGGCATGCGCGCCGAACGCCTGTATGCGCGCCAGTGGGCCCTGGCCTGGCTGGCCCTGATGCTCGTGATCGGCGCCGGCTATGCGTCCAAGAACACCGGCCTGTGGTCAAGGCGCACCAACGTCTACGCGCGCGCCGCCTATCCGGGGCCGGAGCTGGCGCGCCTGCTCGAGGCGCGCTGGCGCGCCGAAGTGCCGGACCGCCCGCTGCGCACCATCGTCGGCACGCCCTGGGAGGCGGGCGTGGCCAGTTTCTTCAGCCAGTCCAGCACCGCGGTGCTGATCGACGCCGACGTTGCCATCTCGCCCTGGGTCACACCCGACGAAATCGCCCGGTGCGGCGCCATCGTGGCCTGGAATCCGCTGATCGGGGAATTCCTGCCGGCGCTGATGGCGCGCTTTCCGAACGCCAGGATCCTGGCCCCGCTGGAGGTCGATCCGCAGCGCGCCGGCACCTACTACCGCAAGGTCGTCGCCGCTGCGGTGATTGCGCCACAAACGGGGTCGCCGGCCGCGGCCTGCCATTCGCGCTGATGCTGCGACGCGGTATAATGTCGGCCTAAAGGAATTCAGCATCAATCGCGCCAGTGCCATTACCCCCTTTAACCCGCAGCCACGCTGCATCAACCACCTTCCAACCATGTTGATACTGCCGGGTTCTAACGCCCTCTCCGCATTTCGAAGCCAACGCCTGCTCTCCCAACTGCACGCCGTCGCCCCGTCGATCGCCGCGCTCCAGGCCCGCTTTTACCATTTCATCGACAGCAGCGCGCCCTTGTCGGCCGACGACACGCGCCGCCTCGATGCGATGCTGACCTATGGTGAACCAGCGGCGCCGGCGCCGGCCGGCGGTGCGCACGAGGAGTTTTTCGTCATTCCACGCTTTGGCACCATCTCGCCGTGGGCGTCGAAGGCGACCGACATCGCCCACAACTGCGGCATGGCGCACGTCCACCGCATCGAACGCGGCGTGGCCTTCACGGTCACGCTCAAGGCCGGCCTGCTGGGCAGCAGCATCGGCGCCCACAAGCGGCTTGACGGCGCCGAACTGGACGCCGTCGTCGCGCTGCTGCACGACCGGATGACGGAAAACGTGCTGCGCAGCGCCGAGCAGGCGGCCGGCCTGTTTCGCGAACTGGAAGCGAAGCCGTTCGAGTCGATCGCCGTGATCGAGGCCGGCAGGCACGCGCTTGAAAAGGCCAACACCGACCTCGGGCTGGCGCTCTCGGACGACGAAATCGACTACCTGCTCGAGGCTTTCACCCGGGCCGGGCGCAATCCGACCGACGTCGAACTGATGATGTTCGCCCAGGCCAACAGCGAACATTGCCGCCACAAGATCTTCAACGCCGACTGGATCGTCGATGGCGTGGCGCAAGACAAGTCGCTGTTCCAGATGATCAAGAACACCCACCAGTTGCAGCCAAAGGGCACCATCGTGGCCTACAGCGACAACTCCTCGATCATGGAAGGGGCCACCGTCACGCGCTTCTATCCGCGCGGCGCCAGCCATGAATACGCGGCATCGAGCGAATTGACGCACACCCTGATGAAGGTCGAGACGCACAACCACCCGACTGCGATCTCGCCATTCCCGGGCGCCTCGACCGGCGCCGGCGGCGAAATCCGCGACGAGGGCGCGACCGGCCGCGGCGCCAAGCCGAAGGCCGGCCTGACCGGCTTCACCGTGTCGAACCTGATGATTCCGGACGCCCACCGGCCCTGGGAGACGGCCGTCAGCGTGACCGCGCCGTTCGCCCAGCGCGCGCCGGCGCATGCCTACGGCAAGCCCGGACGGATCGCCTCGGCGCTGCAGATCATGATCGAAGGCCCGCTCGGCGGCGCCGCGTTCAGCAATGAATTCGGCCGGCCCGTGCTCGCTGGCTATTTCCGCACCTACGAGCAGAACCTGGGCCGCCAGCATGCCGGCGGCGCCGACCTGGTGCTGGGCTATCACAAGCCGATCATGATTGCCGGGGGCATCGGCAGCATCGCCGGCCAGCACACGCACAAGAACGACATCCCCGTCGGCAGCCTGCTGATCCAGCTGGGCGGCCCCGGCATGCGCATCGGCATGGGCGGCAGCGCCGCCTCCTCAATGGCCACCGGCAGCAACACCGCCGACCTCGATTTCGACTCCGTCCAGCGCGGCAACCCGGAGATGGAGCGGCGCGCCCAGGAAGTGATCAACGCCTGCTGGCAGATGGGGGCCGACAATCCGATCATTTCGATCCACGACGTGGGCGCCGGCGGCCTCTCGAACGCCTTCCCCGAGATCACCAACGACGCCCGGCGCGGCGCCATTTTCGACCTGCGCAAGATCCCGCTCGAGGAAAGCGGCATGGCGCCCAAGGAAATCTGGAGCAACGAGTCGCAGGAACGCTACGTGCTGGCGATCGCGCCGCACCACCTTGAATTGTTCAGTGCCATGTGCGAGCGCGAGCGCTGCCTGTTCGCCGCCGTTGGCGTGGCCACCGAAGAGCGCCAGCTCAAGCTGATCGATCCGGCGCTGGGCAATGCACCGGTCGACATGCCGATGGAGGTCCTGCTGGGCAAACCGCCGAAGATGCTGCGCGATGTGCACCACGTGCAGCACGACTTCCCGGCCATCGACCTGACCGGCCTGGCGCTCGAGGAAGTGGCGCGCCGCGTGCTGTTGCTGCCGACGGTGGGCGACAAGAGCTTCCTGATCACGATTGGCGATCGCAGTGTCGGCGGCACCACCGTGCGCGACCAGATGGTCGGTCCCTGGCAGGTGCCGGTGGCCGATTGCGCCGTGACGGCGATGAGCTTCGAAGGCTACCTTGGCGAGGCGATGGCGATGGGCGAGCGCACCCCGCTGGCGGCGATCAACGCGCCCGCGTCGGGCCGCATGGCCGTGGGCGAGGCGATCACCAACATCGCCTGCGCGCCGATTGCCGACATTTCCGACATCAAGTTGTCGGCCAACTGGATGGCCGCCTGCGGCCAGCCAGGCCAGGACGCGGCCTTGTTCGACACCGTCAAGGCGGTCGGCATGGAGCTGTGCCCGGCGCTGGGAATCAGCATCCCGGTGGGCAAGGATTCGCTGTCGATGCGCACCACCTGGCATGACGAGGTCGCCAAATCGGTGACGTCGCCGGTCTCGCTGATCGTCTCCGCCTTCGCGCCCGTGCATGACGTGCGGCGCGCGCTCACCCCGCAGCTGCGCAGCGATGCCGGCGAGACGGCGCTGATCCTGATCGACCTCGGACGCGGCAAGAACCGCATGGGCGCCTCGGCCTTGTCGCTGGTGACCCAGCAACTGGGCAACGAGACGCCGGACGTGGACAGCGCCGCAGACCTGAAAGGCCTGTTCGCCGCGATCCAGCAGCTGAACGGCGACGGCAAGCTGCTGGCCTACCACGACCGCTCCGACGGCGGCCTGTTCGCCACCCTGTGCGAGATGGCCTTCGCCGGGCGCAGCGGGGTGTCGGTGAACCTCGACATCCTGGCGATGGGCGCCGAGCACGCCGCCGACTGGGGCGACGCCAAGAACTGGGCCGGCCAGGTGGCCGAGCAGCGCAACGAGCTGACCCTGCGCGCCCTGTTCAGCGAAGAGCTGGGGGCGGTGATCCAGGTGCGCGCGGATGAAAAATCGGCCGTCATGGACGTGCTGCGCAGCTTCCAGCTCGGCGCGTGCAGCCACATCATCGGCAAGCCCAACGAGCGCGGCGTGATCGAATTGACGCGCGACGCCAGGACCATCTACAGCCAGCCGCGTGCCCAGCTGCACCGCCTGTGGAGCGAGACGAGCTGGCGCATTGCGCGCTTGCGCGACAATCCGGCCTGCGCCGACGCCGAATACGCGCGCCTGGACGATGAAGCCGATCCCGGCATCACCCCGAAGCTGAGCTTCGATCCGTCTGACAACGTGGCGGCCCCGTTCATCGCCAGCGGCGTGCGTCCGCGCGTGGCGATCCTGCGCGAGCAGGGCGTCAATTCGCACATCGAGACGGCCTGGGTGATGCACCAGGCCGGCTTCCTGGCCGTCGACGTGCACATGAGCGACCTGATCGCCGGGCGGGTGCGACTCGACGACTTCCACGGCATCATCGCCGTGGGCGGCTTCTCCTACGGCGACGTGCTGGGCGCCGGTGAAGGCTGGGCCAAGACGATCCTGTTCAACGACAAGCTGGCCGACCAGTTCGCGCGCTTTTTCGCCCGCGCCGACAGCTTCGGCCTGGGCGTGTGCAACGGCTGCCAGATGATGAGCAACCTGAAGGCGATGATTCCCGGCGCGCAGGCCTGGCCCAAGTTCACGCGCAACAAGTCCGAGCAGTTCGAGGGCCGTTTCGCGATGGTCGAAGTGCTCGACTCGCCGTCGATTTTCTTTAGCGGCATGGCCGGCACCCAGAGCGCGATCGCCATCGCGCACGGCGAGGGCTACGCCGATTTCTCGCAAACGGGCGATCTCGAACGGGCCATCAAGGCGCTGCGCTTCGTCGACAACCGCGGCGCGGCCACCGAAACGTACCCGTACAATCCGAACGGGTCGCCACAGGGCTTGACGGCGGTGACCACCGCCGACGGCCGCTTCAGCGTGATGATGCCGCATGCCGAGCGGGTGTTCCGCACGGTCCAGCAGTCCTGGCATCCCGAAGGCTGGGGCGAGGATTCGCCGTGGATGCGCATGTTCCGCAACGCGCGGCGCTGGGTCGGCTAAGCAAGGACAGGGGAGGGCGCTGGCGACAGCGCCCTTTTTCCTGGATTCCTTGCTATCGAAGCGATAAGACGATAGAGTTTTGCGTAACCACGCACAGGCGAAAGCGGCGCAATGACTTTATTTGGATTTCATCCGACCCGGCGCTGGCTGGCCGAAGTGACGATCCTCGCCCTGTTGTACTACCTCGCCGCCCGGCTTGGCCTTTTGCTCGCTTTTTCCACCACCAACGCCAGCCCCGTGTGGCCGCCCTCGGGGATCGCGCTGGCGGTGCTGATCAAGGGCGGCGCGCGCCTGTGGCCCGGCGTGACCTTCGGCGCTTTCGCTGCCAACCTGGCCGTGTTCGCGGCCAACGGCGTGGCCGACGGCCCCGGCACCACCCTGGTGGCGCTGGCCATCGCCGCGGGCAATACGCTCGAGGCGCTGGCGGGCAACCGGCTGTTGCGGCGCCTGCAAATGAGCGAGGCGATCCTCGAACGGCCCGCCAGCGTCTACAAATTCATCGCCGTGGCGGCGCTGGTGGCGGCCATCAGCGCCGCCACCGGCACCGCCAGCCTGCTCGTCTCGGGCATTGCGCCGGTGCTGGCCGCACCCACCATCGCCACCACCTGGTGGCTGGGCGACCTGTCGGGCATGGCCGTGGTGACGCCCCTGCTGGCGGTCTGGTTCGCCCGCCCGCCGCCATGGCCGGGCAGCCGCCGCGCGCTCGAGATCGGCGCCTCGCTGCTGGCCCTGGCGTTGCTGCTGTGGCTGGTGTTCGGCAGCCGCCTCGAAGTCGACGCCGCCAACCGCGCGCTGGCCTACTGGCTGCTGCCGTGCATCGGCTGGGCCGCCTACCGCTATGGCAAGCATGGCGTGACGCTCGCGCTGCTGATGCTCACCGGCGGCGCCGTCTGGGGCACCATCCACGGCCTCGGCCCGTTTGCCGTCGGCACCCTCAACGGCTCCTTGCTCGCGCTGGAGATCTATGTCGTGCTGTGTGCCCTGATCGGCATGGTGCTGGCCGCCGACATCGAACACCGGCGCCGCGAAGCGCCGGCGCTGTCGAGCGCGCGCATGATCCGGATGCACTGGCTGACCCTGTTTACCTGCCTGGCCCTGACCGTGTTCGCCTGGCACCTGATCGCCTCGAACACCGAACAGCGGGCGCGCGACCGCTTCACGGTGCAGGTTGAGAACCTGCGCCAGAGCATCGATGAACGGATGGATGCCTACGAACAGGTGCTGCACGCGAGCCAGGGCCTGTACAGCGCCTCGAAGTCGGTCGAGCGCGACGAGTGGCACCACTTCGTCGACAGCCTGGAGGTGGAACGGCATTTTCCCGGCATCCAGGGCGTCGGCGTGGCGCGCAGCGTCACCCAGGCCGGGCGCGCGGCATTCGAGGCCGACATGCGGGCCCAGGGCCAGGCCGGCTACCGGATCTGGCCGCCGGGCGAGCGCGCCGTGTATGCGCCGGTCAGCTTCCTCGAGCCGCTCACTGCGCGCAATGCGCGCGCCTTGGGCCTGGACCTGCTGAGCGAGCCGCTGCGGCGCGACGCCTTCGCGCGCGCGGGGGCGTCGGGCCAGCCGGCGCTGTCGGCCAAACTGGTGCTGGCCCAGGAGACGGCCACCGACGTCCAGTCCGGCGTGCTGATGTTCCTGCCGATCTACCGCAATGGCGCGCCGACCGGCAGCGAGCAGCAACGCCTGGCGGCGCTCGAGGGCGTCGTCTACAGTCCGTTTCGCATCAAGGACCTGATGCGCGGGGTGGCCGGCGCGGCCACCCCGGAGCTGCGGCTCGAGATCTTCGACGGCGACAGCGCCAACCCGGCCAACTTGCTGTACGCGAGCACACCGGCGCCCGTGCACGCGCTCGACTACCCCAATCCGCTCACGCGCAGCACCACCATCGAGATCGCCGACCGCATATGGACGCTGCGTGCGACCTCGCTGCCGGCGTTCGAAGCGTCGATCGACCGCCAGAAATCGCTGATCGTACTCATCACCGGCGTGATGATCAGCCTGTTGTTGTTCGGTGTCGTGCGGGCCTTGTCGGGCACGCGCGAGGAGGCCCTGGCGCTGGCCACGCAGATGACGGGCGCGCTGCAGCAGTCCGAACGCGAGCTGCGCGCCGCGATGGAGCAGGCCGAGCTGGCCAACCGCGCCAAGAGCGAGTTCGTGGCCAACATGAGCCACGAGCTGCGCACGCCGATGAACGCGGTGCTGGGCATGACGTACCTGCTGGCCAACACGCCCCTGTCGGCCGAGCAAAAGAAGGACCTGGAGATGATACGGGCCTCGGGCCAGTCGCTGCTGGGCATCCTCAACGATATTCTCGATTTTTCCAAGATCGAGGCCGGCAAGATGGAGCTGGCACCGGCGCCATTCCGGCTTGACGAAGTGCTCAATCCGCTGGCCACGATCATGAGCGTGAATGCCGGCGAGAAAGACCTCGAACTGGCCATCGGGGTCGCGCCGGACGTGCCGCAGCTGCTCGTGGGCGACGCCTTGCGCCTGCACCAGGTGCTGGTCAACCTGACCGGCAACGCGATCAAATTCACCGAGAGCGGCGAGGTGTCGCTGAGGGTCGCGCGCGCGGCGCCGCGCGAGGGCAAGCTGCGCCTGCGCTTCACGGTGCGCGACACGGGCATCGGCATGAGCGCGGCGCAGCAGGCGCACCTGTATTCGCCGTTCACCCAGGCCGACAGCTCGACCACGCGCCGCTTCGGCGGTACCGGCCTGGGGCTGACCATTTCGCGCCGCCTGGTCGAGCTGATGGGCGGCAGCATCGCGCTCGAGAGCGCGGCCGGCGCCGGCAGCGTGTTCGAGCTTGAATTGCCGCTGGCCGAGGCGCCGTCGGAGCGCCATGCCGAGCGCCCCGCGCCGACCCCGCTGCGCCTGCTGGTGATCGAGCAGAACTTGACCACCGGCGACTGCCTGCGCGACGCCGCGCTGGCCAACGGGTGGCAAGCCGAACTGGCCGCCACGGGCGACCAGGCGCTTCAGATGCTCGCTTGCGCGCGCGACGGCGGCGCCGGCTACGACTTGATGTTGGTGGGCGCGCCGTTGACCGACAGCACATCGGGCCCGGCGCTGGCGCAATTGCGCGCAAGCGCCGGCGGCCTGGCCACCGTGATGCTGGTGAGCGCGACGGCGCGCGCACGCCTGATGCAGCCAGGCGGCGCCGCGCACGGCGACATCTACCTGGGCAAGCCGGTGACCGCCGCCAGCCTGGCGGGCACGGTGCACGAGGCGCTCGATGCCGGCGGCGCCGGTGCCGGCGGCGCCGGCGCCGCGTCCGCCGGTACGCTCGACGCGCGCTTGCTGCTGGTGGAAGACAATCCGCTGAACCAGGCGGTCGCGCGCGGCATCCTGGAGTTGGCCGGCGCGAGCGTGGAGGTGGCCGACAACGGGCGAATCGCGCTCGAGGTGCTGCGCAAGCATCCGCAGCGCTACCAGCTGGTGCTGATGGACGTGCAGATGCCCGAAATGGATGGTTTCGAGGCAACCCGCCTGATCCGCAGCGAGCTGGGCCTGCGATTGCCGGTGCTGGCCATGACGGCCGGCGTGCTGCCGTCCGAGCGGGCCCAATGCATCGCCTGCGGTATGGACGACTTCATCGCCAAGCCGATCGACGTGGCCAATTTGCTGGGCACGATACGGCGCCACCTGCCGCTCAAGGGGGGCGCGCCGTTCGCCATGCGCCTGGGAACGCTCCAGCTCGATGCCCGGCGAACGGTCGACGCCGCTTGCTTTGACGTCTCGGCCCTGCTGGCGGTCGCGCCCGGCAACCGCAGCTACGCCGATGCGGTGGCGCTGATGGTGGGCAAGGCGATCGAGAGCGGTGGCGAGGAACTCGAACAGGCCCGCATCGCACTCGAAGCGGGACAGCTGGAGCTGGCCGGCGCCAAATTCCACTCGCTGCGGGGCGCGCTCGGCAATTTTGGTGCGCTCCGGCTGGCCGGCGCGTCGCAGGCCATCGAGAGCGCCTTGCGTGCCAACGAGACCAAACGCCTGGCGATCCTGTATGAAGACGTCGAGCAGGAGCTGCTGGCGACCCTGGCCGCCGCCCGCGCCTGGTTGGCCAGCCGCTAGACGGTTCGTCGCGCGCCGTACCATCGGCCAGTCGTCGAGGGCTATAGTGAAACCTCTGTCAAACACGAGGACACCATGGCCATCACCTGTTTCATCCGCTACGAAATCGACCCGTTTCAACGCGAACGCTTTCGCGAATACGCCGAGAACTGGGGCAGCATCATTCCCCGTTGCGGCGGCAATTTGATCGGCTACTTCCTGCCGCTGGAGGGGAGCAATTACGAGGCCTGGGGCTTGATCGCCTTCGACAGCCTGGCCGCGTACGAAGCCTACCGCGCGCGCCTGAAAGACGATCCGCAAGCGTGCGCCAATTTCGCCATGGCCCAGCAGCAGCGTTTCATCGTGCGCGAGACGCGCACCTTCACCGAGGTGGTCGCTGCTGCGTTCCAGAGGCCGGCGTCATGATTGCCGTGATCTTTGAAGTGCTGCCGCAGGCGCACACGCGCGGCCACTACCTGGAGGCGGCGGCGCGCTTGCTGCCCCGGCTAGAGCAGCTTGACGGCTTCTTGTCGATCGAGCGTTTCGAGAGCCTGGCGCAGCCAGGCAAGCTGCTCTCGCTGTCGTTCTGGCGCGATGAGCAGGCCGTGCGCGCCTGGCGCAACTGTCCCATGCACCGCGCGACCCAGGCGGCGGGACGTGATGAAATATTTGAGAATTATCGCCTGCGCGTGGCCGCGGTGGTGCGCGACTACGGTATGTTTGAACGGGCAGAGGCGCCCGAGGATTCGCGCCGCATATTCCCGTAAAACTGCGTCCAGGGGGCAGACCCTAATGGCGTTAAGTTAAGGACTTGTTTTTAATTTTTTGTGCGGATAGC
>JAZJYV010000078.1:0-80217 GCA_040390195.1 Pseudomonadota bacterium | reverse complement strand
GCAGCGCCTCTCGAGCGGGCTGCGCATCAACAACGCCAGGGACGACGCGGCCGGCCTGGCCATTGCCGAGCGCCTGGGTGCGGCGGTCACCGGCCTGAACCGCGCCGGCAAGAACGCCAACGATGCCATCTCCCTGCTGCAGGTGGCCGACGGCGCGGTCGGCCAGGTGGTCGGGAATTTGCAGCGCATCCGCGAACTGGCCGTCCAGGCGGCCAATGGCAGCAACAGCGGCAGCGACCGCCAGGCCCTGCAGGGCGAGGCGGACGCGCTGGTGGCGGCCAATTTCCAGTTCGCCGACCAGACCAGCTTCAACCACGTGGCGCTGCTCGACGGCAGTTTCGCCGACCAGTTCCAGATCGGCCCGAACAGTGGCGACACGCTGGCGCTGGCGATCCCGACCCTGTTCGACCGGCGCCAGGGCCGGCTCGGCCCGGTCGACCTGCCGCTGCGCCAGGTCAACTCCACCAGCGCCGTGACGGGCGCCCTGCTCGCCGGGGCGCTGACCATCAACGGCGCGCCGGTCGCGCCCTCCGTGCTCGGCGCCCAGCCCGGCCAGTCGAGTGCGAGCGCCTTTGCCGTGGCGGCGGCCGTCAACAACGCCGGCGTGGCCAACCTGGTCGCCAGCGCCAGCAACAGCATCAGCGCCACGCCCACCGGCGCGGCCAACCTGGCCATCGGCGCCCTGTCGGTGAACGGGGTGGCGCTCGGTGCCATCAGCGGCGCCACCCCGGCCCAGGTGGCGGCCAGCGCGGCGGCCGCCTTCACCGCGGCGGGGGCGGCCAGCGGCGTGAGCGCCAGCGCGGCCGGCGCGGTGCTCAGCCTGAGCACGGCCGACGGGCGCGACATCGCCCTGTCGGAAAGTGCGGGCGGCGCGGCGGCCGCGCTCGGACTTGTCACCAGCGCCTACCACGGCAGCCTGACGCTGGTGTCGACACCGGCGCCGACGGGCGGCTTCACCGTCGGCGGTAGCAATCCGGGTGCGGCCGGCCTGCTGGCGGGCGCCCAGGCGCAGGTGGACACGGGCGGCACGGTCACCGTGCTGCAGTCGATCGGCGCGGCCAGCGAGCCGCGCATCGACCTCTCCAGCCTGGCCGGCGCGACCGATGCGCTGGGCTACCTCGACGCCAAGATCGACAGCAGCAACGCCCTGCGCGCGCTGCTGGGCGCGACCCAGAAGCGGCTCGAGGCGGTGGTGGGCGGCATCCTCGACAGCGCCAGCAATCTGTCGGCGGCGCGCGCGCGCATCCGCGACACCGACTACGCCAGCGAGACGGCGCAATTGACACGCGGCCAGATCCTGCAAGACGCCGGGATCGCGATCGTGGCCCAGGCCAACGCCCAGCCGCGCCAGGCCTTGCAACTGTTGCGCTGAGATCGTGCCGCTGGCGTGCGCCAGGGCGCCGCCGGACGCGCTACAGTACTGTACATATCAACAGTATTCGGCCGATTCCCATGGACCCAACCGCAAGCGGCGCCGCCACGCGCCAACCGATCCTGGTGGCCTCGTTCGCGGCCTGGGCCAGCGCCGCGCGCGAGCTGCTGCGCCACGGGGTGGCGCCGCCGGCCGTGCAGTGGGTCTCCTGCGGGGGCGACGAGGGCCTGGCGCCCGATGCCGCAGGCGAGAGCTTGCCGCCGCTGCCGCGCCCCCTGCTGCAGTTGTTCCGGCGCGCCGCCTGCTGCCGCATCCACGACCGCTGGTCGCTGCTGTACCGCGTCCTGTGGCGCTGGCAGCATGGCGAACACGGCGCGGCGTCGCGCTTCGACCCCGACGGTGCGCGCCTGCGCGCGATGGCCAAGGCGGTGCTGGCCGAGGAACACGCGATGCGTGAGCAGCTGCGCTTCCACGAGCGGCCGGCGGCGGCCGGCGCGCCGCGCTTCGTCGGCTGGTGCCAGCCACGGCACGACGTGCTGGCGCTGGTGGCGCGCCATTACGCGCTGTGCATGCGCGCCGTCAGCTGGATGATCGTCACGCCTTCGGCCAGCGTCGCGTGGGATGGCAGCCGGCTGCGCAACACCGGGCCGCCGGCCAGCGCGGGCCTGCCGCTGCCGCCGGCCCAGGTCCCGGACGATCCCGGGCACTGCCGGCGCTGCGGCCTGTGGGAACACGCGACCCAGGCCGTGCCCGGGGTCGGCCCGGCGCGCGCGCGCATCATGCTGGTCGGTGAACAGCCGGGCGACCAGGAGGACCTCGAGGGCTTGCCCTTCGTCGGCCCGGCCGGCAAGCTGCTCGAGCGCGCGCTTGCCGAGGCGGGGCTCGAGCGGCGCAAGCTGTACCTGACCAACGCGGTCAAGCATTTCAAGTGGGAGTTGCGCGGCAAGCGGCGCATCCACAAGACACCGGCCCAGCGCGAGGTGCAGGCTTGCCTGCACTGGCTGGAGGCCGAATTGGCGCGCGTCGCGCCGCGCGTGGTGGTGGCGCTGGGCGCCGTCGCGCTCAAGGCGCTGACGGGTGACCCGGGGGCCACGCTCCAGGGTGCGCAGGGCCGGCCGCGCCGCCATGGCGAGCGCTGGCTGGTCGCGACCTACCATCCGGCCTACGTGCTGCGCATGCCCGACCCGGAGCAGCGCCAGCGCGCGTTCGCGGCCCTGGTGGAGAGCCTGCGCGAGGCGCGCCGCCTGCAGGACACCTGAACCTTGAGGCGCTCAGCCTGCCAGGAAGCGCTGCACGACCGAAGTGAGCAAAGGCGGCGCCTCCTGCATCGGATAGTGGCCGCACTCGGCCAGCGCCACCACCTCGAGCTGTGCGCACAGGGGGCCGAACAGCTGCCGGATCGAGGCGGCGCGCATGTTCTCCTGGTCGCATTCGCCCGTCACCGCCAGCACCGGCACGTCGATCCGCAGTGCCGGCGCCCGATGGTGGCCGCCGAACATGTCGACATAGGCTGCGACGGCGGCGCGCTCGGCGCAGGCGCCCCAGCGCGCCGTCTTGAACTCCAGCCACTGGGGCGACAGGCGCCGGCGATACCGGCCAGGCTGGCCAGGCGGCCGGCGTCGTCCGCCAGCGCCATGGCGCGCAGGAACCCGAGCATGCCGGCGCCGAGTCCCATGCCCTCGGGCGGGGGCGGCGTCAACAGCACCGCGCGGCTGACCCGCTGCGGCTGGCGGCGCAGCACTTCCAGCGCCAGGCCGCCTGGTCGAGGTAGTCGCGCGCGCCGTCCCAGGTCGAGGTGTCGCCCATCCAGTCGTTAAGGACAATCACCGGGGCCGTTCCGGTTCCCATTTCCTGATGGCCGATCATGCGCCCCCGTCGAAAAAAATGATGGCGCCAGTGCTGCCGCACGCTGCCCGGGCTTCAGGCGCTGCGCCTGTGCCCGGCCCGGTCCAGCCCCTGGCGCGCCTGCACGAATTCGAAGAACTCGTCCGGCGGCACCGCCGGCGACCAGTGGTAGCCCTGGCCGAATTCGCAGCCCAGTTCAATTAGCCGCGCCAGCGTGGCCGCGTCCTCGACCCCTTCGGCCACCGCCTCGAGCTTGAGGCTGTGCGCCATCTGGATGATGGCGCGCACGATGCCCTCGTCGTGGCCATCGACGGTCATGCGGCGCACGAACGACTGGTCGATCTTGAGGCGCTCGACCTCGAAGCGGCGCAAATAACCCAGGTTCGAGTAGCCGGTGCCGAAGTCGTCGATCGAGAGCCGGATCCCGCGCTGGCGCAGGCGGCTCAAGAGCGGCCCCAGGTGGCCGGCCTCGGCGATCAGCAGCGACTCGGTCAGTTCGAGCTCGATGCTGGTCGGCGCCAGCTCGGCCTGTGCCAGCGCCTGGAGGATGTCGCGCTCGATGTCGCCGCGCCGGAACTGCACCGGCGACAGGTTCACCGCCACCACCAGGTCCAGCAGGCCGGCGTTCTGCCATGCCTTGGCCTGGCGGCACGCTTCGTTCAAGACCCAGGTGCCGATCTCGTTGATCAGCCCCGAACGTTCGGCCACGGCGATGAACTTGGCCGGCGGGATCATGCCCAGCTCCGGGTGGCGCCAGCGGATCAGCGCCTCGGCGCCCACCACCAGGCCGCTGCGCAGGTCGAACTGGGGCTGGTAGTGCAGCTTGAATTGCTGGCGCGCCAGCGCGGCGCGAATGCCCGAGATCAGGTGCAGGTGGTCGATCACGCTGGTGTTGATCTCGACGTCGTAGAAGCTGAAGGTGTTGCGCCCGGCATCCTTGGCGTGGTACATGGCCATGTCGGCGTGCTTGAGCAAGGTGTCGAACTCGGCGCCATCCTGGGGATAGACCGAGATGCCCAGCGAGCAGGTGGCCGACAACTCCATGCCCAGCACCTGGAACGGCACGGCCAGCTGCTCCATGATCTTGACGGCGGTGGCGGCGATCGCGGTCTGCTCGCCCAGGTCGCCCATGATGACCAGGAATTCGTCGCCACCGTGGCGGCTCACGGTGTCGCACGCGCGCACCGCCCGCTGCAGGCGCCTGGCCACCTCGCGCAGCAGCAGGTCGCCGGCCGCGTGGCCGAGCGAATCGTTGACGTCCTTGAAGTTGTCGAGGTCGAGAAACAGCAGCGCCACCGGCGTGTGCTGGCGCTGGGCCAGCGCCAGCGCCTGGGCGAAGCGGTCGCGCGCCAGCAGCCGGTTCGGCAGGCCGGTCAGGGCGTCGTGGTGGGCCAGCAGGTCGATGCGCGTGAACGATTCGCGGATCCGGCCGTTCTCGACCTCGAGCCGCGACAGGGCCAGCCGCAGGTCCGACGCCATCAGCCAGACGAAAAAGGCGGTGGCCGAGAGCACGACCAGCAAATTGGCCAGCGATCCCCAGGTGACCGGGCCGACCGGGTTGGCATGCCAGCCCCGGATGTTGGCCGCGGCGATCGTGGCCAGCATCGCGAACAGGGTCACCAGCACCGCCAGGAACACCTTGCGCGAGCCGAACATGGCCGAAAACACCATCAGCGCCGGAATGGCGCACACGGCTTCGTCGCGCAAGCCCTGGGAGCGGAAGATCATCGCGCTGGTGAGCACGGTGAGCGTGAGCAGCATCAAGTGCGCCGCCAGCGGCACGCGCCCGACGCTGGCCAGCCACAACGCCAGCAGCATGACCGCTGCCGCCGCGCCCTCGCAGGCGGCGCTGGTCCAGGCGCCATCGGCCACCGACAATGCCAGCACCAGCGACAGCGATGCCAGGATCACCCACAGCAGCTGCACCAGGCGACGCCGCTCGAGCCGGAAACCATGCTCGGCGATGCGGCTATCGGACAGGGGGTCGATCTGCATGGAAAGCATTCATGTTACCAATTGGTAAGTAAAGTATCGGTTACCGCGCCGCCCAGCGTCAAGGTGTTTGCACGCAAGCCCGGAACGGTCGTGCGCCGGTACTCTGTTCGGCGCGCTGCAAATAGGGCATGATGCGCTTATACCAACAAAAATCGCTCCAAGACCCATGCAAGCGCTCGATACTCAAACCATCACCCTGATGACGGCCCTGTCGTCTGGTGCCATGGGCATTGTCCTTTACTCGGCGCACCGCAGCTTCCCGGCCGGGGTGAGCGGACTTGGCTACTGGAGCGTGGGCACCTTCTGCTTCATGCTGGGACGCCTGCTGATCTGGCTGCGCGGCAGCGGCGCGCCCGAATGGCTGACCGTGATTTGCGCCAACGCGCTGCTGCTGGCGGCGATCGGGCTTTGGCTGATCGGCACCGAAGTGTTCTACGGACGGCGCCCGAACTGGTGGCGCTTCAAGCTGGTGGTCGGCATCGGCAGCGCCGGCATCTTCTGGTGGTGGGCCGTGCAGCCCGACTTCGCGGCGCGCGTGGTGTGCTTCGCGCTGGTGTATTTCGCCTGCCACTCCTACCTGCTGGTGCTGGTCTGGCGCCATGGCGAGCGCCACTTCGCCACCCATTTCTTCGGCGCGCTGCTGCTGGTGCAGGCGCTGGTGGCGCTGGCGCGCAGCGTGGGCTACCTGACGCTGGGCATGTCCTCGCGCCACCCTTTCTTCGACAGCCATGAGCTCGACCTGATCTACATGACGTCGATCAATTTCATGAGCGTGATGCTGGTTGTGGCCTTCATGGCGGTGGCCACCCATCGCCTGCAGACGCTGCTGGTGCAGCGCTCGAACGTCGATCCCCTGACCGGGATCCTGAACCGGCGCGGTTTCACCGAGAAGTACCTGTTCGAAGTGAGCCGGATGAAGCGCCATCAGCAAGCCATGTCGATGCTCAGCATCGACCTCGATTCCTTCAAGGCCATCAACGACACCTTCGGCCACAGCGTAGGCGACCAGGTGCTGGTGCGGGTGACGGCCATGATCGCCAGGGCGCTGCGCGAGACGGACCACCTGGCGCGCTTCGGCGGCGAGGAGTTCGTCGTGCTGCTGCCGCAAACGAGCGCCGGCGCGGCGCTGGCGGTGGCTACGCGCATCCAGTTTTTCCTGCGCGAGGCGCGCGATGCGGCGCCGCCGGCCTGCACCGCCAGCATCGGCGTGGTCAGCCGCATCACTGTCGACGACAGCTTGGACGCGATGCTGGCCTGCTCGGACGCGGCCATGTACCGCGCCAAGGCCAACGGGCGCGACCGGATCGAAGTCGAGGAGCGCTACGGCGCGTTGAAGGTGGTCGGCTAGCGCGTCCAGGCGGGTGGCGCCGGTTCGACCGAGGTCGGTTGCGGCCGGGAGTGCCGCGCATATCGGGGGGCAAATATGAAGATCGCATGGAGTGGTGTGGCCGGCGTGCTGTTGCTGCTGGTGGGTCTGCAAGCCGGCGCCGCCGCGCCGCAGCTGGAGATGGAGGAGTTCCGGGTGGCCAGCAGCGATCCGGGCCTGACCCTGTATGTGCGCAACAAGCATCCGAAGGGCATGACCGGCTTTGCCGGCGAACGCATCGTGCTGTTCGTGCACGGCTCGACCTACCCGGCCGAGACCTCGTTCGATCTGGCGCTCGGTGGCCTGTCATGGATGGACTACATCGCGCGCCAGGGCTACGACGTGTACCTGGTCGACGTGCGCGGCTACGGCAAGTCCTCGCGCCCGGCGGCGATGGCCGAGCCACCGGCCAACAACGAGCCCATCGTGCGCACCGAGACGGCGATGCTGGACGTGGGCGCGGCGGTCGACTTCATTCGCCAGCGCCGCCATGTGGAGAAGATCAACCTGCTGGGCTGGTCGTGGGGCACGACAATCATGGGCTGGTACACGGGCCAGCACAACGACAAGGTCAACAAGCTGGTGCTGTACGCGCCGCGCTGGCTGGCCGGCTCAGCCTCGATCATGGACAACGGTGGCAAGCTCGGTGCCTACCGCACCGTCACGCGCGACAAGGCCAGGGCGCGCTGGCTGTCCGGCGTGCCGCAGGCGCAGCAGGCGGCGCTGCTGCCGGCAGCCTGGTTCGAGGCCTGGGCCGACGCCACCTTCGCCTCCGACCCCGAAGGCCAGCGCCAGAACCCCCCGGTGCTGCGCGCGCCCAACGGCACGGTGCAAGACACGCGCGAATTCTGGACCGCAGGCAAGCCGATGTACGACCCCGGCACGATCCGCGTACCGACCTTGCTGGTGCATGCGGACTGGGATATCGAACTGCCCAACGCCATGCTGTACAGCTATTTTGACAAGCTCGCCAGCACCCCCTACAGGCGCATGGTGCAGATCGGCGAAGGGACCCACAGCGTGATGATGGAAAAGAACAGGATGCAGCTGTTCGAGGCGGTACAGCACTTCCTCGACGAGAAGTTCACACCCGGCCAATAGTCACAAGGAGAGCATGATGCGCATGTCGATCTGGACACTGTCCCTGGCCGCACTGTCGGGTGTGGCGCTGATGGCGCTTGCCGAGGCCCGCCAGGCGGCTCCGGCCGAGTCGCGCGGCAACAGCAGCAAGGCGCTGGCCGCGCTGCCGCTGGGCCCGGAAATTGACGGCATGGCGGGGCGCCAGCTGCGCATGCGCCTGGTGACGCTGGCGCCCGGTGGGCTCATCGCCGCCCACAGTCACCGCGACCGGCCCGGCCTCGAATACGTGTTGCAGGGTACGGTCATCGAGCACCGCAACGGCCAGCTCCGCGAGTACCGTGCGGGCGCGGCCATCGCGGCGGACAAGGACACGGTGCACGGCTGGGAGAACAAGGGCGACACCCCGGTGCTCCTGCTGCCGGTCGACATCGTCAAGGAATGACGGGGCGCGCTGAATTGGAAATTCGACGGCAAAACGTAAGGTGGAAGGCGGCCCGGGCGGCCCCCTTATTTTCCAGCCGTTGTGCCAACGATTTTCACACTCGGGATACTAGCGGCTGACGATGGGCTGGGCGATGATCCACAGACTGAGCAAGGTGTAGCCGACCATCAGCGCCAGCATCGGGTACTGGCTGCGCATGGCTTGCGCGCGGCTGGGGAACTGGCGCTGCGCCATGACGTGCGCCAGGCACACCGCGGCCACGTGGGCGGCCACGATCGCGAACAGCGAGACGTACCAGACCAGGCGCGCGTCGACCACCCCGAGCCGGATGAAATACAGCTTGCTGCCGAACAGGTCCCAACCCAGGCCGAGCGGATCGGACGCCAGCGGGATCAGGTATTGCAGCGCCATCGCCAGGAACGACAGGTAGTGCGCGAAATGGTAGGCGATCGAAATGGGCACCAGCGTCAGCGCGTACCAGCCGGCGGTGGCCAGCGTGGAAGCTGGCGCAGCGCCGCCGCAGCGTGCCATCAGGCGGCAGCACAGCAGGAACACGCCCAGGAAGCCGGCCGGAAGCAGCAGCAAGGCGGCGCCCTCCAGGCCGGGCACGGCCCACGGCGGCAACAGCGGCTCGAGCGCGGCCTTGAGGTCGAGCCAGGGTTCGGTCTCCATCACGCCGTCGAAGCTGACCGAGGCGAGCATCAGCATCACCAGCACGATCTGGGACAGGCCGGCCGGGCGCCGCAACAGCAGGCCGGCTCCGAAAGGTCGCACGCGCCACTGGCCGGCGCGCAGCTGGTTGGGCGCGAAGCGCGCCAGCAGGGAGAACACGATGGCGAACACTTCGCCGTGGCGCAACCAGCGCGCGCGGCCGAACAGGGCCATGCAGCACCAGGTCAGCAGGGAGTAGGCCAGCATTGCGCCGGCCAGGCTGGCCGGACGTTCGCTGCCGTCCCAGGCCAGCTCCATCCAGACGAACAGCAGGAACAGCAGCGCCGCCGGCCACATGCCGCAACACGGGGGCAGGCGCAACAGGGCGCGCGGCGCGCGCGCGGCGACGCTGCGCCACAGCCATTCGAAGGCGCGAAAGACGGTCTCGAGCGGATTAACGCAGGCCCAGACGTCCCCTGCCAGCGCCGAGACATAGGCCATGCCGACCCACCAGACGGCCCACACCATGGCCGGGGCGATGTTCCTGACGGGGTTTTGCGCACCAGTGAAGCCGGCCACCAGCACCAGCAGGTACAGGGCCAGCACCAGCAGGCGCAGCGCTAGCGCGATGGCGGCGCGGCCCGGCACGCGCGCCAGCAGCACGCGCCGGCGCGGGCGTGTCGAGGCGGGCGCGTCGCGCTGGCGCGCCAGCAGGGCAAACGTCAGGGCCACGGTCAGGCCGGCCGCGGACAGGTACAACCAAAGCGGCAAGGGCAGGTCGTAGCGCTGGCCGAAGCCGTGCGCGCCGCACGGCGCCGCCGCCAGCAGCACCAGGCCGGCGGCCAGGCGCTTCATTTTGGCTGCACTTCGAGGTAGATCAGGGTCACTTCATGCTGGTGGCCGCTGCCGAAGCCGTGGGCGGCGACGGGAAAGCGGCCCAGCGCATCGGCCTGCACCCGCATCTGGCCGGTGCGACCCGGCTGCAGCGCCAGCAGCACGTCGTAGCCGTGCAGGTGCAGGCGCGCCGCCTCGTCGCAGGTGAAATTGATGCGCACACTGTCGCCCTGGTGCACCACCAGCGTCGGGGCCCGCGGCGCCACTTTGCGCTGCACGATCTGGTAGCTGGCCTGCTGTTCGGCGCCCGCAGCCGGCAGCGCCGCGGCGAGCAACAGGATGCACAGGCAAGGGGCGAGACGGGTCGGAGTCATGCGGCGATTCTACCCAAACAAACAACATTAAGCTATCAGCAAGGGGGTAGAATACAGGACCGGCCCCCGCGCCGCCGTTCCGGCATTCTTCGGTTTCTATCGTTTTACCCAAACAGATTAGAAAGAGTCGATCATGCACAATGTTTCCCGCTTGCTGTTCCTGCTGCTGGCCGGTGTCTGCGCCGCCCCGCTCGCTTCCGCCGAGATCCTGGCCATGGTCAATTACGAGACCAAGTCGGCCGACTCGCTCAAGGCCTTGAAAAATCCCGTCGGCCCGCTGGCCCGCAAGGAGGGCATCGCAATCATCGATGTCGATCCCCAGTCTAAGCAGTTTGGCAAGATCATCAAGGACATCGCGCTGCCGCCGGACTTGGTGGCGCACCACATCTTCTACAACCACGACATGAGCAAGGCCTACATCACGGCGCTCGGCAAGAGCGAGTTGCGGGTCATGGACATGCGCGCCAAGGACATGCCGATCAAGGTCGTTGCCGTGCCCACCTGCAGCGTCGGCGAAGACCTGGTGTTTTCGGATGACCACAAGCACTGGTACCTGAGCTGCATGGGTTCGCAGAGCATGGTGGTGGGCGACGCCGCCACCGATTTGCCGACCTCGACCGTGAAAGTGGGGGCGCCCTACCCGCACGGCATCGCCACCCATGGGGGCATCGACCGCACCCTGCTCACGAGCACCGTGCGCGCCAGCGACCTGGGCGACGCCGGCGAAGTGATCAGCGCCGTCGAGACCAGCAGCGGCAAGGTGCTGGGCACCTACAAGATGTCGACCAAGGCGTCGCCGTCGGGCGTGGCACCGGTGGAGATCCTGTTCGTGCCGCACGCCAAGCCGGCGCTCGCCTACGTCACCAATATGTTCGGCGGCACCTTGTGGACGGCGGCCTGGGATCCGGCCAGGAAGGACTTCAACGTGGCCCAGGTGCACGACTTCGCCGCCCAGGGCGCCGGCGTGCCGCTGGAGATCTACTTCAACCCGGCCGGCTCGCGCATGTACGTGACAACGGCCAAGCCGGGCCAGCTGCACATCTTCGACATCCACGCCACGCCGGGCCAGCCCAAGTTGCTCAAGTCGATCCCGGCGGCCGAGGGTGCGCACCATGTGGCCTTCACCAAGGATGGGCGCTACGCCTTCGTCCAGAACGCGCTGCTCAATTTGCCGGGCATGAGCGACGGTGCCATCACCGTGATCGACCTGCGCAGCGAGACCGTGGTGGCCAGCGTGGACACGCTCAAGAACACAGGCTTCAACCCGAACAGCATGGTGCTGCTGCCGCAATGGAACGCGGCCATGGGCCACTAGCTGGAATCGGCGTGGCATGCCACGCCTTCGCCAGCGCAGGGCGGAAGGGCGATTTTCCAACGCAGGCCATGCGCGCCGGCCTGACGCCGATTTGCGCGATCTGGCCGGATCGGGTAGTCTTGGCCGTGGAGTGGTGCCTGCGGGCAACGACTCGATCCGACCAACCGTCACCGCCGTCAGCGCCGCATGCTTTTATTTTCGTTCCGGCACCCCTGCCTGCGCGTGCTCGCGCTGGGCGCTGCCATGCTGCTGTCGGCGCCGCCGGCGGCGGCGCTGCAGCGCACACTGCGTTTCGAGAACCTCGCCGCCAGCCACGTCAAGACGCCGTCGAGCGCGGTGTCGGCGTTGGCCCAGGACAGCCAGGGCTTCATCTGGATCGGCACCCAGAACGGTGTGTACCGGCATGACGGCCAGCGTTCGCTGATCTTCCACCACGAGCCGGGCGACCCGCGCAGCCTGCCCGGCGACTACGTGGGCGCCTTGCTGAACGATGCGCACGGGCGCTTGTGGCTGGGCACCAACGGCGGCCTGGCGCGCTTCGATCCGGAGACGGAAAGCTTCACCCGCTTCGCGCCGGCGCCGGGCGTGGCCGGCGAGCTGGTGGGCAGCATCGCCGACGACGGCAAGGATGGCCTGTGGCTGGGCACGCGCCATGGCTTGAACCATGTCGACAGCGCCAGCGGTCGTTTCTTGCGCCATGTGCACGATCCGGCGCGCGCGACCAGCCTGGCCAGCGACCAGGTGGGGGCGCTGGCGCGCGACGCGCACGGCGGCCTGTGGCTCAGCGTGGGCACCGCCGGCCTGGACTACCTGGCCCCCGGCAGCGCCGTGTTCGAGCATTTCGACCTGAATCAGGGGCCGGGCCCGCGCGTGGCCAGCGTCAGCGCGCTGCAGTTCGACGCCAGCGAGCAATTGTGGATCGGCACCGACCGCGGCATCGTGCTGTGGCGACCGGGCAGCGCCTGGGCCAGCCGCGCGGCGCTGCCGGGGCCGGACGGCCCGGCGCCGTACAGCGTATTTGGGATCCACCTCGGCCCCGACGCCACGGTCTGGGTCGGCACCCAGGGCGCGGGCCTGCTGCAATGGGATGCGCGGACCCGGCAGTTCGCGCGCTACCGCCACCAGCAGGGCGACCTGCACAGCCTGCCGTCGGACCACGTGTATAGCATGCTGGTCGACCGCAGCGCCACGCTGTGGGTCGGCACCTGGGGCGCGGGCCTGGCGCGCACCGACCTGGGCAGTGAAGGCCTGGAGCGCTTCATCCCCGAGGCCGAGCAGGGCCGGTCGGCCGACAACGTGATCGTCACGCTCTCGCGCGCCGGGGGTGGGCGGATCTGGCTCGGCGGTCCGGGCGGCTTGCGCCTGTACGACCGCGCCAGCGGCAAGGTCGTGCGCAGCTGGCGCCATGACCCCGCCCGCCGCGGCAGCCTGCCGAGCACCTATGTGCAGGCCGTGCTTCAGCAGGGCGCGGGACCGGTGTGGGTGGGCGGTCCGTCGGGCCTGTCCCGGCTTGACCGGCCCGACGGACCGTTTGCCAGCGTGCCGCTGGCGCGGGCGACGGCGGTCCAGAAGATCGTGGCCGGGCGCGGCGGCATGCTGTGGCTGTGCACCGACGGCGGCGTGCTGCGCTTCGACCCGCGGCGCACCACTGCCACGCCGGTCGCCTACGATCCGGCAGGCGTCGACGGCGCCGCGCGCGCCGCCGTGAGCGTGATGCTGGAAGACCGCAAGGGCCGTTTGTGGATCGGCAATCCACATGGCGACGGACTCGACGTCCAGGACCCGGCCAGCGGCAAGTTCGTGCGCTACCGGCACGACGAGCGGGTAGCCGGCAGCCTGTCGAACAACTTCGTGCGCAGTCTGTACCAGGATCGCCAGGGCCGGGTCTGGGTCGGCACCCTGAAGGGCTTGAACGAGGCCGTCGAGGGCGAGGACGGGCGCCTGCACTTTCGTGCGCCGGCCCTCGAGGGGCTGGCCTCGGTGTACATCGAGTCGATCGAGGGTGACGCCAGCGGGCGCCTGTGGGCGGCCGGCGCCACCGCCAGCGGCGAGGCGGCGCTGATCCGGATCGACCCGGCCAGCGGCGCCGGCCAGTACTACCATGCCTCGGACGGCATCAGCGGCGGCGACTTCTACGACGGCGCGGCGCTGCTCGACGCCGACGGCAGCCTGGTGTTCGGCTCGACCCAGGGTTTCACCACGGTGCGCCCGGACGCATTGCGCAGCAACACGCTGGCGCCGCAGGTGGCGCTGGTCGACCTGGCGGTGGCGAACCGTTCGCTGCGCACCATGCCGCGCCCGGCTTCGGTGCTGCTCGAGGGCCCGGTCGGCGCGCCGCGCCACCTGACGCTGGCCTGGGACCAGGCCTCGTTTTCGGTCGAATTCGCGGCCATGCATTTCGCCGACCCGGAGCGCAACCGCTACGCCTACCGGCTCGACGGCGTCGACAGCGGCTGGATCGGCACCGACGCCGCCCACCGCACGGCCAGCTACACCAAGCTGGCGCCGGGCCAGTACCTGTTGCGGATCAAGGCGGCCAACAACAACGGCCTGTGGGGCGAACCGGGGATGACGCTGGCGATCACGGTGCCGCCGCCGTTCTGGGCCACCTGGTGGTGGCGCACGCTCGTCACGCTGGCGCTGCTGGGCGCGCTTGCGCTGGCCTACCGCTGGCGCCTGGCGCGCCTGCGCCGGAACGAACGGCGCCTGGCCGGCCTGGTGCAGCTGCGCACCGACGAGCTGCAGCGCGCGCTGCTCGAGCAGCAGGCGATCCTCGACAATGCGCTGACCGGAATCGCCTTCCAGCGGCGCCGCGTGATCGAACGCTGCAACGTCAGCTTCGAGCGCATCCTCGGCTACGCGGCGGGCGAACTGGCCGGCCAGCCGCTGCGCATCCTGTTCTTCTCGGACCTTGAATACGAGCGCCGCTGGCGCCGGCTCGAGCGCCAGCTGGCCGGGGGCGCGCAAGCGGTCGGCGCGCGCCAGTTCCGGCGCAAGGACGGGGGCGCCGTCTGGTGCAGCCTGAACATCAAATTGATCGACGAGCGCAAGGCCGGCGGCGGCATGGTCGTGGTGTTGCAGGACATCACGGCGCGCAAGCAGGCCGAGCGCGCGCTGCGCCTGGCCAACCGCAGCCTGACTGAATTGAGCATCGGCGACAGCCTGACGGGCATCGCCAACCGGCGCCGCTTCGACCAGGTCGCCGCCAGCGAGTGGCAGCGCGCCCAGCGCCAGCACGAGTGGCTGGCGCTGGCCCTGGTCGACATCGACCACTTCAAGGATTACAACGACCAGTTCGGCCACCTGGCCGGCGACGTCTGCCTGCGCTCGGTGGCGTTGGCGCTGCAGGACGGCTTGCGGCGCGGCGGCGACTTCGTGGCGCGCTACGGCGGCGAAGAATTCGTCGTCATCCTGTACGGGCAGGACCTGGAGCAGGCGGCCCTGGTGCTCGAGCAGCTGCGCCACAAGGTCGAAGCCTTGGCGCTCAGGCACGCCGACAGCGCCGCGGGCGCAGTGATCACCTTCAGCGCCGGCCTGGCGGCGATGGTCGCGCACCAGGACGCCAGCCTGGCCGAGCTGCTCGAGCTGGCTGACCAGAATCTGTACCAGGCCAAGCGCCAGGGCCGCAACCAGGTCTGCGCGGCGGCGCGCTAATCCAAACCCGAGCCGGCCGGTTTGGCGCTGAGCGAGCTCACCTGCACGGCGATGATTTTATTGACATAGTTGTAACAACCTGTTTCGCGCATTCTCGAACCACCGTAAAGACAGTACGCTCTGGGCTTCGCGGAAAAAGGATGAGAAAAAGGATGACGATCATGTTGCAACGCGTCGTTGCGGCGCTGTGCCTTGGCATGCTGATGGCGCCGGCGCATTGCCAGACCGAGACCGAGGCGTCCGAGGCCGCCGCCGAAAAAATCCTGGTGGTGGGCCAGCGCCCTGGCCCCGGCCTGTGGAAAATTTCCAGGGACGGGCACGTGCTGTGGGTGTTCGGCCTGTACTCGCCGCTGCCCAGGAACATGGTCTGGCGCTCAACCCAGGTCGAGACCATCCTGGCCCAGTCGCAGGAATATTTGACGGCGCCCTCGGCGACGGCAAAGCTGGGGTTTTTCAGGACACTCACGCTGCTGCCGTATGCGTTCGGCATCCGGAAAAATCCCGATGGTGCGCAGCTGAAGGACGTGCTGCCGGCCGCGGACTACGCACGCTGGCAAGTGCTCAAACAGAAATACATCGGCAACGACGAGGGCATCGAGCGCGAGCGCCCGATCTTCGTGGCCAACACCTTGTTCAACGCGGGTTTGCAGCACGCCGGGCTGTCGTCGGGCCACGAAGTGAATATGGCGATCGACGCCATCGCCAGGAAGAACAAGATCAAGACCACGGCGTCCGACGTCAAGCTTGAATTCGACGATCCGGCGGCCATGATCAAGGCATTCAAGAAGTCGGCGCTGGACGACACGGCCTGTTTTTCGCGTACCCTCGATCGGCTCGAAACGGACATCGACGCCATGCAGGTGCGTGCCAACGCCTGGGCCAAGGGCGACCTGGAGGCGATCCAGAAATTGAGCTATGCGGACCGCGAGCAAGCCTGCGACGCTGCCGTGATGGACAGCGCCCTGCTCAAGTCGCAGCCGGGCATGCAGTCGCTCCAGGTGCGCATGCAGCAGGCGTGGCTGGCGGCAGCCGAAGCCTCCCTGGCGGCCAATGCGACGACTTTTGCGACGCTTCCGATCCGCAATATCCTCGATCCGACGGGCTACGTGATGGCCCTGCAGGCCAAGGGCTATCTGGTCGAAACACCCGATTGATGCGCCGGCAAGCATGCTAACATGACAACTCCGGTGCTGCCATCGCGGCCGCGCCCGCACTCCCGCCCAAAGGAAATTGGCATGCGCATCCGTCCCCCCACCCGCGGCGCCCAGCGCCTGTGCGCCCTGGCCCTGGCGCTGTTCGCCGTGGGTGCCTGTTCGCTGCTGCCGTTCCGGCCCGACAGCAAGGCCACGGCGCCGCTGCTCGACGGCTTTGGCGCCACCAGCATGGCGCCGTCGCAGATCAATGCCGCCGCGCGTCCGCTGTTCGCACAGGGCATGGCGCAGGTGTACGCGTTCAACGGCCGTGAAGCGATCCGCGCTTTCAAGGCCGCGCTCGCGCAAGACCCCGACTGTGCGCTGTGCGCCTGGGGCGTGGCCTCGCAACTGGGACCGAACATCAACGACACCAAGCGCGGCGAGCTGGGCGAGGCGGTGCAGTACGTCGACTACGCGCTGCGCCACAGCGGCGCCGCTTCGGAGCGCGACCGCGCGCTGATCGCGGCGCTGGCGCTGCGCTACGGCCATGCCAGCGTGGCGCGCGAGATCGCACCGCTGGCCGGCGAGATCTGCACTGCACCCGGCGGCGGCGAGCGCGCCGATCCGCTCGACATTGCCTACGCCGAGCGCATGCGCGAGCTGGCCGACCGCTTCCCGGATGATCCCGACGTGCTGTCGATGTACGCCGAAGCGGAGATGGTCGCCACCCGCGTCGACTGGTGGGACCGCGAGAGTGGCAAGCCGGCCGGGCGCATCGGCGAGCTGGCGGCGCGCATCGAAACGGGGCTGGCCAGCCATCCCGAACACGTCGGCCTGAACCACTACATGATTCATAGTGTCGACGCGGTGCAGGTGGCCGGGCGCGCGGTCGCTGCGGCCGACCGGCTGGGAAAATTGGCGCCCAAGTCGCCCCATTTGCTGCACATGCCGGCCCACACCTACGCCCAGGTGGGGCGTTACGCCGACGCGACCCGGGTCAACCAGTTGGCCGTCGCTGCCGACGAGGCGATGGCGATCGAGTTGAAGAAGCAGAATTTCAGCATCAGCAAGGATTGGCGCGGGCATAACCGTCACTTCCAGTGGTACGGCGCCCTGATGGAGGGGCGCAGCGCGCTCGCGCTCGAGACTGCGCGGGCCGCCGCTGCGCACTCCAAGGGCGACCACGAATACAGCGAGTACATTCGCAGCCTGCCGATGCTCACCTTGCTGCACCTGCAGCGCTGGGATGCCTTGCTCAAGGAGCCGATGCCCAGCGGTGGCAAGGGCATCGCGGCGGCCCTCGGCGAGATGGCGCGCGGCATTGCGATGGCGCGCACGGGCGACAGCGCCGGCGCCAGGGCCGCACTGGCCCGCCTTGAGCCGGGTGCCAGCGCACTCGCCAGCCAGCACACGGGCGTCGATTTCATGGACAAGATGATCCGCAGCCTCGCCGCCAGCGCGCAGCTGCAATTGAGCGCCGAGCTGGCGCTGGCCGAGAAGCGCACCGACGAGGCCCTGGCGCAGCAGGCGCTGGCCGTGACGGCGGCCTACGCTGCCGACGCCAGCGAACCACCGATGCTGGCCGGCGGACCGCGCCAGCGGCTGGGCGCGATGCAGATGCAGGCGCGGCGCTTCGCGGCGGCCGAGCAAAGTTATCGCGCCGACCTGTCGGTGCATCCGGGCAGTGGCTGGGCCTTGCGGGGTTTGGGCGCGGCCTTGCGGGCGCAGGACAAGCAGCTCGAGGCGCAGTCAGCCCAGCGCGACCTGGAGCGCAGCTGGGCACTCGCCGACGCGGCGTTGCGCAGGGATTTGTAGGGTGACACTACATGGGGAACGGTTGCGACATCGGCTCACGCTCTAGCGCGGCGCTGGCGGCGCGTTTCCGCAAGACCGGATGGAAGTGCTTCCCTGGTCTGCGCGCCGCCTGGCACGCGCTTATTTCGGCGAACTCATCTCCGGCTTGTACTCGATCATTTCGCCGACATACTGGTCGACATCGCGCGCCATTTCCTCCAGATATTTTTCGTAGGCGCCGGCGCCATTGACCTCGTCATACGTAGCACTGTAGAGCTTGTTGTCGACGTCGAAATCCTTGAATCCATCCTTCAGGCGCGTGACGATGCTCAGTTGCTGCTGGCCCGATGCGAACGAACGCCATACGACGACATTGCGCCCCAGTTTTTCCCACACCGCCTTGTTGGTCTTGAGGGCGGCCGTGTAGGCGATGCCCCGCCCCGGCTTGATGTAGACGCGGGTGATCACGGCCTTGGTCGAGAAATTGCCCAGTGCCGTCGTACTGAGCTTGTCGTCGTAGGTCATGTATATGCTGGGAGCGGACTTGGCCAGGTGCGGCATGACCGTCGTCTCATAGTGCTTGGTGTGCGCCGCTGACAGGTCGCCGCGGCCGTCCAGGTCGGTCCAGGTATTCGGTCCCTCGTTGATCTGGATGGCGCCGCCATCGGGGCCGCTGAGCACGTCATAGGTGCGCCATTTCCAATGCCCGGTATGGAATTGCTTGGCATGGGCGGCAATGGCTTTCTTGAAAGCTTCCAAGTGGCCATCCTTGACCCAGACCCTGTCGACGGTCAGGGTTTCGGCCTTGGGTGCGTCGGCGATTGCAAGCAGGGGGGACAGCAGGATGAGTACCAGACAAATTATTTTTTTCATGATTGCCTCTCATTGTTGTTGTAATTAAGATCGGCCTTGCGGACTGGCCAGTGTACGCCGTTCCGTTTCAAGAAAAATGTCTCATTGTAAAGACAAAAAGTTACAACTTGACTGCACAGGCGCGGGCGATCGGCAGCGACGCACTCCGCCATATTTCAACAGTTGCTCCAAAACATGACACTGCACGCCGTGTGCGCCGACAGGAAATCCGTGTTTCCCGACACAGGGCCGCAACAAGCGGAGTGGCATGGACATTGCAATGAATGAAGTGCAAGCACGCACCTTCCCGAAAAGCGCAGCTTGTAGTCCACGTTCCGCCTCTTGACGCAGGTGGATCGCTGCCGCTGGCGATCGCTCGCCATGAATCCGCTCCTCGTTGAAGGCTTAGCATGAAAACCATTCTGAAAGTCGTACTGAGCGCTCTGCTCCTTGTGTTGGCCAATAAGCTGGCGTTTGCCCAAGACCGCGGCGGCAACGTCAGTGAAGCGATCGCACTCGTCAAAAAGGCGGTCGACTACGTCAAGACCCATGGACGGGAAAAGGCGTTTGCCGAATTTAAGAACCCGAGCGGGCCATTTCGCGACCGCGCCCTGTTCCTGGTCGTGTACGACATCAAGGGAACCAAGCTTGCCCATGGCGTCAACCAGAAAATGATCGGCAAGAACAATCTCGAACTGAAGGACATCGATGGCAAGTACATCGTGAAGGATTTCATCGATATTGCAACCGGCAAAGGCAAGGGCTGGGTCGACTACAAATGGCCCAATCCGATGACCGGCGCGATCGAGCCGAAGTCGACCTACATTGAGCGATTCGAGGACATCATCATTGGCTGCGGTATTTATCCCGGCTTTTTCAGCGTCGGAAAAGTGCACCCCGATTAGCCTCGTAGGGGATCTGAACCCATCTAGGCATGCCAGCGACAGCCTCAGCCGATTCGGTCTTTTCTCAGTGATGCATCGCAGGCGATGGCGATCTCCGCTGGCATGTTTTCCTGCGCATCGGCGCTAATTTTTCTTCCAATATCCAAACTCGGCCTCGTAGCAGTTTGTTTCAAGCTCGGCGATTTTTTCCTGCATCGCCGCCTGCGCATCCCGGACCGCCTGGTTATAAATCGAGGGGCCGATTTCACGCAGGCAGAAGTCGAGCAGCAGGCGCGCCTGCAGGCTGCCGATGTCGTCATCGAAGTTTTGTGCGCAGTAGCGTTGCAGCGACGTGAGCAAGCGTTCTTCCGTTTGATTGTCGAGTTTGATGGCCATGGCAGCTCCAGAAAAGTCGGAGCGCGAAGCATAGCAGAGGAAGCGCCAGCTACGGCGGAGCAGCGGGCGGCGCTACCGTCTGCCGTATTTGAAAATTGTCAACACCGTTGAAACCCGCCTGGTGTCCCGAATCAGAAATTCGCTGACAAAATGTAGGGCGGAAAAGGCGTAGCCGCCTTCCACCATTGCATGCACCATCGAAGCGCTGGCAATGGTGGAAGGCGGCTGCGCCTTTTCCACCCTACGTTTTGCCAGCGAATTTCTGACTTGGGACACTAGATGGACGACGCGACCCAGTAGAATGCGGCGCCGCCCATGCGCAGCAGCGTTAAGGCCTTGTCGTCATCAACACGCGCGCCAGCAAGTAAAGCCGCGGCACGATGCTGTCTAGTTCCAGGTATTCATCGTCGGCGTGGAAGCCGCCGCCGACCAAGCCCATGCCATCGATTGTTGGGCGTCCCAGCGCGGTCGAAAAACCGGAATCGGACGCGCCGCCCGATCCTTCGAGGGTAAGTTTCAGCCCCAGCTCATCGTACACAGCCTGCACTGCGACAGCGAGGCGGTCGGTGTCGCTATTGCGCGGCATCGGCGGGAAGTTGCGGATCAATTTGGTACTGACTCGCACGTCCGGGATCAGCTTGTGCTCGGCCATGCTGGCCGCATCGCGCTCGACTCGGTCAAATTCAGCCGGTGTGGCCGCGCGCACGTCGGCGCGCGCCGCAGCGGCATCGGGAATCACGTTGAGCCGATCGCCGCCGCGCACGACGGTGAAGTTCACGCTCGTTTGCTTGACCTTGTCATTGAGTGCCGCCATCTGCAGCGTCTGGTGCGACATTTCCGTCACCGCATTACGCCCTGCTTCTGGCGCATTGCCCGCGTGCGAAGACTTGCCGTGCGTTTCGACCAGTAATTCGCCCGAGCCCTTGCGCCATACGACCAGGCCGTCGGCGGGACGGCCCGGCTCGACATTGATGATCACGTCATGCAACTTGGCTTGCTGTTCGATCAGGCCACGCGTGCCGGCCGAGCCGGTTTCTTCATTGGTATTGAACAGCAGCGTAATGCGTTCATAGTCATCGAATTGCACGGCCTTGAGGATCTTGAGCGCGAACAGGGCAGCGACGATGCCGCCTTTGTCATCGGCAATGCCGGGACCATAAGCGCGTTCGCCGACGATCTTGAATGGCCGCCGTGCCACGGTGCCGGCGCCAAATACAGTGTCCAGATGGGCCATCACCAGTAGTTTCTTGCGGCCTTTGCCCTGGAAGGTGGCGAGTATATTCTGGCCCATGCCGGGTCCCGACGGCGATAGCTCAATTCGGGCACCGAGTGCGCGCAGTTCGGCCGCCACGATGGCGCCGACTTTGTCGACGCCCGCCTCGCTGCCGGTGCCCGAGTCGATATTGACCAGGCGCTCGAGCAGGATGGTGGCGTCGGCGCGGGCTTGTTGGGCCTGTGCATACACGGCAGCATCCTTGGCCAGCGCGGGACCGGCGCACAGGCTGGCAAGGGTCAGGAGTACGGCAGGCCAGCGGGTCTTGTTCATGGCAGGTTTCTGATTGAGGGTTGGTAGAGCGGCTGGGGCAGTGTATATCTATTTCTTCAGGAACATTACTTTTTGAAAATATTTAGGTAAGGGCAGGTGCCAAGTGAGCAGGACTTGTTCGTGTGAGCTTGCCCATCGCGGCCGCGACCCGGCCAAGCCCGCCTGTTAGCGCCAGTGTGAGAAGCTTGGCAACAGCGGAGAAATCCGGGCAGATTGCGTCTGCTCGCGGGTGTAGCCGCCAACGGTACCGAAGGCGCACGAACCGGCGCAGTCGAATTTCGCCTCGTGTTCGTAGGAGTAGATGCTTTGCGGCTGAGCCGTGAGCGGATCGAGTGGCAGCGCTTGGGCCAGCCGGGCGCGCTTTTCCGGCGCCACAGTAAACCGGGTATCTGGCATGGTGACCCTGTCCCACACGTCGGCTTGCATCCAGTCGCTCAGCTTCGATTGGCGGCATCGAGGCCGCGAGAAGCAATCCGAGAAATGGTTTCATGGGGATGAAATTCATCAAAAACACAATGCAACAGCTCTGGTAGAACTTTCCAATCGCCTTCTTGATGAGGCAGTAACGTAGACTCAGCCCGGTCGGATTCGGCTTCTACTTCGCGTTGAGCCATCACCCATCGGGCAAAGCAGCCATCCCATTTCCATCCCACCTGCCGCGCTTGAAATTTGTCAGGCACCGTGAACCCGCGTAGAATGCGGGCAACGCGGGTGTAGCTCAATGGTAGAGCAGAAGCTTCCCAAGCTTACGACGAGGGTTCGATTCCCTTCACCCGCTCCAGTAAAATCAATGACTTACCAGCGTTTTACTCATCTTTATCATTTCCGAAAAACTCATCCGATTTCCACAAAAGTCATTGAGTGGGCGCGACGATGCGTTCCCGGCGCAAGTAGTGCCGCTGAGTTGTCTTAACGTCCTCATGACCTAGCGGCATGGCGCCCGTGCCGAGGTCGGTCAGCATCTTGACCGCCTTGTTTGCCGTTGGGTAGCTTGTCGATAATTCTTGCTTCACCTTTTCTACCGCAAAGCGGGGCATCATCGGCAGCATTTCGAACAGACGGAATGCAGCCGTGTTCGCCTTTTGCGATTCGAGCAAGCGGCGGCGGTCTGCGCTGATGAGCGTCGCGACATCAACGACGTTTCGCTCGGCCTCGGCAGCCGCTTCGGTCACGCCGATGAGGAAAAAGCTAAGCCATTCTTCCCAGGCGCCGCTTGCTCGTGTTGCAGTCAGCAAGCGGTAGTACCGTGACTGCTTGCGTTTCAGATCTGGTAGCGCTGCGTCGACCAGGGACGATTAGTCCGGCTTCGCCTTGCCCGCTCTTGTCGCTTGCCCGGGATAGGGTTTGCCACCCATCAGGCCGGCCCACAGGATCCTGTTATAGGCGTCCGCGTCGAGCTTGTCCTCTTCGCTGAAATCGAATTGGCGGGTCGCCGCAGCCCAGTACGCCATGTCGCGCGTGGGCACGGCAGGGGGGCCGAATACCGTGTCTGCCGGAAGCGGCAGCCTGGTCAGCTTGAGCAGGCTCGAAGCGCTGGCCGTGTAGGTCCAGCCAGCGTTGCGCGCGCCTGTGTCGAACAAGTCCAGCATGGGCGCGGCATGGGCGTCGATCAGGCCCAGGTGGTCCAGGCCGAGGATGTCCGTGATTGTGCGCACCAGATTGGCGGTCGTGTAGTGGGTGCTGACCACGGCGCCCTTCTTGACGTAGGGGCCGACGACGAACAAGGGGCCGCGGTGGGCGTCGACGTGGTCGGGGCCATCCTGGGAATCGTCCTCGACGATGAAGATCAAGGTGTCCCGGGCGAATTTGCTGCGTGCCACCGTCTGCACCAGGCGGCCCACGGCGTAGTCATTGTCGGCCACCTGGATTTCGGGCGTGTTCACGCCGTCGAGGGCTTCATCGAAGGAGCCCGTGTGATCCATCATCATGCGCACCAGGCTTAGACTGGGGAGCTCGCCGCTGGCCTCGAAGGCGCGGAATTCACGCTCCCATTCCTGCTCGCGGTAAAACTCGGGCAGGCGGTCATCGAAGCCGCGGTAATACGGATCGGTGCGGCTGACCAGCTCGGGCACGGTGGCGTACGCGACGATGGTGCCGCTGGCGTGCGGATCGCGCTCGACGGCGATCGCTGCGCTGCCGCTGAGGAAATAGCGCCTGACGTCGACGAAGCAGCCGTAGTTGCGTACGGACAGCCCGGCGCGCAGCGCGGCATGCCACAGGTAGCCCTGCTGGAGTTGCTCGTCCGGGCCATCCGGCGCCGCCACGTTGCTGACGGCAGGCAAGGTGTCGACGTCCAGTCCCGCCGCCTGGGGATTGGCGGCCACCCGCGCGGCCCCGTCCAAGCCCACGTTGACGCCCCGGTTGGCGCCGAACCAGTCTCCCGAGCCGCCGTTGCCCGCGTAATTGGAGGGCACCATCTTGGCGCCCGCGTCCGATTCGCGTCCGGCGGTGCTCCAGGCCCAGCCATTTCCGCTGACGTCGCCCGCATTCAGGAAGTGATCGATCGTGACGAACTGGCGCGCCAGGGCATGCTGGTTGGGCGTCGTCTTCTGGGGGAATTCAGCCAGCGCGGGCGCGCCGTTGCCACGGCCCAAATCTCCAAGGACCTGGTCATAGCTGCGGTTCTCCTTGATGATGTAGATGACGTGCTTGACCTGGCTGCGCAGGGCAGCGAGGACGCGGGCCTGGTCCGGCGTGAGGCCGGCGCCAAAATGGTTGTTGCGGGCCACTTGTTGGGTAAGTTGGCGCAGCGACCGGAGCGTCGGCGTCGGGACGCTCAGCAATGCCGAGCCGGTCCGGTTCAGTATGTAGTCATTGGGCCGGTACGAGGCGGGCGAAGCGGGAACGTTGCACTTGCCGTCCATGCTGCCCGAGCAGCTGCCGGGATTGGGGCCGGCTAGCGTCTTGGCATTGCTCACGTACAGGAAGCGGCCCTCGCCTGCCACCCGCACGTCGGACGGATACCATCCGGTGGGAATCAGGCCGCGTACGCCGAGATGGGGTCCGCCGAGCCCGATCACGGCAAGCGAGTTGGTGCCGCGGTTGCTCACATACAGAGTCTGTTCATCGGGCGCGAGCGCCAGGCCATTCGGCGAGGCTCCCTTGTAGCGCGACTGCTCCGGCGCCAACAGGGCGGGCGGTGCGGCCGTCGGGATATGGCGCATCAGAATGTTCTGGCGCGTGTCGATCAGCGCGACCACATCGGCATTGTCGGACGCGACGTAGAGCACGCTCTGGGCGCGGTTCAGGATCATCTTGTTGGGATTGCCCTTGACGGCGATGCGGCCACGGATGGCGGGCTGTGGTCCGGCCAGGTCAATCACGACCACTTCGCGGTCGAGCTCGCTGCTGACATAGGCGACGGCATTGCCCACGATCGCCACCGAATTCGGATACTGGCCTCCGGCCGTGCCCGGCACGCCGCCATTCTTGCCGGGCCGCAGGTCAAGTTCGGCCAAGACCCGCCACTCGAGCAGGTCCACCAGCGTGACGGCGTCGTTGAAGCGGTTGACCACGACACCGCGCCGCCCGTCCGCCGTCACCGCCATGGCGGCGGCAAAAGGCTTGGGCGACAAGCCGTTGGCCTTGGTGTGGCCCAAAGGGAGCGGCGCGCGCGCTTCCTTCCAGCTGCCATCGGCCAAGGAGAACACATGGACGTTGTCGTCGACGGCGCCGGGCACATAGAAGCGTGACCCGTCCGGCGCAAACACCAGGCCCACGTAGGCATTGGGCACGCGCAAGACTTGACGCTGCACGGGATGGCCCGCGCTGACGTCGAAGACGAAAATGAACTGGGTGGAATCGGCCTCGATCTTTTGCCCGGCCGCGTCGCGCACCATATTGTAGCCGGCGGTCAGGACCAGCAGTGTCTTGCCATCCGGGCTCAGGCTCAGGGTTTGCGCGAAGCCGGCTGGCGTCTGGCTGTTCAGGCCGGGGTCGAGCGCCAAGTAGCGTGCCCCAGGCGCGGCCGTCGGCGTCATGGCCTGGCCGGTCGGCAAGGCGATGGGCCGGGCACCGGCGTCTTTGGACGGGGTGGCGGCGCTGGCTGCGCCGAGGCTGAGCAGGAAGGCAAGCAGGCAGAACCAGTGCGTCATCATCAGCCTCATCGAAGGGATGAAAAAACCGCGTGCGAGGTCGTTGAGTCTAGCAGATGTTATGAAGGAAGCAAGTATTGTTTAGCCCCATCGCCGGCCGGCCCGTTTCCCTTGATTCAAATTAAGGCGGCCCGGGAACCCGATGTCCACACTAGGGGCTTTGCGCGTCCCGCGCCTGAGCCCATGACTTCAAGCACCGCGGCAGCGCTGCACCCGCCATTCTCGCTGGCCGGCAAGCGCGGCCTGATCCTCGGCCTGGCCAACGAACACAGCATCGCCTACGGCTGCGCGCGCAGCGCCCGTGCGCTGGGCGCCCAGCTGGTGCTGTCGTGCGCCGACGAGCAGGCCTGGCCCTATGCCGCGCCGCTGGCCGACGCGCTCGGGGTGACGCTGATGCGCTGCGACGTCGAGCACGACGGCGGGCTCGATCAGCTGGTCGGCGCCGCCGTGGCGCAGCTGGGCGGGCTCGATTTCGTCATCCACGCAGTCGCCTGGGCGCCGCGGGCGGACCTGCATGGCCGCGTCACCGACACGTCCAGCGCCGGCTTCCTGCGCGCGATGGACATCTCCTGCCATTCGTTCGCGCGCCTGGCGCGCCTGTGCGAGCCGCACATGGCGGGCGGCGGCAGCCTCATGACGATGAGCTACCTTGGGGCGGAGGAGGCGGTGCCCCACTACGGCTTGATGGGGCCGGTCAAGGCGGCGCTCGAATCGCTGGTGCGCTACCTGTCGGTCGAGCTTGGGCCTGCCAACATCCGGGTGCATGCCCTGTCGCCAGGTCCGATCATGACGCGCGCCGCTTCCGGGCTCGAGGATTTCGACGGTTTGATGCGCAGCGCCTGCGCCAGGGCACCGCTGCGGCGCCTCGTCACGCTCGATGAAATCGGGCAGCTCGCCGCCTTCCTGGCCGCTGACGCGGCATCGGGCATGACGGGCCAGACCATCTTTGTCGACGGCGGCTATCACATCGTTGGCTAGGGACCATCGGTTATAATGACGACCCGGCCCGCGCGGCTGGGTGTTTCCATCGTCATTCAACTTCCCGATCCCATGTCCTCGACCACGCCTCCCAGCGGCCCGAACCGGCCCATGATGTACGACCCGACCGAACACCGCATCCGCAGCTTCGTCACGCGCGCGGGACGGCTGTCGATCGCGCAGGCGCGCGCGCTCGAGGAGTTGGGACCGAAGTTCCTGATCGACTACGCCAAGGCGCCGCTCGATTTCGCGGCCGCGTTCGGGCGCAACGCGCCGGTGATCCTGGAGATCGGCTTCGGCATGGGCGACACCACCTCGCACATCGCCCGCGCCATGCCGGAGAAGGATTTCATCGGCGTGGAAGTGCACACGCCCGGCGTGGGCAGCCTGCTCAAGCAGATTGGCGAGCAGGGGCTTGGCAACTTGCGCCTGATCCAGCACGACGCCGTCGAAGTGCTGAACCAGATGATTCCCGATGCCTCGCTGGCCGGCGTGCATGTGTTTTTTCCGGACCCGTGGCACAAGGCCCGCCACAACAAGCGGCGCCTGATCCAGGCGCCGTTCGTCAAGCTGCTGGCCCAGAAGCTGGCGCCGGGCGGCTACCTGCATTGCGCCACCGATTGGGAAGAGTACGCGGTGCAGATGCTCGAGGTACTGACGGCCGAGACGACATTGCGGAACTCGGCCGACGGCTATGCGCCGCAGCCGGCCTACCGTCCGCTGACCAAATTCGAGAACCGCGGCATCAAGCTGGGCCACGGCGTGTGGGATGTGGTGTTCCTGAAAAAATAAGCCACCTGACGCTCCCCCCATGTCATGCTTCTCATTCGGCGATCGATGGGTTCCCGCCTTCGCGCACTGGTGTCCGGAATAAATGAGTTGACGCGAGAAGTCCAGTGAGCATGCGGTCATGCCGAATTCGCGGCCTGGGTTAAGCTCAAAATAGTGAACCAACGTCGTCCTCGCGAACGCGGACCCATGCTGAATGTATTCGCAAGCCCGTGGGGTGGAACCCCCAAGGGGCGAGCGCCTTTTGAATGCGACGCGTGCTAGCTCATCTCGATGATCATGGCGACGATCTCTTCGCCATAGGAGACCAGCTTCTTCTCGCCGACCCCGGTCACCCCGCGCAAGGCCTGTAGTGACGTCGGTTTGGCCTTGGCGATTTCGCGCAGTGTGGCGTCGACGAAAATCACATACGCAGGCACGTTGTGCGAACGCGCGGTCTCGACTCTCCACCAGCGCAGTTTGTCGAAGATCGCCTGCTCCGAATTGGACAGGTCGCTCTCGATGTAGCCCTTGGCGGCGGCCGTGGTGGCGCGCTTTTGCTTGACCGGCTTCTGGTACTGGCGCAGTTGCACCTTCTGACCGCCCTTGAGCACCGGGCGCGCGGCATCGGTCAGCTTCAAGGAGCTGTAGACTTCGTGGTCCACCGTCACCAGGCCGAGCGCGATGGCCTGGCGCAAAATGGCGCGCCATTCTGCTTCCGCGCGCTCGCCGCCGATGCCAAACACCGACAGCGCATTGTGGTGCCACTGCCTGACGCGCTCCGATTCGACCCCGCGCAACACGTCGATCACATGGCCGGCCGCGAAGCGCTGGTCGACCCGGTAAATCGCCGAGAGCAGCTTTTGCACTGGCACCGTGCCGTCGAACGAAACGGGCGGAATCAGGCAGGTATCACAATTGCCGCAGGGCGTTGACTGCTCGCCGAAATACTCGAGCAGGCGGGTGCGCCGGCAGCTGAGCGTTTCGCACAGGCCGAGCATGGCGTCGAGCTTCACCGACAACACGCGCTTGAACGTCTCGTCGGCCTCCGATTCGTCGATCATGCGCCGCTGCAGGACCACGTCTTGCAGGCCGTAGGCCATCCAGGCCGACGCCGGCTCGCCGTCGCGCCCCGCGCGCCCGGTCTCCTGGTAGTAGCCTTCGATGCTCTTGGGCAGATCGAGGTGGCACACAAAGCGCACGTCGGGCTTGTCGATACCCATGCCGAAGGCGATCGTGGCGACCATCACGATGGCGTCCTCGCGCAGGAAGCGCGCCTGGTTCTTGCTGCGCTTCGGATAATCCATGCCGGCGTGGTAGGGCAGCGCCCGGATGCCGTTCTCGTTCAGGAATTCGGCCGTCTCCTCGACTTTCTTGCGCGAGAGGCAGTAGACGATGCCGGCGTCGCCGCCATGTTCGCTGGTGATGAAGTCGAGCAGTTGCTTGCGGCCGTTGGCCTTCTCGACAATCTGGTAGCGGATGTTGGGCCGGTCGAACGAGGAGACGAACTGGCGCGCATCGCCCAGTTGCAGGCGCAGCGTGATTTCGGCGCGCGTCTGGTGGTCGGCGGTGGCGGTGAGCGCGATGCGCGGCACGGCCGGGAAGCGTTCGTGCAGGATCGACAGCTTGATGTACTCGGGCCGGAAATCGTGGCCCCATTGCGAGACGCAGTGCGCCTCGTCGATCGCGAACAGGGCGATGTTGGACGCCTCGAACAGCTCCAGGCAGCGCGGCGTCATCAACCGCTCCGGCGCCACGTACACCAGGTCGATCTCGCCCATGCGCACCTGGCGTTCGATGCGCATCGACTCCTCGAACGTCTGGGTCGAGTTCAGGAAGGCGGCGCGCACGCCCACTTCGGCCAGCGCGTCGACCTGGTCCTGCATCAGCGCGATCAGCGGCGACACCACCACCCCGACGCCATTGCGGATCAATGCCGGTATCTGGTAGCACAGCGACTTGCCGCCGCCGGTTGGCATCAGGACCAGGGCGTCGCCGCCGCCGGCCACGTGCTCGACAACCTCGGCCTGCTGTCCGCGAAATGCGGGGTAGCCGAACACGGTCTGCAGCTGTTCCAGCGCGCGCGCGCCGATCTCGGTGTTCATGTTATTACTCAGCCCAGACCACCCAACCGTAGTGGGAACTGGCCACGATCAGCACACCGAACACGATGCGGTACCAGGCGAAGGCGCTGAAGTCGTGCGAGCTGATGTAGCGCAGCAGCCAGCGCACGCACAGGAAGGCCGATACGAAGGAGGCCAAGGCGCCGATGCCGAACAGGGGCAGGTCGGACGCCGACAGCAGCGCGCGCTCCTTGTAGACCGAATACACGGTCGCTGCCAGCAAGGTCGGGATGGCCAGGAAAAAGGAGAACTCGGTGGCCGCCTTGCGCGACAGGCCGAACAGCATGCCGCCGATGATGGTCGCGCCCGAGCGGCTGGTGCCGGGAATCAGCGCGAACGCCTGGGCGCAGCCGATCTTGAAGGCGTCCAGTGGACTCATCTCGTCGACCGATTCGATGCGCGCGGCGCGCGGCCGGCTGGCGTTGCGGCGCTCGACCCACAGGATGATCAGGCCGCCAACGATGAAGGCCAGCGCCACCGGCACCGGCGCGAACAGCTTGGCCTTGATGGCCGAGTTGAATGCCAGGCCGAGGATTGCGGCCGGCAGGAAGGCGACCACCAGGTTCAAGGTGAAGCGCTGGGCCTTCGCGTCGCTGCCCAGGCCGGCCAGCACGCTGCCGATTTTGACCCGGTACTCCCACATAATGGCGAGCATGGCGGCGGCCTGGATCGCGATCTCGAATACTTTGATTTTTTCGCCCGTGAAATTGAGCAGGCTGCCGGCGACGATCAGGTGCCCGGTCGAGGAAATGGGCAAGAATTCGGTGAAGCCTTCCACCAGTCCCATGATGATGGCTTTTAGCGCGAAAATGAGGTCCATGAAGTCGATTTGTGTGGTTGTCGGGAAATGTGCCGCGCGGGCGTGCGGGATGCGGCGACGAAGCTTACCATGCGCGCGGCCGGCGTCGTTGATCCGGGCGCAAGCGCAGCCTGATTTTTCAGGAGGTCAGGCGCTCCAGCGTGGCCAGAAAATGCATCGCATGTTCGCGCGTGGCGCCGCACATCTCGGCCGACGCTTGCAAGCTGGCGCACACGGCCGGGCGCGCCGGCTGGCCGAAAATCTTGCAGCCGTTGGCGTCGTCGAGCTGGATGCAGCGCATGCCGGCCGGCTTGCCGTTCGGCATGCCAGGGATCGGCGAAGAAATCGAGGGCGCGGTGCAGCAAGCGCCGCAGCCGGGCCGGCAGGAGAGGGGAGCGGACGAGGTCATGCCGAAGTATACGCCGCCACCGTGCTGACAAGGAAATCGGTCCAGTGGTATGGATGTCTTGTGATAAGATGTCCTACAACAAGTGTATAATCAGGCATCTTCCCCTACTCACCACACACCGATGAACACAGCCCCTGCCTCGCCATTCCCGCGCAAGAAGCATCGCAACCTCGCCCAGGGCGTGATTGAAGACATCACCAACCAGATCCAGCAAGGCTTGCTCAAGCCAGGCGACAAGCTGCCCACCGAGTCGGCCATCATGGCGCTGCACGGCGTGAGCCGCACGGTGGTGCGCGAGGCGATCTCGCACCTGCAGGCGGCCGGTCTGGCGCAAACCCGCCACGGCATCGGCACCTTCGTGCTCGAGCGTCCCCAGTCCGGACTGGGCATCGGCGCCGACAGCATTTTCACCGTGCTCGACGTGCTGGCCATCCTCGAGCTGCGCATCAGCATGGAGACCGAGGCGGCCTGGCTGGCGGCGGCGCGCCGCAGCGAGGAGCAGGTGCAGGCGCTGGGCCGCGCGCTGGCCGACATGCAAACTGCCACGGCACAAGGCAAGGCCTCGGTCGAGGCCGACGTCCAGTTCCACCTGCTGATCGCCCAAGCCACCGGCAACCGCTATTTCGTGGAAATCCTCAGCCAGCTGGGCAACACCATCATCCCCCGTGCGCGCGTCAACACCCCCGGCATGGAGCAGCAGGACCGGCCGGCCGACTACCTGGTGCGGGTGAACCGCGAGCACGAGGACATCTACAGCGCCATCTTGCGCCAGGACCAGGAGGCGGCCCGCGCGGCCATGCGCACCCACCTGAGCAACAGCCGCGAGCGTCTGCGCCAGGCCCAGCTGCGGATCGAGGCGGGCGCCAGCTAAACGGTGCGGGCAAGCTTTAATGCTTGCCTTATCTTGAATCAAGTTGTACGATAACGCATCACTTAGTCCAGAACAACGACAACACCCCCAGGAGCCTCTCTTCATGAATCCCCAAGAACTCAAACAAATCCTCTCGTCCGGCCTGCTCTCCTTCCCGATCACCGACTTCGACGCGGCCGGCAATTTCAACCCTGCCACCTACGCCGAGCGCCTCGAGTGGCTCGCCCCCTACGGCGCCAGCGCCCTGTTCGCCGCCGGCGGCACCGGCGAGTTCTTCTCGCTGACGGCGCCCGAGTTCTCGGACGTGATCAAGGTCGCGGTCGACACCTGCCATGGCAAGGTGCCGATCCTGGCCGGTGCCGGCGGCCCGACCCGCAGCGCCATCGCCTGCGCGCAAGAGGCAGAGCGCCTCGGCGCCCAGGGCGTGCTGCTGCTGCCGCACTACCTGACCGAAGCGAGCCAGGATGGCCTGGTGGCGCACGTCGAGGCGGTCTGCAAATCGGTCGACTTCGGGGTGGTGGTGTACAACCGCGGCGTGTGCCGCCTCACGCCCGACTCGCTCGAGAAACTGGCCGGGCGCTGCCCGAACCTGATCGGCTTCAAGGACGGCATTGGCGACATCGAATTGATGGTGTCGATCTGGCGTCGCATGGGAGACCGCTTCAGTTACCTGGGCGGCCTGCCAACCGCGGAAGTCTACGCGGCAGCGTACAAGGCGCTGGGCGTGCCCGTGTATTCCTCGGCCGTGTTCAACTTCATGCCGCAGCTGGCGATGGACTTCTACCATGCCGTCGCGGCCGACGACCATGCCACGACCAACCGCCTGCTCGACCAGTTCTTCCTGCCGTACCTGGAGATCCGCAACCGCAAGGCCGGCTACGCAGTGAGCATCGTCAAGGCCGGCGCGCGCCTGGTCGGCCACAGCGGCGGTCCGGTGCGCACGCCTTTGACCGACCTGACGGCGGAAGAAGATGCGATGCTGCTCAAGCTGATCCGCGCCCAGGGCGCCCAATAATTCAACTCACAGATTCAGGAGCAGTACATGCACATTACCGGCGAAATGGTCATTGGCCAGCGCAGCGTGCGCGGCACGGCAGGCGTCGTGCAAGCGATCGACCCGGCGCGCAACGCGAGCATCGAGCCGTCGTTCGGCCTGGCCACCCAGGCTGACGTCGACGCCGCTTGCGCGCTGGCCGAACAAGCCTTCGACGCCTACCGCGAAACGACGCTCGAACAGCGCGCCGCCTTCCTTGAAAAGATCGCCGAGAACATCCTGGCGATCGGCCCGCTGCTGATCGAGCGGGCCTCGCAGGAGAGCGGCTTGCCTGCCGCCCGCCTCGAAGGCGAGCGCGGACGCACCGTGAACCAGCTGCGCCTGTTCGCCAAGGTGGTGCGCGACGGCCACTGGCTGCACGCGACGATCGATTCGGCGCTGCCCGATCGCGCGCCGCCGCGGCCCGATCTGCGCCTGCGCAAGATTGCATTGGGCCCGGTGGTGGTGTTCGGCGCCAGCAATTTCCCGCTGGCGTTCTCGGTGGCTGGCGGCGACACCGCCTCGGCCCTGGCGGCCGGCTGCCCGGTGATCGTCAAGGCCCACGGTGCCCACCTTGGCACCTCGGAGCTGGTCGGACGCGCGGTGCAAAAGGCGGTCGCCGATTGCGCCCTGCCGGAAGGCGTGTTCTCGATGCTGTTCGGCGATGGTCGCCAGATCGGCCAGAGCTTGGTTGGCCATCCGGCCGTCAAGGCGGTCGGCTTCACCGGTTCGCGCCAGGGCGGCGTGGCACTGATGCGCACCGCGGCCGCGCGCAAGGAACCGATTCCCGTGTACGCTGAAATGAGCTCGATTAATCCGGTGTTCATGCTGCCGGGCGCGCTCGCTTCGAGCGGCGCGGCGCTGGCCCAGGGTTTCGTCGATTCGCTCACGCTCGGCGTCGGCCAGTTCTGCACCAATCCGGGCCTGGTGCTCGGCCTGGCCGGTGCCGATTTCGACCAGTTCGTCGCCGCCGCTGGCGTCGCGCTGCAGGCCAAGGGTGCCGGCACCATGCTCACGCCGGGCATCCACAAGGCATACACTGGCGGCATTGAACGCCTGTCCGGCGTCGACGGCGTGCAACTGGTCGCGCAAGGCCAGCGTGAAGGCGCCGGCTGCGCGGCGCAGGCGGCGTTGTACCTGTGCGAGGCGCAGACCTACTTGTCGAGCCCGGCGCTGGAAGACGAAATCTTCGGCCCGTGCGCGCTGCTGGTGCGCTGCGCCGACGCCGACCAGTTGCGCCAGGTGGCGCGCCACGTCGAAGGCCAGCTGACGGCAACGGTGCATGCGGTCGCGGCCGACAGTGCGCTGGCCAACACGCTCATGCCCACGCTCGAGCGCAAGGCCGGCCGCATCCTGTTCAACGCCTACCCGACCGGGGTCGAGGTGTCGCACGCGATGGTTCATGGCGGCCCGTTCCCGGCCACCTCGGACAGCCGCAGCACCTCGGTTGGCGCCAGCGCCATCGACCGCTTCCTGCGGCCGGTATGTTATCAGAACGTGCCGGTCGACCTGCTGCCGGCCGCGATTGCCCCTGCCAACCCGCTGGGCCTGGCGCGCCTGATCGACGGCGAGCTGCAACTGGCAAAGTAATAAGTCATTCCCGCGCCGGCGGGAATCCATGCTGCGCCGGAAAGGGCGCCGGCATGGGTTTCCGCCGGCACGAGAGCGACGGCATTAAAGCCCGGTGTGGAGACGCCGGGTTCAACTTGACAACCATAAAGGCCTGATCAAATGAATCAGCAAGCCATCGGCAAATACAGGTGGACCATCTGTGCCCTGTTGTTCTTCGCAACCACCGTCAACTACCTGGATCGCCAGGTTTTGAGCCTGCTGGCTTCGGACCTGTCGGCCAAATTCGGCTGGACCAATACCGACTACGCCAACATCACGTCGACATTCCAGTTCGTGTACGCGATCGCCATGCTGTTTGCCGGCCGCGTGATCGACAAGATCGGCACCAAGCGCGCCTACCTGCTGGCGATCGGCATCTGGTCGATCGGTGCCATCTCGCATGCGTTTGCGCTCAGCACCGGGGTCGCCGTCAACAACGTGCTGACCTCGCTGGGGATCGCTGCAATTCCAGTCTCGATTGCCGGCTTCATGTTCGGCCGTGCGGTGCTGGCGCTGGGCGAAGCGGGCAACTTCCCGGCCGCGATCAAGGCCACGGCCGACTATTTCCCGCGCAAGGAGCGCTCGTTCGCGACCGGTATTTTCAACTCGGGCGCCAATGTCGGCGCGATCCTGGCGCCGCTGACGGTGCCGATGATCGCCGAAGCCTGGGGCTGGGAAGCGACCTTCATCCTGATCGGTGCGATCGGATTCATCTGGATGGGCGTGTGGAACCTGTTCTACGACACGCCGGCGCGCCAGAAGCGCATGACGGCCGACGAACTGGCCTACATCAACAGCGATGCGGTGCAGGAGGCGGCGCCGCTGGCCAAGGCGTCCTGGTTCAAATTGCTCGGCTATCGCCAGACATGGTCGTTTACGATCGCCAAATTCCTCACCGACGGCGTGTGGTGGTTCTTCCTGTTTTGGCTGCCGAAATTCCTGTCCGAGCAGTACCACATGGGCCAGACCGCGATCGTCGTGCCGCTGGCTGTGTTGTACAGCATGACGATGGTCGGCAGCATCGGCGGCGGCTGGTTCCCCGCCTACTTCATCAAGCGTGGCGACAGCGCCTACAACGGGCGCATGAAGGCCATGCTGACGATCGCCTTTTTCCCGCTGGTGGTGCTGGCGGCCCAGCCGCTTGGCCACTACAGCTACTGGGTGCCGGTGCTGCTGATCGGTGTCGGGGCTTCGGCGCACCAGGCCTGGTCGGCCAATCTGTTTACGACCGTGTCGGACATGTTCCCGAAGCACTCGGTCGGCTCGGTGGTTGGCATCGGCGGCATGGCCGGCGGCCTTGGCGGCGTATTGATCACCAAGATCGGCGGCTGGCTGTTCGACTACTACAAGGGGCAGGGGCATCTTGAAACGGGCTACATGATCATGTTCTCGGGCTGCGCCGTGGTCTACTTGCTGGCCTGGTGCATCATGAAGACGCTGGTCCCGGCGCACAAGGAAATCACCGATTTATAAGGCGGCAACGATGGTCAGTATGGAACGCGTCAGCGACATGACGTGCACGGTGGGCGAATGCCCGGTCTGGAACGCGCTTGAAAACGCGTGGTACTGGGTGGATATACCGGCGCGCCGCATCTGGCGCCTGGATGCGGCCAGCGGCGCGCTGCGCAACTGGCACGGCACCGAGATGGTGGCCTGCCTCGCCTTCAAGGACAGCGGCGGCGTGATCGCCGGCATGGAGAGCGGCATCTTCAGCCTGGCGCTGGGCGAAGAGCAGATGGCGACGCCGACGCTGCTGGCGGCGCCGCCCGAGCTGGGCCCCGGCATGCGCTTCAATGACGGGCGCTGCGACCGCCAGGGCCGCTTCTGGAGCGGCACCATGTTCATGGACATGGCCGCCGCCAGCCCGGTTGGCCAGCTGTACCGCTACAGCGCCCAGGATGGACTGTCCGAGCCGATCGTGTCGGGCCTGATCACCCAGAACGGACTGGCGTTCTCGCCCGATGGACGCACCATGTACCTGTCCGACTCGCATGGCGCGCGCCAGTTGATCTGGTCGTTCGACTACGACACCGACGAAGGCATACCGCACAACCGGCGCCTGTTCGTCGACATGAACGCACTGCCCGGTCGTCCCGACGGCGCGGCCGTCGACAGCGAAGGCTGCTACTGGATCTGCGGTAACGACGGCGGTTGCCTGCTGCGCTTCACGCCCGAGGGCACGCTCGACCGCAAGATTGAGCTGCCGATGGCCAAACCGTCGATGTGCAGCTTTGGCGGCCCCGATCTCGACACGCTGCTGGTGACTTCGATTGGCGCCGGCGCGGCGCCTGGCGACGGCTGGGCCGGAGCGACGCTCCTGCTGCGTCCCGGCGTCAAGGGCGTCGCCGAAACCCTGTACCGGGGCTAGGGTGGCACTGCGGGCGCTGGCCGCTTGCCTGCTGTGCGCCAGCGCGTCCGCCGGTGCCGCCATCCAGGCCCAGGACTGGGGCCACACCCGCGCCGGCCAGGCGGTCGGCCGCGTTACGCTGGAGAACCTGCGCGGCATGCGCGTCTCCTACATCGACTACGGCGCCACGCTGACCGCGATCGAAGTGGCCGATCGCCACGGCCAGCGTCGCAACGTGGTCCTCAGCCTTCCCACTCTGGCCGATTACGAGGCCACCGGTCGACGCTACGGCGCCATCATGGGACGCTACGCCGGGCGCATTGGAAACGCCCGCTTCATGCAAGATGGCCGGCCGGTGGAGCTGGTGCCGAACGCCAAAGGCACGGCCCTGCATGGCGATCCGGATGGCTTCGACAGGCGGGTCTGGCAGCGGCGCGACTTTGCCGACGCCGACTCGCTCGGATCCGTGTACCGGCTGACCAGCCCCGACGGCGACCAGCATTTTCCGGGCCGGGTCGAGATCAGCGTGACCTACCGGCTGCTGCGCAAGCACAATGAATTCCGGATCGAGTACGCGGCCAGCAGCGACGCGCCGACCGTGATCAACCTGACCAACCACGCCTACTTCAACCTGGCCGGCGCCGGCAGCGGCGGTCTGGCGACACACCGTTTCACGATTCACGCGGCGCGCTTTGCCGAAACCGACGCGAAGCGAGTGCCGACCGGCGTGTTGTTGCCGGTGGCGGGCACGCCGCTCGACTTGCGGCGAGCGGCGGCGGTGATGCCACGGCTGCGCGCCTCGGCACTGCTGGGCGATCCGCCCGGCTTCGACCATTCCCTGCTGTTCTCAAAAAAGGATGGCGCGCTGGCGCTGGTCGCCGAGATCGTGGAAACGGGCAGCGGCCGGCGTTTGCGGGTGGCCAGCACGGAACCGTCGGTCCAGTTCAACAGCGGCAACGGATTTGACGGCAGCGAGATTGGCAGCGAGGGTGTGGGCTACCGCCGCCATGACGGCTTCGCGTTCGAAACCCAGCATCTGCCGGACAGTCCGAACCATCCCAACTTCCCCACGACGCGCCTGGCGCCCGGCCAGCAATTTCGCTCAACGACCAGCTACCGCTTCGATTGACATCCAAAAAAACCGGGGTCAGAACACGTTTTCCATGAAAACGTGTTCTGACCCCGGTTTTTTTAGGCGACGTTGGGCGACGATGTCTAGTATTGCGGGCCGGCCAGGATGAACGGGCCGCCCTGGTAGATGCTGCCCGGGTCGTCCGCCGGCGGGCGCTCGCCGCTGTCGGGGAAGCGGTCGGCGAACGGCGCCGAGCTGTCTTTCGGCCGGAAACCCAGGTGCGCTGCCTTGCGATTGTCGACCCACAGCGTGTCGTTGTCGGACACGCCAAACGCTATCGTGTGCCCCACGCGCGGCGTGAACAGGGCGCAGCGCACCAGCTCGACCAGGTCGTCGTAGCTCAGATAGGTCACCATCATGCGCGCCGTGCGCGGTTCGGGGAACGAGGAGCCGATCCGCAGGCACACGGTCTCGATGCCGAAGCGGTCGTAGTAGTAGCGCGACAGCGCCTCGCCAAAACACTTGCTGATGCCGTAGAAACTGTCCGGCCGCGTCGGCATGTCGGCGTCGACCCGGTCCGTCGTGCGGTAAAAACCGGTCACGTGGTTCGAGCTGGCGTAGATCACGCGCTTGACGCCGGCCTTGTGCACCGCCTCGTACAAGTGGTGCATGCCCAGGATGTTGGCCTGCATGATGGGCTCGAATTTGTCTTCGACCGAAATGCCGCCGAAATGGAGCACCGCATCGACGCCTTCGACCAGCGCCAGCACCGCCTCGCGGTCGGCCAGGTCGCAGCACATGATCTCTTCGCCCTCGCGCGCGGCGCCCAGTTCCTTGAGGTCCGAGAGGCGCACCACGTCGGCCCAGGGTTTGATGCGCTCGCGCAGGACGCTGCCAAGGCCGCCGCCGGCGCCGGTCAGCAAGAGTCGGCGGAAGGGTTTGCTGGACGAAGTTTCGCTCATAGTGTGCATGTCTAGGATAGGGGGTGAATGGCACCCTTTGATATGTCGCGGAAGGGTGCTGTTAAACGTTTAACTAGAGTATATCAAAAATTTTCTGCACGTCAATCGTTTTCTCGAATCGACGCCAGTGGCTGCCCCGGCCGCCAATACCCGCCGGGCGCGCCGCCGACGCCGCGCAGTGCCCCGCGCGCAAGGCGGGCGCGGGGCAAGGCGGACCGGCTGGGCGGCGCTGGGGAAATATGTCATCATGCCAACATTCGTCACCCGCCACTACCCCTGTACAGATGGCGGGATGTCGTGTAACTTCGCTATGTGCTGGACAGTTAATCGGTTACCTAATTACATGAAAAAAAGCATCCCAACCATCCGAGATGTGGCCGCCGCCGCCGGCGTGTCGACCGCCACGGTGTCGAAATACGTGAACGGCGCGCAGCGCTTCTCGCCGGGCGTCGAGGCCACCATCAAGCTCGTCATCGAGCAACTGGGATACCGCTCCAATCCGCTGGCCCAGTCGATGATCACGGGACGCACCAAGACGATCGGCCTGTCGGTGCTCGACATCAGCAATCCCCATTTCACCAGCATCGTCAAGGGCGCCAACCGGGTCGCGCTCGAACACGGCTACACGCTGCTGCTGGTCGACACGGATGAGAATCCCGACCGCGAACGGCCGCTGATCGAAGCGCTGAGCCGGCGCGTGGATGGCATGATCCTGTTTTCGCGCATGCAGGAGCAGGACATGGGCTGGGTCGTGAAGCTCGACAAGCCGATCGTGTATTTCGGCCGGCTCTCCGAGCTCAAGCTGCCGTGCGTGAGCAGCGACGACCACCGCGGCGCCTACATGGTTGCGCAGCACCTGGTGGCACTGGGGCACAAACGCATCGCCTACCTGGGTTTTTCGCGCTCGCGCCGCGACCAGGACCGCATGGGCGGTATCCGCGCCTGCCTCGATGCGAACCAGCTCGACCTGACCACCTACGATGCACTGGCACCGTCCGCGCTCGAGGGTGAGCGTGTGAGCTCGGCCATCATGCTCGGCGCCGGGCATCCGGACGCGCTGATCTGCTACAACGACTTGATGGCGCTCGGCTTCATGAAGGAGGCGCAGACCCTGGGGTTTCGGGTGCCGGCCGATATTTCGGTGGCCGGCTTCGACAATATCCAGTTCGGCCGCTACACCTCGCCACCCTTGACCACGGTCGACCTGCAAAGCGAGCGGATGGGCGTGGAGGCGATGGAAAAACTCATCGAGATCATCAACGGCAAGCCGACCAAGGACTTGACCACGGTCGAGCCGCAATTGATCCTGCGCGCGTCGACGCTCAGCCGGCGTTGAGTCAAACGTTTTCCCTTGCCTGTCCCGGCATGCCAGTTATTTTTTAAAGCAAGACTTTACCAGCCGGAGGAAATCGCCTACTATCCAGTTAAACGTTTTCCAATTTCTCTGGATCGAGACCATGCACTTCAAATCCGTATTTGGCGCCGCGCTGCTGGCCGTCACGCTGCAGGCGCATGCCGCCCAGCCCACCACCGCCTACCTCGCACCGCTGGCGCACACCCCAATGCAGCAGATCGTGCAGCAGCAGCTGTATCCCCAGCTCGACTACCTGTTCGACAAGCTGGCCGCCGAGCAGGGCGAGGTCACGCTCGACGGCGTGGCCGCGTTCAAGGCCAGCGACAAGTTTTTGCCCGGCAAAATCGCCGTCGGCCTGTCGCATGCGCTGCTGAACATGGCCGCCGACGACCCGCGCCGCGCGCAGCGGCTGCGCCAGTTCCGCACCATCGCCGACCTCACCGCCGGCATGGACAACCACACCTGGGGCACTTACTACTACCTGCAAGCCTTGTACAGCCTGAAGCAGGCGGGCTTGCTGGAGCAGGCGGTCAGCCCGGCCACGCTGGCCTCGCTCAGGGCCAGCCTGGACTGGCGAAAATTCGTCACCACGCCCGACTATGAGCTGATCAAGCTGCCGACCAATTACTTCGGCGTGGCCTTCAGCGTGGCGCGCCTGCGCATGCTGCTCGGCTGGGAAGACGACAGCGCCAGCAAGGTGCTGCTCGAGAAGATGATGAAGCATTACGAGGCCTACTCCGGCAAGTACGGCTTCTCCGACGAGACACCCGGTGAGGGCCGCTTCGACCGCTACAGCATCTTGCTGGCGGCCGAGATCTGCGAGCGCTTCATCGAGACCGGCATGACCGTCACGCCGGAGCTCAAGGCGATGCTGCGCAAGGCCGCCGCGCTGGCGCTCAAGCTGGGCAATCCGGCCGGCGACGGCTTCAGTTTCGGGCGCAGCCTGGGGCCCTACGGCGAGACGGCGATCCTCGAAATCCTGTCGGTGTCGGCCTATCTGGAGGTGCTCACGCCGCAGGAAAAACTGTACGCCTACAGCTATGCCAACCACATCGTGGCCAAGTACGTCGACTTCTGGTACGACCCGGCGATCCACTCGGTCGACATGTGGGGCAAGGGCCGCCGCACCGATACCTACCGCGCCAAGTATCGCATCCTGGGTGAAAATTTCTCGCTGCTGCACCAGCTGATCTTCACCAACGAATTGTGGAACAAGGCGGGCATGAAAGGGCAACTGCCCAAGGCCGACCTGCAGGCGTGGTTCGACCAGAACCAGCCGCCATTCAGCCTGACCTGGTATGCGCAGGGCGAGTACGAGCGCGCGCTGGCACAGTTCCGCGACCGCGGCCATGTCTTCAGCCTGAGCATGGTCAACGGCGGTACCTGGCAGCACGCGAACAGCCCGTACTATCCACTGCCGTTCGCGAACGGTGTGATCTCGGGGACCGCCGACAGTGGTCCGGAACACGCCCAGCTGCTGCCCAGGTTTACGCTCGCCGACGGCAGCCAGCTGATCGGCGCCGCCTACATCAAGGACATCAGCACGGCGCGCGACGGCGCACGCCAGCTGGTGCGCTACAGGCAGGATGGGCTGGACAAGGTGGGCAAGGGCGATCCAGTCAAGGATGAGCGCATCACGCTGGCGACCGAATACAGCTTCGAGTCCGGCAAGCTCACCCGCACCGATACCTATACGCCGCGCGCACCGCTCAAGGTAGCGCAATTGAGCCTGGAGTTCGCCTCGTTTTCAGGCGGCGCCACTGTGGCCGGCACCGAGGTCCGCTTCGCCGACGGCGACGTGAGCGCGTTTACGGTCAGCGGCCTGGCCGCCTGCAGCGCCGAGGCTACCCTGGGCAAGGAACCGTTCAAGGCGCCTTACGGGCCGATGCAGACCCACGTCAGCTGCGCCAGCAAGGACTTCCTGTTCGACGCGCCGCTCACGGTCAAGTGGGTCATTCAATACCATTGAGGGCGAGATGCCGCATTTGAAGATCGACTACAGCGCCAACCTCGAAGCCTGCACCGATGTCGGCGTGCTGTGCCGGGCCCTGGCGGTGGAGCTGGCGGCCTTGCGCGACGACGCCGGCCAGCCGCTGTTTCCACTGGCCGGCACGCGTGTGCTCGCTGCGCCGGCGCCACATCACGCGGTCGCGGGCGCGCGCGAGGGCTACGCTTTCGTGTACCTCAATTTGCGCATCACGCCGGGGCGCGCCAAGGCCACTGTCGCGCGCGCGGGCCAGGCCTTGCTCGAGATCGTGCAGCAGCATTTCCAGGCGCTGTTCGACACGCACGCGATTGGCATCACTTTGCACATCGACGAAATAGCGCCGGCGTGGGAAGGCAAATCGAGCAACCTGGCGCAGCACCTTGCCAATGAGCCGCGGGGCGGAATCAACGTGACCTGAGCGGCCAGATCAGGCGCTCGACGCTGTCCTGCGCGCCCACCGCCGCCGGTGCATACTCCCCCGTCCCATACGCGCGCTCGGCGCGCAGCAAGATCGGCAGCATCATCGCGGTCTCCGGCCCGCGCAATTCCTTGTGCGGCCAGCTGGCCGGACTGACGCTGTAGGGCAGCAGGTAATCGATCGCGCGGCGCATGCCGCGCGCGTGCCAGACATCAATCCCGAGCTGTTCGCCGTAGCGTGCCAGCGTGGTCATCGCATCGAGATTGAACGCGCTGTAGTGAAACGGCGTGGTGCGCGCCAGCTCGCGCGGCTGACTGCCATCGGGCTCGACCTGTTGCGCGATGCGCTGCTCGAGCGCGTTGCGCACGGCGCTCCTGGCCAGCTCCTGCTCGCCGGTAAACAAGGCATACGCGGCCAGCTGCATATCGTAAAACATGCCGTGGTTGTTGGCCGCCTGCGCCTCGTCCTGGCCCAGCCGGCTGGTGCGCATCCAGCCGCCGAATGCGCCGAACCACTGCTTGATGGCACCCACCTCGGCCTGCGACAGCGCGCCCGAGGTCTCGATCAGCGCCACGCCATCGGTGACCATCCACAGATTGCGGGTGTCGATCAAACCGGTGCCGCGCCCTTCGACCTTGCCCATCACCGCCTGGCCGAATTGCAGGTTCGGGTGCATGCGCGTGGCAGGGTCGATGAACCAGGTGCGCAGGGCCTCGGCGGCCTTGAGCGCATATTTCTTCTCACCCGTGAAGTAGTAGGCCAGCGCCAGTTTCTCGACCCCGTGGCACATCGTCCCCATGCGCACCGAATCGGTCTCGTCGTTCTTGGCCGACGGGTTGAATTCGCCGTCGCGCAGCTTGTATGGCAGGCCATTGGGCCGCGCAGGATCGGGCCACCAGTACGGCGCCAGGCTCAGATAGTCGTGCTTGTCGCCGCTGGGCGGGACGAGCTTCTTGTAGGTGACCGATTCGGCGCGCAACGCCAGCAGGGCGTCGGCATCGTGCACCAGGGCGTCGAAGGCGGGCCGGTAGGCCGGATCGGCCGCGGCCAGCCTGGCCTTGGTGTAGGCGAGGTCGCGGCCATCCATGGTCTGCGGTTCCATCGCGGCGGCGGCCGCACCGGCCACTGCGATCAAGGCGAGCAGGGCGCACTTCATCTGTTTCATGATCGATCTTCGGTAGTTAAGCGTTTAACTATCTTACTTTATTCCACCAGCTCATAGCGCGCTCCGCTTCCGTGTGTCGCAAAAAATACAACGAGGCACGCACTTTTGCACACGTGTTGGTTAAGCCTTTACCACCGCGAAAAAATGGCATAGAATCCAGTTAAACGTTTTCCTCATTGGAGGGAAACACGGTGGCCCGCCACCCAGCGCCGGCTGTGAAACACGGAACGCGGTACATAAAAATTACATTACTGGAGATCGTCATGCCGAACAAGATGTTGAGAGCCCCATCCGACCATCCGCTCAAGCCCGTGGCCGCTTCCGTCGCGCTGGCCGTCTTGCTGATGGCCCAGGCCAGCGCCCAAACCGCGCCCGAGCCGGCCCAGCTTGAAGTGGTGGTGGTGACGGCCAACAAGCGCGTCGAAAAACTCGAGAGCGTGCCGATGGCCATCTCGGTGATCAACGAGGCGACCATCCAGCGCACCAACCTGCGCGAGACCGAAGACCTGGTGGCGATCACGCCGGCGCTGTCGGTGACGGCCGGTTCGACCAGCGCCAACAACACCATCAGCATGCGCGGCATCGGCACCGCCACCGTCACCATCGGCATCGAAGCCGATGTGGCGATCATCATCGACGACATCCCCATCGCCCAGCAATTCCAGGCCTTCAAGGACCTGGCCGACGTCTCGCGCGTGGAAGTGCTGAAGGGGCCGCAGAGCACCCTGTTCGGCAAATCGGCGGTGGCCGGCGCCGTCAACATCATCACCAAGCCAATTTCCGGTCCGCTGGCCGGGCGCAGCACCGCCTTGCTGACCTCGGACGGCGAATGGCGCTATGGGATTTCCTACGGTGGCGAACTGTCGGAGAAGTTCGGCGTGCGCGTCTCGGCCAGCGACACCCGCTTTCCCGGCAACCTGACCAACCTGACCACCAACGAGAAAATCAACGGCTCGGGCGGCAAGACCTTGCTGGCCAAGCTGGCCTGGCACCTGACGGACGAGCTCGACGTCGCTTTCTCGCCGGGCTACAACTACCAGACCAACTCGAAGGGCGCCAACGCGATCAACAAGCTGACCGTGACCTCGCCGACCGGACCGGTGCAGGTCGGGCTGGCCGGCGCCAATCCGGTCAATCCCCTGTACCTGATCGCGGCCGGCGCGCCGACACCGGTCAATCCGGCTTCGGTCAATGCGATCCCGGCCTCGCGCGCGCTCGACGGCATCACGCCGGGCCCGAACAACACCTTCGTGCGGCGCGACTTCCCGACCGGGATGAACTCCTCGGACCGCACCGCCGGCCTGAAGATCTCCTACAGCCTGCCTTCGGGCGCCCAGCTGATGTCGATCACCTCGCTCGACCACTACCTGTCGGATGACTTCCGCGACCAGGACCTGGGCGACGTGCCGACCGTGGCGCTGCCTGGCGCCGTGCCCTACACCTTGGGCAATTCGCAGGGCGGCACCTACGACATCAAGACCAAGACCGAGGAACTGCGCCTGGTCTCGCCCGACAGCGGCACGCTGCGCTATGTGGCCGGCCTGTGGTACGCGAAGAACACCACGCAGCGCTTCTTCACGCGCGGCGACTGCCGCGCGCCGACCGTCTGCAGCGGCGCCTCGACCACCAGCCCGGTGGTCTACAACACCGACGTCTACAACATCAACAAGGCGATCTTCGGCCAGGCCACCTGGGAATTCGTGCCGACCTACACCTTGCTGGTGGGCGCGCGCTCGAACCAGGAAACCTCGGGCTACCATTTCGGCCGCAACTTCTTCACCACCATGACGCCGGCCACCTTCGTCGCCGGCAAGCCGGGCGTGGACTATTTCGAGAGCATCGACAACAAGGAGCGCAAGCTCACCGGCAAGCTCAGCCTGGCCAAGCAGTTCAACGCCGACTGGATGGCCTACGCCACCGTCTCGACCGGCTACAAGGGCCTCGCCTACGGCCTGCTGAGCACGATCACGCCGATCAGCGCCGCGCCGGTGCAGTCGGAAACCTCGCGCACCAAGGAAGTGGGCATCAAGGCCAATCTGTTCCACAACCGGATGACGCTCAACGTCACGGCCTACGACACCAACTTCTACAACTACCAGTCCTCCTCGACCTACACCAACCCGGGCGACCCGACCATCTTCACCCAGATCAGCAGCGTGCCGCGGGTGGGCACGCGCGGGCTCGAAATCGACACCGCCGCCATGGTCACCCAGGACTTGACGATCAACGCGGCGCTGGCCTACACCGACGCCACGGTGCGCGAATGGACCGGCGGCTCCTGCTACAACGACAGCACCAACGTGGCGCTGGCGCCGTCGAAGACGCTGGCGGCCAACGGCTCGCTGGCCGGCAAGAACTCGGCCTGCTTCCCGATCACGCCCGGTTCGACCACCGGCGTGCAGAACCTGGCGGGCGCGCCGATGCAGTCGGCGCCGAAAAAGCGCGTGGTCATCGGCGGCCAGTACGATTTGCGCCTGCCGGAGGCGAGCTTCAACGCCTTCTTCACCGGCATGCTCAAGTACCAGAGCGACATGATGACGGTGATCTCGCAGGATCCGGCCTTCTACGTGCCGTCCTACACGATCGTCGACCTCGGCTTCGGCATCCGCGAGAAGAAGGACCGCTACAAGCTGAGCTTTCTCATCAACAACGTGTTCGACCGCCAGTACTCGACCACCGGTTTCGCCGGCACGCCGTCGTACCGGGGCGCCACCTCGGCGCCGGCCTCGACCCAGGTGGCCACCTGGATTCCCGCGCGTGACGCCTTCAAGTACTTCAGCGTGCGCCTTGACGTGAAGTTCTAAGCGCCTGGCGCCCCGTCACCAAGGCCGCCCGCATGCAGATGTGGGCGGCCTTTTCGCTTTGCCATGAACGAATCGAAAAAAGTTAATCATTACAAATCATTATTTGACAACTTTGCATTAAATGCGCATGATGGTCGCTTGCACTTCCCCCCGCAGCGAAGCGAGCGCCCCATGGGTAGCGATTTCGACCAACTGATCCTGTCCCAATCCCCGAACGGCGTGATCATCACGATGCCCGACGGCAAGGTTGTGCGCTGGACAGACGGCGCCGAGCGCATCTTCGGCTACACCAGCGCCGAGGCGCTGGACCGGCCGCTGGCCGAACTGGTCTGCCTGCCCGGCCACCATGGCGAGCACCAGGAGATGGCGCGCGAGCTGCTCGAGACGGGTATGGCCGAGCGCGAGCTGCTGCAGCGCACCAAGGGCGGCGCCCTGATCTACGTCGACGTGTGCAGCAAAGTCATCTACGACGAGCACGGCCGCCTGGCCTACGTCGTGGCCAGCCAGCAGGACGTGACGCGACGCCGCGCCGGGCGCGACGCGCGCATGATCGGCGCCACCTTTCGCAACCTGCTCGAATCGACGCCCGACAGCATCGTCGTGGCCAACCCCACCGGCGTCATCGTGCTGGCCAATTCCCAGGCCGAGAAGCTGTTCGGCTATACCCCCGGGGCCTTGATCGGGCAACTGGTCGAGGTGCTGCTGCCGCAGCGCTTCCATGGCGCCCACGTGGGCCACCGTGGCGCCTATTTCGACCAGCCGCGCACCCGCACCATGGGCGCCGGCCTGGACCTGTACGGGGTGCGCAAGGACCTGCTCGAGTTCCCCGTCGAGATCAGCCTGTCGCCGCTGCAGACCGAGGGCGGGGTGTTCGTCATCAGCGCCATCCGCGACGTCAGCGAGCGCAGGAAGGCCGAGCAAAAATTCCGCGGCCTGCTCGAATCGGCCCCCGACGCGATCGTGATCATGAACCGGGGTGGCGAGATCGTGCTGGTCAATTCGCAGACCGAGCTGCTGTTCGGCCATCCGCGCGTGGAACTGCTGGGCAAGAAGGTCGAAATCCTGATCCCGGCGCGCTTCGGCCACCAGCACCCGGGCTTTCGCGACAGCTTCTTCGCCCAGCCCCGCCCGCGCGCGATGGGCGCCGGCCTCGAACTGTACGGCCTGCGCCGCGACGGCACCGAGTTCCCGGTCGAGATCAGCCTGGCCCCGCTCGAGACCGAGGACGGGGTGCTGGTGTCGGCGGCGATCCGCGACATCAGCGAGCGCAAACGCATCGAGACGGCGCTGATCGAAAAGAAGGCCGAGCTGGAACGGGCCAACCTGGCCAAGGACCGCTTCCTGACGAGCATGTCGCACGAGCTGCGCACCCCGCTCAACGCCATCCTCGGCTTCGGCCAGCTGCTGGCCAACGAATCGCTGCCCTCGACCGAGCTCCAGAAGCGCAGCTTCGTCAAGAACATCATGAGCGCCGGCGAGCATCTGCTGGCCCTGATCAACGAGATCCTCGACCTGGCCAAGATCGAGTCGGGCAACCTGTCGCTGTCGGTCGAGCCGTGCGCGCTCGATGCCCTGATCAGCGAGGTGCACGCGATCATGAGCGAGAGCGCCGCGCGCTGCCAGATCCGGCTCGTGTTCCCTCCCGACCAGGGCATCACGGTGCTGGCCGACCACACGCGGCTGCGCCAGATCCTGCTCAACCTGCTCTCGAACGCGATCAAGTACAACCGGCTGCAGGGGGTGGTGATGCTCAACGTGGCCCCGGTCGGGGTCGAGCGCCTGCGCATCGCCGTGCAGGACACCGGCGCCGGCTTGAGCGAGGAGCAGCTGGGCGCCCTGTTCCAGCCCTTCAACCGGCTCGGCCAGGAGGCCGGCGCCGCCGAGGGCACCGGCATCGGCCTGGTCGTCACGCGCCGCCTGGTCGAGATGATGGGCGGCAGCATGGGCGTGAGCAGCACGCCGGGGGTGGGCAGCGTGTTCTGGATCGAGCTGGCGCTGTGCAAGCCGGCGTCGGTGGCCGTGCTGCCGCCGTTGGCGCTGGCCGAGGGCGACCAGGCCGTGCTGCTGTACGTCGAGGACAACCCGGCCAACCTGGCCCTGCTGCAGGAGCTGCTGGCGTTTCGCAGCGACCTGCGCATGCTCTCGGCGGCCGACGCCGAGAGCGGCATCGCGCTGGCGCGCCAGTTCCAGCCGCGCGTGATCCTGATGGACCTGAACCTGCCCGGCATCAGCGGCAGCGCCGCGCGCCGCGTGCTGCAGGCCGACCCGCGCACTTCCCACATCCCCGTCATCGCCCTGACGGCCAACGCGATGGCGCGCGACATCGAGCGCGGCACGGCAGCGGGCTTCTTCCGCTACCTGACCAAGCCGATCAAGCTTGACGCCGTAACTGAGGCGATCGACCAGGCGCTGGCCCGCTCCGGCGCGCCGCCGGCACCCGGCAATTAGAGGAAAGCTGTCACAACGGGCGCGCCGCGCATGCTAGGCTCAGCGTTTTCGTCCACCCCATTCGCGCCCATGAACCCGACCGAGCTCAACGCCCCATCCCCGCGCGCCACCGTGGAGGCCGACCCGGCCGACATGGCCGCCACCTTCGCCGCCCAGCAAGCCACGGCGCTGCGCTGGAGGGCCTCGGGCGCGAGCGAGCGCATGGCCCGCATCAAGGCCCTGCGCACGGCCGTGCTGGCCGAGCGGGGAGCGTTCTACCAGGCCTTCGAGCAGGACTACCGCAAGGGGCCGGCCGAAGTGGAAGCGTCGGAACTGCTGCCGGTGCTCGAAGAGATGCGCCAGGCGCTGGGCATGCTCAAGAAGTGGATGAAGCCGCGCAAGCTGTGGCCCACGCCGACCATGCTGGGCACCTCGGCCTGGGTCCAGTACCAGCCGCGCGGCCGGGTCTTGATCGTGGCGCCCTGGAACTACCCGCTGGGCCTGTGCTTCGGCCCCCTGGTGTCGGCCCTGGCGGCCGGCAACACCGTCATCGTCAAGCCCTCGGAGATGACGCCGGCCGTCTCGAAGGTGATGGCGCGCATCCTGGCGGCCACCTTCCGCTGCGACGAGGTGGCCCTGTTCGAGGGCGCCAGCGCCACCGCGCAGGCCTTGCTGGCGCTGCCGTTCGACCACATCTTCTTCACCGGCTCGCCGGCCGTCGGCAAGCTCGTCATGGCGGCGGCGGCCCGCCACCTGGCCAGCGTGACGCTTGAACTGGGCGGGCGCTCGCCGACCATCGTCGACGCCAGCGCCGACCTGACGCTGGCGGCGCAGACCATCATGTGGGGCAAATTCATCAACAACGGCCAGACCTGCGTCGCGCCCGACCATGTGTTCGTGCACGAATCGGTGCGCCTGGCCTTCATCGACGCCTGCCGGGGCGTGCTGCAAGCGCGCTACGGCGCCAGCGACGCCGAGCAGCAGCGCAGTCCGGACCTGGCGCGCATCATCAATCGGCGCCACACCGAACGGGTGGCCGGCCTGCTGGCCGACGCCGTCGGGCAGGGCGCGGTGGTCCATTGCGGCGGGGTGGTCGACGCCGACCAGTGCTATGTGGCGCCGACCCTGCTGGGCCAGATCCCGGCCGGCGCGCGCATCCTGTCCGAGGAGATTTTCGGGCCGCTGCTGCCGATCATCGGCTACACCGACCTGGATGCGCTGATCGCCCAGATCAACGCCGGCCCCAAGCCGCTCGCCCTGTACGTCTGGAGCCGGCGCCAGCGCCAGGTCGACCAGGTCTTGCAGAACACCAGTTCGGGCGGCGCCTGCGTGAACCATTGCGTGGCCCATTTCGCGCACGGAAACCTGCCTTTCGGCGGGGTCAACAATTCGGGCATCGGCAATGCGCACGGGGTGTTCGGTTTCAGGGCCTTCTCCCACGAGCGGGGCGTGCTGCGCGCGACGCGCCTGATGACGATCAAATTGTTCTTCCCGCCCTACACCAGGGGCCGCTATTACATCATCCGCAAAATCGTCGACGCGGCGCGCCTGCCGATGTTTTGAGTGGGCAATGGTAAGATAGGAAGTCGTAAACGTAGTAGCAAGCTTGGCAGGCAGACGTTCTGGTTCCCGCCCGCGGGAGCGAGGCCGTCCCATCGCAGCACGGACCGGAGGTCGCACCATGCCGGATCACACTCATGTCACCATGGAACAGCTGCGGGTCGGGCTGTACATCTACCTCGACCTGAAATGGTTCGAGCAACCTTTCGTGTTCGGCCATTTCCGCATCAAGGACGAGGAGCAGATCCGCATCATCCGCAGCCTGGGCCTGGCCCGGGTCCGCTACAGCCCCCAGCTGAGCACGGCGCTGCCGCTGGCGCCGGCCGCGCCGGACACGCCGGCGCCGGTCCAGCCGGAGGCGCCCGCGCCCGAGGTCTCGCCGGCGCTCGAGGCCAAGCGCGTGATGATCGAGCGCATCCGCCTGCAGCGCGAGGCCACCGCCCGCGTCGAGAATGCCTACGCCGACACGGCCAACACCTTGCGCGAGATCGACCGCAACCTGTATGCGCGCCCGGCCGAGACGGTCCAGCAGGCCACCCGGCTGGTGACCCAGATCGCCGATTCGATCCTGTCCGAGCCGGAGCTGGCGATCCATGTGATGGGCGACAAGCCCGGCGGCGAGGAGATGTACTTCCATTCGCTGAACGTGACGATCCTGTCGATGATGATGGCGCGCGACATGAAGCTGCCGGCCGAGGCGGTCACGCCGCTGGGCATGGGCGCCATGTTCCACGACATCGGCCACAAGGAGCTGCCGCCCAAGCTGCTGCAGCAGCAAGCGCCGTTCTCCGGGCCCGAACGCCACCTCTACGAAATGCACGCCGAATACGGCTACAACATCGGGCGCCGCCTGCAGCTGGCCGCGCCGGCCCTGGCCGTGATCCGCGAGCACCACGAGTTTTTCGACGGCAGCGGCTACCCGGCCAAGCTCAAGGGTGACGCGATCAGCCTGCTCGCGCGCATCGTCGCCATCGCCAACCACTACGACCAGCTGTGCAATCCGGCCAACATCAATGACGCCCTGACCCCGCATGAAGCCCTGTCGCTCATGTTCGCCAAGCTGCGCAGCAAATTCGATCCGAAGATCCTGCAACTGTTCATCCGCTGCCTCGGGGTCTACCCGCCGGGCACCATCGTGCAGCTGTCGAACGGGGTGATCGGCCTGGTCACCACCGTCAACACCAACCGTCCCATGAAGCCGATGATCATGATCTACGACGCCGCCATCCCCAAGAAGGAGGCGGTGCTGGTCGACCTCGAGCATGAGACCGAGGTCAACATCGCCAAGGCGATCCGCCCGGCCCAGGTGCCGCGCGAAGTGTACGACTACCTCAGCCCGCGCAAGCGCGTCAGCTACTACTTCGACGCCGGCACGGCGGCGCCCGCGGTGCCGCCACGATGAGCCAGCTCGAACGCCTCATGCTCGACGGCAGCCCCACCATGATGCTGCTGGTGGAACCGGCCGGCCTGCGCATCGTGGTGGCCAACCTGGCGGCCCAGCAGACGCTCGGCTACAGCGAACAAGCCTTGCTGGGCATGACCATCACCGGCATCGAGAGCTCCCTGCAGGACGTGTTCTACTGGGAGGACGTGAGCAACGGCCAGTTCCTCGAGGTCGAGGCCCAGGAGGGCTTGTACCAGTGCGCCGACGAATCGATGCTGACGGTGATGAAATCGGTGCGCCTGGTGCACCACGCGGGCGCGCACCTGCTGCTGGTGCAGGCGCGCGACGTGCGCCACGAGCGCGAGATCGAGCAGACGCTGGCGCAGACCCTGTCGCAGCTGCGCGCCACGCTCGAATCGACCGGCAACGGCATCCTGGTGATCGACTGGCAGGGCAGGATCACCAGCATGAACCGCCTGTTCAGCAGCATGTGGGCCTTGCCCGAGGCGCTGCTGATCGCCCAGGATGACGCGGCCATCCTCGAATTCCTGGCCAGCCGGGTGCAGCAGGCCGACCTGTTCCGCTCGCGCCTGCGCGAGGTGGTCGGGGTCGACGAGACGGAAGACTTGTTCCACCTGCACGAGGGGCGCTATTTCGCCTGCCGCTCGCGGCCCCAGTGGCTTGGCGAGCGCATCATCGGGCGCGTCTTCGGCTTTAGCGACATCACGGAGCACAAGCTGGCCGAGGCGGCGCTCGAACAGCGGGTGCAGGCGCGCACGGCCGACCTGCAGATGCTCAACGCGGCCCTGCTGACCAAGAAGCAGCAGCAGGAGGAATTGATCGGCAAGCTCGAACAGGCCCAGAACCAGCTGCTGCAGTCCGAGAAGATGGCCACCATCGGCCAGCTGGCAGCCGGCGTGGCGCACGAGATCAACAACCCGGTCGGCTTCGTCAACGCCAACCTGGGCACCTTGCAGCGCTACGTGGACGGCTTGCTGCAACTGCTCAAGGCCTACGAGGACGCGGCCAGCGAACCGGAGCTCGAACTGATTCGGCGCCAGATCGACCTGGCCTACCTGCGAGAAGACATCGGCAACCTGATGCTCGAATCGCACGATGGCCTGCAACGGGTGCGCAACATCGTGCAGGACTTGAAGGATTTCTCGCACGTGGACGAGTCCGAGCGGGTCTGGGCCGACCTCGAGGCGGGCCTTGACAGCACGCTGCGGGTGGTGGCCAACGAGCTCAAATACAAGGTCGAGGTGGTGCGCGAGTACGCCCGCATTCCCCAGATCGAGTGCTACGCTTCCCAGCTCAACCAGGTGTTCATGAACCTGCTGGTGAACGCCTCGCACGCGATCGAGGTCAGCGGGCGCATCGTGCTGCGCACCGGCCAGGACGGGGCCTGGGTCTGGGTCGAGGTCGAGGACAGCGGCAAGGGCATCGCGCCCCAGCACCTGGACCGCATCTTCGAACCCTTCTTCACCACCAAGCCAGTCGGCACCGGCACCGGGCTGGGCTTGTCGCTGTCCTATGGGATCGTGCAAAAACATGGCGGACGGATCGAAGTGGACAGCGAAGTGGGGCGCGGCACGCGGTTCCGGGTGGTGCTGCCCCTGAAGCCGCCCGCGCCGCGCGCTCCGGTCGCGGAATGAGGGGCCGTCAAAGTCATTGCTTCCCAGTATTTATTGCCCTATACTCAAATAGGACCGCGCTGCCGCTCTCGCCAGCCCGCCAGGACCCGCCTCCCCGCTCCTCGCCGCCGCGCACCCGATTTCCCCTTTCCTGCTGCCACAGCGTCGCGGCGACCCGATGTCCGAGTCCGCGCCCCCGCGCGCGGGCGGCAAGGAGCTTCACCATGCGACACCTGACCTGGATCAAGATTGGCCTCGGCCTGTTCGCCTGCGCGTTGCTGCTGTCCGTCCACCCGCTGGGCGCGGTGGCCGAGGCGCCCAACGGCTTGCTGCTGTCCGGCTCGTCGACGATGGGGCCGCTGATGCGCGACATCGCCAGCCGCTATCAGCTGACCCACCCCGGCTTCACGGTCGAGGTGCGCATGGGCGGCACGGGCAGCGGCATCGACGACACGCGGCGCGGCATGGCCAGCCTGGGCATGGTTTCGCGCCCCCTCGGCGCCGGCGAACATGACTTGTACGGCGTGCCCGTGGCGCGCGACGGCGTGGCCCTGATCGTGCACCGCGACAACCCCGTGGGCGACCTGAGCGCTGCCCAGATCGCCGAGCTGTACAGCGGCAAGGTGGCGAACTGGCGCGCGCTGGGCGGGCGCGACCGGCCGGTGCACCTGCTGGCCGGTCCGGCCGCGGCCGGCTCGGCCGAGCCGTTCAGCCATTACATCGGGCTGCCCTACGCCAGCTTCGCCGCGCACCGCACGATCGGCCCGAACGCGGCGCGCATCGACGCGGTCGCAGCCGACCCGGACGCCGTCGTGTTCGTCTCGATCGGCGATGCCGAGCGGCGCGCGCAGGCCGGCGCGCCGATCCGCCTGCTGGCCGTGGGCGGCGTCACTGCCAGCAGCAAGAACGTGCGCAATGGAAATTACCCGATGGCCCGTCCCCTGATGCTGATCAGCCATGGCGCGCCCAGCGGCGCGGCGCGCGAGTTCGTCGAGTTCTGCCTGTCCTCGCAGGTGACGGACCTGATCGTCAAGTTCGATTTCGTGCCCTACCTCGATTGAACCGCGCCGTGTCCGCCACCACCTTCCTGCGCGCGCACTTCGAACGGCTGAGCCTGCGCGCCAAGCTGGCGCTCGGTTTTGGCCTGGTCATCGCGCTGATGCTGCTCTCGTCGGCCAGCGCCTTGCTCGGCCACTGGGGCAGCATGCGCGCGCTCGACCAGTTCCTTGACAGCGACGACCGCATCGCCCACTTGAGCGAGAACGGCCTGGCCCAGATGGAGAAGGCGCGCCGCTTCGAGAAGGAATTCCTGATCAAGCGCCAGGTGTTCAGCTTCGAGGAGGCAAAGGCGCGCTACGCCACACTGGTCGGCAACAAGGTGGCGAAGCTGCACGAGGACATGGCGGCGATCCGCCTGTTGTCCCATTCCACGGAAATCGACGCCAAGACGCGCGCCATCGACGGCGCCGTCGAGCGTTACGCGGGCGGCTTCCTGCACGTGGTCGACCTGTACGGACGCCTGGGACGGGTCGACACCGGTCTCGAAGGCGTCATGCGCCAGCGTTCCCATGAGATCGAGGCGCTGGTGATGGGGCGCGACGTGCTGGCCCTGCGCGTGGACTTGCTCACGCTGCGCCGCTACGAAAAGGACTTCATCGCGCGCGGCCAACAGCTGTACGTGGGCGCGTTCGCGCATGCGGCGCAGCAGTTCCGCACATCCCTGACCCATGCCCGGCTCGCGCCCTACCACGCGCAGCGCCTGCAGCACCTGCTCGCCTTGTATGAGGATGGATTCCTCGATTACGTGGCGCGCGTCGAGGAGATCGATGCGGCCAGCATCGAGTATCTCGAAGCGGTGCACCGGATCGAGCCGGCGCTGGAGGAACTGCGCCAGAACGCCGAGTCGGCCAAGGCGCTCACCCATGTGCGCATCCGCACACTTAACGCCACCATTGGCGAGATCCTGGTCGGTGGCGGCATCGTCGCGCTGCTGCTTGGCCTGCTCGCGGCGCGCTTCATCGTCGGCAACGTCAACCGCGCCATCGGCCTGTGCGTCCAGTTCGCCCGGCGCCTGGCCACCGGCGACTGGAGCGCGCGCATGGCCGAGCGCGCCGGCGGCAAGGAGTTCGGCATGCTGGACCTGGCGCTGAACCAGATGGCCGACGACATGCTGGCAGCGCACCAGCGCGAGGCGGCTGGCGGCGACCAGTTGCGCCAGCTGAACCGTACCTTGCGCCTGCTCTCGCGCTGCAACGAAGCGCTCGCGCGCGCCCGCTCCGAACAGGAGATGCTGCAGACGGTGTGCCAGCACATCGTCGAGTGTGGCGGCTATGCGATGGCCTGGGTGGGCCTGGCCCGCCATGATGGCGCGTGCAGCATTTCCCCCGTCGCCAGCGCCGGCCCGGTCGGCTGGGTGCCCCAGTCCGACCTCAGCTGGGCGGCGGACCCCGTGCCGCGCGGCATGTGCGGCCACGCCATCCACAGCGGACGAACCGTGGTGACGCGCGACACCGGTGCCGAGCCGATGTTCGAGCCGTGCCGCGCCTTGACTGGCAAGTACGGCATCGCCGCCTCGATGGCCTTGCCGCTGCGCGACAAGCAGGGCGTGCTTGGCGCGATCACCATCTATTCGGTCGATCCGCTCGCGTTCGACACGGCCGAGATGCAGCTGCTGCAGGAACTGGCCGACAACCTCTCGTTTGGCATCGTCGGCCAGCGCGAGGCGGAAGGCCGGGTCGAGGCCGAACAGGCGCTCGACTACCAGCTCAACCACGATCCCTTGACCGGGCTGGCTAACCGCAACCTGTTCAACGACCGCCTGCGCCAGTCCAGCCGCCACGCGCTGCTCGACGGGCGCACGGTGGCCGTACTGCTGTTGACGCTAGACCGCTTCAAGACCATCAAGGACAGCCTGGGACCGGACGCGGCCAACCTGCTGCTGAGCCACGTGGCCGGCGCCCTGTCGGCCGCGCTGCCCGACGGCGCCACGCTGGCGCGCCTGTCGGGCGAGGAGTTCGTGCTCGAAATGGGCAACCTCGAATGCGCCGACGACGTCATGGGGCACGGCGCGCGGCTGCTGCAGGCGGTGCAGGCGCCACTGGCGATCGCCGGCGGCGTCGCCCGCACCAGCGCCAGCATCGGCATCAGCCTGTACCCGAAGGATGGCAGCGACACCGACGCTCTGCTGCGCTGCGCCAACGCGGCCATGGCAAGCGCGCAGGCAATGGGCGGCGACCGGCTCCATTTCTACGCGCCGGAGATGAACGAGCGCAGCCTGAAACTGTTCGCGCTCGAATCGGAATTGCAGCACGGGCTCGACGAGAGCGAGTTGCGCGTGTACTACCAGCCGCGTGTGAACCTGGCCAGTGGCGCCGTTGTGGGCGCCGAGGCGCTGCTACGCTGGCAGCATCCGCAGCGCGGCCTGGTGGCGCCGGGCGATTTCATTCCGCTGGCCGAGAGCACCGGCTTGATCGTGCCGATCGGCGCCTGGGTGCTCGACGAGGTGGTGCGCCAGCAGCGCGCCTGGAGCGACGCCGGTTTGCCGATCGTGCCGGTGGCGGTGAATGTGTCGCCGCGCCAGTTCCGCGAAACCGACCTGGCAAGCCAGATCCGCGATGCGCTCGAGCGGCATGGCCTCGACCCCAGCCTGCTGGAAGTGGAGATCACCGAGTCGACGCTGATGGATGATGTCGACCAGGCGCTCGCCACGCTGGTGAGCCTGAAGGCGCTGGGCATCAAGCTCTCGCTCGACGATTTCGGCACCGGCCATTCATCGCTGAGCCGCTTGCGCCACTTGCCAATTGACCACCTGAAGATCGACCAGTCCTTCGTGCGCAACCTCACGCGCGATCCGGGCGACGCCGCCGTCTGCCACGCCATCATCGACCTGGCGCACAACCTGCACATGACCGTGATTGCCGAGGGCGTCGAGACCGAGGGCCAGGCCAACTACCTGCGCAGCAACCGTTGCGACGAGATGCAGGGCTATTATTTCGCGCGCCCGATGCCGGGCGCCGACTTCGAAGAGCAACTGCGCCAGAACCACATGCTGGCGCTGCCGGAGGCGCCGGTCGCGGACCTGCGCACGCTGCTGCTGGTCGACGACGAGCGCAACATCCTGTCTTCGCTCAATCGCCTGTTCCACCGCGAAGGCTACCGGATCCTGGTCGCCGACAGCGCCAGCGCCGGCCTTGAGCTGCTGGCCACAAACGAGGTGCAGGTGATCCTGTCGGACCAGCGGATGCCGGAAATGAACGGCGCCGAGTTCCTGGCGCGGGTGCGCGACCTGTACCCGCACACGATCCGCATGATGCTATCGGGCTACACGGACCTGCACAGCGTGACGGACGCGATCAATCGCGGCTCGATCTACAAATTCCTCACCAAGCCCTGGGACGACGACGCCCTGCGCGGCGAGGTGCGGGCCGCGTTTCGCCAGTTCGAAACGGAGAAGCTGCGCGCCTGAGACAGCGCCGCTTTGGCAGCCCACGCGCACATCGGACATCTTGCTTCTTCTCGTCTGCCTGGGCTAGAGAAAACAGAGCGAATGCGCCAACGAGGCACAGCCTGGCGCCGAGCTGATGCTCGCCTTCGTGGGCATTGCCGATGTGGTGGCGGCGCAGTGTGGCGCCCGAGGTTTGTGGCTGGTATAGTGCGCAATCATGGGGCCATCGACAATGAGCATTGCGCATGACGCGCGCTAGCGCCGCCAGCATCGTGCCGCCGGTGTCCTGTTACTGGATCACCGGCCTGTCCGGAGCCGGCAAGAGCACGTTGGCGCAGGCCCTGTGCGCCACGCTGCGCCAAAGGGGGGCGCGCGCCGTGGTCCTCGATGGCGACCAATTGCGCAGCGGCTTGTGCGCCGACCTTGGCATGTCCGACGCCGATCGCCATGAAAATATCCGCCGCGCGGGCGAAGTGGCGCGCATGATGGCCGACGCCGGCCTGCTCGTCATTTGCGCCTTCGTCTCGCCGTTCGCGGCCGACCGCGCAGGTGTGCGGCACTTGTTCGCGGTGGGCCGCTTCGCCGAGGTGTATCTGTCGACCTCGCTGGCCACTTGCGCCGCGCGCGACCCCAAGGGACTGTACGCCAAGGCGCGCGCCGGCACCTTGCTCGGCTTGACGGGCGTCGATGCGCCGTACGAAGTCCCGCTGTCGCCCGAATTCGTCTTCGATACCGTGGCGCTGGCGCCCGCGGTCATGGTCGATATCGTGCTGTCGAGGAGCGCGCCATGAGCCATCGCGACCCCGACCTGCTCCCCGGGTCCTTGGAATCCGGCCGCCCTTCCCGCGCCCGATCCCGCTCTGCGCCCTGGCTTGCCGGTTCGGGAGCTTTGGCGGCTTATTGATCAATATCGACGACGATTTTCCCCTTGGCGGTGCCTTGGGTGATGGCACGATGGGCAGCATCAACAGTATTGATGCTGTAGGTGGACGGGTCCAGGTTGACGCGGATCTTGCCTGCTTCGACCAGCCTGGTGGCTTCGCGCATGATGGCGCCATGTTGGGCGCGTCCTTTTCCGCTCAGCAGTGGGAGCAGGGTGAACACGCCGGAGTAGGTTGCGGCACGGAACGAGAGCGGCGCCAGCGCATGGGTACCCCAGCCCAGGCAGCTCACCACGTGGCCGTGGTATTGGCGGGCGGCACGGAAGGAGGCATCGAGGGTTGGGCCGCCGACGGTGTCGTAGACCAGGTCGAAGCCCTCGCCGCCGGTATGCTGTTCGACGTATTGTTCGACCGTCGTGCTGAGGTAGTCGATCGCAGTGGCGCCATATGATTCGATGATTTCCTTCTGTTCAGCCGATCCGGTGGCGAACACGCGGGCGCCGGCTGCGACGGCAATCTGTACCGCGATATGGCCAACGCCACCGGCGCCACCATGGACCAGGACAGTCTTGTCGGCGGAGAGCTGGGCGCGGTCTACCAGACCTTCCCAGGCGGTGATGAAGACCAAGGGCAGGGCAGCCGCTTCGCGCATCGAGATGTTGGCCGGTTTAATGGCGAGCAAATCGGCATCGACTGCGGAAAATTGCGCCAGCGAGCCTTGCACACCACCGATGCCGCCAGCCATGCCGTAGACTTCGTCTCCGACCTTGAACGCGGTCACCCCAAGGCCGATGGCCTCGACCACGCCGGCCAAGTCAATGCCGAGTACGGCTGGCAGCACGGTGCGAGCGTGGGCGGCCTGGCCAGCGGCGATTTTAATGTCGAGCGGATTGACGCCGCTTGCAAGGATGCGGACCAGGACTTGTCCAGGGCCGGCCACAGGGCGGGCGATGGCGCTGAGGGTCATCGGCTCGCCAAAGGCATTCAGGACGATCGCTTGCATGGTGGTGGTAGCAGACATGGTAGTTTCCTTAGTAGTTGGGAAGAGGACGGTGGGGCTTGTAGTCCCCAACCGATGAATCCAGTGTAGAGACAAAGGCCCGGCGGAAAAATGGGTCCAGGTTCAACACACAATTTCGAAATCGTAAATAATGGAGCCGGTGGGGCGAAGCCCGACTCGCCCGCTTGGTAAGGGAGTACCGCGATGGATCGCTTGGATGCACTAAAAGTTTTTTGCGCGGTTGTCGATGCTGGCGGCTTCAGTCGTGCGGCCGACAAGTTGGCGATCTCGACGTCGTCGGTGACGAATCAGGTATTGGCGTTGGAAGCCCACTTCAAGATCAAGCTACTCCACCGCACGACACGCCGTATGTCAGTGACTGACGAAGGGCGCCAGTGCTACGAAATGGCGCTCGCCTTGCTGGGCGATATGGACGAGCTAGAGATCAGCATGCTCGATTCAAATCAAAATCCGCGAGGTAGTCTGCGTGTCGACATGCCAAACATTATCAGTAGACAATACGTCGCGCCAGCCTTGCCAGCGTTCCTGGCGGCGTACCCCGACATCCGCCTGCGGATGACTGCGGGCGACCGAATGATCGACATGGTGGAAGACGGGATCGACGTGCTGATCCGTATTGGAGAATTGCAAAATTCAAACCTGGTTGCCAAGACCGTATTGAAGACGAAGTACATTTGCTGCGCCTCACCGGCCTACCTTGCGGCACACGGCCAGCCGGAAACGCCAGAGCAACTATCGAGTTTTGTTTGCTTGAATTTTCTTAATCCGAAGTCGCGAAAAGTCAGGCAATGGATGTTTGAACGAGACGGGCAACAGTTCCCGTTGACGCCGCGCGGAGTGCTGGAAATGGACCACGTGGAGTCGCTCATCGAGGCAGCCAAAGTCGGCTGCGGCATTGTGCAGCACCTGTCGCTGTCGGTGGAGGAGCCGATCCGGACTGGGGCGCTGGTACCTGTCCTGGAACAGTGGAGCGCGCCAGGCCCGGATGTATCGGTCCTCTACCATCCGCGCCATCACCGTGCTGCAAAGGTGAAGGTATTTGTGGACTTCGTCGAACAACTATTCAAGTGTTAGGCAAGCGGCAATGGTCCGGCCTTGGTCCGCAGTTTCAATTTTAATGAGTTTTATGAAGGAAAATACGAATGTTCATCGTTCTACTGCACTACGTTCAACCGCTTGAGGTAGTCGAAAAATATCTACAGGAACATCGAAATTTCCTCGATAAGCACTACGCTGCCGGTCATTTTCTTGCCTCTGGCGCCCAAGAACCTCGAATCGGTGGCGTTATCTTGGCTAGGAACCTGAGCCGCAAAGAATTGGATCTTGTACTGAATAAAGATCCGTTCTCGCGTGAGCAGTTGGCAACGTACCAGGTCATCGAATTCAGCCCGACCAAGTGCGCTTTGGGCGCGGAGAAATTCTTTTCCTTGGAGGGCTGACGGGCTCGACGCAAGCCATGTCAATCGCCTGGTGTGCGTTCGCCTGAGTCCAGTGCTTTAATTGTTCACGGCACTAAGTGGGTTCGAGCTGCTCAAGGTGAACGGATAGCTCGCCTCGGTGTAGTCCAGTTCGCCCGCGGCGCGCGCTCTGATCGCCTCGGCCCGAACGCTTTCGCGTGTCAGCAAAGTTGGCGCCGCAGTCAAGGACAGTGGATATGTCGCATCGGTGTAGTTCATTTCGCCGGCAGCACGGGCTCGGTATAATTCTGCCAAGACTTCTTCGCGCGTCACTTTGCTCGCAACCTCACGGGGTGCCAAAGGATAAGTGGCGTCAGAGTAGTTGAGCTCACCGGCAGCGCGGGCGCGCAGCAACTCTTTGTACACTTGTTGACGTGTTAGCACTTGATCGGAGGAGGAAATGTCGCTTCCAGCGAATGCGCCAGTCACAGCTGCCAACAGGGAAACGGATGCGATGATGTGTTTGATGTTCATGTGATTCTCCAGAAAAATTGATCAGGGTTTCGGTAGCAGGTCTTCGTGTTGCCGCCACCGATGAATCACAGTCTAGGGAAATGCCCGTGGGAGAAAAATGGGGGAAGACGCAAGGCACAATCCTCGAACTTGCAATAATGTGTGTCGTGGAGTGCTTGCGTTGTTTCGTCATAATAAATTCTTGAATGGGAGGCTAAAAAAATCAATGACTTAGCGTCGCAGCGTCTACAAGAATTACGACGTAATATCTTGAATTTGCTGCACTTCACCTGATTTTTCGGGCGACTCGAATAATATATTCTTGAATGCGCCTGACAATAGCTCTCGGTTGTCGTCTGCACGGTGGCGGTCGCAATGGCAAAAGGTCGGAAGGAATTGCCGCGGGGCCGGTTGAACAGCTGGGAGAAATGAAATTATCAGTGAATCCCTTCGATTGTGTATGTTGTTCGAACGCACAATTGAACTAGCTGCAGGTCGACATCCACAGGGGGGCATGACACACACTGAGATTGCCTACCACACCTACATCGACTCAGCTCTTCAGTGCTGCATTAGTTTGATGAAGGCGGATGACAGCGGTGAATCGGTGTCGGTTCACTTGTGGCGTCTTGCGTCCGTCGAAGCCTTGAACGTCGAAGGTTTCGTTGCTGTGAATCGTCGGCGTATAGGAGCCATTTCATCGTCGGCGTAATGGAGCCACGGGATGGCAAGGACGGGTAGGCGCGTCAGGTTGCGCAGTTCCTGAATCAGCCTTTGCCCGCTCGCCTTGACTTTCACCAGCACGGCGTGGAGGCTAAGCCGCTGCGCCAGCTCCACCGCCGCGCGTTTGAGATCGGGGAACTCGACTCTATCCTTCCGCAGGTCGACCATGACCAGCCCGTGTCAGTGGTGCACACGAAGTAATCGTCGCTTCCATTTCTCGGCTGCGCGGTCAAGGGCCGCGTCCATCTGTTAGGCCGGCAGCGTCACTTGGGCGAGGGAATGGGACCGCCATCGGGGGCCGGCCAGGGTCATCTTCACGCTCGCGTCTAGACCCAGCATACGCCCATTGCGGCCTATTATGGAGAACGACCGAAATGCTCATCAGGTCGCTCTTGATGGCGTTCGCTCAGGCGGGCACCAAAAATGCCATCACGTCGCTCTAGTTCAGTTTGAGCACGACTTCGGCCGGCTCGCGCAACACTTTCAACAGGGCTTCACACTTGGGCTTGCTTGAAGGCCACAAAAAAGATAGCTATGCTTTGACGCGTCGCACGGCAGTTGCAACCAGCAGCCCAGTCAATATCAAAATCAGACTTCCTGGGATGGGCAGGGCGTTCGGCGTGGCGATATCAAACCGAAGATTGTCGATCCAGATACCGTCTGAGACCCCAGCGCGCGAACCGGCTACAATTTCTATGCGCCGGATGTCGACGCCGCTCCTCAAAAAGCCGACATAGTCAGCGCCAGTGCCACCGACGGGGAACAGCGCGTCGGGCGTGGTCGACTCTAGTACATTTCCGGCATTGTCATAGGCGGTGATGACGTTGCCAGCGAAATTCGGGTCAAAGATGCCAAATCCGGCTTCAGACACCAAGTTTGCGAAAGTAATTGTGAACACCTGTCCCTGCCCGGCGACACTTGGCAGGCCCAAAGTCATACCGGAGACGAAAGTTGGAAAGTTGACCGGCGCATAGTAAGGCTGCGCATTCTTCACATTGAGGTTTCCGCTGAAAGTGACGCCTGAGATCGTGATCGGATTCGCATAGTCACCTTGGCTCAGAGTATTGAAGTCGATCAACGTGGTAGCACCGGCGAGCTGGGTCGGGGTGGTAATGGGCGAAGCAATTGCGGCGCCACTAAACAGGGCGGCGGCGATTATCGCTGCGACTGTGCCGATGGCGGCAGTGAAGTCTTTTTTATTGAGGACAGTGGCGGTCATATTTTCTATCAGTAATTAGTCGTAACTTCGATTCAGAAGGGGGCGGTCCGAAATTCAAACACTGATTCGTCTAGCAAGCCGGGCGCGCTATTTTTCAGCTTGCAGGGCGCCCAGGAGCATGTCGCTCGCCTTCGCTGCCAACAGGAGAATGTTTTGCTCATAGGCCGCAGGGTCAGCTGTCACCGTGCCGGAAAGATTGTTCTTGGCGCCGCCGCTGCCGTAAGTGCCAATTGTCGCGTCGGAATGAAGCTGCCCCTCCAGACCGAGCTGAGCCGGGCAGCGGGCGCAAGTTCCAGTACCGCTATTCCAGCCGTAAATGGACGTGGACGCGATAATCTCATTCTTGTTGCGTCCATCGATCGTTGCGCCCACAGCGAGCGAGGCATTCGATCCTCCCAGAGAGGCAGTCCCCTTGAAATTGGCAAAATTCGCCACGATGGTCACTCCCAGGACCGCCGCGTCAGCTTGTTTGGCAACGACTGGAAAGGCATCGCTGGCAGGTGACTTCGCCAATTGATCGGAGACGATATTGAATCGTGCCGCGAATCCGCCTGTGCCTTTTTCCTCTTTTGCGCGGCTATCGGAGGCCAATGCAACTGATCGCTGTCCACTCGGGATGACAAAGGTGCCGAGACGACCCACCGTGAAATTCTCCATTGGAGCTAGGGCCGTGTAGGCCGGCGCGGTGGTGGCCAGCGCCACGGAGTCGATGACCGTGTACCCCTTGGCGTTTGCATGCTGGACGAAATCGGCATAGATTTTGTCGGTTATTTTTTGCATCAGCGCGTGATCGACGCCGACAAGTTCGGCGCTGATGCGTGCCGCGCTACTGCCAAAAATACCACGTGTGGCGGCGTTCGCAGCATCCTCGGTGACAAACGCCACGCGAAAAGCGCCAATGGCGATAGTTGATCGTCCTTTGAGTTCACCACCATTCGTGACTTTGACCGAGGCGTCTTTATCACCACCAAACAAACCTGCAGCCTGCGCGGGACCAATGGGAATCAGAGCGCACATGAAGCTCGCGGCGCAAACAAGATTGACACCGCGCCGCAACATTTTTCGCGCGAGGCCGTTGTAGGCGGCCGACAACACATAGACTTCCTTCTTCATTTTCCCATCCCAGAATAGTATGAACACTTGTTTTCGTCGCTGCGGCTTGTACTACAGTAATTTCATTTCTCAATATTGAACGAACCGGAATAAGGTTGCAGTGGGCCGGTGTATCCACGGCGCCATCGACCGACGGAGGACATCAGTCAGTTGGGCCAGAGCGATGTAGCGAACACTGCGCATCGTCCTTACCCCGCATCGTCCTTACCCAATACTGCGAATTCCGTCGCGTAAATGGCTCATGTTAGAAAAATATATCCCTAACGCGGGGTGGGAAACGTGGACCCATCGGTCAAGACAATTTTTCAGCGAGTTTAAGCTGTGTCCGTTACGTGCATTCAGCTGACCGGCGCTGCCCGTATTGCTCGCCACTTCGGCTTTTCGGACGTGTTCTTGTTCGAAGCCGGTAGACTTTTCCACGGCGCCGCTCGTCGCCCAATGCACAGGGCAAGAGCGTGCCGCGCGGTGGTAAAGTCGGCGCCAGCCTCACGCCATCGCCATTTCCATCACTTCTTTCTCAACACCGCCGTACTTATCAACGATCAGCGCACCTCCGCCGACGCCGCTCTCGTAAACGCTGGCTGGCGTATGGTAGCCGAGGGATTGATGCGGCCTTTCGCTGTTGTAGAACGCGAAGTATTGTGCCAATCTCATCATCAGCTCCGCCATGTTGGCGTATCCCGTCAGGTACACGTCCTCGTACTTCACATTGCGCCACAAGCGCTCGACGAAGATTTTGTCCAAGGCCCGTCCCCGTCCGTCCATGCTGATGTCCACCTTCTCGCGCTTGAGCACGTCCGTGAAGACCTTGCTCGTGAACTGCGAGCCCTGGTCGCTGTTGAACACCAAGGGCCTGCCATGTTCGCGCAGGGCGTCCTCCAGACAGCCTTTGGGCTGTGCAATGGAAAGTATGCAGAACAATCTGGTAAGCGCTTTTGCTATGCAATTTCAAAAGTCTGCGTCCGCTGAAGCTGCGATTTCAATGTTTAGAATTGGTGGGGGGCGTTCAAGAATTTAATATTTCGCCCATCCCTCCTATTCAAGAATTTATTATTTTGTTCAAAAATCTATTAGGACGAAACACTTGCGTTGATGCTTGACGGCATGACAAGTGGCGACTATATTAAATGACTCGTAGGTAAGTTACCGGAATCGCCATGCAATGCCCCTTTGAGATCAAGCCGCGCTGGGAGCGCCGCAAGGATGCGCGCCCGCAGGAACTGCTGGCCGCCGCCCTCGACCTGTTCGTCGAGCGCGGTTTCGCGTCGACCCGGCTGGAAGACGTGGCCAGGCGCGCCGGCGTTTCCAAAGGCACGCTCTACCTGTATTTCACCAACAAGGAAGAACTGTTCAAAGCCGTGGTGCGCGAAAACATCGTGCCGGCCATCGGTGCGGCCGAAGACATCATTGCCGGCTTCGACGGCCACAGCGCGGACCTGATGCGCGCCGTGATGCTGGGCTGGTGGGAACGCATGGGGGCCACCAAGGCGTCCGGCATCGTCAAGCTGGTGATGGCCGAAGCGGGCAATTTCCCCGATCTTGCGCGTTTTTACCAGGAAGAAGTGATCGACCGCGCCACCGCGATGATCGCCGGCATGCTCGCCGTGGCCGTCGCGAAAGGTGAATTCCGCCCGCTCGACGTGGCTGTGACGACCCAGGTGCTGATTGCCCCGATGCTCATGCTGATCATGTGGAAACACACCAACGGCCCTTGCGGCCAGGGTGCGCTCGCCCCGCAGGCCTTCCTCGACGCCTTCCTGGCGATGGCACTGCACGGCTTGCTGCCGCCCGATTCGGCGGCCCGGTGAGTTGTCAAAAACGTCAAATCGCTGTTTCCGGGCGTTCATTCCCTTTAAACTGCAGACTGTCGCAATTTCATGCCGTTTGCCCTTCGTGTCGTTAAGATGTGCGTTCTGAGGCCGTTCAACGATAAAATATCGGATTATCTACCACTTACCGAGCCAATAATGAATATCGAACAAGCCCGATTTAACATGATTGAACAGCAAATCCGCCCCTGGAACGTACTGGACCAGGACGTCCTCGACCTGCTGGTGGTCGTCAAGCGCGAAGATTTCGTGCCCGCCGCTTACACGAGCCTGGCCTTTGTCGACACCGAAATCCCCCTGCCGGGCGGCGAAGCGATGTTCACCCCCAAGCTCGAAGCGCGCCTGTTGCAGGAAGTTGGCGTCAAAAAGCACGAGAACGTGCTCGAAATTGGCAGCGGCTCCGGCTACATGGCCGCCTTGCTCGCGCACAAGGGGCGCCATGTGACGACCGTGGAATCGAATCCGGAACTGAAGGCGATGGCCGAACAGAACCTGGTCAAGGCCGGCATCCACAACGTGACGGTGGAACTGGGCAACGGCGCCGAAGGCTGGGCCAAGGGTGCACCTTACGACGTGATCGTCGTCTCTGGTGCGCTGGAAGTGCTGCCGGAAGCGTTCCTCAAGCAGATCAAGGTCGGCGGCCGCCTGGCGGTCATTCTCGGCCAGGCGCCGGTGATGACGGCTCAGGTGATCACCCGCGTCTCGGAACTGGCCTACGATACCGTCAAGGTGTTCGAAACCAACGTCAAGCCGCTCAATGGTGCGGCCACGCCCTCGCATTTCAGTTTTTGAGCCACCCATGAACCATGTCTCCGCTCCCGAGTTGGCCGCATGGCTGGCCGACCCCTCGCGCCCGCGCCCGCTGTTGCTGGACGTGCGCGAGAATTGGGAAGTCGAGACCTGCATGATTGCCGGCTCGATTCAAATCGCCATGAACACAATTCCGGCACGCATCGAGGAACTCGATGAGGATGCCGAAATCGTCTGCATCTGCCACCACGGCGCGCGCAGTATGCAAGTAGCGGCATTTTTGGAACGCAATGGTTTTACCCGGATGTCCAACCTGACGGGCGGTGTTCACGCCTGGGCTGTGCAGGTCGATCTCGCCATGCCGAAGTATTGAATCACCTGCTTTACTAACCCTTTTTTCTTGATGACTCCCATGGAGAATGCAATGCAGAAACCCACCCTCGCCGTGCTGATTGCCAGCGCTTTTTTTTCGCTCAACGCACAGGCGGCCGACCTGATTCAGGTCTACCAGCAAGCGCTGGCGAACGACGCTGCGTATGCCAGCGCGCGCGCCGCACTGGCAGCTGGTCGGGAACGGGTTCCGCAAGGGAAGTCACTGCTGATGCCAACCGTGGGCCTGAGCGGCAGCATCATCCGCAACGACAGCGACATCTCGCCATGGAATGAAGGCCAGTTCGTGGCCACGCCGAGCGGCCTGGGCGTCGTGCCCGGCATTAGCACCAACTCACGCACCAACGCCTACACCCTGGCCCTGTCCCAGCCGCTGTTCCGCTGGGCCAACTGGCAGAGCTACGAACAGAGCAAGCTGCAGCAGGCGCAGTCCGAAGCCCTGTTTGCCCAAGCCCAGCAAGACTTGATCACCCGTGTATCGCAAGCTTATTTCGACGTGCTGGCGGCCCAAGACACGCTCGAATCGACCCGCGCCCAGAAGACGGCAACGACTGAACAGCTGGCCTCGGCCAAGCGCAATTTCGAGGTCGGCACCCAGACCATCACCGATACCCATGAAGCGCAGGCGGCGTATGACCTGGTGGTGGCGCTCGAGTTCGCCGCAGTCAACGACCTGGAGAACAAGAAGGCTGCGCTGCAGGCGATCATCGGCGCCGCGCCGGCCACCCTGTCGACGCTCAAGCCGGGCGTGGTGCTGGCTCAGCCGCAACCGGCTGTCAGCGAGCCCTGGGTCTCGTCGGCCGAGAACCAGAACTATGGCGTGGTGGTGGCGCAGCTGGGCCTGGAGTCGGCCAAGCGCGACATCCAGCGCAACCGCGCCGGCCACATGCCGACCCTGGACCTGGTCGCCTCGGGCACCCGCAGCAGCGTGAGCGGCCAGACCTCGTCGTCGGGCACGGTCACCAACAAGGGCATCGGCGTGCAGTGGAGCGTGCCGATTTTCAACGGCTTTGCCGTCACCAGCCGCGTGCGTGAATCGATCGCGCTCGAGGACAAGGCCCGCAATGACCTCGAGGCGACGCGCCGCAGCGCCGCGCTGGGCGCGCGCCAGGCCTTCCTGGGCGTCTCCAGTGGCCTGGCGCAGGTGAAGGCGCTGGAGGCGGCGGAAGTGTCGAGCCAGTCGGCGCTCGACTCGAACAAACTTGGCTATCAGGTTGGCGTGCGCATCAACATCGACGTGCTCAATGCGCAGCGCCAGTTGTACCAGACCCGCCGCGACCTGTCGCGTGCGCGCTACGACACCATCATGAACGGTTTGCGCCTGAAGTCGGCATCGGGCTCGCTGCGCGAAGCGGACCTGGTGCCGGTCAACGACCTGCTGCAGAAATAAGCGGCTTCAGCAAAACAAGAACGGCGCCCTCGGGCGCCGTTCTTGTATGTCGGGTGGAACCCCAAGGGGGCGAGCGCATCCCGCCATGTATGCGCCACATTGACGCGTGCCTGGTGGAATGCGCTCGACCCCTTGGGGTTCCACCCTACATTTTGTCAGCGAATTTCTGACTCGGGACGCTAGCAGAAATTAGGCTTTGCGGCGGCTCAGCGCCAGCCCCAGGATGCCCAGGCCGAACAGGGCGATCGACGCAGGCTCGGGGACAGCATTGCTCGCAGCATAGGTCCAGGTTGCGGAATTGTTCGAAACGCCGAACGTGAACACGCCGTTCAGCACGGTGCCGTCGGCGATTTGCGCGCCGACCAGTTGTGTATTGTCGAGATGCTGGTAGCCGAGAATGCCTTCGCCGCGGTTGCTGTTGCGAACTTCCAGGTTCGTCCACGTGGCGCCAATGACCTCAATCTGATAGCCGACCGGGAAATAGTAGTCGGTATAGCTGCTCCAGTCATACGTGCCGACGCCGCCACCGATGGTACCTGCGTTCCACATGAAATGGGAGCCGCCGCCCACGACAATGCCGCCGTCGCCGGCGAGGGCGCCGTTACCCGTAAACGCGTAGTTGCCGACGCTCGACTTCTGGAAACCGGTATATTCCCAAGTGTTGGTGGCCGACGTGTAGGTGATCGTGCCGGCAGATGCGCTGGCCGCCGCAACTCCAAGTGCAAGGGCGAGGAGTGCGCCCGACATGAATTTGTTCATTTTCAGAAATCCTTAGACATTTGGCTTGAATTTTCTTGCTCATCCGGCATGGATTCGCCCCTTGCTTTATTAAAAGCAAGAATCAAGCCAAACTATGGATTGCCCATCAATTCAAAGACTTGCTGTACGCCTATATATATTCCCCATGGGGAAGTGTAAAATTTTCCGACAGCAGAACTACGCGTTCAGGCCACCGCTGCGCGCAGCGTCGCTCCGCTCGATCAGCTCGATCTTGTAGCCATCCGGATCGGTCACGAAGGCGATCATGGTGCTGCCGCCCTTGACCGGCCCTGGCTCGCGCGTGACGTCGCCGCCATGTTCGCGCACGGCCTTGCAGGCGGCCACGATGTCGTCCGCCGAAATGGCCAGGTGTCCGTACGCGGTGCCGATCTGGTACTCGCTCACGCCCCAGTTGTAGGTCAGCTCCAGCTCCGCATGCTCCGGGTTCCGGCCATAGCCGACGAAGGCCAGGGTGTACTTGTACTCGGGGTTCTCGCTCGTGCGCAGCAAGCTCATGCCCAAGACCCGGGTATAGAAATCGATTGATCGCTGCAGGTCGCCGACCCGCAGCATGGTGTGCAAAATACGCATTTCAGGCTTTCCAAAAGGGAATCAGCCCCGATTTTATGCCGACTCGCATATTCTTGCCTGCTAACCCTCCAATCGCGCATCGAGCGTGATGGCGGCATTGAGTAATTTTGACACCGGACAATTCAGCTTTGCCTTCAGCGCGGCCGCCTCAAACGCTGCCTGGCTGGCGCCCGGGATCTTGGCCACCAGGTTCAGGTGCACGGCCGAAATCGTGAATCCGCCATCGACCTTCTCGAGCGTGACCGTGGCGCTCGTTTTCAGGGTGTCCGCCGTCATGCCCGCCTCGCCCAGCTGGGCCGCCAGCGCCATCGTAAAACAGCCGGCATGGGCCGCGCCGATCAACTCCTCGGGATTGGTGCCCGGCCCGCTCTCGAAGCGCGCCATGAAGCCGTATGGGGTATTGTCAAGCACCCCGCTTTGGGTCGAGATGGTGCCCTTGCCGTCTTTGAGCCCGCCGCTCCAGATGGCGTTGCCTGTCCGCTTGATCATGATGCCCTCCGTATTGAAAAAAACTTCATTTGGCCGCCGGCGTGATGCGCCAGACGGTGTTGCCGACGTCGTCGGCCAGCAGGATCGCGCCGGCGTGGTCCAGCGCGACCCCGACCGGCCGCCCAAAGGCGCGCCCGTCCGTGCTGAGGAATCCGGTCAGCACGTCCTGCGGCGGTCCGCTCGGCCTGCCGTCGCTGAACGGGACGAAAATCAGTTTGTAGCCGGAAAACGGTTTGCGGTTCCACGAGCCGTGCTGGCCGACCAGCGCGCCGTTTCGAAATGCTGGCATCAAGTCGGCGTCGTAGAACGCCAGTCCCAGCGAAGCTGTATGCGCGCCCAGCGCGTAGTCGGGGACGAGGGCCCTGGCCACCAGATCGGGCCGCGATGTCTTGACCCGGGTGTCGACGTGGGCGCCGAAGTAGCTGTAGGGCCAGCCATAGAAAGCGCCGTCTTTAAGTGCCGTCATGTAATCGGGCACGAGCTCGTTGCCAAGCTCGTCGCGCTCGTTGACGGCCACCCACAAGGCACCGCCCCGCGGCTGGAACGCCATGCCGACCGGGTTGCGCAAGCCGCTGGCGAATACCCGCGCCTTGCCGCTGGCGCGCTCGAGCTCCCAGACGGCGGCGCGGCCATCCTCGTGGTTCATGCCGTTTTCGCCGACGTTGCTGTTCGAGCCGACCGATACGTACAGGTGGCTGCCATCCGGGCTGGCCACCATGTTCTTGGTCCAGTGGTGGTTGATGCCGGCAGGTAGTTCGAGCACCTTGACACCCTTGTCGCTGATGCTGGTCTGGCCTTCGCGGTAGGGGAAGCGCAGCAGTGCGTCGGCGTTCGCGACGTACAGTTCGTTGCCGACCAGCGCCATGCCGAACGGGCCGTTCAGGTGTTCGAGGAAGATGTGGCGGCTGGCCGCCGTGCCATCGGGCGCCACCCCGCGCAGCAGCGTGATGCGGTTGGCGCTGGCGCTGGTGGCCCCGGCCTTGCCCTGTTCGAAGCGCATGATCGTGCCCCTGATGCTGGGCGCCTCATGCTCGCTGGACGCCGGGCGGTTGGTCTCGGCCACCAGCACGTCACCGTTGGGCAGCACGTACAGCCAGCGCGGATGGGCCAGGCCGCTGGCATACGCGCTCACTGCCAAGCCTGCTGCTGCCACCGGCTTGTGCCCGGCTGGCCAGGGCGTCGCCTTGGCGACCTTGACCGTTGGAATCAAGGTGACTGCCGGCTCGGGCAGGACCGGCGCCGGACCGAAGCCGGGCGGGTAGGTTTGCGCTCCGGCCGCGCCACAGCACAGCAGCAACAGCAGCTGGACGCCCCCCGCCAGGGGATTCACGGTTTGTCCTTGTCGTGGGCGATGGTGTGGTGGCGCATGCCGTTGCCGGCGTTCGGACGCGGGCGCGCCTGGCCCGGCTTGGCCGGCTCGGGCACGCTGGCCTCGACCCCGCGAATGCCGTGCAGGTCGGTGTCGACCAGACCTTGCTCAAGATCGTCGGCGGCTTGCTGCATGACCCCGCGCGGGGCCTGGTCGCCATGCTCGGGCGTCTCGTCGCGTTCGTGCGGCAGCGGCTTGGCACCGGCGTCGCGCGCCCGTGCGGGATCCGTTCTGCGATCCCTGGTATCGGTGACCATCTCGCGCTCCCTCCATGACGTTAGTCAAATCCTAACGCGTTGGCGCGATTCCGGTCGCGCAATTGGATGGTGCAGGAACGCAATGCTCGCAGCGACCGTCCCGGGGCGAGCATCGTGCTGGCCGCGTTTGGCCTGGCGCTGATTTTGTAGGGGGTGTGGAAAGCGTAGCGCCTTCCACCGTGTCGGCGCACCCCACGAACTTGTGGATATCTTGATTGCTCGACGAATTAAGTTTTCGATCTTTAAGACTCGTCCTTGGGTTGCCACAGTTCGACCTTGTTGCCGTCCGGGTCCATGAACCTGCCGAAGCGCCCGAAGCCATAGTCCTCCGGTTCGCCGATCAGCGTGGCGCCGGCCGCCGCCACCTGGGACAGCGCGCCGTCGAGGTCGTCGACCATCAGGTTGAACATGAAATCGCGCGTGGAAGGTGCGAAGTAGTCGCTGTCCTGCTTGAAGGGGCAGAACGTGGTGCTGCCGCCGGGCGGCACCATCGCCGGCGGGAAGGACGCGTAGTCGGCCGAATCGCCGGGAAAGCCCAGCGCAGCCTGGTACCACGCCAGCAACGCTTTCGGATCCGGTGATTTGAAAAAGATGCCGCCCACGCCCAGTGCTTTTGCCATTGCGCTTCCTCCCGAGATATACTGTCCATCCATACAGGCGGCGGCACGCCGCCCGCATATGGCAGAAGCAGCCATTATGGGGTAATCTGCTGCGTGTCGCTGCCCCTTATTGCTGAGAATTTTATGCCCGCAAAGCCTGGATTGAACAACACCATCGCGCTGGTCGTCAGGCACAACACCGTCGGTATCGAAGCGCCCGTGGCGGGCATCGTGGCCTTCCTGCAGCAGGCCGGCTACCGCGTCGTGTTCGAGGCCGAAACGGCGGCCCACCTCGGCCTGCCCGGCATCGAGGCGCTCAGCGTGGCCCAGATCGGCGCCCAGGCCTGCGCCGCGGTGGTGATGGGCGGCGATGGCACCATGCTCGGCATCGCGCGCCAGCTGGCGCCGTTCGAGGTACCGCTGATCGGCATCAACCAGGGGCGCCTGGGCTTCATGACCGACATCCCGATCGAACGCATGCTGCCGGTGCTGGGCGACATCCTGGGCGGCAAGGCCAAGGCCGAGAAGCGCACCTTGCTCGCGGGACGGGTGCTGCGCGACGGCACCACCATCGCCCACGGCCTGGCCGTCAACGACGTGGTGGTGGCGCGCGGCGCCGGCGCCGGCATGGCCGAACTGCGCGTGACGGTCGACGACCATTTCATGTACAACCAGCGCTCCGACGGCCTGATCATCGCCACCCCGACCGGCTCGACCGCCTACTCGCTGTCGGCCGGCGGCCCCTTGCTGCACCCCAGCCTGGGCGGCATCGTGCTGGTGCCGATCGCCCCGCACGCGCTGTCGAACCGGCCCATCGTGATCCCCGATTCGAGCCGGATCGTGGTCGAGATCGTCAGCGGTCGCGACATCAGCGTCAACTTCGACATGCAAACCTTCGCCAGCCTCATGCACGGCGACCAGATCGTCATCGAGCGCTCGCCCAACAGCATCACCTTCCTGCACCCCGAGGGCTGGAGCTACTACGATACCTTGCGCGAAAAGCTGCACTGGAACGAGTATCCTTCGGGTGAAGGCAAGTTCACCTAACCATCGAGAATCACACTTCATGCTGCGTACCCTGTCCATCCGCGACTTCGTCATCGTCGACTCCATCGAACTTGAATTTTCCAGCGGCTTCTCGGTCCTCACCGGCGAGACCGGCGCCGGCAAATCGATCCTGATCGACGCGCTGCAGCTGGCCCTGGGCGGGCGCGGCGACGCCAGCGTGGTGCGCGAGGGCGCGCCCAAGGCCGACATCACGGCCGACTTCGCGGTCGCCGGCGCGGCCCAGGCCTGGCTGGAACAGAACGAATATGCGAGCGGCGAGGACGGCGCCCTGCTGCGCCGCGTGATCGACAACGCGGGCCGTTCGAAGGCTTTCATCAACGGCATTGCCGCCACCGCGGCCCAGCTGCGCGAACTGGGCGATCTGCTGGTCGACATCCACGGCCAGCACGCGCACCAGTCGCTGCTCAAGCCCGAGGCACAGCGTGCGCTGCTCGACACCCAGGCGGCCCTGCGCGATGCCGACGCCGGCGCCGACGGCGCCCTGGTCGCTTCCGACTACAAGGCATGGCGCGCGCTGGCGCGCCAGCGCGAGCAGTTCGAGCACAACGCGCGCAACGTGCTGCTCGAGCGCGAGCGCCTCGAATGGCAGGTCGCCGAGCTCGAGAAGCTGGCCGTCAAGCCGGGCGAGTGGGCCGAGATCGGCAATGAGCACAGCCGCCTGTCGCACGCCGCCAGCCTGCTCGAGGGCGCCCAGGAAGCGCTGGCCGCGATCTCCGAATCGGACCATCCGATCCTGTCGCAGCTGTCCGCGCTGAACCAGAAGCTGGGCAAGCTGGTGGCGGTCGACGCCGCCCTGCAGCCGGTGCTCGACTGCATGGAACCGGCCCGCATCCAGCTGCAGGAGGCGGTGTACGCGCTCAACGATTACCTGGACCGGGTCGAGCTCGACCCCGAGCGCCTGCGCCAGGTCGACGCGCGGCTCGAAGCGATCCACAGCACGGCGCGCAAGTTCCGCGTCGCGCCCGAACAGCTGCCCGAGGAACACGCCAACCTGGCCGCGCAACTGCGCCAGCTGGCCGACGCCAGCGACCTTGAAGGCTTGCGCAGGCAGGAAGATAAGGCGCGCGCCAACTACATGGCGGCGGCCGCGCGGCTGTCGAAAACGCGCGCCGCGGCGGGCGCCATGCTGGGCACGCAGGTGAGCGCCGCGATGCAAGAATTGAACATGACGGGCGGCAGTTTCGTGGTGGCCCTGCACCCCAGCGAGCCGCTCGCCAGCGGCCTCGAACAGGTCGAGTTCCTGGTCGCCGGCCACGCCGGCGTGGCGCCGCGCCCGCTGGCCAAGGTGGCCTCGGGCGGCGAGCTGGCCCGCATCGCGCTGGCCATCTCGGTGATCACCTCGAACGCGACGACCACCCCGACCCTGATCTTCGACGAGGTCGACAGCGGCATCGGCGGCGCCGTGGCCGAAGTGGTGGGGCGCCTGCTCAAGCGCCTGGGACAGCAGCGCCAGGTGCTGTGCGTGACCCACTTGCCGCAGGTGGCCAGCCAGGCCAACCAGCATTTCCAGGTCAGCAAGGGCAGCAGCGGACAGGGCAAGACGGTCTCGCACATCGAGGTACTCGACGCCAAGGCGCGCGTGGAAGAGGTGGCGCGCATGCTGGGCGGGCTGGAGATCACAGCCACCACCCGCAAGCACGCGCGCGAGTTGCTGGCGTCCTGAGTCCAAAATATGTTTTTTGCAACCTGCAGAGAATCTATAATAGCGCCCTTAGCCCGTCACTCTCGTCGCCCATGTCCTTTCGCAAAGAACCTCCTTTCAGCCACGGCACCGTGGCCCGCAGCGCCGTGGTGCTGGTCAACCTGGGCACCCCCGACGCGCCCACGCGTTCGGCCGTGCGGCGCTACCTGAAGGAATTCCTGTCCGATTCCCGGGTGGTGGAAATTCCGCGCCTGCTCTGGTGGTGCATCCTGCACCTGATCATCCTGCCGTTCCGCTCCGGGCAGTCGGCGAAAAAATATGAGCAGATCTGGACCCGGGAAGGCTCGCCCCTGGCCGTGCATACGCAAAAACAGGCGATGCTGCTGCGCGGCGCGCTCGGCGAACGGGGACACGACGCGCTGCGCGTGGTGATGGCGATGCGCTACGGCTCGCCCTCGCTGTCCGAGGTGCTCGACAAGCTCAAGGCCGAGCACTGCGAACGGGTGGTGATCCTGCCGGCCTACCCGCAGTATTCCGGCACCACCACCGGCTCGATCTGCGACGCCGTGTTCGGCCATTTCGCCAAGGTGCGCAACATTCCCGAGCTGCGCATGGTCAAGCACTACCACGACCACGACAGCTACATCGACGCCCTGCACGACAGCGTGCTGGCGCACTGGGACAGCCACGGCCGCGGCGAGAAGCTGGTGATGAGTTTTCACGGCGTGCCCAAGCGCACCTTGCTGCTGGGCGACCCTTACCACTGCGAATGCCACAAGACGGCGCGCCTGCTGGCGGCCAAGCTGCGCCTGACGCCCGAGCAATACCTGGTCACGTTCCAATCGCGCTTCGGCAAGGCCGAGTGGCTGCAACCGTATACCGCGCCGACCCTGCAGCAGCTGGCGCGCGACGGCGTGCGCAAGGTCGACCTGATCTGCCCCGGCTTCACCAGCGACTGCCTGGAGACGCTGGAGGAAATCGCGATCGAAGCGCGGCATGACTTCGAGGCGGCCGGCGGCACCCAGTTCAACTACATCGCCTGCCTGAACGAATCGCCAAGCTGGATCGCGGCGCTGGCCGAGATCGCCGAGCAGCACCTGATCGGCTGGCCGACCATGATGACGCCGGCCCAGCGCGACGCTGAAAAACGCGATGCGGAAACGGGGCGCCAGCAGGCGGAGAAGTTGGGCGCCGCCTAGCAAGGCAGGGTGGAACCCCAAGCGGTCGAGGGCACAATTTGACAGCGCCCAATTCGCGCCTGTTAAAATAGCGGGCTAGGGGATCGCCAGTTCGACGTAGCAAATCCACGCCATCGCCAGTGCGGTGTAGGCGATGATGCTAAACGTAATCAACGGTAACTTCATGTTGGAACTCCCCATGTGGGCTCCGGGCGGCAAGTGGTTCAGTCCATATTAGAGCTTCGCATCGCGGAAAGTATCCCTTGATAAGTAAATTCTGTAACTTTTGTTACATGTTGGCGCGCGGCGCGCAGACCCCTTGATTAAGTAGCTTATATCCCCATCTGCGGGGCTGAGTGCCCAGTCAGGCACCTTATTCCAACAGCTAAGCCATTGATAGTAGGAGTTTTTTCGATGCAAGAACAAGACAACCAGGAAACCACCAATCCGACCGAAGAAACCGTGCAGGTCTCCGCGCCGGTTCCCGCCGAGCCGAGCCTGGAAGAACAGCTGAGCGCGACCGAAGCCAAGCTGGCCGAGATGCACGACGCCTTCATGCGCGCCAAGGCCGAAGGCGAGAACATCCGTCGCCGCGCCCAGGAAGACGTCAGCAAGGCCCATAAATTCGCCATCGAGAGTTTCGCCGAAGCCATGGTGCCGGTACGCGACAGCCTGGAAATGGCGCTCAAGGTGGAGTCGCCGTCGATCGAGTCGCTGAAGGAAGGGGTCGAAATGACGCTCAAGCAGCTCAGCTCGGCGTTCGAGAAGAACCGCCTGGTCGAGGTGCTGCCGGTCCCGGGCGACAAGCTCGACCCGATGAAGCACCAGGCGGTGGCCGTGGTGCCGGCCGACCAGGAAGCGAACACGGTCGTCAACGTGTTGCAAAAAGGTTACATGATCGCGGACCGCCTGTTGCGGCCGGCCATCGTCACGGCGGCACAGGCAAAATAAAAAACGTGATCTGCGTCACAAACTCTTGAAACGGCGCAGTTTCACCACATATTCGAAGCATCTGAAAATCTAAAGTAACTAAAAGGAAAAAATCATGGGCAGAATTATCGGTATTGACTTGGGAACGACCAACTCCTGCGTCGCGATCATGGAAAACGGTCAGCCAAAGGTAATCGAGAACGCCGAAGGCGCGCGCACGACGCCCTCGATCATCGCCTACCAGGAAGACGGCGAAATCCTCGTCGGCGCACCGGCCAAGCGCCAGGCGGTGACCAATCCGAAGAACACCCTGTTCGCGGTCAAGCGCCTGATCGGCCGTAAATTCGAAGAAAAAGAAGTCCAGAAGGACATCGGCCTGATGCCTTACCAGATCATGAAGGCCGACAACGGCGATGCCTGGATCGGCGTGCGCGACAAGAAGCTGGCACCACCGCAAATTTCGGCCGAAGTGCTGCGCAAGATGAAGAAGACGGCCGAAGACTACCTCGGCGAAGAAGTGACGGAAGCGGTCATCACCGTGCCTGCCTACTTCAACGACTCGCAGCGCCAGGCCACCAAGGACGCCGGCCGCATCGCCGGCCTGGACGTCAAGCGCATCATCAACGAGCCGACCGCGGCCGCGCTGGCCTTCGGCCTGGACAAGACCGACAAGGGCGACCGCAAGATCGCCGTGTATGACCTGGGCGGCGGCACCTTCGATGTGTCGATCATCGAGATCGCCGACGTGGACGGCGAGAAGCAGTTCGAAGTGCTGTCGACCAACGGCGACACCTTCCTCGGCGGCGAAGATTTCGACCAGCGCATCATCGATTACATCATCGACGAGTTCAAGAAGATCAACGGCCTGGACCTGAAAAAAGATCCGATCGCCCTGCAGCGCATCAAGGCTTCGGCCGAGCGCGCCAAGATCGAACTGTCGTCGTCGCAGCAAACGGAAATCAACGAGCCGTACATCGCCATGGCCAACGGCGCCCCGGTCCACCTGAACCTGAAAATGACGCGCGCCAAGCTCGAGTCGCTGGTCGAGGAATTGATCCTGGCCACCATGGAGCCGTGCAAGATCGCCATCAAGGATGCCGGCGTGAAGGTGTCCGACATCGACGATATCATCCTCGTCGGCGGCATGACGCGCATGCCGAAGGTGCAGGAGAAGGTCAAGGAATTCTTCGGCAAAGAGCCACGCAAGGACGTCAACCCGGACGAGGCGGTCGCCGTTGGCGCCGCCATCCAGGGCTCGGTGCTGTCGGGTGAGCGCAAGGACTTGCTGCTGCTCGACGTCACCCCGCTGTCGCTGGGCATCGAAACCCTGGGCGGCGTGATGACCAAGATGATCCACAAGAACACCACGATCCCGACCAAGTTCTCGCAAGTGTTCTCGACCGCCGACGACAACCAGCCGGCCGTGACGATCAAGGTATTCCAGGGCGAGCGTGAAATCGCGCACGGCAACAAGGGCCTGGGCGAATTCAACCTCGAAGGCATCCCGCCGGCATCGCGCGGCACGCCGCAAATCGAAGTGACCTTCGACATCGACGCCAACGGCATCCTGCACGTGGGCGCCAAGGACAAGGCCACCGGCAAGGAAAACAAGATCACGATCAAAGCGAACTCCGGCCTGACCGAAGCGGAAATCCAGAAGATGGTGAAAGACGCCGAGCTCAACGCCGAAGAAGACAAGAAGGTCAAGGAACTGGCCGAGTCGCGCAACCAGGCCGACGCACTGGTACACTCGACCCGGAAATCGCTCACCGAATACGGCGAGAAGCTCGAAGCGGGCGAGAAAGAGAAGATCGAAGCGGCCATCACCGACGTCGAAGCCTCGATCAAGTCCGGCGACAAGGCCGAGATCGACGCCAAGGTGGCGGCGCTGTCGACCGCCTCCCAGAAACTGGGCGAGAAGATGTACGCCGACATGCAGGCGCAGCAAGCCGCTGCCGGCGGCGGCGAGCAAGCAGGCCAGCAGCAGTCGGCTGGCGCCGAAGCGAAGCAGCAGCATGACGACGTGGTCGACGCCGACTTCAAGGAAGTCAAAGACGCCAAGTAACGGTAGCGCGGGTGCGCCAGGCGCGCACCCCTGCTGACCCGACCGAGCCACACGACCATCCGGTCCGCGGCTCGGTTTTTTTGCATATAGAAGACAGACAGCAAGGTGCCGAAAAATGGCAAAGCGTGATTTTTACGAGATCCTCGGGGTCGCCAAGAATTCGTCGGAAGACGAGATCAAGAAGTCTTACCGCAAGCTTGCGATGAAATACCATCCGGACCGCAATCCGGACAGCAAGGAATCGGAAGAGAAGTTCAAGGAAGTCAA
>JAZJYV010000077.1:0-11765 GCA_040390195.1 Pseudomonadota bacterium | reverse complement strand
CCCGGTTTTTCCGTTGGGGGTCTGACCCCGGTTTGCAGGCGCCGCCTCAACCGGGATCAGACTCCTGAACGAATGTTGGCTCGAGGGGTCTGACCCCGGTTTTTCCGTTGGGGGTCTGACCCCGGTTTGCAGGCGCCGCCTCAACCGGGATCAGACTCCTGAACGAATGTTGGCTCGAGGGGTCTGACCCCGGTTTTTCCGTTGGGGGTCTGACCCCGGTTTGCAGGCGCCGCCTCAACCGGGGTCAGACCCCTAAAAGAAGAACCGGGGTCTGACCCCTAATTACACGAAAGTCATAATGGTTTGGCAATTAGCATTATTCATCTCGGCCAGCATGGTCGTCGCGGCGGGCTGCCTGGTGCCAAACGCCTGGCTGCCGCCATTGCCGAACGATAAATTCCTGCACTTCGCCTGCTTCGGCGCGCTCGCTGCGCTAGCCTTGCCGCTGGCGGCCGGCCGTGCGCAGGGCGCGCTGCTCCTGACCGCTCTGCTGCTGGCAAGCTGGCTGATCGAATGCCTGCAGCAATTGCTGCCCGACCGCACCTTCTGCTGGCGCGACATGGCGGCCAACGCGGCCGGAATTGGCCTGGCCGGCGCCGTCGGCCTGCTCTATAGCTTGCTGTAATATGACCGAGACCCACACCCCACCCGCCCCCCCGGCCGAAGGTACGCCGGCGCCGGAGGAAAACCGCCAGAACATCCAGATCCACCTGCGCAAGATTCCCTTGCTGGCCGATCTGAATGACGAGGACATCATCAAGGTCAAGGCGGAAATCCGGATCCGCCGCTACGCCAAGCGCGAAGTGGTGCTGCACAAGGGCGGCAGTGGCGACGGTTTGCTGTTCCTGCTGGCCGGCCAGCTGCAGGTGATCGATGTGACCGAGGACGGGCGCGCGATCGGCCTGCGCATCCTGGCACCGGGTGACTTCTTTGGCGAGATCGCGCTGATTAACAATTCGACGCGCTCGGCCTCGGTGATTGCGACCACCGAGGTGTTGGTGGCGTTCTTGCCGGCGCCGCTGGCGATGCACCTGTTCTCGCATTGCCCGTCGGTGGCCAGCCACATGTTGCAGCACCTTGCGCAGAAGATCCAGCGCGACTCCGAGTTCCGCGCCCTGCTCAGCATCAACAACACGGCCAAGCGCATTTACACCTATCTGGTGCTCATGCGCAAGGAGCCGGCGCCGGGCGAGCCGGCCACGGTGGAGAATCTGCCGACCCACCAGGATATTGCCAATATGATCAACACCAGCCGCGAGACGGTTACGCGCGCGCTGCTGACGCTGGTGCAGCAGGGGATCGTGCAGAAGGACGCGCACCGGCTCATCATCTTGCAGCCGGATGCGCTGCAGAAGCTGGTGCAGGGGCCGTGATTCGTTTCGACGGCTCAATGGTGGATTGCGCTGCGCTTATCCACCATCGAGCCGCCAAATCCCGCGTTACAACTGTAACAATTCTCGGTATGCTACGTGGAGTATAATTTTGCGCTCCACAGCCGACGCACACCCATGACCCGAATCCCGAAGATGGCCGCCGCATGATTTCCAGCCTGATGTTACGCGGCCTGTGGACCTACCGTGGCTTCGTGCTGGGCAGCGTCAAGCGCGAGTTTCAATCAAAATACAGCAACGCCGTGCTGGGCGCCGTGTGGTCCCTGCTCAGCCCCCTGGCCATGATCGTGGTCTACACGGTGATCTTCTCGGAAGTGATGCACAACAAACTGGCCGGCAGCGACAACAGCTTCGCCTACAGCATCTACCTGTGCGCCGGCATCCTGACTTGGGGCCTGTTCGCCGAGATCGTGGCGCGCGCCCAGACCATGTTCATCGAGCAGGCTAACTTGATCAAGAAGATCAGCTTTCCGCGCATCTGCCTGCCGACGATCGTGGTGCTCAACGCCCTGCTCAATTTCGCCATCATCTTCGGCCTGTTCACGCTATTCCTGATCGGCAGCGGCAATTTCCCGGGCTGGATCTTCTTGGCCATCGTGCCGATCCTGCTGCTGCAGGTGTTGTTCGCAATCGGCCTGGGCATGATCATCGGGGTGCTCAACGTTTTTTTCCGCGATGTCGGCCAGTTCTTCACCATCCTGATCCAGTTCTGGTTCTGGTTCACGCCGATCGTCTACACCGCCTCGATCCTTCCGGCGCCGGTGCGTGCGGCGCTGGTGTGGAATCCGATGGCGCCCATCATCGGCGCCTACCAGACCATCCTGGTGTACGGCCGCGCACCGCAGTGGGGCAGCCTGCTGCCGGCGCTGGCACTGGCGCTGTTGATGTGCGTGTTCGGCATGCGCCTGTTCCGCAAGCGCGCCGGCGAAATGGTGGACGAACTCTGATGGGTGCCATTCACGTCGCCAACCTGGGCAAGGCCTACAAACAATATCCGACCCGCTGGTCACGCATCGCCGAATGGATGCTGCCGTTCCGCGGGCCGCGCCACAAGCTCAAATGGGTCCTGCAGGAGATCAGCTTCCAGGTCGCGCCCGGCGAGGCAGTGGGCCTGATCGGCGTCAATGGCGCAGGTAAGAGCACACTGCTCAAGCTCATTACCGGCACCACCCAGCCAACCACCGGTGGCGTCGCCATGCACGGCCGCGTGGCCGCGCTGCTCGAACTGGGCATGGGCTTCCACCCTGATTTCACCGGGCGCCAGAACGTGGTCATGGCTGGCCAGCTGCTCGGCTTGACGGTCGAGGAAATCGGCACGTTGATGCCGCAGATCGAAGAATTCGCCGGCATCGGCGACTACATCGACCAGCCGGTGCGCATCTATTCGAGCGGTATGCAGATGCGCCTGGCGTTCTCGGTGGCCACCGCGCGCCGCCCCGACATCCTGATCGTCGATGAGGCGCTATCAGTGGGCGACGCCTACTTCCAGCACAAAAGCTTCGACCGGATCCGCCAGTTCCGCAAGCAGGGCACCACGCTACTGCTGGTTTCGCACGACAAGCAGGCAATCCAGTCGGTGTGCGACCGTGCCATCCTGCTCGACGGCGGCAGTCTGTCCAAGGAAGGTAAGCCGGAGGAGATCATGGATTACTACAACGCCATGATCGCCGAACGCGAGAACGATACCGTGCGCCTGAAGGAGCTCGGCGGCGGCAAGGTCCAGACCATCTCCGGCACCGGCGAGGCGAACGTGAGCGACATCGCGCTGATCGACGAGCATGGCGCACGGATCGAGGTGGTCGACGTCGGCGCGCCCGTCACGTTGCAGGTGACGGTCCGGGCCAACGCGGCGATCCCGCGCATGGTGCTCGGCTACATGATCAAGGACCGGCTCGGCCAGCCAATGTACGGCACCAACACGCACCTGAAGGAGTTGCCGCTCGAGGCCATCGTCGCCGGCGAACTGGTGGTGTACAGCTTCCACTTTCCGATGAACCTCGGCCCCGGTACCTACTCCGTTGCCACCGCCATCGTCAGCACGGAGACCCATCTGGTGAACAACTATGAGTGGCGCGACCTGGCACTTGTTTTCACCGTCATGAACATGCGCCGCCCGCACTTCGAGGGTTCGGCCTGGCTGGACCCATCGATCGAGATCTCACGCCCATGACCTTCATTTCCTACGCCCAGAACTTTGAAGACGTGCTGCTGTGGCGCGCGCTGGGCCACATCAAGCACGGCTTCTACATCGACGTCGGCGCCAACGACCCGGAAGAGCATTCGGTCACCAAGGCCTTCTACGACGTCGGCTGGCGCGGCGTGAACATCGAACCGCTTCCGGCCTTCCACCAGCAATTCATGGCGCAGCGTCCGCGCGACATCAACCTGGCGATCGCCGCCGGTGCCACCGATGGCAGCCTGACCCTGTTTGACGTGCCCGCCGTGAATGGCTGGGCCTCGCCTGACCGCACGGTGGCCGAGGCGCACCGCGCCGACGGCTTCGCGGTCACCGAGCTGACGGTGCCGGTGCGCACCCTGGCCGGCGTCTGCGCGGAGCACGCGCGCGGCGAGATCCACTTCCTGAAGGTTGACGTTGAAGGCTTCGAGGGCGAAGTCCTGCGCGGCATGGACTTCGATCGCTGGCGCCCGTGGTTGTTGGTGATCGAGGCCACGCTGCCGAACAGCCGCGTCACCAACCACGAGAGTTGGGAACATCTGGTGACCGGCAAAGGCTACCGCTATGCCCACTTCGATGGTTTGAACCGCTACTACGTCTCGGACCAGCATCCCGAACTGTTCGACGTGCTCGAGATCCAGCCGAACGTGTTCGACGAATTCATCTCGCACCATCTCGACAAGGCATGGAAGGCCACCGCCGCGGCCGCCGCCGACGGCAAGAAGGCGCACGAGCGCCTGGCCCATGTGGGCGAGCTGCAATGGAAGGCCGAGCAGCGGGCTGGAAAATCCGACGAATTGGCGCAGCAGGCGATGGATCACGCCGCCGAGCTGCTCACGCGCTACGACGCGGCCAACGCACGCGCCCAGCAACTGGCAGCCGAACAGGCCACCTTGGTCGCGGCGCACGAACAGCTGCGGCGCGAGCATGAACAGCTGCAACAGGAATCGCGCCGGGTCCAGGAATGGGGCCACGACCTCGAACACCGCCTGCTGGCCACCTACGCCAGCGCCTCGTGGCGCGTCACGCGTCCGCTGCGCATGGTGGGCAGTGCCGTGCGCCGATTCAGCTTCAAGGGCGTGATGCGCGCCCTGCTGCTGCGTGCCACGCGCAGCGAACGCATGCGCCGCCTGCTCATCCCACTGATGCTGCGCCTGCCCGACCGGGGCGCCGGCCTGTCGCAGGCACTCAACACGATCAAGCACGACGAGCCCGTGCCGGCAGCAACGCCGGCCGCCGATCAGGTGCCCGACGAACTGAAGGCGCTGCCCGTCTCGGCCCGCAGGGTGCTGGCCGACCTGCAACGCGCGCGCAGCACAACCACGAAGCCATAAGAAGCCATGCGAATTGTCATCGACCTGCAGTCCGGAGAAGACCAGGCAGCACTGGCGCTGGCTTGCGACCTGGCCGCCGAGTGCGGCGCCGCACACCAGCTGATCGTGGCCATCTCGAATCGCCAGCCCTCGGCGATCAACGCCGTGCGCCTGGCACTGACAGGCCTGCTGCCTCGCGAACAGGTGCGCGTGTACGACCTGCCGGCCGACGACAGCGGCAGCGGCGCGCATTGGCGCAGCCAGGCCGCAGCCCTGATCCGCGCCCAGTTCCTGGCCAGCCTGGCGCCTGACGAGCTGCTGCTGGCCGAGGCCCTGCCCGATGTGGCCAGCGCGCGTGAATTGCTGGAGCAGCTGGCGCAGCAAGACGCCCCAGCGCCGGCCACGCCGCAAGCACGCCCGCGCCTGGCCTACATTTCGCCGCTGCCGCCCGAACACTCCGGCATCGCCGACTACAGCGCAGAACTGGTGCCGCAGCTGGCCCAGTACTACGACATCGAACTGATCGTCGACCAGGCCGTCGTGCTCGACGCGCGCCTGTCCGACTACACGCCGCGCGATCTGGCCTGGTTCGAGCAGAACGCGCACCGCTTCGAGCGCCTGGTCTACCACTTCGGCAATTCGCATATGCACCGGCACATGTTCGAATTGATCCGGCGCCATCCCGGCATCGTGGTGCTGCATGATTTTTTCGTCTCCGGCATCCTCGACAACCTCGAACGCGAGGGCGCGCTGGCGCACGGCTTCCTCAAGGCGCTGTACGAGTCGCACGGCTACAGCGGTTTGCTCGAACACCGCAAGAACGGCCGCAATCCCGCGATCTGGGCCTATCCGCTCAACAAGGGAGTGCTCGACAACGCCAGCGGCGTGATCGTCCATTCCGATTTCTCTAAACAGCTGGCGCGCGATTGGTACGGCCCGGATGCGGCCGATGGCTGGCGCACGGTGCCACTGTTGCGCGGCAAGGGCGCGCAGGCGCCGACGCGTGACGCGGCGCGCGCGCGCCTCAAGCTCAAGGACGCCGACTACCTGGTCTGCAGCTTTGGCATGCTCGGTCCGATCAAGCTCAATGAAGAACTGCTCGACGCTTTCCTGGCATCAAAGCTGGCCGCCGACCCGCACTGCAAGCTGGTATTCGTTGGCCAGAACGAAGGCGGGCGCTATGGCGCGGCCATGAACCAGAAGATTGCCGCCAGCGGTGCCGCCAAGCGGATCACCATCACCGGTTTCGCCACGCCCGACACCTATGCCGACTACCTGGCCGCCTGCGACTGCGCCGTGCAATTGCGTTCGGCCACACGGGGCGAGACGTCGGCCGCGGTGCTCGACTGCCTGCTGTACGGGGCGCCGACCATCGTCAACGCGCACGGCTCTTCGGCCGCCATCGACGCGGCGCTGCTGCTCAAATTGCCCGACCAGTTCACCACGCCGGAATTGAGCGCCGCGCTCGAGCAGCTGCACGCCGATGCGGGCCTGCGCGCGAGTTACGCCCAGCACGCGCAGGCGTACATGCAAGCCGAGCACACGCCCGGACACGTCGGCCGCCTGTATGCCGAAGCGATCGAACAGTTCACTTTGCACGGCGCGCATGGTCACTATCGCGCGCTGCTGGCCGCGCTGGGCAGCATCCCCGGCCCGGCCGAACCCACCGACGCCGACCTGGCCGATGCGGCCCAGGCGATCGCATTCAACCAGCCGCCGCGCGCACCGCGCCAGCTGCTGGTCGACGTCTCGGCGGTGGTGCACTCGGACCTGAAGACCGGCATCCAGCGCGTCGTGCGCAGCGTGCTGCTGGCGCTGATCGCCAGTCCGCCGGCCGGCTACCGCGTCGAGCCGGTCTACAGCCTGGGCGGCAACCGCAGCTACCATTACGCGCGCCAGTTCGGGCTCGGCATGGTCGGCGAGACGGGGCTGGCGCTGGAAGACGCGCCGGTCGAGCTGCGCCCTGGCGACATTTTCCTCGGCCTCGACCTGTTCACCAACGGCATTGCGCAGAACGAGGGTTTGCTGCAATCGATGCGTGAACACGGGGTGGCGATCTACTTTGTCGTATTCGATATCTTGCCGATGCTGCGTCCCGAGGTTTTCCCGTTCGGCACCGAGCAGTATTTCGGCGACTTCCTGCGCACCGTGTCGAAGGTGGCCGATGGCTTGCTGTGCATCTCGCGCGCGGTGGCCGATGAACTGATCACCTGGATCGGCCAGCAGCAGTTCGAGCGCAAGGCGCCGCTGCAGGTGGGTTACTTCCACCTGGGCGCCGACATCGACGCCAGCGCCCCCAGCTTCGGCTTGCCGGACAACGCGGCGCAGGTGTTTGCGGCGGTGCGCGCGCGCCCCAGCTTCCTGATGGTTGGCACGGTCGAACCGCGCAAGGGCCACACCCAGGCGCTGGCCGCGTTCGAGCTGCTGTGGGAACAGGGCGCGCAACTGAACCTGGTCATCGTGGGCAAGCAGGGCTGGATGGTCGACAAGCTGGTCGAGCGCATGGCCAGCCATCCGGAAAAGGACGTGCGCCTGTTCTGGCTGCCCGGCGTGTCCGACGAAATGCTGCTACAGCTCTACGCCAGTTCGGCCGCGCTGCTGGCGCCGTCGGAAGGCGAAGGCTTCGGCCTGCCGCTGATCGAGGCGGCCCAGCACCACATCCCGATCATCGCGCGCGAGCTGCCGGTGTTTCGCGAAGTGGCTGGGGAACATGCCCATTATTTCGAGGGGAAGGCGCCAGCCGACCTGGCAGCCAGCATCGAGGCCTGGCTCGCATTGAAGGCCGCCGGCACGGCACCAGGCTCGGACGGCATGTCCTGGCTGACCTGGAGCGACAGCGCGCAGCAGGTGGTGTCGGCGGTTGTCGGCCAGCGGTGGTACCGCGTCCTTTGAGCCGTCCTTGCGCGCAGTTCGCAGGGTGGAACCCCAAGGTCCTCACGGAGCTTGAATTAAAAGTATCCTTGCGTTAACAATGATCTAGCATTGATAATTATCTTTCTTCCAAAGTTGACCTGACCATGCCCTCGACCGACGCCATTGCCGTTGTCATCCCCAGCTACCGCGTGACCCGGCACATCCTGGCCGTCATCGCCGGCATCGGCTCGGAGGTCTCGCGCATCTATGTCGTCGATGACGCCTGCCCGGATGGCTCGGGTGCCTTCGTGCGTGCCAACTGCCACGACAAGCGAGTGGTCGTGATCGAGCATCCGACCAACCTCGGCGTGGGCGGCGCCGTGATGACCGGCTACCAGGCGGCAATCGCGGCCGGCGCCGAAGTGATCGTCAAGGTGGACGGCGACGGCCAGATGGATGCGCGCCTGATCCCCAATTTCATCGTGCCGATCCTGGCCGGCGAGGCCGACTACACCAAGGGCAATCGCTTCTTCGACCTCGAACAACTGCGCACCATGCCGCCGATGCGCCTGTTCGGCAACGCCGTCCTGTCGCTGATGTCGAAGGTCTCCTCGGGCTACTGGGACGTGTTCGATCCGACCAACGGCTTCACCGCGATCCACGCCGACGCCGCGCGCCATCTGCCGTTTAACAAGATCAGCCGGCGCTATTTTTTCGAAACCGACATGCTGTTTCGCCTCAACACCCTGCACGCGGTGGTGGTCGACGTGCCGATGGACGCGGTGTACGGCGACGAAGTGAGCAACCTGAAAATTTCGTGCATCGTCACCGAGTTCATGGCCAAGCACGTGCGCAATTTCTTCAAGCGCGTGTTCTACAACTACTATCTGCGCAATATGTCGCTCGCCTCGATCGAGCTGCCGCTGGGCGTCGGCCTGCTTACCTTCGGCAGCGTCTTTGGCATCACCCACTGGCTCGAATCGGCGCGCTCACAGATCGCCACGCCGGCCGGCACCGTCATGGTCGCGGCACTGCCGGTGCTGATGGGCGTACAGCTGGTGCTTGCCTTCCTGGCCTATGACATCGCCTCGGTGCCGCGCCGGCCGATCCATAAAACGATCTGGTCGCGGACCTCGCATGGTTGAGCTGCTGGCGCGCCATCGCCAGTTCCTGATGTACTTGGCCGGGGGTGTGCTCAGCGCGCTGGTCGACGTTGGCCTGCTGCAGCTGCTGCTGTGGAACGGCGTGAATTTCGTGCTCGCCACGTCGGCCGGTTTCGGCGTCGGCCTGGTATTCAATTTCAGCTTCCATGCGCGCCTGACGTTTCGCAGCGCGATGACGCACCATGTATTCTTGCGCTACATGTGCGTGGTCGGCCTGAATTACCTGATCACGCTGGCTTGCGTCAGCCTGGCCGTGCACCTGCTGGTGCCGCCGATCGCGGGCAAAATCGTCGCCCTGTTCATCGTGCCGGTCAACGGCTTCCTGCTTGGTAAATTCTGGGTCTTCAAACAATGAGCATAGTGTCTCCTCCCGTCGTTCCCGCGCCACAGGAGGCGCGCAGCATGGATTCTCGCCTACGCGGGGGGCTGTTCAAGCGCCAGCGCTGGGAATTCTGCCTCGCTGGCGGCATGGCCGCACTGTTTGCCTTCCTGGTGCTGCGCAACACCGGCCTGTATCCGGCGGTGTTCGCCGACGAGATGTTGTACAGCAGCCTGTCGCGCCTGGGCGCGCTGGCCGAGTCGAGCATTCCATCTTATTTGTACCTGGCCCTGTTCCGCGTCACGAACGCTTGCGGCACCGGCTTCCTCGACTGCGCGCGCCTGCTCAACACCCTGTCCTTCGTCGGCGCCGCGCCCTTGCTGTACCTGATTGCGCAGCGCTATTGCGGCAAGGCGCTGGCCGTGTTCGTCAGCCTGCTGTGCCTGTGCGCGCCGATCGGCGAATACACGGCCTTCTTCATGCCGGAGACGCTCTACTACTTCGCCTTCTTCGTGCTCAGCTGGGTCGCACTGGGACACAGCGGCATGCACTGGGCGCGCTTTTCCCTGCTCACCGGGGTCCTGCTCGGGGTGATGTCCCTGATCAAGGTGCACGCCCTGTTCCTGATTCCTTCGATGTGCCTGTATACCGTCTATGTTGCCTGGATCAACCAGCGCCAGGGCGCATGGATTAGGATCGGCGCCGCCTCGGCACTGCTGGCGCTGGCCGCGTCGCTGGGCGTCAAGTTCGGCGTCGGCTACGCAATTGCCGGCGGCGACGGCTTGCACCTGTTCGGCAGTTTCTATGGCAACCAGGCGACCGGCACCGCACAGGCGCCGCTGGCCAGGCTGATGGCACCGGCCTTCATCAACGCGCGCGGCCACTTGATGACGCTGGCGATCCTGTTCGGCCTGCCGATGGCGGTGCTGGGTCGCGCCCTGTTCAGCCGTGCCGCGCGCGCCGAAGCGGGCGACAAGCTCACCGCGCTGTACCTGTACACCTTCCTGATGCTGGGCGCGGCGCTGGCCATGACGATCATGTACACCGCCTCGATCGTCGACCACGGTCCGCGCGAGGCGGTGCGCCTGCATCTGCGCTACTACAACTTCGCCTTCCCGCTGCTGTGCATCGTGGGGGCCGCCGCGATTGGTGCGCCACAGCGCGCCGCCAGGCCCCTGCTGGCGTGGTGCGTGGCGGGGCTGCTGATGGCTGCCAGCGTGGCCGGCGTGCTGAAACTGCCGACCTATTTCTTCTCGATGGTGGACGGCCCCGAAATCATGGCGCTCGACCTGACGAGCCGCTACGGGCGCGAGATCGTGCTACTGAACCTGGCCATCCTGGCGCTGTGGGCGCTGCGCAAGCGATTGGCGGCGCAGCTGTTCATCTTCGTGATGGTGCCGTCGCTGACTTATCTGGGCAACGAGGCGGTAACCCAATTCCTGGCGCAAGTGGCCAAGCCGAACCTGTTCGATACGGCCGGCCTGTTCGTGCGCGACTATGTCAAGCCGGAGGAGCGCGGCGACGTCGCGGTGGCCGGCAGCGGCCTGCCCGGGCTGATGCGCACCAAGTATCACATCGACAGCAAGGATTCGACTTACATCGACCTGCCCGATGGCGAGCCGTTCGGGATCGAGCGTCTGCCGGTGCGCAAGAAGTGGCTGCTGCTGATCGGCCCGCACGCGCTGCCGGCCGACCTCAAACCGGTCGTCGTGCAGCCCGATTTCGTGCTCGTACCCGTCACTGCAACGCACCGCCCGCTGGCCGTGGCCACGCTGTCGCAAGCGATGAAGAACGATGTGATCGACCGCGTGGAAGGCATGGGCAACGCCGAGCCGTGGGGGCGCTGGTCGAGCGCGAAGCAGGTCGTGCTGCATTTCAGGGCGGCGCTGCCAAGGCATTTGAATGTGCTGCTCAATGCGCAAGCTTACGGCCCAAATGCCGGCCAGGAATTCATTGTGCGGGTCGGTGGCGAGGAGCGGCGCTTCAAGATCGGCACGCTGCCGGGCGACGTTTTCATGCGCTTCGAGACCGACGGCCTGCAGGACGCCATCGTCATCGAAGTGCCGCAACCGGTTTCGCCCAAGCAGCTGGGGCATTCCGAGGATACGCGCCTGCTGGGGCTGGGATTGCTCAGCGTGGAGATCGGCTCGCCAGCACCGTAGGGGGCAGCTGCAAACCGGGGTCAGACCCCCCAACGGAAAAACCGGGGTCTGACCCCTACGAGCAGGCTATGCCGGCCAATGAGCCCAGCGCCACCGCGTACAGGGGCAAGGCGGGGCCGGGAGGGGTCTGACCCCGGTTCTTCTGTTGGGGGTCTGACCCCGGTTGCGACGACGCCTGCAAACCGGGGTCAGACCCCCAACGGAAAAACCGGGGTCTGACCCCTACGAGCAGGCTATGCCGGCCAATGAGCCCAGCGCCACCGCGTACAGGGGCAAGGCGGGGCCGGGAGGGGTCTGACCCCGGTTCTTCTGTTGGGGGTCTGACCCCGGTTGCGGTCAGTGTCAAGCTAGTTGTCGCATTTAACGACGTGGTCATGCGGCCCGGCGA
>JAZJYV010000076.1:0-5920 GCA_040390195.1 Pseudomonadota bacterium | reverse complement strand
TGTTTGATCAGCACGCCGTGCACGGCGGCAGCGGCGATGGCCAGCCCATCGTCCGTGCGCGGCTGCCAGCCTGTGGGAAAGGCGCGTTCGATGTAATGTGTGGTGAGTACTTGCGCGAAGTGGTCATGGCGCAGCAGATCGGCCAGAAAACCGAGGTTGCAGTGCACGCCGAGCAGCACCGTGTCGTCCAATGCCGTGGCGAGCCGCCGTGCGGCGGTCGGCCGGTCGTCGGCATGGGCAATTACCTTGGCCAGCATGGAGTCGTAATAAGGCGTCACCTGACTGCCGTTGCGCACGCCGCTGTCGACCCGAACGCCCTCGCCGCGCGGCTCGCGGTAGTCGATCAGGGCGCCGATCTCGGGCGCAAAACCCGCCGCCGGATTCTCCGCGCAGACACGCGCCTCGATCGCGCAGCCGCGCTGCGACAGGTCCGGCTGGGCGAAGCCGAGCGGCTCACCAGTGGCCACCCGCAGCTGCCATTCGACCAAATCGATACCGACCGTCAACTCGGTCACCGGGTGCTCGACCTGCAGCCGGGTGTTCATTTCCAGGAAGAAGGTGTCGCCGCTGCGGCTGTCGTGGATGAACTCGATGGTGCCGGTGCTGTCGTAGCCGATGGCGTGCCCGATCGTCAGTGCGTGCGAAAACAGGGCCTCGCGCACGGCGGGAGGCAGGTGCGGCGCGGGCGCTTCCTCAATCACTTTCTGGTGGTTGCGCTGGATCGAACATTCGCGCTCGAACAAATGGACCAGATGCCCGTGCTTGTCGCCCAGCAACTGCACTTCGAGGTGGCGTGGCTCGTCGAGGTAGCGTTCCAGCAGCACGCGGTCGTCGCCGAACGAAGCCTTCGCTTCGCGTCGCACGGTATCCAGCGCGTCCGAGAAGTCAGCCGCGCTGCGCACCACCCGCATGCCCTTGCCGCCGCCGCCGGCCGAGGCCTTGATCAGCACCGGGTAGCCGATGCCCCCGGCCGCCGCCTGCAAGACCGCAGAGTCCTGGTCGTCGGCGTGGTAGCCCGGCACCACCGGCACGCCGGCTCCGAGCGCGATGCGCTTGGATTCGATCTTCGAGCCCATGCGCCGGATCGCCTCGCGCGAGGGACCCACAAAAATGAGCCCGGCGGCTTCGCAGGCGTCAATCAGGGCCAGGCTTTCCGACAAAAAGCCGTAGCCTGGATGGATGGCCTGCGCACCGGCGGCACGCGCCGCAGCCACGATGGCCGCAGCATCGAGGTAGCTGCGCGCGGCCTCCGGTGCTCCGATGCGCACGGCCGTGTCGCACAGGGCCACGTGCAGGGCTTCGCGGTCGGCGTCGGAATAGACCGCCACCGTGCGCAAGCCCATGCGGCGCGCGGTGCGGGCGATGCGGCAGGCGATCTCCCCGCGATTGGCAATCAGGAGGGTGTTAAACATCAGTCGCACGCCTTCATGCCAACACTCAGACCTGCCGCCACACCGGCAGCCGCTTGCCAAAAAAGGCTGCAATGCCGTCGCGCCCTTCTTCGGTTTCCCAGGCGTCGGCCAGCTTGTCAGCGGTGTAGATCATGTTGGTGGGCAGATCGTGCGCCTGCACATAGGCCACAAGCTTCTTGGTGGCCGCCACCGCGCCGGGCGCGCACTGCAGCAGGTCGGCGAGTTCGCGTTCAATGGCCGCGTCGAGCTGATCGGCCGCCACCACTTCTGAGAGCAGGCCCAGGCGCTGCGCCTCTGCCGCGCTCATGCGGCGCGCCGTCAGGAAGGTGCGCCGGGCGTTGGCTTCACCCATGCGCGCCACGACGTAGGGCGCGATATTGGCCGGCAGCAGGCCCAGGCTCACCTCGGTCAGCGAGTAGATGCCGGTATCGACCGCGATCGTGATGTCACAGACCGAGATCATGCCGACGCCGCCGCCATACGCGGGGCCATTGATGCGGCCAATGACGGGCATAGGCAGCTCGTTCAGGGCGCGCAGCATGAGCGCCAGATCGCCGCTTTCGCCCACGCGCTCGGCCCGGCTCTTTTTCATGTTGTCCTGCATCCAGCCCAGGTCGCCACCGGCGCAAAAGGTCTTGCCGGTTCCGGTGAGCACCACCGCGCGCACGCCCGGCGCTACGGCCAGCCAATCGACGGCACGGCGCAGCTCGCTGATCAGGGTGGCGTTGAGCGCGTTGTGGGTGTCGGGGCGGTTGAGCGTGAGGCGGGCCACGCCGCGCGCGTCGACGACCAGTTGCAGGGTCTCGTAGGTGGGGGTGTTCATAGAGGTTCCCTTACATGCGGTAAACAGGGGTTGCCGTACTCGGCAGCGCACGGCGCGCCGCCAGCGCCAGCGCCAGGCCCAGCACGTCGCGCGAGGCCGAGGGTTCGATCAGGCCGTCGTCCCACAGCCGGGAGGTGGCGTAGTAGGGGTCGCTCTGGCGCGCGTACTGCTCGCGCACCTTGCGTTCGGTATCCAGCAGCCGCGCCGCATCAGCCGGGCCGCGCAGGTTGGAGCGCGCCAGCTCGACCATCACGTTGCTGGCAATGTCGGCGCTCATCGTGGCAACTCTGGCACTTGGCCAGGCGAACAGGAATTCGGGATCAAAGCCGCGGCCACACATGCCGTAGTTGCCGGCGCCGTAAGAGCCGCCAACCACCAGCGTGAGCTTGGGCACGCGCGCGCAGGCCATGGCATACACCATCTTGGCGCTGTGCTTGGCAATACCGCCACGCTCGGCCTCGGTGCCGACCATGAAGCCCGGGATGTTCTGCAAAAACAGCAGCGGCATGCCGCGCTGGTTGGCAAGTTCGATGAAATGCGCGCCCTTCAGGGCCGACTCGGCCAGCAGCGCGCCGTTGTTGGCGAGGATGGCAACTGGCTGGCCGTGGATCGCGCCAAAGCCGGTCACCAGCGTATCTCCCCACAACGGTTTGAATTCATGGAAAGCGCTGCCGTCGAGCAGCCGCGCAATGATTTCGCGCGCGTCGTAGGGCTGTTTGGGGTCGACCGGCACGATGCCGTCGAGCTCGCGCGGGTCGTGCCGAGGTGCGCTGGGCGGCAGCGGCGGCACCATGGGGGGCTCGGGCGGCAGGCTAGCAACGATCTGACGCAGCACGGCCAGCGCCTGATGCTCGTCCTCGGCCAGGTGGTCGCTGACACCGGAGACACGGCTGTGCATCTCCGCGCCGCCCAGGGTTTCGCCGTCTACCACTTCGTTGATCGCGATCTTGACGATGGACGGGCCACCCAGATGAATGCGTGCGTTACCGCGCACCATCACCACTTCGTCCGACAGCGCGGGAATGTAGGCGCCGCCCGCGGTGCAACCGCCGAACACGGCCGAGAGCTGCGGCAGGCCAGCCTGCGACATGCGGCACTGGCGGTGGAAGCTGTTGCCGAAGTGGTCCTTGTCGGGAAACACGCGGTCCTGCTCCGGCAAAAAGGCGCCGCCGCAATCCACCAGGTACAGGCAAGGCAGGCGCAGGCGCTGGGCAATCTCCTGCGCCCGTATGTGTTTTTTGACGGTTTCATGGAAGAACGAGCCGCCCTTGACGGTGGCATCGTTGGCAATGAACATGCAGGGCCGCCCGGCCACCATGCCGACGCCGGTGACGATGCCCGCACCCGGCACCTCGTTGCCGTACTGATCCCAGGCCGCCAGCGGCGAGAGTTCCAGGAAGGCGCTGCCGTCATCGACGATGAAGTCGATGCGCTCGCGCACCAGCAGCTTGCCGCGCTCGCGGTGGCGCTGGATGTGCGCGTCGCGCCCGCCGGTGGCCACCTCGGCCAGGCGTGCGCGCAGAAGAGCGATCTGACCCGCGTGGTGTGCAAGGTTGTCGCGGAAGCCCGGACCTTGCACATCGACCAGCGTTTGAATCACGGACATCCTGTTTCGTCCTTTGAAGCGCGGTCAGACCGCGGCGTAGCCACCATCGACCACCAACTCGGCACCCATGACGGTGGACGACTCATCGGAGGCCCCGGAACAGCACCACCGCCGACACTTCCTGATGCTGCACCGCCCGCCCGATTGGAGTGGTGCCGAGCAGCGATTTGTGATCGGCCGGATCGCTCAACAAGTCCTTTGTCATCGGCGTCTCGATGGCCCCAAGGTGAACCGAATTGACACGAATATTGAAAGGGGCGAGATAGGGCGCGCTGGCCATACTGAACAGCCGTACCTCGGCCTTGGAAGCCCCATAGGCACAGGGTGCGCCTAACGGCCGTAGATAGACAGGATGTTGATGATCGAGCCACCACCTGCCTGCTTCATCGTCGGCACCCCCGTCCGCGTGCCGAAAAAGGGGTAGCGCACGTTGACGTTGAACATGCGGTCCCACTCCGCCGCGCTGGCGAACGCCCGCCGCGACGGTTTCGCCAATCCCGGCGTTCATGTCCGCGACAGGCAGCTCGCAATGGACCTGGCCCATGCCCATCGCACTGCCCGTCACCAGAATGACCTTGTCCTGTACTCGACCAATGACCTTCTCCTTGTCATGTGATTCAGCGCACCGCCCCACAAATCTCTTGCATTCGCTGGCCGGCGCGAAATCCCTTGAGCGAGCCGCTGTGCATCACATGGCCCGACAGGGTGCGGCCGATGACGCGTTCGGCCAGAAGGGACGCCTCGATCAGCACCTCTAAATCGATGCCGGTCTCGATGCCCAGTTCCTGGCACATGAACACCATGTCTTCGGTGCAGATATTGCCGGCCGCGCCACCGTGCGTGTGACCCGCGAACGGACAGCCGCCCAGACCGGCGACCGAACTGTCGAACAGCCGCACGCCCATTTGCAAGGCGGCATAGACGTTGGCACCGCCGGTGCCGCGCGTGTCGTGCAGGTGCAGGCCGATCCGGGCCTCCGGCACGATTTCGCGTACCGCGCCGGCGCGGCGCTTGATCTCTTCGGGATTTGCCCAGCCCATGGTGTCGGCCAAGTAGACCGCCGGCAGCGGCACACGCCGGTCGGCGCAGGCATCGACCAGCCAGCGGACCTGATCGGTGAGGACCGACAGCGGCACGGCGCCACCGAGATTGCAGCCAAAAGCCGTGATCACGTAGGCCTTCTCCACCGGAATGCCTAGGGCGATGTAGCGGTCCAGCCAGCCGAGCTGGCGTTCGCGCATCTCGGCCACGCTGCAATTGTTGTTGCGCTGCGAAAACGGCTCGGTGGTGTAGAACATCAGCTTGCCGTCCAGGTCCACCTGTTCGCAGGCGCGCGCCCGCTCGAAGCCGTTGTCGTTGAGCCAGAGCGCCGTGTAGCGGGTGGCGGGACGCTTGACGATGGCGGCAAACAACTCGGACGTGTCGGCCATCTGCGGCACCGCACGCGGACTGACGAAGGACGCCACCTGGATCTGCTTCAGGCCCGAGGCCGCCAACGCGTCAATCAGCGCGGCGCGATCCGCCAGCGGATAGGTTTGCTGCTCCATCTGGAAGCCCTCGCGCGGACCTTCCTCATGGAACTCGACGGATGCAGGTAAATCACTCATGGTAAAACTCCTCGGAAATCAAGCGGCGGTGACTTCGGCCAGCACCTGGTGGCGCTCGACCATATCGCCCACTCGGCAGCGCAGGCTGCTCACGCTGCCTTCGAACGGCGCCGTGACGTGCAGCTCCATCTTCATCGATTCAAGCACGATCACGGTCTGGCCGAGGGCGACCGTCTCGCCGACCGCTGCCTTGACCGCGACCACCTTGCCCATCATCGGCGCGCCCAACTGACCGTCGGCTGCGGCGTCACCGGCGGCGCCCCCCAGATAGGGTTGCGCCGTAAACACGCTGCTGCCCAGCGCACTGGCGAGCTCGACCTGCTGCGCATCGCCCCGGATCGTCAGCTCCAGCGCCCGTCCGTCGCAATGCAACAGGGAGCTCCCGGCCGCCAGCGGCTGCAGCGAGGTGTTCACTTCCTGCTCGCCAATGACCAGCGCACTGCTGCCCTGGTCATCGCGCATCGAAAACCGC
>JAZJYV010000075.1:0-56191 GCA_040390195.1 Pseudomonadota bacterium | reverse complement strand
AACATCTTGACTGGTCAATACATATCAGGGTGGAAAAGCGAAGCGCATTCCACCATGAATGCGCCACATTGACGCGTGCATGGTGGAATGCGCGACGCTTTTCAACACCCTACGTTTTGTCAGCCCGGGATACCAGAAACTCATTGAACCATGGATGGACGACGCCGGCCCGGGCGCTACAGTTCGTCGCTGTTCCAGGTGACGGGACCGCAGCTGCCGGCGTAGATCACGCTGCCGCCGGCGCCGCTGGCGCGCAGGCGCGTCTTGATGTCCTTGGGCGGCAAATCGTAGGTGCTTGAGCCGTCCGGATTGAAATTGAGGATGCGTACCACGGTGTCGCCCGACAGCGCATGCAGCGCCACGCTGCTCACGCCTTCGCTATCGCTGCGCTGCTGCATCAGCTGGCCGACCAGGGCCGCGCCGGCCTGCTGCTCCGTCTCGGCCGCCTTCACCTCGAGCGAGACCTTGGCGATTTCCTTCAAGGCCGGCCCCACCGCCACCGCCATCTTCTGGAATTGCGGCACCTGCTCGGGCGTGAGAATGAGCTCCTTCTTGCGGATCTTCGAGGCCAGCATCACGTACTTGCGCACGTCCGGCTGGCTTGTCAGCGCCTCCATGTCGGCCTTGCGGCGCTCGGCCAGCTGGCCAAACTCGGCCACCCGGGCGTTCATCAGGCCGATCACTTCGTCGACCCGGGCGCTGTCCGGACGCAGGGAAAACACCACCATCTCGCTTTGCTTGCGCGGACCGGCCAGCTCGACCGTGACCTTGCGCGCGGCGATGGCGCAGCCCTCGGCCTGCTTGATCACCACCTCCTCGGCCATGATCTCGCAATTGGTGGCATGTTCGATCACGACCCGGGTGCCGGAGATGATGCAACTCTCGGCGCGCTGCATGTGCACCTCGCCCTGGCTCGTTTGCACCACCGCGCCCGAGGCGATGCCCTTGACCCGGATGTCGCCGCGCGCGTTGTGGGCGCTGCCCCCGACCAGGTTGCGGTTCAGCAGCACGGTGCCGCCGCGCGAGATGATGTTGCCGAACACGTCGGCGTGGATTGTGATGCCCTCGCCTTCGATCACCCGCTTTTCCTGGACTTCGCCGAATTCTTCGTAGTCGCCCGTCAGCTGCAGGTTGCCCGTGGTGCGCGCGCTGACGCCGTCGCGGCTGACGATCTTGTCGTCGACCGAGATCTGGTGCGACTCGGTGTTGACGTTCAGGAAACCGGCCTGGCGCGAGACCAGGAATTCGCCCTCGCCGGTGCGCTCGATGATGGTGCCCTGGCCGGCCATCGGCGCCAGTTCGATGTCTTCCGGCGTACCCGGTTCGATCGGCATGCCCGACAGCTCGTAGCCGGTGGTGCCGGGCGCGCGCGGCACCTTCTTGAGCAGCTTGACGCCCTGCTGGATCTGCGGAAAGCGGTTCTGGAAAGCCATCAGGTCGAGCTTGCCGTTGGCCAGCTGGCGCGGCGCGTCGCTGCGGTGCAGGTGCTCGGAGACTTCGATGATGTGGGCGTTCTGGCCCGGCACCGCGTCGAGTCGCCTGGCCACGGTCACCCGCTCGCTCCTGCCCGAGCCGATGGCCGCCTTCACGGCCCCGATGTCCAGGCCGAAACGTATGCCCTTGAGCCACATGTCGGCGACGAACTCGTCGACATCGAGCTGGGCCGGCAAGCCGGCACTGTCCGGATCGGCTGGGTCGGCCAGGTACACCGGCTCGAAATAGTATTCTGCCTGGCCATCATTGATCTTGACCGCCTTGTACAGGCTGCGGCGCGCCGGGTTGAACTCGACGATGTCGGAGGCGATGCGCACCAGCAGTTCACCGCTGGCCGAGCGCGGCAAGTCCGGGCCACAATTGAAGATGGCCTTGATCAGGACCGCGTAGTCGATGCCGACAAAGTAACTGTTCTTGGAAAAAACGCTTTCGACCGCGCTCTGGAAGGTCGCCCCCAGCACCGTGGGGTCGGCGAACACGCCGTCGCGCCGCTTGACGATGCATTGTTCGAGCGCCACGCCATCGAGCCCGCCGATGGCGGGCGCTCTCTGGGGTGGTGCAACTGCAGTTTCGATCGACACGGGGCGTACTCCAAATCAAGCTTGTCTAGACTTATACACGCGACAATCATAGTTTCGCGGAGGTACAGTTTCCTAGCGTACCATGTTGTTCGATGTAAATAAACAAGTGCGCGCTCAATTCTCAACAATTGTCACAGCCAGCCCCAACATCGTTGGGGCCGGCACGTTCAAAAGTGAAAAATCCGGGGAAAACGGCCCTGGCGGGCCGTGCTGCATCAGCGGCGGGGGGTGTTCGGATAGATATCGAGGCCCGCTTCATTGATCTGGCGGCGCAGGTCGCGCCGCTCATCGGGCGTCAGGCGGCCGCTGCGGCGGAAGGCCTCGTTGTTGCGCGTCGCCTGGTCTTGCTGGGCTTGCTGCATGCGGCGCTGCTCGTCGGCGCGCGCGTCGAAACTGCGGGGGTCGAACTGGCGGGGATCGCTGCGCGCGGCCTCGGCCGGACGCGCGGCCGGTTGCTGCTGGGGCCGCTCGGTGCGCACGTTTTCGCGCGCCGGAACCCGCTCATGGGCCTGGCCATTGCGCTGGGGCGCCTCGCGCTCTTTCTCGGCGGGACCGGCGAGCGCCGGCGCCAGGCTGGCGCAACAGAGCGCACAGCCGAACACCACGCGACGCACGAGGCAATACCGGCCGCAAAAAGGCGCGCTTGCTGCTGCGTGTTTTTTGTCATGCACGATATTCATTGTGTTCCTCTTCCGCGATGCCGGATAAACAGATAAGCTTCATTTCGCTTGCCCCCAGTGTATGACCAATTGCAAAGGGGTATAAGGCGAAATGGGTAAAGTTTGTAACACTTTGTAATGCCTTTGTCGCGTGGCTGTATCACGGGCGATAAGACGTTACCATAGCGACATGAATATGACAAATCTGACAGCCATATGAACGCATCGACGACACCCAATACGGGCAACAATACAACGCCTGGCGCGAACGGCCACGCGGCCAAGATCATGGTCGTCGACGACGACGTGCGCCTGCGCGACCTGCTGCGCCGCTATCTGACCGAGCAAGGCTTCGCCGTCGTGACGGCCGAAAACGCGACGGCGATGAACAAGCTGTGGCTGCGCGAGCGCTACGACCTGCTGGTGCTCGACCTGATGCTGCCGGGCGAGGACGGCCTGTCGATCTGCCGGCGCCTGCGCGGCGCCGGCGACCAGACACCGATCATCATGCTCACTGCCAAGGGCGAGGATGTGGACCGCATCGTCGGCCTCGAAATGGGCGCCGACGACTACCTGCCCAAGCCCTTCAATCCACGCGAGCTGGTCGCGCGCATCGGCGCCGTGCTGCGCCGCCGCGGCCCCGACGAGATCCCGGGGGCGCCGTCGGAAACCCCGCAATCGTTCGAGTTCGGCCACTTCGTGCTCGACCTGGGCACCCGCACGCTCAAGAAGGACGGCGAGACGGTGCCGCTGACGACGGGCGAATTCTCGGTGCTGAAGGTGTTCGCGCGCCACGCGCGCCAGCCGCTGTCGCGCGAAAAACTGATGGAACTGGCGCGCGGGCGCGAGTATGAAGTGTTCGACCGCAGCCTCGACGTCCAGATTTCGCGCCTGCGCAAGCTGATCGAACCGGATCCCTCGTCGCCGCTGTACATCCAGACCGTGTGGGGCCTGGGCTACGTGTTCATTCCCGAAGGCCAGCCGCGCTAGTGAACGACGCCATGCCTCCGTGGGCGGGCCGCATGAAAGGCCTCAGGAGCGGCCTGTTCTGGCGCACTTTCCTGCTGCTCGGCATTCTCACCACGCTCTCGATGGCGTCCTGGATCGGCATGATCAGCGTGGTGCAGCGCGGGCCGCAGGTCCAGCAGACGGCCGAACTGGTGATCTCGGTGGTCACCATCACCAAGGCGGCGCTGACCCACTCGGCGCCGGAATTGCGGCGCGAACTGTTGTTCGACCTGGTCAGCAACGAGGGCATCCGCATTCTCCCGCTCGACAGCAGCAACAGCATCGATCCACCGCCCGACACCCCCCTGATGCCCGAGATCGCAGCCCTGGTCAGGACCAAGCTCGGCTCCGACACCCTGTTCTCGGGGCGCGTGAACGGCACCACCGGCTTCTGGATCAGTTTCAAGATCGACGACGACAAATACTGGCTGATGCTCGAACGCGAACGCATCGAGGGCCTGTCCGGGGTGCAGTGGCTGGGCTGGGCCACGGTGGTCGGGGTGCTCTCGGTGCTGGGGGCGGCGCTCATTTCGAGCCTGGTCAACCTGCCGCTGGCGCGCCTGACGGCGGCCGCGCGCGCGATCGCCCAGGGCAAGCGGCCCGACCCGCTGCCGGAGAAAGGCTCGCTCGAAATCATCGAGGCCAACCGCAGCTTCAACCAGATGGTCGACGATTTGCAGCGCGTCGAATCGGACCGCGCGGTGATCCTGGCGGGCATCTCGCACGACTTGCGCACGCCGCTGGCGCGCATGCAGCTCGAGCTGGAGATGGCCAAACTCTCGCCCGAGGCGCGCGACGGCATGCAGTCCGACATCGGCCAGATGGACGCCATCATCGGCCAGTTCCTCGACTATGCCAAGCCGACCGAGGCAGCCAGCTTCGTGCCAATCGACGTCTCGGCCCTGCTCGAGGACTGCGCACGCACGGCCGCGCGCATTCCGGGCATGAAGCTGTGCACCGAGCTCGCGCCTGGCCTGCAAGTGCTGGGCAACGAGACCGACCTGCGGCGCGTGCTCAACAACCTGATCGAGAATGCGCGGCGCTACGGCAGGACGCCGGGCAGCGAGCTGACCGAGATCGACATCGGCTGCCGCATCAAGATGAGCGGACACGGCAAGCGCGTGCTCATCACGGTGCAGGACCATGGCGTCGGCGTGCCGCCCGACCAGATCGAACAGTTGCTCAAACCGTTCACACGGCTCGATTCGGCGCGTGGCCAGGCCAACGGCGCCGGACTGGGGCTGGCGATCGTCGATCGGGTCCTGAACCGGCACGGCGCCGAGCTCCAGGTGAGCAACCGCGACGGCGGCGGCCTGCAGATCCAGATCGCGCTGCCTTCCCTCGACTGATCCGGCCGATTGCGCTTCCCATTCTGTCGTTCCGGCGCGGGCGGGAACGACGACGTGAAAAACGCAGCGCCTTGCGCCATTCGGATGGCGAGCCGCTATACTGTGCGCTCCAGCCCCGACCCGCACCGACCATGCTCACCTACGCCGACATCGAACAAGCCGCCGCCCGCATCGAGGGCGTCGCCCACCGCACCCCTGTACTGACATCGCGCACGGCCGACCAGCGCACGGGCGCCCAGCTGTTTTTCAAATGCGAGAACTACCAGCGCATGGGCGCCTTCAAGTTCCGCGGCGCCTACAATGCAATTTCCAGGTTCTCCGACGAGCAGCGCCGCGCCGGCGTGCTGACCTACTCGTCGGGCAACCACGCGCAAGCGATCGCGCTCTCGGCCAGCCTGCTTGGCACCACCTCGACCATCATCATGCCGCACGACGCGCCACAGCTGAAGGTACAGGCGACGCGCGAATACGGCGGCGAGATCATCATCTACGACCGCTACAAGGAAAACCGCGAGGAAATCGGACGCCGCCTGGCCAGCGAGCGCGGCATGACCCTGATTCCGCCCTACGACCATCCCGACGTGATCTGCGGCCAGGGCACGGCCGCCAAGGAATTGTTCGAGCACGCCGGCCAGCTTGACGTGCTGCTGGTATGCCTGGGCGGCGGCGGCCTGCTGGCCGGCAGCGCCCTGGCCGCCTCCGCGCTGAGCCCCTCGTGCAAGGTGATCGGGGTCGAGCCGGAACTGGGCAACGACGGCCAGCAGTCGCTGCGCAAGGGCGAGATCGTGCACATCGGCGTGCCCGACACGATCGCCGACGGCGCCAAGGTGACCCACGTGGGCGAGCACAATTTCGCCGTCATCGAGCGCTTGGTCGATGACATCGTCACCGTCTCCGACGCCCAGCTGATCGCCACCATGAAGTTCTTCGCCGAACGCATGAAGATGGTGGTCGAACCGACCGGTTGCCTCGGCGCGGCCGCCGCGCTGCACGGCGTGCTGCCGATCGAAGGCAAGCGGGTTGGCATCCTGGTCAGCGGCGGCAACGTCGACCTGTCTTCGTTCGCCAGGTTCATCGCATGAAATACATCCAATCGCCCGAGCTGCCGGCGCCTGGCGGCCACTATTCGCAGGCGGTCGAGGAAAACGGCTCGGTCTACCTGTCCGGCATCCTGCCCTCGCCGACCCAGGTCGACCCGGCCGTGCACAGCTTCGAAGACCAGTGCGAATCGGTCTTTGGCCAGTGCGAAAAAGTGCTGCGCGCGGCCGGCTGCGGTTTCGACGACGTGGTGCAGTGCACGGTCTATCTGGTCGGCGTGGAGAACTGGGCCGCGTTCAACAGCGTCTACGCGCGTGTGTTCGGCGCGCACAAGCCGGCGCGCGCGGTGGTGCCGGTGCCGGCGCTGCATTTCGGCTTCCACATCGAAGTGCAACTGGTGGCGGCCAAGCCGGCCTGAGTCCAGGCGCGGCGCCCGCCGCTATGCTGTGTGCCGCACATACGGCACAGCTTGAACTGCCTACAGTGGCTCATCACCCACCAAAAGGAGTTCATCATGATGAAAAAATTGCTGCTCGCCGCCTTGATCACCACCTCCCTCGCCAGCGTCGCCCTGCCGTCGCAGGCCGACACCCTGATTATCCGGGTGGCACCGCCGCCGCCGCGCGAAGAAGCCATTCCTGCGCCGCGCCACGGCTACACCTGGGTCGCCGGCAACTGGGACTGGCGCAACAACCGCCACGTCTGGGTCAACGGCAGCTGGATCCGTGAACGCAATGGCTACGTCTACCAGCAACCGGCCTGGGAAGAGCGTGACGGCAGCTGGCACCGTCGCGCCGGAGCGTGGGGCCGCGGCGACAACGATGGCGATGGCGTGCGCAACCGCGACGATGCCCATCCCAACAATCCGAACCGAAACTAATCGGTGAATCAATGCTTGCGTGCGTTCGCGCACGGAAGCATGCACCCCGGCTCGCTACACTGCACGCCAGTTAAGCTCGCCAATCGGGGGCTACAAAAGGAGAATCACATGACTTCAATTCGAAATATCGTCGTCGGCGCCATCATCGTCGGCAGCGGCCTTGCCGCCGCCACCGTTACGCTCGCCGCAAAACCGAACCTGACCGAAGTCGAGTTCAAGAAGATGGACACCAACAAGGACGGCCGGGTCTCGAGCGAGGAGTATGCGCAGCATGCACGCCAGATGTTCGCCACCCTCGACGCCGACAAGGACGGCAAGCTCACCGCGGCCGAAATGGATGCAGCCTACCAGCGCGTCACCGGCAAGCCAGTGGGCAGCGCCGCCTTGCCCGCCGCCGAGAAGATCAAGGCAGTCGACAGCGATGCTGACGGCAGCTTGAATGTGGAAGAATACGTGGCCTCGTCGCATGCCATGTTCGCCAAGATCGACAGCAACCACGACAGCTTCCTCAGCAAGGAAGAACTGCTCGCCGCACACGCCGCGACGGTGAAAAAACCGGCAGCCTGATCGTTTCGCAGGGCGCAAGAGCGCAGCGCCTAGAACCCTGGCGGGCGCTGGCCGGCGACGTTCGCGGCGCGCTCGAGCGCCATGCCGGCACGCGCGATGGTCCCCTCATCGAACAGGCGCCCGATCAGGGTCACGCCATGCGGCACCTTGCGCGGCGGCGAAAACGTTGGCATCGGCGCGGCCGGGTCGGGCGCCCAATCGCTGCGCGCCTGCCCCACCTCGACCGTCCCGGTGCGCAAGGTCAGCGAAGGGTGGCCGGTGAAATTTGAAATCGTCAGCATCTCGTCGCGCAGCGACGGCACCAGCAACAGGTCGACGCCAGCCATGACGCGCGCCATTTCGGCGGCCACCTTGCGCCGCATACGGTCGGCCTGAACGAAGTCCACTGCCGACAGGAAGCGCGCCTCGCGAAACAGATTCGGCCAGGCGTCCGGCACCTGCACCTTGAGCTGGTCGACCCGGCCGTCCAAAGTGATCTCCTCGAACGCGGCCGCACCCTCGGCGAACAGGATCGTATTGAGCGTCTGGTACGGCCAGTCCGGCAAGCTCACCGGGGTCGGCACCATGCCCAGCGCCTTGCAGCTGGCCAGCGCGGCGCGGTCGACATCGGTGGCCGGGCTTTCGTTCATCCAGGCCGGCAGGTAGCCGAGCTTCAGGCCGCGCACCGGCGCCGCGGCGTCAAATTCAAGCTTGCTCGGCACGCTGGCCAGGTCCGCCGCGTCCGGACCGCTGATGGCGGCCAGCACCAGCATCGCATCCTCCACGCTGCGCGTCATCGGGCCGAGTTTGTCGAGCGACCAGCACAGCGTCATGGCGCCGCCGCGCGGCACCCGCCCGTACGTCGGGCGCAGGCCGGTGACACCGCAGCGCATGGCCGGGCTGACGATGCTGCCGCCCGTTTCACTGCCGATCGAAAAGCCGACCAGCCCGGCCGCGGTGGCCGCACCCGGTCCCGCGCTCGAGCCCGACGCGCCCTCCTCGAGCAGCCAGGGATTCATGGTCTGGCCGCCGAACCAGATATCGTTGAGCGCCAGCGCGCCCAGGCTCAGCTTGGCCACCAGCACCGCGCCGGCCGCGTTCAGGCGCGCCACCACGGTCGCGTCAGTGCCCGGTACCCGGTTGCGAAACGGCTCGGCGCCCCAGGTGGTGGCAATCCCGGCGGTGTCGAGCAAGTCCTTCACGCCATAGGGAATGCCATGCAGGGGGCCGCGGTATTTGCCGGCCGCGATTTCGCGGTCGGCCTGCCTGGCTCGCGCCAGCGCATGTTCGGCGGTGACCGTGATCACGCAGCGCAGACTGGCGTCGTGGCGCACGATGCGCCCCAGATAGATGCGTGTGAGCCGCTCCGACGTCAACTGGCGCCGCTCGATCCAGCGCGACAGCGACGTCACGGGCGCGAACGCGATGTCTTCGTCGCGCGAGGGCAGCGCTCCCGGATCGGTCTTGCCGCGCACGAAATGATCGCGCGCCGGCCCGGCCTTGACACCCACCGGCACCGGGTTCCACTGGCTCGCCGGCGCCAGCGTCGGTTCCAGCGCGAGCTTGTTCGGGCCGCTGCGCCGCTCCATCATCGATGCCATCGACACGCGCCAGCTGTGCGCTGCCATCGCGCGCTGGGCCGGCGTCAGCGTCACCTGCATCAGCTTTTCCGCCTCGGCGAAGGTGGCGCTGGCCACTTCGGGCCCCACCGCCGGCGTGGCGCCGAAGGTGGGCGGCGCGCCCGCCGGCGGGGCCGGCACTTGGGCCTTGACGGCGGCGGCTGCGCCTAATAATCCAAGCGGGGCCTTGATCAGGAATTGTCGGCGATAGCTCATGATGGCTCATATCCGGTAGTGGCGAAGTGCCCATGATCGTACCGAATTTGCGCGGGAAAATCCGATTTATTATGTCGTATTGACAATCAAGGTTCGAGCTCAGGGTAATGCCGGAAAATGCCATCGTCATTAAACGGGATGCGCCGCTTCGAGGCCAGGTAGGCGGCGATCCGCGCGCGTGTGGCCACCCGTTGGTGCAGGCCGACCAGTCCCGGATAGTCCGGCTCCAGGCGCCGCATCGCTTTCGGAAACGCGTAGCGCAGGCCCTCGATCACCTGGAACATCGACAGGTCGACGTACGAGAGCCGGCTGCCGACGAGGAAGCCGCCGCGCCGCGCGGGCAACTTCAGCACCCGCTCGAAATAGTCGAAAAACTTCGGCATCCGCTGGGCAGTGAATTCCGCCGCGCGCCGTTTCGCCTCCCTCTTCTGCTGTTCGTAGTACAGCGTGGTGCCCACCGGATGATGGGTGTCGTGCACCTCGCCCACCAGGTCGGCGATGGTCAGTTGCAGCTGGTGCGCCCACAGCCGCCCCGCCTGCGCGCGCGGTGCCAGGGCGTGGCGCGCGCCCAGGAACAGCAAGATGTTGGCGCTCTGGCCGATCAATTGTTCGCCCGCCCGCAGGAACGGCGGCGCAAATGGCGGCAGTTCGGCTGCGGCCAGCATGGCCTGCATTTTGGCCATGCCGTGCTTGCCGCGCGCCACGTCCACGTAGGCGGCGCCGGCCTCCTCCAGCGCCAGGCGCACGAACTCTCCGCGGCCCTGGATGCCGGGCCAGTAATACAGCTGATAAGGCATTGGGGTTCTCCTTGAATTTTTCAGGAACTGCGCGTTTCAATCATGCTAATCTTGCGGTCACGGCATCCTGCCGCCTCAAGTCTACCCATTTACAGAGGGACACCATGTTGAAAAAAATAGCCATTGGACTGGCCGCCATCATCGTCATCATCCTCGTGATGGCGCTCTTGCAGCCGAACAGTTTCACGGTAAAGCGTAGCATCGCCATCAAGGCGCCGGCAGAAAAAATCCTGCCCCTGATCAGCGACTTCCACCAATGGGGCAGCTGGTCGCCATGGGAACACCTTGACCCGGCAATGAAGCGCACCTTCAGCGGCAGCACGAACGGCAATGGCGCCATCTACGACTGGAGCGGGAACGATGACGTTGGCTCGGGCCGCATGGAAGTGATCGCCGTCACGGTGCCGACCAATGTGACCATCAAGCTCGATTTCTTCAAGCCTTTTGAGGCCAACAACGTGACCGAGTTCACGCTCGACACCAAAGGCGACACCACCACCGTGAACTGGAACATGCGGGGGCCGATGCCCTTCCTGTCCAAGCTGATGTGCGTGTTCGTGAGCATGGACAAGATGATTGGCAAGGATTTCGAAAAAGGCCTTGCCAACATGAAAACGGTCGCCGAGAAGTAGGCCAACGGCGCGCACTTTGCACCGCCGGGCTGATATCGCCCAAGGGGTCAGACCCCGGTTCTTCTGTTGGGGGTCTGACCCCGGTTCGCAGGCGCCATCTCAACCGGGGCCTGACCCTTGGACGCTTTTTTTCGACCGCTCAGTCGAGATCGGCCACCAGCGACGCCAGCGTTTCCTGCGCCAGTTCCTCCAGGTGCGCGGGGTAATTGGGATGGTCGCAGCCGACCATCATCTGCGCTCCGCCCTTGAGCGCCTGCTTCATCGACGCACTGAACTCGAAGCGCACAAAATGGACGGCCGAAGTCTTCTCGGCGTTCTCGCGCTCCATGTCCTCGTCGGCGATCGCATACACGCGCGCCTGGCCTTCGACCTGGATGAACAGGCGGTCCTCGATGCCGATCAGGCGCGCCAGCGCGGCGCGCCGCTCGGCCTCGACCTTGTATTCGATCAGCACGGTGGCCTTCAAATTGCTGCCGCTTGGCAGCAGCGCGTTGTAGACGTCGATCTCGGCCTGGATGCCCTCCTCCTCGAATATCTTCTCGATGCGCAGCATCTCCTGGATGTGGTAGCGCAGCGTGATCTCATCTTCGAACAGCAGCGACAGGTGATTCCCCAGCTGCACCAGGCGCCGTTTCTTGTGCTCGATGGCGGCGCTGCGCATGGCCGGGCGCGCCTTGGAATAGGCTTCCAGCGTCAACAGGCTTTCCTTGCTAATCATGGTTAGTCCGATCAGATGTCGTAGGCTTTGCGCAGCAGCGTCATCGGATGGGCAAGCTGCGCCTTGGCCAGTCCCGCCTCCTGCATGCCCTGCTCGATATGGTGACCGGCCAGCTGGCAATCGGAGGCGATATAGCGGGGATCCTGGTTGGCCATCGCCTTGAACACGGGCTTGCCGATCCTCATGGCCACGGCGTGGAATTCCTTCTTCACGCCGAAGGTGCCGGCATGTCCCGAACAGCGCTCGACGATGTTCAGTGTCGTCTCGGGCGCCCATTGCAGCACCTCGGCCGTCTTGCGGCCCACGTTCTGCACCCGCGCGTGGCAGGGCACATGGTAGGACACGCGGCCCAGTGATTGCTTGAAGTCGGTTTTGAGCAAGCCATCGCGGCGCCGCGCCGCAAAATATTCGAAGGGATCGAACATGGCGCGCTTGACCAGCTGGGTGTCGGCGCAGCCGGGGAACATCAGCGGCAGCTCCTGCTTGAACATCAAGGTGCAGGACGGCACCGGCGTGACGATCGCATAGCCGTCCCTGGCCAGTTTGGCCAGTTGCGGCAGGTTGATGGCTTTCTTGGCGGCCGCGCCTTCGAGATCGCCCTGTTCGAGCTTTGGCATGCCGCAGCAAACCTCCTGCTGCACCAGCACGTAGGGAATCTCGTTGTGATCGAGGATGGCCAGCAGGTCGTGGCCGATACCCGGTTCGTTGTAGTTGACGTAGCAGGTCGAGAACACCGCCACCTTGCCTGGTGTAAGCGTGCCGTCGATCACTGGATAGGCTTTCGACGGCGCCGCGCCGGGCCGGAATTTTTTCGCCGCCATCTGCGGCAGCCAGGCCTTGCGGTCCACGCCGAGCGTGTTTTCCAGCGCCGCGCGCGCAAAGCCGGTCCTGTTGACGGCGTTGACGGTCTGCGTCACCACCGGAATCCCGGCCAGCTTGCCCAGGCCATCGGTATTGGAGAGCAATTTATCGCGCAGCGCCACCTCGCCACCCTTGAACTTGACCGCCTTGGCGCGCAACATCAGATGTGGAAAATCCACGTTCCACGGATGCGGCGGCGTGTACGGGCACTTCGTCATGTAGCAAATGTCGCACAGGTAGCACTGGTCGACGACCTTCCAGAAATCCTTCTTGTCGACCCCGTCCACTTCGAGCGTGCTCGAATTGTCGACCAGGTCGAACAAGGTCGGAAATGCCCCGCACAGCGAGACGCAACGGCGGCAACCGTGGCAGATGTCGAACACCCGCTCCATTTCCTTGTCCAGCGACGGGCGGTCGTGGAAGTCCGCACTGGTCCAGTCGAGCGGGTGCCGGGTCGGCGCCTGCAGGTTGCCCTCTTGCGCCATGGTTCAGTCGACCAGTTCGTTCAAGGCCTTGGTATAGCGGTTCGCGTGCGAGCGCTCGGCCTTGGCCAGGGTTTCGAACCAGTCGGCGATCTCGTCGAAACCTTCGTCGCGCGCTTCGCGTGCCATGCCCGGGTACATATCGGTGTATTCGTGGGTTTCGCCGGCGACGGCTGCCTGCAGGTTCAAGCGCGAGGAGCCGAACGGCAGGCCGGTGGCCGGGTCGCCCGTCGCTTCGAGGTATTCGAGGTGGCCATGCGCGTGGCCGGTTTCGCCCTCGGCAGTGGAACGGAACAGCGCCGCGACGTCGTTCTGGCCTTCGATGTCAGCCTTGTTCGCGAAATACAGGTAACGCCGGTTCGCCTGCGATTCGCCGGCGAAGGCGGCCTTGAGGTTTGCTTCGGTTTTCGAGCCTTTGAGGGTGGTCATGCGTGTCTCCCAATGAAAGTATTCAAACAGGAAAATCGGCGCCGGCGCGGGCGCCCCGTCAATGATTTTGCGCGGTCGCTACCAAATTCACAAGTTGGAAATATAAATAACTTCGATAGGCGAGCCTTATGGCCGGGGCAGCGAACTTGTCATTTTCACACGCATGAAAAAGCAGCGTTCGTTTCAACGTGTTAAACTCTTGCCTCGCTAGGGGTCCTGGAACGTTGTTCTGGGTGAGAAATACCCTCCGTACCTGATCTGGATAATACCAGCGTAGGAAAGCGCAAAGTTCGTCCCTCCTTTGTGTGCTCCCGCCTTGGTTCCGGTAATTCACCGCAACGTCACGAGCACACCATGCCATCGCCAACACTGAAGTATTCCACTCTCGCCTTCGCCCTGTCGCACGCCTTCGCCGCGCACGCCCAGAGCACCGATCCACAACTGCCGGAAGTGATCGTCAGCGCCAGCCGCGCCGGCGCCGCCGAGCGCGCCAGCGTGGGCGGCTTTTCCGATGCGCCGCTGCTGCAGACGCCCGCCTCGATCACCTCGATCGGCCGCCTGCAGATGCTCGAGCTGGGCATCCGCCAGAGCACGGACGCAATGAAGTTCGACGCCAGCGTCGGCGACGCCTACAACGCGGTCGGCTACGCGGAGCAGTTTTCCATCCGCGGCTTCGCGCTCGACAACGCCTCGAGCTACCGCAAGGACGGCTTCGCGATTCCGGGCGATACCCAGATCCCGCTCGAGAACAAGGAACGCATCGAAGTGCTCAAGGGCCTGGCCGGCTTGCAGGCTGGCCTGGCGGCGCCCGGCGGCATCATCAACTACGTCAGCAAGCGTCCGACCATCACCCCGCTGCGCTCGGTGCTGGCGGCCATCAGCGAACGCGGCACCGTGTACGGCGCCGTCGACCTGGGCGGGCGCAGCGACGACAAATTCTTCGGCTACCGCATCAATGCCGCCGGCGAGCGCTTGCGCTCCTACGTCAAGGGCGCCGACGGCGAGCGCCAGTTCGCCTCGCTGGCCTTCGACTGGCAATTCACGCCACAGGCGCTGCTGCAGCTGGACATGGATTACCAGCACAAGTCGCAGCTGACCGTGCCCGGCTACCAGTTGATCCGCAACCTGACGCTGCCGACCAATGTGTCGCCGGCCATGATGCTCAATGACCAGCCCTGGGCCAAGCCGGTGGACACCCGCAGCAGCAACCTGGGCCTGCGTTTCGAGTACCTGTTCAACAACGCCTGGCATGCCAGCGCCGCCATGAACCAGCATCAGTTCAAGCGCGACGACTTCACCGCTTTCCCTTACGGCTGCAGCAACGAGGGCGCCGGCTACTATCCCGGCTTCTGCTCGAACGGCGACTACGACGTCTATGACTACCAGAGCGTGGGCGAGACGAAATCGCCGTTCGGCGCCCAGGCCCTGTTGCAGGGCAAGTTCGCCACCGGTGCGCTGCGCCATGAGCTCACGCTCGGCGTCTCGCTGTACCGGAACACCGACAAGTACGGCGACTATGTGTACGACTATGCCGGCTCGTCGAACATCTACCACAACGTGATCGTGCCACCGGCCCCGGGCAATCCGCACACCGGCCCGGTGATCGAGCGGCGCAAGGATGAGGAGCGCGCCGTGTTCGTGCAGGACATCCTGGCCTTGAGCGCGCAATTCAAGCTGCATGCGGGCTTGCGCCATGTGCAGGTCAAGCGCAATGAACTCGGGGTGGCGCCGACCGACACCGGTTTCGTGCTGCCGAGCGTGGCGCTGGTGTTCACGCCGGGCGGCGAGCTGACTGTCTACGGTTCGCTGTCGCATGGACTCGAGCATGGCGGCGTGGCGCCTTTCCAGACCAGCAACGAAAACCAGGCGCTCGCGCCGAGCCGCTCGAAACAGGTGGAGCTGGGCCTGAAGGCGGCCGTCGGCAACGACATCATGCTGTCGGGCGCGCTGTTTGAAATTCGCAAGGGCCTCGAATACACGAACCCGGCAAATAACACCTTCGTGCGCAACGGCGAAGAAACCCACCGCGGGCTGGAATTTGCGGCGCAGGGCAAGGCCGGCGCCAACCTGGCCTACAGCCTGTCGCTGATGGCGCTCAACACGCGCCAGCAAGGCACTGGCCAGGCCAGCATCGACGGCAAGCGCGTCACCGATGTACCAGCCTTCAAATCGACGGCCTGGACCGAGTACAGCATCGCCGCCCTGCCCGGCCTGAAGGTCAATGGCGTGTGGCAGTATTCGGGCAAGAAGGCCTTCGATGTCGAAAATACGGTGATGGTGCCGGACTACCACGTGTTCAACTTCGGCGCCTCGTATGCGACCCGGCTGGCCGGCGCGGCGGCCACGATCCGTGCCGGCGTGGACAACGCCTTCGACAAGTTCTACTGGCGCGATGTCACGCCGGCGCTGGGCGGCTACCTGCTGCCAGGTGCCTCGCGTACCTACCGGGTATCGGCGCAGTTCGACTTCTGACCTGTCCTGGCGAGAATTCGATTTATCATGGAAAGCGAAGCGCATTGCGCCATGTTTGCATCAACATGGCCGAATGCGGCTTCGCCCTTTTCCACCCTGCGATGATTCGGTTTGTCGATTCATCAGGTCTTCGATTCAATCACGATTCCTAGAACGCGTACTGCAGGCGCAGCGTCACGCTCTTTGCCGTGTGCCCGGAATTCTTGCCGATCAGGTAGGCAGCTTCATACTTCAACTGCTCGTGCGCGCCCGTGTCCCAACTGCCAAACAGTGCGGGGCCGGCGCGGTGCGACTGCTGCGCGCGCGGCAGCCAGTCATTCCATTTTCCCAATTCGCCGAAACCCTGCAGGCCGACATCGAGCTTGCGCATCCAATGCTGGCGCACCTGCCACTGATACTTGAAATCGACCTCGGTCACTTCCTCGACCCGGTAGTCGCGTTCGAAAAACAGGTTCAGGTTCAGCTGGGTACGGCCGATCTCGGTTTGGAACACGGGCCCGATCTCGAGGCCGAGGCCGTGCGTGTCCTGGTCGCGCTCGATGGTCGAGTGCAATGCGACGTCGATCGGGTACTGCCCCTGCGTCAGCATGAAGTCGTTCTGCCACTCCAGCGCGGACAGCTTGTTGCTACCCGGGCTGAGCTGGAACCACGATGCGCTCACTTCGGTGAACCAGCGCCCGTTGACGTTGTAGCCCAACCCCAGCTCGGGCGAACTGCGCGGTGGCCGCCCGCTCGGCTTGGCGTTCCAGTATTTGAAGTCGACCGTGCGTTCGCCTTCGTTCGGGTAGGTCGAGACCAGGTAGTAGCCGGTGCCGGCGCTGGCGCAATTGGCCAGCGCGGACAGCGCGACAAGACAGAGAACGTTCTTCATCAAAAACCTCGGCAAGACGACAGGTTGAGCATGCGATCCACTTGCACTATGCGCTGTTCAAGGCTGCCGCTCACCAGCAGGAAGGGAATGGCGCGCGCGGCGAGCACTTCCAGCACTTCCAGGTGGCAGCGCTGGCGTACCGCTTCCGACTCGCGCTGCAGCCCGTCCGCCTCCCACGGGCTGTCGGGCGCCGTGACCAGCGTATAGGCATAATTATGCTCCCTGTCAAGAACGGCGAGTTGCTCGTCAACACGTTTCCAGTAATGACCGCTGTAAATTGCCGTCATGAGCGGCGTCGTATCGCAAAAAAGCCAGCGCGTGGCGATCGCGGCCGCGGCATCCTCGCGCTCGCGCTGGGTGCGTGCAATCGGGTATTGCTCATGCTCTTGCGGAACCCGGCCCATGGTGTCGACAAATTCACGCAGGTATTCGGGCACCCACAGCGTGTCGTAGCGGGCCGCCAGTGCCTCGCACAGCGTCGATTTTCCCGACGATTCGGCGCCCAGCACGGCCACCCGCCGCACGCCGCTCATGCCGGCTGCGCCACGGCGCGCCAGGCGCGCAGGCCGATATAGGCCATCACCACGAAAATTCCGTACAGAATGGCCGTCAACATCAAGCCCTTGTACAGGTAGAGGCCGACATAGAGCACATCGACGACGATCCAGACCAGCCAGTTCTCGAGCTTCTTGCGCGACAGCAGGAGCTGACCGAGCAGGCTGCCGGCGGTCAGGAAGCCGTCGGCGTTGGGCACGTCGGTGTCGGTCCAGGCCTTGAGGAACAGCGCCAGCAGCGCAAAGCCGGCGGCCCACCCAAGGCCGGCCCACCACCAGCCGGCGCGCGCGGTCAGCGTCACGCCCAGCACCTGCTGCCCGGCGCCCCCATACAGCCATTGGTACCAGCCCCACACGGAGACGGTAATGAACACCAGCTGCAAGCCCATGTCGCCGTACAGGCGGGCGTCGTAGAACACTGCGCCATAGGTGGCAGAGGCCACGATCGAGAACAGCCAGGCCCAGTGGGTCTGGCGGATATTCAACAGCACTGTGATCACCGACAAGACGAAGGACATCAGTTCAAGCGGTGTCGTGCTAAAGCCCAATAAGGCGAGCGTGGTATTCATTCGGGATGGTGATCGAGGATGAGGCGGGGTTGCAGGCCCGCGCGCGCGGCAAGGCGCACCAGCAGGTCGAGGCTGAATTGGGCGGTCTTGCCATGCTTGATTTCGGACACCCTGGCCTGGGTGGTGCCCAGCAGTGCCGCGGCGGCCGTCTGGGTCAGGCCGCAGCCATGCAGCCAGTCCTCCAGCGCGCCGCAAAGGGCGCTTCGCATGCTAAGTTCTGCCGCTTCGGGAGGATGTGAGGTTTGCATGGGGCCAATTATGCAGTAAATTGCATAATTATGCAAGATCACGAATAATTTGCACCCAGATGTATTTTCATCATTAATACATATGCGCGGCTGAATTGTGTTGTTATAATTTTTGCTATTTTACCCACATTGCAAAACGTGCATACTCTCGGGAGTTCCAGATGCGATTTCGTTCCACCTTGATATTTGCTTGCCTTTCGGCAGCCCATGCGGCCAGCCAGGGTGCCGACAAACTGATCCCGATCGACGCCTTCGTCGAGCGCCAGCAATTTAGCCAGCCGCGCCTGTCGCCGGACGGCAAGCACGTCGCCCTGAACGTGCGCATCAAGCGCGGCGACCGGGTGGTCCCGACCATGACCGTGTACAGCCTGCCTGACTTGAACATTGTCAGCACGATTGCCCTGACGGGCTTCGAGATTCCGGTCAATTTTGGGTGGCTCAACAATCACCGCCTGGTGGTCCAGAAAGGACTCGAACTGGAGGACCGCGAACGCCCGGCGGCCACCGGCGAAGTGGTCGCGGTCGATCTCGATGGCAGCAAGCCGCTCTATTTGTATGGCTACAAGAACTTTAAACTCTCGCCCCGCGGCGAGCGCTACGGTGATGACTATGGATATGGCGCCATCACTCAAATCCCGGAGGCGGGCGATGGCCATCTTTTCATTGGCAGCCATCAATGGGATGGACACCACAGCATGCTGTACGACATCAATTCGAACAATTCCGTGCGCAAGCTGCTGGCTGACATTCCTATGGAAAACATGGGTTTCGTACTCCAAAATGATAGCAAGCCACGATTTTCGTTTGGACGAAATGACGACAATGAGCCGGTCTTGCTGCGACTCGACGACGCCGATGGCGAATGGAAGAAAGTGGACAAGGCCAGGCTTGGAACCGGGTTTCATCCATTTGCGTTCACTGCCGACAATCTGTCCGTCTATGCGTCCCAAAGCATCAACGGCGCTCCCTATCAGATTGTGCGCGAAGTCATGAGCAGCGGCGAGCGCAGCACCATCGCCAAGGACGCTACCGGAAACATTGACATTCTTGAATACACTGCGCGTCCCGAGCAACCATTTGCCTTCTCGACCACCATTGGCATCCCCAAGGCACGCTATCTGGAGTCCACGTCGCCCGACGCCAAGCTGCACAAGTTGCTAAGCGAGCAGTTTCCGGATGCCTATGTCCATTTCATCAATTTCAGTGACGATGGCAAGAAACTGCTGTTCAGCGTGAGGAGCGATCGGGACCCTGGTTCGTTCTACCTGTTTGACCGCGGCGCCGGCAAAGCCGATCTCTTGTTTACCAACATGCCGCAGATTGAACCTGAGGAAATGGCCGAGCGGCGCCCGATCCTTTTCGCTGCCCGCGATGGCCTTCAAGTCGCCGGATATTTGACACTGCCGAAGAACCCTTCGAAGAAGAAATTGCCAATGGTCTTGCTGCCCCATGGCGGGCCATTTGCTGACGGCGACGAGTGGTTTTTCGACACCGACGCGCAGTTTCTGGCCAGTCGCGGCTATGCCGTCCTGCAAGTGAACTTCCGCGGCACGGAAGGGCGCGGCGTCAAATTCCGCGAATCAGGCTACCGCGAATGGGGTGGCAAGATGCTTAACGATTTGATTGACGGGGTCAAATGGGCAAATACCCAGCCGGAAATTGACGCCAACCGGGTGTGCGTGTTTGGTATCAGTTTTGGCGGCTATGCGGCCTTGATGTTGCCGGTGCGCGAGCCAGGCATGTTCAAGTGCAGTGTTGGCCACTCCGGTCGTTACAATATGGCGAGCAAGTACCAGCAAGAAGGTATCAAGGGCGACACCAAAAGCACCAACTTCCTGATCAAGACGATGGGAGATGATCCGGCTCTCCTGGCCAGCAGCTCGCCGACCAACAATGCCGATAAGATCAAAATTCCGGTCTTGCTGGTTCATGGAAAGAAAGACAAGACAACGGCGCTTGACCAGGCGGAAGACATGCGCGACGCTCTGGTCAAAGCGGGCAATCCACCGGAGTGGATGCTGGTGGCGAAGGAGGACCACGGCTTTTACCATCCAGAAAACCACAAGGCGTTTTACGAGCGACTTGAGGTCTTCCTGGCCAAACATCTCGGAAAATAAAGACGGCGTGAACTGTCCCCTGGATCGGCGTTCACCTGCGAGCTTGTGAATGCGGCGAATCAGTCGTGCCAGCCACCGCCGATCGACTGGATCAGGGCCACCGCCGTGGTCTGGCGGTCGGCCTGGGATTGGACTAGCGAGCGCCGCGCCGACAGCGCCGTCTGCTGCGACTGCACCACCTCGGCATAGCTGACCTGCCCCGCCTTGTAGCGATTCAGGATCTGTGCCTCGACCTGGTCGGCGGCCTCGGACGCCTGGCGCCGCAGCACTTGCTGGGCCACCAGCACGCGCGTGGCGGCCAGTTGGTTCTCGACATCGGCGAACGCCTCAAGCACCGTCTGGCGGTAGCGCGCCACGGCCGCGTCGTGCTGCGCCTGCGCGCCCGCCACGTGGGCGCGCGTGGCGCCGGCGTTGAACAGGCTTTGCGCCGCGCTCACGCCGAACGACCAGAGCGCGTTCGAGGCGCTGAACAGGTCGGCTACACGGCTGCCGGCCGTGCCGTACGAGGCCGTCAATCCAATGGTGGGGAAATAGGCAGCGCGCGCAATGCCAATTTGCTCGTTGGCCTGCGCCACGCGGCGCTCGGCGGCGGCGATGTCGGGTCGCCGCTGCAGCAGCGTCGAGGGCACGCCGACCGGCACCTCGGGCACGTTCGCCGCCCACGGCGCCACGGCCAGGCTGAAATCGGCCGGCGCCTTCCCCAGCAGCACCGCCATCGCATGTTCGAGCTGGGCGCGCTGGCGCCCCAGGGCCAGCGCGTCGACCTGGGCGTTGGCCAGCTGGGTCTGCGCCTGCAGCACATCCGACTTGGCGGCGATGCCGGCGTTGAAACGATTCTGCGTGATTTGCTGCACCCGCTGGTAGCCGTCGATCGTGGCGCTCAACAGCGCAAGCTGGGCGTCGGTCTGGCGCAGCGAAAAATAATTGGCCGCCAGCTCGCCCTGGGCTGACAGGCGCGCCGCCGCCAGGTCGGCCGCGCTGGCCGCGGCCGCGGCGCCGGCGCCGCTGACGCTGGCGCGCAAGCGGCCCCAGGTATCTACTTCCCAGCTGCCGCCGATATTGAGGTGGTAACGGTCGCCGCTGGCCGCGCCCCCGCCGGAACGGTCGGCGCCGCCCGTCAGCGAAACGGTCGGGAACAGGCTGGCGCGCTGCTCCTGCACCAAGGCGCGCGCCTGCGCGTAGCTGGCCACCGCCGCCGCCACATTCTGGTTCGACACCTCGACCTGCCCGGCCAGCTGGTTCAGCAAGGGGTCGCCGAACAGGGTCCACCAGGGGCCGCGCTCGAGCGTGTCGGCCGGCGCGGCAGGGGCCCAGCCCGCAGCCTCCTTGAAGGCCGGCGGTTCGGGGGTGCTGGGGCGCTGGTACGCCGGACCGACGGCGCAGCCGCACGTCAGGAGGGCCGTTGCCAGCGCCAGCAGGCGCAGTCGGAACAAGGGAACAGGACGCATAGGAATACTCATGGTAGGTGGGGCGCGGGCACGCGGCTCAGGTGGTGCTCGTCGGCGCCGCGCCGGCGCAGCTTGTCGAGCAGGATGTAGACCACGGGTGTCGTCAACAGGGTCAGCAACTGGCTGGCGATCAGGCCGCCGATGATGGCGATGCCCAGCGGGCGGCGCAGCTCGGAGCCTTCGCCGAAGCCGATCGCCAGCGGCAAGGCCCCCAGTGCGGCGGCCATGGTCGTCATCAGGATCGGACGGAAACGCAGCAGGCACGCTTCGCGCACCGCCTGCAAAGGCGTCAGGCCGCGCGCGCGCTCCGCTTCGAGCGCGAAGTCGATGATCAGGATCGCGTTCTTCTTGACGATCCCGATCAGGAGGAACACCCCGATCAGGGCGATGATGGTGAACTCCATCTTGAACATCAGCAGCGCCAGGACGGCACCCACGCCGGCCGAGGGCAGCGTCGACAGCACCGTGATCGGATGGATCAGGCTCTCGTACAGGATGCCGAGCACGATGTAGATCACCACGATGGCGGCCAGGATCAGCAGCGGCTGCTGCCTGCTGTTCTCGTCGGCCGCCTTGGCTGTACCCTGGAAGCTGCCGCGCACATTGGTCGGCATGCCGATGTCGGCCTCGGCCTGGCGCACGGCGGCCTGGCCGTCGGCCAGGTTCTTGCCCTCGGCCAGGTTGAACGACACCGTCGTGGCCAGTTCGCCGTCCTGGTGGTTGACCGACGATGGCGTTGCGTTCTCGGCGAAACGGGCGATCGACGACAGCGGCACCATGACGGTCGGCGCAGTGCTCAAGGCCGAGCCGGTGGCCGGGTCGCGCGCGGCGGTGGTATTGGCCGCCGCCGTTGCCGTGCCCCTGGAGGGCACGTACACGTCACGCAGCGCCTCGGGCGACTGGGCGTAGGCCTTGGCCACGCCCATGATCACATGGTATTGATTGAGCTCGTCGTAGATGGTGGCCACCTGGCGCTGGCCGAAGCCGTTGTACAGGGCGTTGTCGACGTCGCGTGTGTTGATACCCATGCGCGCGGCGCTGTCCTTGTCGAGCTTGACGTAGGTCTCGACGCCGTTCTCGGCCTGGTCGGTATCGACGTCGGTCAGCTCCGGCTGCCCCTTCATCGACTCGGCCAGCCTGGTCGCCCACAGCTTCAGGTCGGCCCGGTTGTCGCTCTTGAGCGTGTACTGGTAGGTCGAATTGCTCTGCCGTCCGCCCATCCGCAAATCCTGCACCGGATTGAGGAACAGCGACACCCCGGTCACCATCGCCAGTTGCGGACGCAGGCGCGCGATCACCGCCTGCCCGCCGTCGCTGCGTTGCGAGACCGGCTTGAGGTTGATGAACATGAAGCCGCCGCCGGCGCGCGAACCACCCGTGAAGCCGACCACCGTGTCGACCGCCGGGTCGCGCTTGATGATGCCCACCAGCTGGCGCAGCTTGCCCTGCATGGCCTGGAACGAAATCGACTGGTCGGCGCGCATGCCGCCGTTGATCTGGCCGGTGTCCTGCTGGGGAAAAAAGCCCTTCGGCACGGCCGAGAACAGGTAGTAGTTCAAGCCGATCACGAACACCAGGATCAGCATCACCAGCGCACGGCTCTCGAGCGCCCAGTCGAGCGAGTGCTCGTAGGCCAGCAGGACTTTGGCAAAGCCCTTCTCGGCCCAGCGCGACAGCCGGCCCGGCGGGCGTTCGATCTTGCCGCCACGCTTGAGCAGCCAGGCGCACATCATCGGCGTGGTGGTTAGCGACAGCACCAGCGAGATCAGCACCGCGGCCGACAAGGTGACGGCGAATTCGCGGAACAGGCGTCCCACCTGGCCGCCCATGAACAGCAGCGGAATGAACACCGCCACCAGCGAGAGGCTGATCGAGAGCACCGTGAAGCCCACTTCGCGCGCGCCCAGCAGCGCCGCCCTCATCCGGTCCATGCCCTGTTCGATGTGGCGGCTAGTATTTTCCAGCACCACGATGGCGTCGTCGACGACGAAGCCGGTGGCCACCGTCAGCGCCATCAGGGACAGGTTGTTCAGGCTGAAGCCGAGCATGTACATCACCCCGAAGGTGCCCAGCAGCGACACGATGGTGGCCACTGCCGGCACCACGGTGGCGCGCACGCTGCGCAAAAAGGCGCTCACCACCAGCACCACCAGCAGGATCGAGATCATCAAGGTCAGCTCAATCTCGTGCAGCGAGCTGCGGATCGAATTGGTGCTGTCGGAGGCCACCTGCAGCTTAACGTCGTGCGGCAGCTGCGCCTGCAGTTGCGGCAGCAGCGCGCGCACGCCGTCGACCGTCTCAATCACGTTCGCGCCCGGCTGGCGCGTGACGAGCACGATCACGGCCGGCTCGCCGTTGAACAGGCCCAGCGTGTTGACGTTCTCCACGCCGTCGGTGACCTCGGCCACGTCGTCGAGCCGGATCGCGGCGCCATTGCGCCACGCCACGACCAGGCTGCGGTAGTCGGCCGCGCTGCGCCCGCCGCTGGCGGTGCTGGCCTGCGAGTAGATCTGCAAGCGCTTGCCATTGCCCTCGATCGCCCCTTTCGGACGGTTCGCGTTGGTGGCCTGGATCGCCGCGCGGATATCCTCCATCGACACGCCGTAGCGGTTCAGCGCGTACGGCAGCAGGTCGACCCGCACCGCCGGCAGCGAGCCGCCGCCGATCTCGACGTCGCCCACGCCCTTGACCTGGGCCAGCTTCTGCTGCACCAGGTTCGACACTTGTTCGTAGATCTGGCCCGGGGTCTGGCTCTTCGAGGTCAGCGCCAGGATGATCACCGGCGCATCCGAGGGATTGGCCTTGCGGTAGGTCGGATTGCTGCGCAGGGTCGAGGGCAGGTCGACCCGCGAGGCGTTGATGGCGGCCTGCACCTCGCGCGCGGCCGAGTCGATCTTGCGCGTCAGGTCGAACTGCAGGCTGATCCGGCTCGAACCGCTGCCGCTCGAGGAAGTGACCTCGTTGACGCCGGCGATCACGCCCAGGCGCCGTTCGAGCGGCGTGGCCACGCTGGTGGCCATCGTGTCGGGGCTGGCGCCTGGCACCGAGGCGCTCACCGAGATGGTCGGGTAGTCCACCTGCGGCAGCGGCGACACCGGCAGCACCAGGAAACCGACCACCCCGGCCAACGCGATCCCCAGCGTCAACAGGACGGTGGCGATCGGGCGCCGCACGAATGGTTCCGACAGGTTCACGGCGCGAGCTCCCCGGTCCTGGTCCCGAAGCGGCGCTGCCAGCGCCGCGCCAGGCTGTCGAAGCCGAGGTAGATCACCGGCGTGGTAAACAGGGTCAGCAACTGGCTCATGATCAGGCCGCCGAAAATGGCCAGCCCCAGCGGACGGCGCAGCTCGGCGCCCTCGCCCCAGCCGAGCATCAGCGGCACGGCCGCGAACAGCGCCGCCAGCGTCGTCATCAGGATCGGGCGAAAGCGCAGCATCGCCGCCTGGTGGATCGCCGCGCGCGGCGCCATGCCGTCCTCGCGTTCGGCCTCGATCGCGAAATCGATCATCATGATGGCGTTCTTCTTGACGATGCCGATCAACAGGATGATGCCGATGATGCCGATCACACCCAGGTCCTGGCCGCTGATCATCAGCGCCAGCAGGGCGCCCACCCCGGCCGAGGGCAGGGTCGACAGGATCGTCAGCGGATGGATGTAGCTCTCGTAGAGCACGCCGAGCACGATGTAGACGCACACCACCGCCGCCAGGATCAGCCACAGCTGGTTCGACAGCGACGCCTGGTAGGCCCCGGCCGCGCCCAGGAAGGTCATCGAGACGGCCGGCGGCAGCTTGATCGCGTCGGCGGCGGCGCGGATCGCGTCAACCGACTGGCCCAGCGAGGCGCCGGGCGCGGTGTCGAAGCCGATGGTGGTGGCCGGGTACTGCGCCACGTGGGTGATTTGCAGCGGCGCGGGCCGCTCGGTGATGGTGGCGATCGCCGCCAACGGCGTGGCCTTGCCCGAGCCGGTGCGCAGCTGCAGGCGGCCCAGCGCCTCGACCGACATGTCCGCGTCCTTCTGCGCCTCCAGGATCACGCGGTACTGGTTGGTCTCGGTGAAGATGGTCGAGACGATGCGCTGGCCGTAGGCGCTGTAGAGGGCGTCGTCGATCGAGGCGGCCGTGATCGACATGCGCGAGGCGCTGTCGCGGTCGATGCTCACGAAGGCGGCCGCGCCGGTGGCGCCGACGTCGCTGACGACGTTGCGCACCAGCTTCTCGGACTGCAGTTGCCTGACCAGCTCGCCGGCCCAGTGCGCCACGGTCGCGTTGTCGGCACCCTCGATCGAGAGCCGGAACTGGGTCGGGCCAGTCTCGGCGTCGATCGTCAAGTCCTGGGTCGGCTGCAGGTACAGCGTCACGCCGGCCACCTCGGCCACGCGCCGGCGCAGGCGCTGCATCGTCACCTCTTGCCTGTCGCTGCGCTTGGGCTTGAGGTTGATCAGCATGCGCCCCGTGTTGAGCATGGTGTTGTTGGTGGCGTCCACGCCCACGTTGGAGCTGAGCGATTCGACGTCCGGGTCGTCCAGGATGGCGCGCGCGGCCGCCTGCTGCAATTCGGCCATGCGGTCGTACGAGATCGCCTGGCGCATCTCCACGCGCGCCTGCAACTGGCCCGTGTCCTGGGTCGGGAACAAGCCCTTCGGGATCAGGATGTACATCAGCACCGTCAGCAGCAGCGTGCCGAGCGCCACCAGCAGCGTCATCGCCTGGCGCTCGAGCACCCAGTTCAGGGCGCTGTCGTAGTGCACCAGCACCTTGTCGAAGAAGGCCTGGGTGCGGCGCGCCAGCGGGTTCGGTTTTTCATCGGCGTGGCTGCGCAGCCAGCGGCCCGACATCATCGGCACCAGCGTGAGCGAGACGACGGCCGAGATCAGGATCGTGATGGCCAGCGTGACGGCGAATTCGCGGAACAGGCGCCCCACCACGTCGCCCATGAACAGCAGCGGGATCAACACCGCGATCAGCGACACCGTCAGCGAGATGATGGTGAAGCCGATCTGGGTGGCGCCCTTGAGCGCGGCGGCCATTGGTTTCTCGCCCTTCTCGATGTAGCGCGAAATGTTCTCGATCATCACGATCGCGTCGTCGACCACGAAACCGGTGGCGATCGTCAGCGACATCAGCGACAGGTTGTTCAGGCTGTAGCCGAGGAGGTACATCGCCCCGCACGTGCCCACCAGCGAGATCGGCACGGCCAGGCTGGCGATGACGGTGGCGCGCACGCTGTGCAGGAAGGCGAAGATCACCAGCACCACCAGCAGCACCGCCAGCACCAGCTCCATCTCGACGTGCATGACGGAGGCGCGGATGCCGGTGGTGCGGTCGCTCAGCACTTCCAGGTGCAAGGCCGACGGCAGCCCGGCCTGCAGCTCGGGCAGGCGCGCCTTGATGGCGTCGACGGTGGCAATCACGTTCGCGCCCGGCTGGCGCTGCACGTTCAGGATGATGGCCGGCTTCAGGCCCGACCAGGCGCCCAGCTTGACGTTCTCGGCGCTGTCGACCACTTGCGCCACCTCGGACAGGCGCACAGGGGCGCCGTTGCGGTAGGCGACGATCAGGCTCTTGTAGTCGGGCACCGCCAGCAACTGGTCGTTGGCGTTGATCGTGTAGGAACGGCTGGGGCCGTCGAAGCTGCCCTTGGCGCTGTTGGCGTTGGCCGCGGCGATGGCGCTGCGCAGGGTGTCGAGCCCCAGGCCGTTGGCGGCGAGCGCCTGGGTGTCGGCCTGGATCCGCACGGCCGGCCGCTGGCCGCCCGACAGCGTGACCAGGCCGACCCCGGTCACCTGGCTGATTTTCAGGGCCAGGCGGGTGTTGACCATGTTCTGCACTTCCGTCAGCGGCACCGTGTCGGACGTGATCGCCAGCGTCAGCACCGGCGCGTCGGCCGGGTTGACCTTGGCGTACACGGGCGGCGCCGGCAGGTCGGTCGGCAGCAGCGAGCCGCCGGCGTTGATGGCAGCCTGCACCTCCTGCTCGGCCACGTCGAGCGTCAGGCCCAGGCCGAATTGCAACGTCACCACCGACACGCCCGAGGCGCTCGTCGAACTCATGCGCTGCAGGCCCGACATCTGGCCGAACTGGCGCTCGAGCGGCGCCGTGACGGTGCGCGCCATCACTTCCGGACTGGCGCCCGGGTACAGGGTTTGCACCTGGATGGTGGGGAAGTCGACCTGCGGCAGCGCCGACAGCGGCAGGAATTTGAAGCCCACGAAGCCGGCCAGCACGATCGCCAGCATCAGCAGCGAAGTGGCGACCGGGCGCGCGATGAAGGGACCGGACGGGCTCATCGCAACGCTCCCGGACGCCGCGTCATTCCCGCGCAGGAGGGAATCCCTGCGCCGCAGCTCGGCAGGCCCAACCTGGGTCCCCGCCTGCGCGTGGACGACGCGATCAACGCGACCATCATTGCGACGCCCCTTCGCGGCGGCGATGCCGGCGCTCGCCGTCCGGCGCCGATGCCGGCGCCGATGCCTCCGATGCGGCAGGCGCCGCGCTCGATGCGCCGGCTTCGTCGCGCCGATGGCGGCGCTCGCCCGCGGGCGCCGACTCGGCGCCCGCGGCCTCGCCGCCGCGCCCCGCCGCGCCACGCTTGCCCCCGCGCCCGCCACCACCCATGGCCGGCTTGTCGCCCGGCAGGGTGACCTTGCCGCCATCCTTGAGGCGGTCCGCCCCTTCCGTGATCACCTGCTGGCCGGCCGCCAGCCCGGTCTTGATCTCCACCTTGTCGACCGTGGCCTGGCCGCGCGTGACGGGCTGCAGCTTGACGGTGCGCTCGGCGGCGTCGAGCACATAGACGAAGTCGCCGTTGGCGCCATGGCGCAGGGCCGTCACCGGCACCACCACCGCATCCTTGATGGTGCGCAGCTCGAGCCGCAGATTGACGAACTGGCTGGGAAACAGCGCCTGCTTCACATTGGAAAAGCGCGCCTTGGCCTTGACGGTGCCGGTCTGGATGTCGACCTGGTTGTCAAGCGCGGCGAACTTGCCGCCGTCGAGCTGAATGGTGCGGGTGCGGTCGAAGGCGGCCGCCGCCAGGCTGGCCCCCTCGTTGATGCGCCCCTGCAGCGCCGGCACCTGGTCTTGCGGGACCGCGAATTCAACATCGATCGGCGAGAGCTGGGTGATCACGGCGATGCCGGCAGCATCGCTGCTGCCCACGAGATTGCCCATGTCGACCACGCGCAGGCCGACGCGCCCGGTGATCGGCGCCTTGACCTGGGTGTAGCTCAGGTTCAGGCGCGCCATGCCCTCGGCCGCGCGGTCCGTCATGGCCGTGCCCTCGAGCTGCTTGACCAGCGCGGCCTGGGTGTCCACCTCCTGGCGCGCGATCGAATCCTGGGCCAGCAGCGTGCGATAGCGCTCGAGCGTGACGCGCGCGCTGTCAAGCTGCGCCTCGTCGCGCTGGCGCTGGCCGGACGACTGCAGCAGCGCCATCTCGAACGGGCGCGGATCGATCGTGGCCAGCACCTGGCCCGCCTTGACCAGCTGGCCTTCGCCGAAGTGGATCTTTTGCAGGATGCCCGACACTTGCGGGCGCACCGTGGCGGTGGCCGCGGCCGTCACCGTGCCCAGCGCATCGAGCAGCACCGGAATGTCGGCCTTCTCGGCCGTGGCCACGCCGACCGTGGTCGGCGGCCCGCCCCGTCCGCCGCCGCCGGGGCCGCGTCCACCACCGCCAAATCCCCCTGGCGCACCGGGCGGACCGCCCGCGCCGGCGGCCGGATGCAGCAGGAACCAGGCCAGGCCGCCCAGTGCGGCCATGGCCAGCACGGCCACGGTGCTGCCGATCAGCCTGGAGTGGCGGCTACGGCGCACGACGGGGGGCGGGGTCTTCGATACGGGCGATTCCATGCTTGTCCTTAATGAGCGTCAATCGTAATCAAATCACAACGAATTTATGCCCCGACTCTAGCACGAACAGGGGGCTTTCTTTGTTTCTTGGCGCACAGAACCGGGGGGGCCCGGCAAGCGCGCGCCAGCCCCCGTCCAGGGCGGACCCGGCATGAAAAACGGCGGCCAGATGGCCGCCGCTCAGGCAAATCAAGGGCTTGGCGCACACGGGCGCCGGCCGGGGCGGGCATGTAACGGCCGTACATACCGTTACAAACTCGCTACAACTTTCCTTCTCAGGGCTGTTCGCACATGCAGTGGGTGACGGCGGCGAAGGGATGGCGCCCGTCCGACAACGCCGACAGCCAGGCCAGGTCGCGCCCGATCGTGCCCACCGCGCCGGCCGGCAAGCCGGTCGGCAACAGGCCAAGCTTGACTTCGATGTTCACGGCCGTGGTGGCCGAAGCGCCGAAACGGCCCAGCAGGCGCTCGAAGGTCGACATCTCCGGTTCGACATACATGACCCGGTAGCCGGCGCCGAGCTTGGCGCGCCTGGCCGCCGAGTCGAGCGCGTCGCGGTAGCTGCCCAGGGTGTCGACCAGGCCCCGCTCCTTGGCCTGGGCGCCGGTCCAGACCCGGCCCTGCCCCACTTCGTCGATCTTGGCCACGGTGGTTTTGCGCGCCAGCGCAGCCTTGGTGGTGAATTCGCTGTAGATGTGGTTGATGCTGCTCTGGACCACCTGGGCGAAGCGCGGGTCGAGCGGACGCAGCGGGTTGTAGGCGTCGGCCAGCCAGGTGGTGGTCACGCCGGCCGTGTGGATGCCCAGTTTCTCGACCACCTTGTCGGCCGTCGGCAAGATCGCGAACACGCCGATCGAACCGGTGATGGTGGCCGGGTCGGCGATGACCTCGTCGCTGGCCATCGAGATCCAGTAGCCGCCGGAGGCGGCCACGCTGCCCATCGAGACCACGACCGGCTTGCCGGCCGCGCGCGTCAGTTCCAGCTCGCGCCGGATCAGTTCGGACGCGTAGGCGCTGCCCCCGGGCGAATCGACGCGCAGCACCAGTGCCTTGACCTGCTTGTCTTCGCGCGCGCGGCGGATCAGGTTGGCCGTCGACAGGCCGCCCACGGTGCCAGGTCCGGCCACGCCGTCGACGATGTCGCCGGAAGCGACGATCACCCCGACGCCGTCGCCGAACGGCTTGGGCCGTTGGCGCGCCAGGTAGTCGTCGAACGACACCTGGCGGAAACTGTTGCCGTCCGCTTCGGGCGCGCCGCGTTTGATCAGCATCTCGCGCACTTCGTCGCGCGTTTTCAGGCCGTCAACCAGCTTGGCGTCGAGCGCCAGCTTGCCCATGTCGCCGCCGGCCGTCGTCAACAGCGCCGGCAGTTGCTCGATGTCGCGCACGATGGTGCCCGAGGCGAGCTTGCGGTTCTTCTCCACCTCGGCCGTGTAACTGGCCCACAGCGCGTTGTACAGGAAGGCGTCGGCCTCCGAGGCGGCCTGCGAGGGGCCATTGCCGATGTAGGGTTCGGCGAAGCTCTTGTAGGTGCCCACCTTCATCAGGTTGACCGTCACGCCGAGCTTGTCGAGGGCGTCGCGGTAGTAGTTGCGGTAGCGGCCGAAGCCGGCGATGTGCACCATGCCCATTGGGTGCAGATAGACTTCATTGGCGTGCGCGGCCAGCAGGTACTGGCGCTGGTCGTAGCTGCCGCCCCAGGCGATGACGGTCTTGCCGGACGCTTTCACGCGGTCGATCGCGGCGCCGACCTCATGCAGCATGGCCATGCCGGCGCCGCTCATGTCGTCGAGCAGCAGCACCACGTTGCCAATGTTCTTGTCCTTGGCGGCCGCGTCGAGCACCGTCAGCAGGTCGCGCACCTGCACCGTGTGGCGCAATTCACCCCGGGCATTGGCCAGCAGCACGTCGCGCGCGCTGCCCACGTGCTGTTCGACCAGGTTGCCCTTGAGGTCGATCAGCAGCGCTGTCTTGGCCGACAGCGGCCTGGCGCCACCGCTGAAGGCGCCGATCACCACCGCCAGCAGCAGCAACAGGAAGATCAGGTTGAAGATGGCCCGGCGCGTGGCGTCGAGGGTGCGCCAGAACACGCCGAAACTGCGGCCGATAAAAGACAGGGGCTTGAAAGACATGGAGACTCCGACGCGAAAAGGTTGTCAAGGGGACACTGTAAGCGAAAACCGGTGCGGGCGGTTAAGCCGCGACGGTCGCCGCATCAAATTTTTCCGGCCGCGAGATGGCCAGCAAGCCAGCAAACACCACGATGCCATTCATGATCAGCAGTTCAAGGCCGAGCCGGTAACTTCCCAGCACCAGCGCCTGGTTAAACTCAAGCAGTGCGCACAGGAGCGGCGCGGCCAGGGTGACCGGCATCACCCAGCGCTGGTCCAGGCTGCGCCGGGTCAGCATGCCGAAGGCGAACAGGCCCAGCAGCGGGCCATAGGTGTAGCTGGCCAGTTTGAGGATGACCACGATCATGCTCGGGCTGTCGGCCCACTTGAACACCATCACCATCGCCAGGAACAGCAGCGCGAAGCCGATGTGCACCCGGTGGCGCCAGCGCATCTTGGTCTGCTCGGACAGGTCGTCGCGCCGCTTCAGGCCCAGCAAGTCGATGCAAAAGGTCGAGGTCAGCGCCGTGATGGCCCCGTCGGCGCTGGGGAACAGGGCCGAGACCAGGGCGATCAGGAAGATGATCTGCACCGTCGCCGGCAAGTGGCCCATCACCACCGCCGGGAAGATCTTGTCGCCAGTGGCCGCAACCCCCGCCAGCGGCGCGTACAGGTACAGCAGGCCGCCGAGGAACAGGAACAGCATCAGCACCACGACCAGGACCACGGTTAGGCTCAGCAGGTTTTTCTGCGAGTCGCCCAGGGTTTTCACCGAGATCGTCTTCTGCATCATCTCCTGGTCCATGCCCGTCATGGTGAGCACGATGAAGGCGCCGGCCACGATTTGCTTGAGGTAGAAATTGGGACTGTCAAATTCGCTCGTGAAGACATGCGACAGGCCGCGCGCCTGCATCTGGGCCAGGCTCTGGCCGACCGTCAAGTCCATCTGGCCGAGCAGGTAGGCCACGCAGGCGAGCAGACCAGCCAGCATGCACGTCGTTTGCAGCGTGTCGGTCCAGACGATGGTCTTCACCCCGCCCTGGTAGGTGTACAGCAGGATCATGGCCAGGATCACCAGCGTGGTCAGCCAAAACGGCACGCCCAGGCTGTCGAGGATGATCGCCTGCAGGATGTTGACCACCAGGTAGAGCCGCGCCGTGGCGCCCAGCAGGCGCGACAGGATGAAGAAGGACGCGCCGCTCTGGTAGGCGCGGCGCCCGAGGCGCACGTCGAGGTAGTGGTAGATCGACGTCAGCTTGAGCCGGTAGTACAGCGGCAGCAGGATGAAGGCGACGGCAATGTAGCCGATCACGTAGCCGATCAGGACCTGGGCGTAGCCGAAGCCGTCGCGCCCGACCGCGCCCGGCACGCTGATGAAGGTGGCGCCGGAGAGCGTGGTGCCGACCATGCCGAAGGCGACCAGCATCCAGTTGCTGCTTTTGTTGCCGATGAAAAAACTATCGTTGGTGGCGTTGCGGGCGGTGGCCCAGGCCACCCCCAGCAGCAGGGCGAAATAGGCGATCAGTATGCAGAAAAGCAGGGCCGGGGACATAGGGTTCCAGTGCGATTGACGGTCAGTTCGCCAGCAATATACACCCAAGCGTGGCGCAGCGCCCCCTCACACGCCCTGGCCCTGGACCCGGTGGAAAGGGCCGATGCAGCTGTCCATCGTTTCGGCCGCGCACATCAGGAACAACTGGCCCGAGGGGTGGAACAGGATGAAATTGGTGGCCTTGCTACCGACCTTCATCACTTCGCCCGCACAGTCTTTCTTGCCATTATCCTTGACGATGGTGTCTTCGAGCTTGTAGAAGCCCTTGGCGCTGGGCTCGGCCGGGATCTCGAAGCGGCTCTCGGAGACTTCTTCGGCGCTGATCACCATCGTGGTGCCGTCGCCACGGAAGCGGTAGGTTTCGGCGCACTGCATTTCGGGCAGCATCAGGCGCCAGATGCCCAGGATCGGGTGGTTCGATACGGGTGCTGCGGCAACAGCCTGGCCGGCCAGCAGCAATGCCAAGCTGAGTACGATTGGGATGCGCATGACTCCTCCTCCCGGTTGGACCACGACGAGCGGCGACAGTTTGCCTCAGTTTGCACTGATTTTGCACCACGGGAGGATGCCGGCACAAGTGGACAGCGACGCGCAGCGCAAGCGGCGCGCCACCTCGATCAGCCTTGCTCGGGCACCGCCTTCGGCTTGGCCGGGCGACGGCCACGTGCGGCCGGCTTGCGTGCCGCCTTGGCGGGCGCTTCCGCTTCAGGCTGCGGCGCAATTTCCTCGGGAGCAGCTTCGAGCGCCGCTTCCTGCCTGGCCGCCGGCTTGCGCCCGCCGCGCGTGCTGCGGCGCTTCTCCGGCACCGCCGCTTCGGCCGCAGGCGCCTGTTCCAGCACCGGCTCCGGCTCGGCGACCGGCTCCGCTTGCGGCTCGGGCTTGACCTCGGCGCGGAAATCGGTCTGCTTGCGCGGGCCACGGCCACGACGGCGCGTGTCGGGCTGCTCGGCAAGCTCGCTTGGCAGTTCCGGCGCCGTTTCCTGCATCTGCGCGACCGGCTCCTGCAGCGGCGCGTTGGCCGCCGCATTGGCCGCGCTGCTGCGGTACACATAGGCGCCCGATTTCTCGTCGCGCCCGAATTCGAGCATGCCGCGGTTTTGCGCTTCTTCGAGCAGGTTGCCGAAGGTGCGGAAACCATAGTAGGTCTCGTTGAAATCGGGGCGGCGGCGCTTGAGCGTGTCTTTCAACAGCGACGCCCAGATCTTGCCGCTGTCGCCGCGTTCGGAAACGAGCGCATCGAACATCTCGACCACCAGCTCGATGGCCTGGGACTTGCGCGCTTCGGTTTCTTCCTTGCGGCGATTGCCCTCGTCGGGCGATTTCTTGGCCGGCGGCGCCTTGCGTTCGTCGCGCTTGGCCGCTGCGCGCTTGACTTCGCGCACCAGGTCGTCGTAGAAGATGAATTCGTCGCAGTTCGCCACCAGCAGGTCGGACGTCGATTGCTTCACGCCGACGCCGATCACCTGCTTGGCGTTCTCGCGCAGCTTCGACACCAGGGGCGAGAAATCGGAGTCGCCGCTGATGATCACGAAGGTGTTGACGTGCGATTTGGTGTAGCACAGGTCGAGCGCATCGACCACCAGCCGGATGTCGGCCGAATTCTTGCCCGACTGGCGCACGTGCGGGATTTCGATCAGCTCAAAGTTCGCCTCGTGCATGGTGGCCTTGAAGCCCTTGTAGCGATCCCAGTCGCAATAGGCTTTCTTGACCACGATGCTGCCCTTGAGCAGCAGGCGCTCGAGCACCGGCTTGATGTCGAATTTCTCGTAGTTCGCGTCGCGCACGCCGAGCGCGACGTTCTCGAAGTCGCAAAACACCGCCATGCTGATGTTGTCGGAGGATGAAGCCATAGTTGTTGTTCTCTGATGTTGGGTGAGCCTGCAATCGGCCAATTATACGCAACAACGCCTCTGCGGCGTCAGCCCCACGGGTTCGGCAGCACGGCGCTGCTGTAGCCGGAGACGAAGCGCGTGCGTGCACCGCTGGCCTGATCGAAGAGGTGGCGTTCGACTTTGCCGATATTGGCGCCATACACGTGGATGCTTACCGAGACCTGGTCGGCACGGGCGTTCGAGACGCGGTGGATGTCGCCGATACGCGGTGAGACCAGGTCGATCGCGCCGGCCTCAAGGCGGTGTGCGGCACTGGCCTTCATCGGTGCGCCAGGCGCGAATTCCTCGCACAGTTCGGCGCCGCGCAGCACGCCGACCATGCCCCACACCGTGTGGTCGTGCACCGGCGTGGCCTGGCCCGGCCCCCAGACGAAGCTCGACACGGAAAAGCGCTCGAGCGCATCGCAGTACAGCAGGAATTGCTGGTAGCGGCCGGGGTCGGGCTGGGCGAACTGCCCTGGCAGCCAGTCATCGTGGGCGATCAGCGCGGCCAGCAAGGCCTTGCCGTCGCTGAAGATGCGCGCCTCGTCCTGCCCGGCCGCATCGAGCAGGCGAGTGAAGGACTGGATGAATTCGCGCAAGCGCGCCGGATTTGTCATGGCTCCAATATACCCGTTTTCCGTGGGTCCGTCGGGTGGAACCTCCTCGTTCCCGCGCAGGCGCACTGGTGTCCGGAATCACTCTCTTGACATGGATGCGACCCCAATTGGGCGTTGGACTACTGCAGAAATCGCGATAGTGGGACTTGGAGTTCAAGAATCAACGTCGTCCTCTCGGAAGCGGGGACGACGTCGGGTAATTGTTTTGGCCTTAACCTGGGCCGCGAATTCGGCATGACCGCATGCACATGGACGTTTCGCGTCAACAGTGCACGCAGGCGGGAACCCATGCGGCGCCGAATATGACGCGTGACACAGCTTCCGTCGCGGGAACGACCAGGGAAGGTTTCGATTACGGGGCCACGCGCGGCTCCACCTTGGCGCGCTCGATGTAGCGCGCCACGTCCTCGTCGAGCAGCAGGCCCTGGTCGCGCAGGGCGCGCGCGGCCAGCGCCACCGCCTTCGCGTACTCGAGCCGCGAGCCGTAGCGCTGCGCGACTGCGCGGCGCGGATCGCCGGCGCGCGCACTGGCCGCAAACGGCAGGTACAGCCCATTCAAGCCGCACAGGCGCCCTTGCGCGAGTCCCTGGCGCCGGAGGTTCCAGCCGCCGTAGGTGGCCAGGGGAACGGCCACCTCAGGCAGGCGCACGCCGGCGATGTCGTTGCCATCCGCATCGGCCATCGGCACCAGCAACTGGTAGCCCGGCAGCTCGTTGAGCCCTGCCGGAAAACCGACTCCGAGCGCGCTCAAATCGGGAAACCCGACTGCGTCGCGCTGCGCCGGCGTCAACATCGCCTCGTTCATGCGCGGGTAGCGGCTCGGCGGCGGCGCGCTGGCATCGCGCGTCCAGCCGACCAGGCGCTCGAGCAGCGCGCGCACCAGCGGCGCCTGCTGCGCCGGATTGTTCGGATACCTGCACACGCCAACCGTCGGCGTGGCCGCCGCGATATGCTGGGTCGACGCCATCAGGTAGGCCCGCACATCGTCCGGCAGCGCCAGGTCCCTGCCGGCGCCGTCGGTGACCACCAGCGCGGCGCGCGCCTGCCAGAATTCGACGCTGCTGTCGACGTGCATCAGCTTCGGACAGGTGTCGTCCTGCCGGCAGAGCGCGAATATGCCGTCGCTGGCGCCGCTGGCCGGATCGCGGCTGACGGCGTAACTGAACGGGAAACGCTCGCCCGGCTCCGCCTGTTCCGGCTGCGAGAAGCGCGCGTTGACCGCGCCCTTGCCGGCGCCAGCCAGCAACACCATCGCGCCGTCGAACACCTTGCCGCCGGCCGGATCGGCGTTGAATCCCTGCCAGATCCACTCGCGCAGGAACCGGCCCGACTGCGACACCCCCACCGCCAGCGCCACGCTGGGCCGGATGTCGGCCAGGGGATTGGGCTGGCCGGCCGCATCGGGCGCGCCCGACTTGAGAAAGCTGGCTACATCGCGCAGGGCTGCCATGCCCAGGCCCATCGGCTTCGGGTCGCGCGCCGCATAGTCGAAGCGGTAAATGGCGCCGGCGTCGACGCCGGACGCGCGCGTCAATTCAATCTCGCGTGCGCCCTTGAAGCGCCACGCGCTCGCCGGCAGCGCGCTGGCCACGGCGCCAGCATCGGCACGCACCGTCAGCTGCGCACTGGCCTGGTCGAGCGAGGCCGCCGGGTAAGCCAGCTTGATCGTGCCCTCCCTTGCGGCATCGTCGAACACCGCCTCGGTGCCGACCTGGCCACCGAATGGCAGCGATGGGAACGCAGTGCCGGCCAGCCTGCCATTGGCCGCCAGCGCAATGTCGCCCTGCCAGCCGATCCACACCAGCGTGTGGCCGCGCCGCATGGTGTAGGCGTTGCCGATGCCGGCCGCCGCGTCGATCACGTTGCTGCCCTCGTTGGCCATGCGCAGCAGCAGTTTGGCGCCGCGATTGGGCACGTCGAGCAGCAGCACGCGCGAGGCCAGCTGCGCCAGGCGCGGACGCACGATGATCACGTCAGCCTTGTAGCTGACCCAGCCATCGGTCTGTGGCGCCAGCGCCAGATCGACGATCGCGCGGTTGGCCAGGTGGCGCGGGTTGATGCGCAGGTGCGCGACGGCGACGATGGTTTCATATTCGCCGGCCGGATCGAATTCGGCACCGTCGAAGGCCAGTGTGCGGCTGACGATCTCGAAGCGCTCGAGCCGGGCCGCCGGCGCATCGCCGCGCCCGGCGCTGGCGCACGATGTCAGCGCCACGATGGTCGACCAGCAGAGCAGGCGCCTCATGCGGCCAGCAGCGCCAGCGTGGCAGCGTCGGGAATACCACCGAAATACTTGTCAAGGCAAGCCTGGAACAGGGGCTCGCCAGGGTCCGCGCGCCCGAACAGTGTCATCGAGGAGCGCAATTTCAGGTAGTCGGGCTCGGGGAAGATCTGCTCGATGGTGCGCCCGGACGTGGCCAGCACCAGCGCGCTGCATTCGAGCAGGCGCATGCCCAGCAGCGGGTGGGCCAGGTAGGCCTGCGCCTCGGCCAGCGAGGCGAGCGCGTAGTGGCGCGCCGTGGCGCTGCGCCCGAGACCGGCGAGCTGGGGGAAGACGAACCAGATCCAGTGGCTGCGCTTGTGCCCGGCGCGCAGCTCGGAGAGCACCGCCTCGTACAGCGGCGCCTGGGCCAGGATGAAGCGGTCGAGATCGAATTGGTCGTCCATGAGACCAGATGGTACTGCGAAAGCGGCAAATGCGCTAAAGTGCCGGTCATGAAACCGGAACACCTGCCACTACTGCTGACGCGCGAAATGCCGTTCGGGAAATACAAGGGGCGCGTCATCGCCAAGCTGCCCGGGCACTACCTGGGCTGGTTCGCACGCGAAGGCTTTCCGCGCGGCGAGCTCGGTGAGTTGCTCGCGCTGATGTACGAGCTCGATCACAACGATTTGCGCGCCCTGCTCGATCCCCTGCGGCGCTAGCGCCGTCGGCAAACCGCCGGGCCGAACAACGCAGCGGCATCCGCCCTAGCGTGTCACCGCCAGGCGCTTGCCTTCGCGCTGCATGCGCGCGAAATCGTCGGCGCTCACGGCCGGACTGAACAGGTAACCTTGCAACTGGTCGCAGCCAAGGTCGCGCAGGAAGGCCATCTGGGCTTCCGTCTCGACCCCCTCGGCCACGATCTCCTGGCGCAGCTGCTGCGCCATGGTCACGATGGCGCGCGCGATGGCGCAGTCGTTCTCCTCGTGCGGCAGCCCGATCACGAACGAGCGGTCGATCTTGAGGGTGCTGATCGGGAAACGCTTGAGGTAGGCCAGGCTCGAATACCCGGTGCCGAAGTCGTCCAGCGCCAACGCCAGCCCCATCGCCACCAGCTCGTTCATGATGGCGATCACGGCGTCGGCGCCGCGCACCAGCAAGCTCTCGGTAATTTCAAGCATGATCTGGCCCGGCTGCACATTGTGCCGGTCCAGCACCGCCTGCACCCGCGCCGGCAAGCCCGGGTCGAACTGGCGCGCCGACAGGTTGACCGCAATCGGCGGCATCGCCAGGCCGTTGTCGGTCCACGCGCGGATCTGGCGGCACGCTTCCTCCAGCACCCACACGCCGATGTCCATGATCAAGCCGCTCTCCTCGGCCAGCGGAATGAACACGCCGGGAGGAATCATGCCGTGCTGCGGGTGCTTCCAGCGGATCAGCGCCTCGGCGCCGACGATGCGCCCGCTGCGCAGGCTCACTTTTGGCTGGTAGTGCAGCTGCAGGTGCTGCTCGGCCAGGGCGCCGCGCAGCTCGGTCTCCATGCGCATGTGCTCCTTGGCGCGCTGGTCCATCTCGTCGCGGTAGAACAGGTAGCCGCCCTCGCCGGCCTGGGCCGCCTTGCCCATGGCCACGTCGGCGTAGCGCAGCAGCGAGGCCGAGTCGGCGCTGTCGTCGAGGTAGACGGCAATGCCGATGGTGGCGCCAACCTGCAGCGTGTGGCCCCCGATGAGCATCGGCGCGGCCAGCGCGGCCAGCAGCTTTTGCGCCACCACGGCCGAATGTTCGCGCTTTTCGATGTGCGGCAGGGCCACCGCGAACTTGCTGCCGTCGATGCGCGCCAGGATGTCCTCGTTGCGCAGCGCCAGCCGGAACAGGCGGCCCACCTCGCAAATGAGTTCGCTGGCCACGTCGTGCCCGAGCGTGTCGCTGATGGCGCCGATGCGACTCAGTTCGATCACCATCAGCGCGCCGTACTGGGCGCTGCGGCGCGCCTCGGCCAGCATCTGGTCGACCAGGTGCGACAGCAGGCTGCGGTTCGGCAGACCGGTCAGGCTGTCGTAGTTGGCCATGCGCTGCATGCGCGCCTCGGCATCCTTGTGCACGCTGATGTCGGAGAACAGCGAGAAGGTGTGGGTGATCTCGCCGTTCGAATTGCGCACCACGCTGATTGTCACCGATTGCGGGAACAATTCGCCGTTCTTGCGCTTGCCGACGATCTCGCCGCGCCACGGGCCATGGCCTGCCATCGCCGCGCGCACCTTGGCGCGGAACTCGGCATCGTGCACGCCCGAGCGCAGCAGGTCCGGAGTCTGGCCGATCGATTCGGCCGGCGAGTAGCCCGTGATGCGGGTAAACGAGCTGTTGATCGAGACGATGCGCTCGCGCGCGTCGGTGATCAGGACGCCCTGGTCGCTGTCTTCGATGATGCGCGCGTGCAGGCGGATCTTGTCGTGGTCGCTAAGCTGCTCGGCCACCGGCGCCAGGTGGATCAGCAGGCCGTTCACTTCGCCGCCGGCGTCGTACTGGAGCGACAGCGCCATGCGCACCCAGATCACGTCACCGTTCTTCTTGCGCCGGCGCGCCTCGATCAGGCCGCTGCCCTGTTCGAGGAACAGCTCGGCCACGCCGGAGCCGTCCTCGTCGTCGGTGTACAGGAACAGCACGTGCTGGCCGACCGCCTCCTGCGCGCTGTAGCCGAACATGGCTTCGGCGCCGCCGTTCCAACCGGTCAGGTAGCCGTCGCGGTCCAGCACCAGCGCCGGTTCGTCGTTCAAGTCGAGTGGCGCGCCGTCTGGGCCGCCCTGTCCGGCCTGCAGCAGCGCCTCAAGCCGTTCCAGGGTCTGGGCCTGCAGCTCACCGGTTTGGGTGCGCGCGGCCCGTGCCAGCGCAAGGCTCGACTCGAGCGCCGATTCAGCCATGGGCGCTGCCCTGGCTTTCGAGGACGGCGCCGAGCATCCAGGTCACGGCGTCGGTCACGGCCTCGTTGAATTGTTCGGCATCGAGCTGCAATCCCGCCAGCTTTTCCGCCACCGTATCGAGCTCGCCCTGTTCGGCCAGTTCGACCAGGCGCAGCAACGCGCCGAGCTCGCCCTCGTGCGCCAGCAGCGCCCCGGCCACGGCCTCGCCGATGGCCAGCGGCGCGAGCACCTCGGCCAGCGACATGCCAAACAAGACGCCCAGCAGCGAGAACATGCCCGTCATGAAGGCCTGTTCCTGCGCCTGCTTGTCGAGCCCGCGCGCCTTGGCCAGCAATTCGAGCAGGCGCGAACGCACCGCCACCCGCGCCAGCAGCATCGGCGAGCGCAGGTCGCCCTGGCGCGCGGCAAACAGCATCAGGTTCAGCCAGCGCCGCAACTGCTGGCGGCCCAGGATCAGGATCGCCTGGGCGAAACTGGTGATGCGGCGCCCGGTGCCCATGCCAAGCGAATTGACCAGCCGCATCAGCTGGTAGGACAAAGTCGGGTCGTGGCGCAGCAAGGCCTCGATGGCGTGGGTGTCGGCGTCGGCCGCGACCAGCTGCACCAATTGCAGCGCCAGCGCGCGCGAAGCGGCCTGCGCGCCCTGCACCCTGGCCGGCGGCGCCATGCTCCAGTCGCCGTCGATCCAGGTGGCCGCGGGCGGCAACTGCTCCTGCAGCAGCGGGCCGTCGATGCGCAACAGGGCGGACGGCTGCTGCTCGCTCCAGCCGTGCGCGGCGAGGACGGCGGCCAGCTCCGGGGCAAGGCCCGGCCGGTACATGCAAGGGAATGTCGCGGCCAGCGCCGCAAATGGCTCGGACGCGACCAGCGGCAGCAGCGTGCTGGCGTCGCCGTCGCCAAGATCGAGCAGCATGCCGGCGGGCTTGCCGCCGCGGTCTGCCAAAACGCGAAAAAAGACCAACGGTGCCGCACTTGAAGGATTCATGGAGACGTCAGTGAGAAAATCGGATTAGCTTGTATGGTACTCCCATCATATTGCAATTTCGACCCGGCGTCGCATTTCCGTCATGGGGGCCGTGGCAAATGGCTGCACAGGCGCTCGAACAGGCCGGCGCGCTGCATGCGTTCGCGCCACCAGGCCAGGGCCGCGCCGTCCTCGCCGGCGCGCCAGGCGAGGTAGAACGTCTCGGCGCTGCGCGCCTGCTCGACCTGTTTTTCAACCAGCAGCCCGGCCGCGATGGCCGCGCGCGCGCATGGCTCGGGCAGGAAGCCGAATCCGATTCCGGCCACTTGCAGGGCCAGTTTGTCGTGCATGCTGGCGACCGTGAGCGTCTCCTGGCCGTCGAGCAGGCCAACCGTGCGCGGCGCGAAATTGCGGGCGCTGTCGGCCCCCACGATGGCGCGATGGTCCTGCAAGGCGTCGCTGCCAAGCGGCTCGGGCGCCGATGCCAGCGGATGGCCGGGGGCGACGGCGAACACGAAACGCATCTGGCCGATCGGGCGCGCCACGTAGCCCCCGCCGGCCGGGCCTTCGCCGGGCACGCCCACCAGCAGGTCGACGCGGCGCGCCAGCAAGGCTTCCCAGCCGCCCGAGAGCGTCTCGTAGACCATGCGAAGGCGCGTCTGGTGGGTCAGCGCGTAGAAGTCCTGCAGCTCGGGGCTCAGCGCCAGCGCCGAAAACATGGAGTCGAGCCCGATCGCCAGTTCGGTTTCCCAGCCCGAGGCCACGCGCCGCACCCGATCCTCCAGCTGGCGCGCGGCCTTGAGCAGGTGGCGCCCCTCCTTGAGCAGTTCGCGCCCGGCGGCGGTGAGCACGATGCGCGGCCCATTGCGCTCGAACACCAGCACGTCGAGATCCTGCTCGAGCTTGGCAACCATGTAGGAAATGCTCGACGGCACCCGGTGCAATTCCTGGCCGGCCTTGGCGAACGAGCCGCGGCGGTCGATGGCATCGATGATCTGCAGGGCTTCGAGGCTGAGTCTTAACATTCGATTTTTTCGATCATACTGGACAAAATTTTCCGTTTTTCAGCATTGAAATCCCGTTTTATAATGGGGACTAGGCAATCGAAATTATTGCACATCAAACGGAGAACACCATGCTACAAATTCGCAAAAGTGAAGACCGCGGCCAGGCCGACCATGGCTGGCTGCGTTCGCAGCACAGCTTTTCCTTCGCCGACTACCGTGATCCCCAGCATACCGGTTTCGGGCCGCTGCTGGTCATCAACGAAGACCGGGTGGCGCCCGGCCAGGGTTTCGGCACCCACGGCCACCGCGACATGGAAATCGTCTCCTATGTGCTGGAAGGGGCGCTCGAGCACAAGGACAGCATGGGCACCGGTTCCGTGTTGCGTTATGGCGACGTGCAGCGCATGTCGGCCGGCAGCGGCGTGCGCCACAGCGAGTTCAACGGATCGAGCAGCGCGCCGCTGCATTTCCTGCAGATCTGGATCGAGCCGAACGTGCGCGGCATCGCGCCCAGCTACCAAGAGGTCCATGTCGCGCCGGCCGCCAAGCGCGACCAGCTGCGCCTGATCGCATCCGGCGACGGGCGCGATGGCGCCTTGCTGATCCACCAGGACGCGGCGATCTACGCCGCCCTGCTGGACGGCGGCGCGCCGCTGGCGCACGCCCTGGCGCCCGGCCGCCAGGCCTATGTGCACCTGATCCGGGGTGCGCTCAGCGTCAACGGCGTTGCGCTGCGCGGCGGCGATGCGCTCAAGCTGACCGACGAGGCCGAGGTCCGGCTGACGGGCGCCAGCGACGCCGAAGTGCTGCTGTTCGACTTGCCCGTCTAGCCTGAAACCGGGGAAAGACTAAGGTTTCCCCGGTTTCAGGCGCCGGCCGGCGGCCACGGCTGGGGCGGTTTTCCGCTACACTGGCGCCTACAGTGTTCGATTCGAGATGCCCACCATGCCTTCCCTTGCCAATGACGCTCTGCTGGACTACACCACTTCGTGCGCCCTGCCCACGCCGTGGGCCCAGTTCACACTGCATGCCTTCGTTGAACACGCCACCGGCAAGGAACACTTGGCCATGACGCTGGGCGACATCGGCAACGGCGCGCCCGTGCTGGCCCGCGTCCACTCGGAATGCCTGACCGGCGACGTGCTGTTCTCCCAGCGCTGCGATTGCGGCGCCCAGCTCGAAGGCGCCTTGAAACGCATCGCCGCCGAAGGCCGCGGCATCCTGCTTTACCTGCGCCAGGAAGGCCGCGGCATCGGCCTGGTCAACAAGATCCGCGCCTACCGCCTGCAGGAGGCCGGCGCCGACACCGTCGAGGCCAACCTGCAACTGGGCTTTCACGCCGATGCCCGCAACTATGAGCTGTGCCAGCCCATGCTGGCCCAGTTTGGTATCACCAAGCTGCGCCTGATGACCAACAATCCCCGCAAGATCGACGCCATGCAGCGCCTCGGCGTGCAAGTCACCGAACGGGTGCCCTTGCTGGTAAACCGCAATGCCTTCAACACCAGCTACCTCGACACCAAGGCCGCCAAACTGGGCCACATGATGACGCCGCTGGCCGAGGCCGTCGCCGAAGACGGGGAACTTTAATACTGCAAATAAGTTATGCTGGCAGCAATAGCGTCGACCTGGCCCAAGGAATGCATGAAATTTGTTGACACCGCTGTACTGCTGTTCTGCCTGGGCAACGTGGCCCATGCGGCGCCCCAGGCGCCCTCCGCGCAACCGGCGCCGCGCCCTGCCGTCGCCGCCAACGACAATGGCGACACCCTGCCGCCGCCCTCCTCGGCCGCCCAGAAGCTGTATTCGGCCGCCAAGGCCGACCTGCTGCAGATCCGCATGCTGCTCAAGAGCGGGCGCAGCCAGTCCACGGTCGGCTCCGGCTTCATGGTCGGCACCAGCAACTTGGTGCTCACCAACTACCACGTGGTGTCGCAACTGGCACTCGATCCGGACGTCTACGTGGGCGAATACATCGATACCGACGGCAAGAGCGGGCCACTCGAATTGCTGGCCGTGGACGTGCTGCACGACCTGGCCGTGGTGCGCATCAACCGCAACGGCACCGGCTTTTTCACCATCCCCGACAAGCTGGCGCACCTGACCCAGGGCCAGTACCTGTACTCGCTGGGCAATCCGCTCGACCTCGGCTTCGCCATCTCCGAAGGTTCCTACAACGGCGTCATCACGCGCAGCTTCTACGACCAGCTGATGTTTACCGGCCCGATCAACTCCGGCATGAGCGGCGGACCGAGCGTGACGGTCGACGGCAGCGTGGCCGGCGTGAACGTATCGAAGCGGCGCGACGGCGAATTGGTCAGCTTCCTGGTGCCGGTGCGTTTCGCCCAGGAGCTGCTGCAGAAGGTGGCCAGCCAGGCCGCCCCGCCCAAGGACTTCAATCCCCTGATCGGCCAGCAGCTGCTGGCCCACCAGCGCGGCATGATCGACCGCCTGCTCGAGGCGCCGCTGTCGATCAAGAGCATGGGCCCCTACCAGGTGCCGGTGCGCGACTCGGACCAGGTGCGCTGCTGGGGGCGCTCGAACGTCAAGGCCGAAGCCAGCTTCACGGCCGATACCATCTCATGCTCGATGGAGTCGGCCATCTTCGTCTCCGAATCCCAGCAGACCGGCCATGTGTCGATGACCCACCAGTACGTGCGCTCGTCGAGCCTTGACACGGTGCGCTTCGCCGCGCTGGCGACCAACCTGTTCAAGCCGGAAAACCTGGGCCGCAACAAGGACACCCGCCTCACGGGCCCCAGCTGCACCGAGCAGTTCGTCAAGACCCGCAGCCTGCCGGTGCGCGCCGTCAGCTGCGTGCGTGCCTACCGCAAGTTCGCCGGGCTGTACGATTTCACGCTGCTCACGGCCAGCACCGACGAGTCCCGGTCAAGCCTGCAAAGCCGGCTCGACGTATCCGGCGTCTCGTTCGAGAACGGCCTGCGCACCGAGAAGGCCTTCCTCGAGGCGCTCGGGCGCGGGAGCAAGAAATGAACGGGCCCTACTTCATCGAGTCGCTCGCCCGCAATGGCGACGTGCTGCACCGGCACCAGGTCGACCAGTTGCCGATCCGCCTCGGGCGCGGCTACGACAACGATTTCATCCTCGACGACGACCATGTGGCCCCGCACCACGCGCTCATCGAGGCCGCCGAGGGCGGCGTCCTGCTGCTGCGCGACCTGGGCAGCCGCAACGGCGTGATCCACCTGGGCAAACGCAAGACCAGCCTGGCCCTGAGCGGGGACACCGTCATCCGCATGGGCCACACCAATTTGCGCGTGCGCGGTGCCGACTACCCGGTGCCGCCCGAACTGGTCGACCGCACCATGCACGGCTGGGAAGGCGCCGTGCCCGGCATCGTCGGCCTGCTGTTGATCGGCATGTTCGCATTGCTCACGTTCTGGCTCTCGGACACCCAGTCGTTCCAGCTGGCGCGCTACCTGCAGGTGCTGGCCAACGTGGCCGGCGCGGCGCTGGTCTGGAGCGGCGCCTGGGCCTTCGCCAACCGTCTGTTCGGCCGCCACGCGCGGCTCGGGCGCCACCTGTTCATCGTCGGTTGCGCGCTGATGGCCATCACCGCCTACAAGCTCGTCTCGAGCGTGCTGGCGTACGCATTCTCGCTCGACTGGATCACGCGCTACGGCTCGCACGTGGCGATCCTGGTCGGCGCCGGCGCCTTGTTCTACCACCTGCGCACGGTCAAGCCGCACCACGCGCGGCGCTTCGCCATCACCTGCCTGTCGCTGGCGATGCTGGGCTCGGGCTTGAAACTGATCAGCAACGAGCAGGGCAGCGGCCGCCTGGCCGACGACCTGTACATGTCGGTGCTGCTGCCGCCGTCCATGCGCGCCAGTCCCGACCATAGCGTCGACGAATTCATGGGGCGCGTCAACAGCCTCAGGGCGCGTCTGGACGCCGAGCGCACCAAGAAGGTCAAGGATGGCGGCGGCGAGAACGAGGACGACTGAGGTTCACCGCCCGGCCGGGTGCAGCGTCTCACCGCGCGCGAGCATGGCCGCGAACTGGGCGATGCGGCGCGCGCGCGTCTCCGGCTTCCTGGCGGTCTGGATCCGGAACAGCACCGCGTACCGGTTCTGCGAACTGACCGTGTTGAAAAATGCCTCGGCGCCCGGATGGGCATCGAAAGCGGCCTGCAGGTCCGGCGGCACGCGCGATTCGCGCACCGACTCGTAGGCCGCGTCCCAGCGCCCGTCGCGCTGCGCCCGTTCGACCTCGGCCAGGCCGCTCGGCTGCATGCGGCCCTGTTCGATATAGGCCAGCGCCTTGTCGCGGTTGATGCGCGACCAGATGCTGCGCGCCGCGCGCGGGGTCCAGCGCTGCACCCAGTAGTGCGCATCGAGGCTTTTCTTCTGGCCGTCGATCCAGCCGAAACACAGCGCCACCTCGAGCGCCTCCTGGTATGACACGCTCGCCTGCGGCGCGCCGCGCCTGGCGTGGCGCAGCCAAATGCCCTTCGAGCCATCATGGTGGGCAGCCAGCCACCGGGCCCAGTCGGCCTGCGAGTCAAAGTGCAGTGGCGCGTCATCGGCGCGCCCGGCTTGCGGTTGCATGGTTTTCCCCTCCAGTCTTTGACAGCGGCGCCGGAATCGGCAATCATCGCCACTTCGCCAGTGTAGCGTCAATAACCACATGGATTCAAACCGCAGCAAACTTGTGATCGGCATCGCCTGGCTCCTGTTCTGGGCCATGATGGTGTCGGTCGCGATCCAGGATTTTCAACGCAACCATGCCGGCGGCGGCCTGTGGCAGCCCGTGCTGTGGGAATCGTCGTCGATGGTGGCGGTGAGCCTGCTGCTGGTTTGCCAGCGCCACTTCACGCGCCCCTTCGACGCCCTGCTGGCCACCCCGGCGCGCTGGTTCCTGCTGCAGGCGCTGTGGCTGCCGCTGTACTGGGTGGCCTTCGTGCCGATCGCCTTCGGCATCCGCCATGCCGCCTACGCGCTGGCCGGCTCGGTCTACCACCACGAAGCGTGGCCCGAGACCTTCTTCTACGAGTCGCTCAAGATCTCGGTGTTTTTCGGCCTGTTCGTGCTGATCTCGTTCGGGATCCTGTCCTACCACGCGCTGCTGGAGGAAAAACTGCGCGCCGAGAAATCGACTGCCCTGCTGCGCCTGGCCCAGTTGCAGCGCCTGACCCAGCAAATGCAGCCGCACTTCCTGTTCAACGCGCTCAATACCATCTCTTCGCTAATGCGCTCGGACGTGGACAAGGCCGACGCCACCTTGATCCAGCTGGCAGACCTGCTGCGCACCACGCTCGACCTGAACGAGCTGCACGAGGCGCCGCTGGCGACCGAGCTGCGCCTGGTTCGCGGCTACGCACGCGTGATGGAGGAGCGCTACGCCGGCCGGGTCAGCGTGGACTGGAACATCGCCCCTGATACGCTCGGGTGCACGGTGCCGGTGATGAGCCTGCAGCCGCTGCTCGAGAACATCTTCAAGCACACGGTCGAACAGCGCCGCGGCCTGACCCGCATCGCCGTCTCGGCCAGCCGCGCCGACGGCGTGCTGACGGTGGTGCTGGAGGACGACAGCGGCACCCTGGCGCCCGGCCCCGCGCCCGGCATCGGCGTGCGCAACCTGCGCGAGCGGCTGGCAGTGCTGTATGGCGAGCGCGCCGCACTGCAGTTGTCGCAGCGTGCGCCGGCCGGCGTGCGCGCCCATTTGAGCCTGCCATGCGGGTGCTGATCGTCGACGACGAGCGCCCGGCGCGCGACAAGCTGCGCCGGCTGCTCGAGCAAGAGGGCGACGTCGACGCCGTCCTTGATGCGGCCGACGGCATCGACGCGCTGCAGCAGATCGCCCGCTTCCAGCCAGACGTGGCCTTCCTCGACATCCAGATGCCCGAGGTCAGCGGCATCGAGCTGGCCGCCTCGCTGCCGGCGCCGGCACCGCTGGTGGTGTTCGTGACCGCCTTCGACGAATATGCGATCCGCGCCTTCGACGCCAACGCCATCGACTACCTGCTCAAGCCCTACGACCAGGCGCGCCTGCAACGCGCACTGGCGCGCGTGCGCGAGCGCCTGCTGGCACGCACGCCGGGGCCGGCCCTGCTGCCGGCGCAAGCGGGCCAGCCGCTGCGCCAGTTGCTCATCAGCGAACGCGGCACCACGCGCATCGTCAAGGTCGAGCAGATCCAGTGGCTCGAAAGCGCCGACAATTACGTGGTGCTGCACACGGCGACCGACGCACCGCTGATGCGCCAGACCCTGGCCGGACTGGTCGAGAAACTGGGCGATGGCTTCGTGCGCTGCCACCGGCGCGCGGCGGTGCAACTGGCCTGGATCGAGCGCGTGGTGGCACAGGGAAAAGGCGACTGCGAGCTGGTGCTGCGCGGCGGGGCACGCGTGCCTTGCAGCCGCCAGTTCCGTCCGGCGGTGCTGGAGCGGATCGGCGGCAACTGAGGGCCGGGTTCCCGCCCGCCCCGGCGGACGCCCGTTTCACCCCATCGCGCTGGCGCCTGGCGGACACGCACAGTAGGCTGGACTTCTTCTCCACTTCCGGCTGATCACCATCATGAACCCGAGCACTCGCTGCACCCGCCTGTTCTTCCTCGACTGGGTACGCATCCTCGCCTTTTTCGTGCTGATCCTGTACCACGTGGGCATGTACTATGTGAGCTGGGACTGGCACGTCAAGAGTCCGGAGGCCAGCGCCGCCATCGAACCGCTGATGCTGCTCTCTTCGCCCTGGCGCCTGGGGCTGTTGTTCCTCATTTCCGGGGTCGCTTCGCGCTTCATGCTGGCGCGCGCCGGCGCCGGCACCTTCATGCGCAGCCGCAGCGTGCGCCTGATGCCGCCGCTGCTGTTCGGCATGCTTGTGATCGTGCCGCTGCAGCCCTATTTCGAAGTGCTCGAGAAGCTCGCCTACCAGGGCAGCTTGTTTGACTTCATGCGGCTCTACCTGAGTGCCTACCACGGCTTTTGCAAGGATGGCTGCCTGATCCTGCCGACCTGGAACCACCTCTGGTTCGTCGCCTATCTGCTCGCTTACACGCTGGTGCTCGGCGCCCTGGTGGCGGTGCTTGGCAAGCGCCTGGAGGCGCTGGGCGAACGCTGCGCCGCCCTGCTCGGCGGCTGGAAGCTGTTGGCCTTGCCGTTTGCCGTGCTCGCGCTGCAACGCCTGCTGCTGATGCCACACTTTCCCACCACACATGCCCTGGTCGACGACTGGTACAGCCATGCCCACTACCTGTTCTTGTTCCTGCTTGGGGTGTTGGTGGCGCGCGACGGCGCGTTCTGGGCCCGCGTCGGGGCGCTGCGCTTTCCCGGCCTTGGAGTGGCCCTGGGCTGCTGGGCCATGCTGGTGATCTGCTATGCGCTGCCAGCGCCGGCCGCAGCACCCTGGTGGCCGCTGCTGCGCTGCGTGCACGCCCTGTGCGAATGGAGCGCGATCATCGCCGTGTGCGGCTTCGCCCATCGCCACCTGCAGTTCGACAGCGCCAGGCGACGCTATCTGACGGAGGCGGTGTTCCCCGTCTATATCGTGCATCAAACCTTGATCGTGTCGATCGCCCACTTGATCAAGCCTGCCAGGATCGCGGCCCCGATCGAGGCCGTGGTGCTCATCGCCCTGACCCTTTGTCTCAGCTTTGCCATATTTGAAGGCGTGCGCCGTGTGCGCCTGTTACGCCCCCTGTTCGGCCTGGGGCCACTGCCGGCAAGCTCATTGTGCGCAGCCGCCAGCCCGGCCTGCGCCTGAATCAGCTACCACCGGTCTCCTTGCGTGCGCCGCTGCCCGCCTTGCCTCCGGAAGCTGGTTGTTGCGGCTCGCCCTGGCCGGCGCTGCTGCCCTGGGCACTGCCACTCTGGGACCCGCTTTGCATGCTGGCGCCGGCGCGCCCACCCGCGTTGCCGTTGCCGCGCATGTAGTTGCTGCCGTCATTCTGGAACGGATCGCTGAACTTGCGCAGGGTATCTTGCTGGGTGCGCATATTGCGCTCGGTTTCTTCGGTGGCCACGCGCTGCACCTCGTCGGCCAGCGCGCGCGCGGTGCGCGTCGTCTCCTGGACATGTTCCTCGGTCACGCGCGCCAGTTCGACCTGGGCGTCGGCAGCCACTTTCGAGATGTGTTGCTGGTAGGCGCGCAGCTTGTCGGTGGCCGGTTGCGCACGGGTGGCGACCGCACCGATCACATCAGTCTGGCGGTCTGCGGTCAGCATTTGGTGGCTGGCCAGTGCAGTCTCCTCGAGCAGCGTCTGGGTCAGCTGGATGTTCAGGTCGCACAATTTTTGGTACGAACGGAAGATGGACTTGGACATGTCGTTGAGAAACGCCATCTGTGCTTCCAGGTGTGTGCGCACGGCAGGGGTGACGGATTGAGAAAAAGGAAACATTGAATACCTCAGCTTGTTAAATGCAATGAATTGCGGCCGGACATGCCGCCGCAGCGTATGTCGTGATAAAGCATGTGCGTCGAACGGGACAGCGCATCTTCAGCACAAGGCTCAAGGCTAAAAGGTCTGCTGGGGCGGCGTTTGATCTGGATCAATCGTCCTGCCGTTCCTCTGCCGCGGGCCACGGTGGCCCCTTCAATTCGAGCGTATTCCCTTCGGGATCGTGCAGATACAGCGACGGTCCCTCGCCCTCGGCGCCATAGCGCGATTCCAGCGGGCCGGCGCCGACGCCGCAGGCGGCCAGGTGGGTGCGGATCGCTTCGGCGTCGAACGGTTCGACGCGAAAGCAGATGTGGTCGACATTGCGCCCTTCCAGCCCGGGCGCGGCGCCGCCGGCGCGGCCCAGCTTCTGGTCGACCGGCACCAGGTCGACCAGGGCGCTGCCGGCGCGCAGCTGCACCAGCCCGATCTCGTCCTGGCGCCGCTCCACGCTGCAGCCAAGCACTGCGCAATAGAAGCGCAGCATGGCATCGAGGTCGACCACGCGCAGCACCACATGGTCGATCGCGCGCAAATGGATCATGGCTTAATCGGCGTGCCGCTCGACCCAGGCGGCGAAGGCGTTGACGAAGCTTTGCAGGAAGGTCTTGGTGGCGTCGTTGTTGAGCGTGTCGCCGTCGAACATCTTGCCCACGTTGCCCAGGTAAGCTTCCGGCTGCTGCATGGCCGGCATGTCGAGGAACACCAGCGACTGGCGTAAATGGTGGTTGGCGCCAAAGCCCGATATGGCGCCCGGCGAGACGCTGATGATGGCGCACGGCTTGCCGCTCCAGGCGCTGCTGCCGTAAGGGCGCGAGCCGACGTCGACGGCGTTCTTGAGCACGCCCGGGACCGAGCGGTTGTATTCCGGGGTGCAGAACAGGACACCGTCGCAGCCCTTGATCCGATTGCGAAATTCGGTGTAGGTGACCGGCGGTTCGCCATCCTGGTCCTGGTTGTAGAGGGACAGCTGGCCGATCTCGACGATCTCCATGTCGAGCGTGGCCGGCGCCAGCTGGATCAACGTTTTGGCCACCTTGCGGGTGAACGATTCCTTGCGCAAGCTGCCTACGATTACCGCGATTTTTCTCGTTGCCATGGCCATCCTTTCGGGAATGTTGGGTGGGCCGGACTGGGCCCTGCACACCGATAGTATCGGCTTTCCGATAACTACGACGGACCGCAGGCCTAGTAGCCGACCGTGAAGCGCTGGCGCCGGTGCGCCGGGCGTTCCAGTTCGTCGATCATGGCCAGCGCGTAGTCCTCGACCGAAATGGCGCTCTTGCCGTCGGCGTCGAACAGCATCTGCTCGCTGCCCAGGCGGAACTGGCCGCTGCGCTGCCCGGGCGCGATCTGGGCCGATGGACTGAGCATGGTCCAGTCCAGCGCCGGCTCGGCGCGCAACAGCGCCAGGGCCTGGCGCGCGCCTTCGGCCGATGCCTTGTAGGCGGCCGGGAAACCAGGCGTGTCGAGCGCCTGCACGCCGGGCGCCACTTCCAGCGAGCCGGCGCCGCCCACCACCAGCAGGCGCGGCACGCGCGCCTGCCTGGCGGCGCTGATGATGTTGCCGACGCCGGCCAGGTAGTAGGCTTGCACGTCGCCCTGGGCGTGGCCGCTGAAGGCGCTCAGCACCGCGTCGTAGCCGCGCAGCTGGGGGATCAGGGCGGCCAAATCCTGGACGTCGGACGCCTGCACCCGCAGGCCGGCGCCGCCCGCCAGTTTTTCCGGATGGGCGACCAGTGCGGTGACCGTGTGGCCGCGCGCCAGCGCCTCGTTCAACAGGGCCGTGCCGATAAATCCGCTTGCGCCGATCAGTGCGATGTTCATGTCTTGCTCCATGTGGTGAGTGGGTGCCGCCATGGTGACAGAAGGTATTGATAAGATAAACGTCAAGGTAGATAATTCATTGTTCTCATTTTCTTATCAATACCATGCCCAACGCCGAACAGATCGACCTCAACAGCCTGACCATGTTCGACAGCGTCGCCAGCACTGGCAGTTTCACCCGCGCCGCCGACCAGCTGGGCGTGGCCAAGGCCAAGGTCAGCGTCCGGATCGGCCGCCTCGAACGCCAGCTGGGCCTGGCGTTGTTTACGCGCACCACGCGCCAGGTGCAGCTGACCGACGCCGGGCGCGAGCTGCATGCCCAATGCCAGCCGCTGCTGCGCGCCCTGCACGAGGCGCTGACCGAGGCCGGCGCCGAGCAAGGGGAATTGAGCGGCACGCTGCGCCTGTCGGCCTCGGTGATCCACGCCAGCGAATCGGTGGCGCCGGCGCTAGCGCGTTTCGCCGCCCTGCATCCGGCGCTGCAGGTGGAGCTGCGCACCGGCGACCGGGTGTCGGACCTGGTGGCCGAAGGCATCGACCTGTCGTTTCGCATGGGTTGGCTGCGCGACTCGACCCAGCGTGCGATCAAGCTGCGCGAGTTCCGCCAGCACGTGGTGGCCGCACCCGGCTACCTGGCCCGTCGCGGCACCCCGCAGCGGCCGCAGGACCTGGCCGCGCATGAGTGGATCGCGCTGTCGCTGCTGCCCACGCCGCACACCTGGCGATTTACAGGCGCCGACGGGGCCGAGCAGGTGGTGCACATGAAGTCGCGCCTGCAGGTGGACGCGCCGAGCGCCCTGCTCTCGCTGCTCGAGCACGGCGCGGGCGTGTCGGCGATGGAGGAATTGACGCTGCAGTCATCGCTCGAATCGGGGCGCCTGGTCAAGCTGCTCGGGGACTGGACGCTGCCGGTGGGCGGCATGTACGCGGTGCTGCCACCGGGGCGCCACGTGCCGGCGCGGGTGCGCGCCTTCATCGATTTTTATCGCGACTTCATCGGCAAGGCGAAAAGCCGGGCCGTGTAGGGCGAAAACCATGGGCCGGCGCCGGCTTGTTGCTAGATGCGGCCGCGCCGGAACTCGGCCAGGAATTTGCGTGCTTCGGCCGCGCTGAGCACCTGCACCGGATCGCCATGCCAGGCGTACAGGAACGGCGCGCCGCCGAGCCGGTCGGTCAGCTTGGCCGACAGCAGGAAGCAGGTCCCGGCCGGATGGCATTGCACCAGCTTGCGCGAGCACTGCACCGACAGCGTCGGCGCGAACGCCTGCCCCGCCATCGGCCGGATCCGCAGCGCGCCGCTGCGCGCGTCGATCACCGATTCGACCGCCACCTCGCGATAGGCCCAGGTGTCGCGCATGCTCAGGCCGGCACCGCGTTCAACGGCGCGCGCACCACATGGGCCTCGCGGATCGGCAGGTTCACCAGCGCCGCCGCCAGCGCCAGCGCGATGTCGGCGTACCACATCCAGCTGTAGTCGCCATAATGCACGATCGAGAGCCCGCCCAGCCAGGCCCCGAGAAAGCCGCCGGTCTGGTGCGACAGCAGCGTGAGCCCGAACAGGGTCGAGAGGTAGCGCGTGCCGAACAGCTTGCCCACCAGGCCGGCCGTCGGCGGCACCGTGGCCAGCCAGGTGAAGCCCAGCGCGGCGGCGAAAATATAGAACGTCAGCGCCGTCTTCGGCGCCAGCAGGAACAGTCCGACCATCACCGCCCGGCTGGCGTACAGCAACGCCAGCAGGGACTTCATGCGATAGCGGGTCGACAGCGCGCCGGCCGTCAGGCTGCCGGCGATGTTGAACAGCCCGATCAGGCCGAGCGCGGTGCCCGACACGCCCGGCGCCAGGTTGCACAGGGCGACCTCGCCCGGCAGGTGGGTCACCAGGAAGGCGATGTGGAAGCCGCAGGTGAAAAAGCCCAGGTGCAGGCACAGGTAGCTGCGGTCGCGCAGCGCGATCTTGATCTGCTTGCCCAGGCCGATACCGGGCAAGGGCGCGGCGGCGGGCGCGCCGGCCACCTTCACCAGCCCGGCCGAGCGGCGCAGCGGCCAGGCCAGGGGAATCGTCAGCAGCGTCGTCGCGGCCATGGTCAGCATCGCCACCACCCAGCCGGCGCTGCCGATGATGGCTTGCATCAGGGGCGCGAACACGAACTGGCCGAACGAGCCGCCGGCGTTGATGAAGCCGGCGGCGAACGGGCGCCGCTCCACTGGCAGGCGCTGCGCGGTGGCGCCGATCAGGATCGAGAAGCTGCCCGCGCCCGCGCCGGCCGCGCTCAGGAAGCCCATTGTCAGCATCAGCGTCCATTGCGAACTGGCGAACGGCGTGAGCGCAAGGCCGGTGGCGAGCATCAGCGCGCCCAGGATGATCACCTTGACCGTGCCCCACTTGTCGGCCACTGCGCCGAACACCGGCTGGGCGGCGCCCCACACGAACTGGCCGATCGCCATCGCCAGGCTGATCGAGGCGATCCCGAGGCCGGTCGAGGTATTAATCGGCGACATGAACAGGCCGGTTGTCAGGCGCGCCCCCATCGTAATCATCAGGATCGCCGCCGCGGCGAGAATCAGCAGCCACGCGGCGCGCGGCGTCATTTCAGTCTGGTTGGGCATGGTTCAGGTCTTCGATCAAGGGGGTTATCTGGAGCAGCGTGGCGTCGAGCCGGGCGTGCAGCGCGCGCACCGTGTCGCGTCCGAGCAGGCGTTCGATCTCGACCTGCGCTGCGTGCCAGGCCGGGTAGGCGGCGGCCACTTTCGCACGCCCCGCAGGAGTGATGGTGACGATGCGCTGGCGGCTGTCGGCGCCCGCTTCCAGGCGGACCCAGTCGGCCTCGATCAGCAGCTTGAGGTTGCGCGTGAGCGTGGTGCGTTCGATGCCGAGCAGCTCGGCCAGCGCGGCCACCGGCAAGGCGGCGCGCGCGACGTTGGCCAGCACCGAATACTGGGTGGTCTTCAGGCCGACCGTCGCCATGTGCTGGTCGTACAGGCGGCCCATGCCGCGCGCCAACTTGCGCAGCTTGAAGCAGGTGCATCCCAGCGGCTTGTCGGCAGTCATGGCAATCAATAGGTGCAGTTACACATAAGGAATTGAATTATAGTGTATCTACACCTTTCTTGCCGGCCACTGGCCAAAGGGGTCTGACCCCGGTTGCGTCGGCGACTGTGAAACCGGGGTCAGACCCCCAACGGAAAAACCGGGGTCTGACCCCTAGGCTCCGGTGGAGCGGATCAGTATGGCGATCGCTTCGGCCGCCATGCCCTCTTCGCGCCCCAGGCTTCCCGTTGGCG
>JAZJYV010000074.1:0-4554 GCA_040390195.1 Pseudomonadota bacterium | reverse complement strand
TGACCAGGCGCAAGTTGGCCTCGGTCATTTCGCGCTTGGCCTTGCGCGCCTTCATCTCGCCGGCGGCCATCTGGCGGTTGATGTTGCGCAGGTCCGGCAGCGGCAACACCACACGCGCCTGCAGGTCGATCAGGCGCTGCTGCAGTTCCTTGATGGTCGGAATATTGCGTCCCAGGATGGCCGAGTAGGCATGGCCGGCGTTGACTTCGCCGTCGACCCATTCCAGGTTGGTTTCATTGCCCGGGAACACCTTGATGAAGTGGGCGCGCGGCATGCCGCACTTGTTCACGGCCACGTCGAGAATCTGCTTCTCGATGTGGCGCACTTCGTCGACCTGGCCGCGCAGGGTGTCGCACAGTTTCTCGACGACCTTGGCGGTGAAGCGGATGCCCAGCAATTCGTTGGAGATCGCCTCCTGTGCCTTGACGTAGGCTTTCGAGTTGTAGCCGTCTTTTTCGAAGGCCTTGCGCATGCGGTCGAACTGGGCCGAGATGACGTCGAATTTTTCCAGCGCCTGGTTCTTGAGCGCTTCGAGTTGCTCGGCCGAGAAGCCGGCCGCGCCCGAGGCGTTGCTTTCTTCTTCTTCCTCGGCTTCTTCCTCGTCGGCTTCCTCGTCGTCGTCGTCTTCTTCCGAAGCGGCCACGGTTTCCTCGGCCTCGCCCGAAGCGTCCGGGTCGACCATGCCGTCGACGATCTCGTCGATCTTGATTTCGTCGTTCTGGATGCGGATCGCGGCGGAGATGATTTCGGCGATCGTCACCGGGCAGGCAGAGATGGCCTGGATCATGTCTTTCAAGCCGTCTTCGATGCGCTTGGCGATCTCGATTTCGCCTTCGCGCGTGAGCAGTTCGACCGAGCCCATTTCACGCATATACATGCGCACCGGGTCGGTGGTGCGGCCGAAGTCGGAGTCGACGGTCGACAGGGCCGCCTCGGCGGCGGCCTCGGCTTCATCGTCGCTGGTGACGGTGGCCACGTTGTCGGACAGCAGCAGCGTTTCAGCATCGGGCGCGTGTTCGTACACCGCGATGCCCATGTCATTGAAGGTGCCGATGATGCCTTCGATCGCTTCCGGATCGACGATGTTTTCAGGCAGGTGATCGTTGATCTCGGCGTAGGTCAGGAAGCCGCGCTCCTTGCCGAACTTGATCAGGGTCTTGAGTTTCTGGCGCCGGCGCTCGAGCTCTTCCTCGCTCGCCTCGGTGTCGGACGAGAACGCGTCTTTCAGCAGCGCCTTCTCCTTGGCCTTGCGGTCCTTGGCCTTGGCCTTGTCGACCGCTTTCAGTTCGGCGCGCTCGACCGCATTCAGGGCGGCCACTTCATCATTTTCTGGCTGGAATTCTTTTGGCTTGCGCCCGCGCCGGCCCGGCACTTTGACCGATGGCAGCACGTAGCCGGACGTGTCGATGGCTGCCAGGGCGGCGGCATCGGTGGTCTGGCTGACGACAGGTGTTGGGCTCGCGGTACGGGCTTCGGCCTTGTCTTGCGCTTTGTCCGCCTTGGCGGACGCTCTTGCTGGCTTTTCAGCCACTTTGGATTCGGGTTTCTTGATTGGCACAGGCGCTTTCGATGTCACAACGACTAGCTTTACGATGGAATAGATAAAGTTTGTTGCCGGCCTTGTCGGCCCTACGTCTTCCGGACCCGCCTTGCGAGCCTGTCCGGCCATGCTGCACTGCTTCCTGACCTGCACACGCGGCAGTAGTCTACTGCAATCTGACGGCGGTTGGGGGCGAGAGCCATGTAGGTCGTGCGGCAATGCACATCTGCCATCGGCCGCGCTCATGCGCGACCGCAACCAAAGCTGGCCCTGGCCGCCGACGCCAGGTGCCTGCGCCGATCAAGAGCCTAACTTACTGAAAGAAAAACCAACTTCCGAACAAAGAATTATTTCAAAGAATACAACACTTAGCGTTTTATTATAGCACGCAGCCGGGCTTTTTCCAGTCTCAAAAACCCCTCGCGAAGCGCCCTGTTTTTCCTGCTAGCGCGGGGTCATTTCCGCCGTTTGCTCGACCCGGTACTGCTCTTGCAAAACCGTGATTTCGCGGTACCTCGCACTCATTTGATCTGAGGTCATCCCGGAAGAAAACAACTGGCTAAGTTCCTGTTTTAGCGCATCCATTTTGATCTGCCTCACGGCACCGGACAGCCACAGCTTGCAACTCTCATAATCGGATTCAGGCTCGGCGGCAATTTCGGCGATCAAGCCGTCGTATTCCGCGCTGGCGTCGCGCAGGGTTTGCGAAAGTGCCGCGAAGCTGCCGTTCGGGCCCAGTTCCTGGCCGCAGGCCACGAGCTGGATCAGGCGTTCGGCCGATTCGGCGCCGAAGAAATCGAAGGCGGCCAGCGCCGGGCCGTCCAGCTCCAGGCTCAGCGGTGGGTGCGACACCAGGTGCCGCAGGATCTGCAACTCCAGGCCCACCGGCTGCGGCCGCCCCTGGCGCGGCGGCGCACGGCGCACTTCCGACACCGGCTTGGCCAGCTCGAACAGGGCTTCGATCTCGGCCGGGGTCGACTCCGTCATGCCGGCCAGCCCGCGCACGATCTGCAGGCGCAGCGAGGACGGCGTCATCGATTGCAGCAGGGGCTTGGCGTCGAACTGGATGCGGGCGCGCCCTTCCGGGGTCGACAGGTCGTGCTCGGCGGACACTTCGCGCAGCAGGAATTGCGACAGCGGCATCGCTTCGTGGATTTCCTGGTCGAAGGCATCGGCGCCGCGCTCGCGCACGAAGCTGTCCGGATCGTGCTCGGTGGGCAGGAACAGGAATTTGATGGTCTTGTTGTCGCTCACCTGCGGCAGGCACGCCTCGAGCGCGCGCCGCGCGGCACGCCGCCCGGCCTTGTCGCCGTCGAAGCTGAAGATGACGGTGTCGGTCTGGCGCAGCAGCTTTTGCACATGGGTGCTGGTACAAGCCGTGCCCAGCGTGGCCACCGCCTGCGGAAAGCCCAGCTGGGCCAGCGCCACCACATCCATATAACCTTCCGTCACCAGCACGTAGCCGGCGTCGCGGATCGCCTGGCGCGCCTCGAACAGGCCGTACAGCTCGAAGCCCTTCTGGAACAGCGGCGTCTCCGGCGAGTTCAGGTATTTCGGCTCGCCCTGGTCCAGCACGCGTCCGCCGAAACCGATGACCTGGCCCTTGGTGTTGCGGATCGGGAACATGATGCGTTCGCGGAAACGGTCATAGCGCTTCTTGTTGCCGCCGTCTTCATCCACCTTGTCGATCACCAGGCCCGATTCCACCAGCGCCAGCGCCTCGTAGTCGGGGAACACGGAGCGCAGGTTGTCCCAGCCGCCCGGCGCGTAGCCCATGCCGAAGCGCGCCGCGATCTCGCCCGTCAGGCCGCGGTTCTTCAGGTAGGCCACCGCGTTGGGGGCGCCGCGCAACTGGCCCCGGTAAAAATCGCAGGCCGCCGTCATGGCCTCGGTCAGGGCCATCGACTGGGCTTGCATCTGGGCGCGCTGGGCCGGCGGGATCTTGTCGTCGGCGTCCGGCACCACCATGCCCACGTTCTGGGCCAGGTCCTTGACGGCGTCGACGAAGCCCATGCCCGAGTACTCGATCAGAAAGCCAATCGAGGTGCCGTGCGCGCCGCAGCCGAAGCAGTGGTAGAACTGCTTGGTCGGACTGACCGTGAAGCTGGGGGATTTTTCGTTGTGGAACGGGCACAGGCCCATGAAGTTGGCGCCGCCCTTTTTCAGCTGGACGTAGCGCCCTACCACGTCGACGATGTCGACCCGGTTGAGTAAATCGGTAATGAAGGATTGAGGTATCACGGTAAATGAACAGTCTTTGTCACAGGTCAGACTATACCGCCGGGCTCGCTACAATTTGATCTGCAGCAAATCCCGGCGTCGCGATGCCGTCTCAGGCCGGCGCCAGCGCCTTCTTGACCAGTGCCGACACCACCGTCATGTCGGCGCGCCCGGCCAGCCTGGGCTTGACGATGGCCATCACCTTGCCCATGTCTTGCGGACCGGCGGCGCCGGACGCGGCCACGGCGGCAGCCACTTCGGCCGCCACTTCCGCGTCCGACAGGCCGGCCGGCATGTAGGTGGCGAGCACCACCAGCTCGGCTTTTTCGATGTCGGCCAGGTCGGGCCGGTTGCCGGCTTCGAACTGGCTGATCGAATCCTTGCGCTGCTTGATCATTTTTTCGACGATGGCCGTGGTCTGAGCGTCGTCCAGCTCGATGCGCTCGTCGACTTCCTTGCGCTTGATCTCGGCCAGGATCAGGCGGATCGTGCCCAGCTTGACGGCTTCCTTGGCGCGCATGGCGGCCTTCATGTCTTCGGTGATTTGTGCTTTCAAGCCCATGTCATCCTCGCTTTCGAATCGTAAAAATAGCAAAACCCGCTGCGGTGAACCGGAGCGGGTCTGCGCAAAACCTGGGCCCGGACTGGCAAACGCCGCCCCGGATCAGTTTCGACTAAAACAGTTTAGAACAGCTTTTTCGGCAGCTGTTGGCTGCGGATACGCTTGTAGTGACGCTTGACGGCAGCGGCCAGCTTGCGCTTGCGCTCAGCCGTTGGCTTCTCGTAGAACTCGC
>JAZJYV010000073.1:0-49452 GCA_040390195.1 Pseudomonadota bacterium | reverse complement strand
CGTCAACACGGCGCAAGCAATGGTGGAAGGCGCTTCGCTTTTCCACCCTACGAAATGCGGTTTTTTCAGTTTAACAATTCGAGCAGCAGGCGTTCGCCCTCGGGCCATGCGCCATAGCCGCTGTCGCCGTTGATATGGCCGGCCGCGCCGATCTCGACGAGCCGGCTGCCCCAGGCGGCGGCGAAGGCGCGCGCCCGCTCCAGCGACACGTAAGGATCGTCGCTGCTGGCGACGACGATGCTGGGGAAGGGCAGGGCCTGCATCGGCATCGGACCGAATCCCCGGGCTTCGGGCGGGTACGACGCTCCTTCGACGTCGCTCGGGGCAACCAGCAAGGCGCCGGCGACCTTCAGCGGCGAGCCCGAACGGGCCCACTGCGCCACCGCCACGCAGGCCAGGCTGTGCGCGGCGAGCACCGGCGCGCCCTTGCAGGCGCCAATCGCGGCGTCGAGTTCGGCGACCCACTCGCCGCACTCGGGATTGTTCCAGTCACGGTGGGGCGCCCGCGTCCACTCGGGATACTTGCGCTCCCAGTGGGTTTGCCAATGCTGCGGGCCGGAGTTCCACAAGCCGGCCAGGGTCAGGACATCGCGCTTCATTTCTGCCTCCGAAAAGGGAACATCAACTGCTTGACGAAGCCGTCCGGCATGTAGTCGCCCTGCACCCCGTACTTCTCCGGAAACCCGGTCTGTCCCTTGATGGCGGTACCGAACAAGTGGTCCAGGAAGGCATAGTGGGCCGCGTAGTTGCGGTCGATCGCCACCTCGTCCGACGAATGGTGCCAGTGGTGGAAATCGGGTGTCACGACGACGTATTTCAGCGGTCCCCACGGCAAGTGTACATTGGCATGGTTGAACACGGCCTGGAAGCCGACGATGACGATGTAGGCATCCATGACGACCTTGTCGAAGCCGAGCACATACAGCACGCCCAGCACGCCGACCCGGGTGCAAATCAGTTCGAAAATGTGCTGGCGCGAGCCGGCCAGCCAGTCCATGGTCTTGGCCGAGTGGTGCACCGCGTGGAAGCGCCAGAGGAAGGGAATTTCATGGTAGCTGCGGTGGGTCCAGTACTGCACGACATCGGCCGCCAGCACGCACAGCAGCAATTGCGGCAGGAAGGGAATGGCTTGCACCATCGCATGGATGCGATCGTTGGCCAGCCAGCCGAACAGGCGATGGATCGCGAAATTGACGGTCAACAGCGCCAGCCCGACGATGAAGTGGTTGACCGCGAAATGGACCATGTCGGTTTGCCATTCCTTGCGGAAAATGGTCTGGCCGCGGTAGAGCGGAAACAGCTTTTCGATGGCCGCGAAGATGACGGTCGAGCCGAGCAGGTCGAGGATGAACCAGTCCAGGCCGATATACGGGGTGTGGTCGGGGAAGTCGGCCACCGGCACGTGGCTGCCGCCCAGCGCCAGGCAGGCCAGCACGACGGCGCCGGCCACGGCGTTCAGGCTGCGCTGGCGCTTGAACAGCACGTTGAGCAGGCTGATCGTGCCAGCGAGCAGCAGCGCGGCGAACATCAGGTGCCGGATCAGGTCCGGCGAATAAGCGTGGCGCAGCTCAGGCGTGGTCAGGTATTGCGGGAAGTGGAAGGCGAGCACGCCAAGCAGGGTGAGCAGGGCAAGCAAGAGGGCGACGATGCCGCTGGCCAGCCCGATGCCGGGTTGGATGGGGCCGTCCTGGCTCAGCAGGCCGGTGGTCTGGCCCACCGCGCCGCTGACCGACTTCAACACGGCTTTGGCCGGGTGGGCGCGCTTCTCGTCTGGCATGATGTTTTCCTCAATATTGCGATATCGCATCATACAACACGCCAGCCTGCCGTTTACAGGGCGGTGCGCAGCGAGAACAATTCCGGGAACAGCACCACGTCGAGCATCTTGCGCAGGTAGCTCACGCCGGCGGTGCCGCCGGTGCCGGTCTTGAAGCCGATGATGCGCTCGACCGTGGTGACATGACGGAAGCGCCAGAAACGAAACGCCGTCTCCAGGTCAACCAGTTTCTCGGCCAGCTCATACAACGCCCAGTGCCGGCTCGGGTCCTGGTAGACCGCCAGCCAGGCCGACTTGACGGAGTCGTCGGCGCGCGTGGCCAGCGTCCAGTCCACATTCAGGCGCTCGGGCGCAACGGGCAAGCCGCTGCGCGCCAGCAGCATCACCGCTTCGTCGTAGACCGAGGGCGCGTTGAGCGCGCGCTCGAGGATGGCGTGGGCCATGGGTGCCGTGTTGTGCACGCTTAACAGGGCCGCGTTCTTGTTGCCGAGGATGAATTCGAGCTCGCGGTACTGGTAGGACTGGAAACCCGACGACGCACCCAGATACGGCCGAATCGCCGTGTACTCGGGCGGCGTCATGGTCGCCAGCACGTCCCAGGCGTGCACCAGCTGGTCCATGATGCGCGCCACCCGCGCCAGCATCTTGAATGCCGGCGGCAGTTCCCCCGCGCGCAGGTGCACCCGCACCGCCTGCATTTCGTGCAGCATCAGCTTGAGCCACAGCTCGCTGGTCTGGTGCTGCACGATGAACAGCATCTCATTGTGGTTCGGCGAGCGCGGATGCTGGGCGTTCAGGATCTGGTCCAGGCCCAGGTAGTCGCCGTAGCTCATGGCACTGCTGAAGTCCATCTTGGCGCCATGCCAGCTGGCCGGGTCTTGCTTGTCGTCGGTGGACATGTTTGGTGCTCCCTTCAGGTGACCGCGCCGCGGCTGGCGGCGATGTCGTAGTCTTGTTGGTCCAGGATCTGGCGCAGGATCTCGACCGCGTCCCAGACGTCGGCAAAGCTGGTGTACAGGGGGGTGAAGCCGAAGCGCATGATGGCCGGCTCGCGGTAGTCGCCGATCACGCCGTGCGCGATCAAGGCTTGCATCACGCTGTAACCGTGCGGATGGGTGAAGCTGACTTGGCTGCCGCGGCGCGCGTGCTCGCGCGGCGTCACCAGGCCCAGCGGATGGGCGCCGCAGCGGGCCTCGACCAGTTCGATGAACAGCTCGGTGAGCGCCAGCGACTTGCTGCGGATCGACGCCAGGGAAGTTTGCTCGAACACTTCCAGGCCGCACTCGACCAACGCCAGCGACACGATCGGCTGGGTGCCGCACAGGGCGCGCCCGATGCCACTCGTGGGTGCGAAGGCGGGCGCCATCGCGAACGGCGCGGCGTGCCCCCACCAGCCCGACAAGGGTTGGGTGAACGCCGCCTGATGGTGCGCCGGCACCCAGATGAAGGCGGGCGCGCCGGGGCCGCCGTTCAGGTATTTGTAAGTACAGCCGACAGCCAGGTCGGCGCCGGCCGCGTGCAGGTCAAGCGGCACCGCGCCGGCCGAGTGGCACAGGTCCCACAGGGCCAGCGCACCTTGCGCGTGGGCGTGGGCAGTCAGGCCGGCCATGTCGTGCTGGTAGCCGCTGCGGTAGTTCACGTGGGTGAGCATGAGCACCGCGCAGTCGGCGTCGACTGCGGCTGCGATCTGCTCGACCGAGTCGACCAGCCGTACCTGGTAGCCGCGCCCCAGCCAGCTGGCCAGGCCCTCGGCCATGTAAATATCGGTGGGAAAATTACTGCGCTCGGTGACGATCACCCGCCGTGCGCTGTCACGCTGCATGTGCAAGGCGGCGGCCAGCGCCTTGAACAAGTTCAGCGAGGTGGTGTCGGTGACGACCACTTCGCCGGCGCGCGCGCCGATCAGGGGCGCCAGCCGGTCGCCCAGGCGCTTGGGCAGGTCGAACCAGCCGGCCGTGTTCCAGCTGCGGATCAGGTCGCTACCCCATTCCTGGGCGATCACCTGCCGGGCGCGGGCGAGGGCCGCTTTCGGGCGGGCGCCCAGGGAATTGCCATCGAGGTAGATGACCCCCTCGGGCAGGTCGAATTGCTGGCGCAGGGGCGCCAGCGGGTCGTTCTCGTCGAGGACGAGGCAGTCGTTACGGGTCGTCATGGTGCTTTCATGGGGAGCGCGGCGCGCGGTGTGAGCGGAATTCTGGGGCAACGGCAAATGAATGGTGTCGCTTTATTACCACTTTGAACTATTTTCACTTTTTTTGAATTTATTTTCAAAAAACCCTCAAGTTCCTGAAAACGGGGTCGTTACCGGTTCAGACAAGGGGGGAACCAAGGTTTTTTGAAGAAATTTAAATATATTTTGAAAAGACCCTAAAGTTCCCCAAAAGTTTGACGTAACCGGTACAAGACGACGATAGATGGTTTGCTAAGCCGCTGTCGGCGGAATCAAAAACCTTCTCATTCCGCCCCGTTCTCATAGGGGCGCGACAATGATCCAGACGTGTTTGTAAGACAAACACTGACGGGTCTATTTCGTCATTTCCCTACGGAAAATACATCGTTCCACCTATTCCGGTTTTATTGCCACCAGTACAGAATGTATCTCACTGGCAATACAAACAAATGCCAGATTTCAACGGATTCAAGGAGATGGAAATGACTGCGAACGACATGATGGCTGAAATTCGTGATGCCAACCTGAGCTACCTGATGCTGGCCCAGCAAATGATCCGTGCAGACAAGGTCACCGCAATCTTCCGTCTGGGCATCGCCGCCGAGATCGCCGAACTGATCGAGGGCATGAGCAACGCCCAGATCTTGAAGTTGGCTGGCGGCAACATGATGCTGGCCCGTTTCCGCTTCGATGACGGCGCCATCCTGTCGATGCTGACCAATTACAATAAGGACCGGGTGCTGGCCCAGTCGCATGCCGCCATCCTGATGGCTGGCCAGGCCGTCGAAGAAATCGCTTGATCATTGGGGAGCTGAGCATGAGCACCAAGAAAAGCGTCGTCACGGAAGCCCAGGAAATCCAGCTGGCAATTGAATTGATCCAGCTCGGCGCCCGCCTGCAGCTGCTTGAAACGGAAGTGTCGCTGTCGCGCGAACGCCTGCTCAAGCTGTACAAGGAACTGAAGGGCATGTCGCCGCCGAAGGGCATGCTGCCGTTTTCGACCGACTGGTTCCTGACCTGGCAGCCGAACATCCATTCCTCGCTGTTCATCAACATCCACAAATTCCTGGTCGACCATGCCGGTGCCTCGGGCATCGAAGCGGTCATGAAGGCCTACAAGCTGTATCTCGAACAAATGCCGCCCGAACCAGGCGAAGAACCGCTGCTCTCGCTCACCCGGGCCTGGACACTGGTGCGCTTCTTTCACAGCAAGATGCTGGCGATGGCCCCGTGCGACAAATGCCAGGGCAAGTTCGTGGTCAACTGCCTGGACTTGAACCAGGGCTACCAGTGCGGCCTGTGCCACATGCCTTCGCGCGCCGGCAAGACCAAGAAATCCAAGGACGCCGCCGCGGCGCTGCTGGCGGCGTGAACCGGACCGGCGCCGGTCTCCCATGCAAGGGCAGGGCGTGAGCCTTGCCCTTCGTCGCATCTGGCGTGCACCCGCGGTGCAGGCGCTGTTGCTGCAGTGCGCCGCTTTCGGTCCCACCCTGCTGGCGGTGGCGCTGCTCACCCGCCTCGGCCTGCCGCTGTCGTATGGCGCCGTGGCCCTGATCCAGGGCGGCTTCGCGGCGGCGCTCAGCTGGTGGCGCGGCCTGGCCAGCTGGTGGCGCGCGATCCAGTTGCTGTTTCCCCTCACTGTATATAGCGCCCTGGCGCTGGCTTTGCCGCCCTGGCTGTTCCTGGTCGCCTTCCTGCTCTTGCTGCTGGTGTACTGGTCGACCTTCCGCACCCAGGTGCCTTACTATCCCTCCGGTGCGCGCGTCTGGCGCGCCGTCGAGCAGCAACTGGCGCCCGACCGCGCACTGCGCGTGATCGACATCGGCAGCGGCCTGGGCGGATTCGCGCTCTACCTGGCGCGCCGCTTGCCGCTGGCGCGCATCGAAGGCATCGAGCTGGCGCCGCTGCCCTGGCTGGTGGCCAGCCTGCGCGCGCGCTTTTCGGCCAGCCGCGCGCGCTTCGTGCTGGGCGACTACGAGCGCCTCGACTTCGCCCACTACGACGCCGTGTTCGCCTATTTGTCGCCGGCCGCCATGAGCGCCCTGTGGCGCAAGGCGGCGCGCGAGATGCGCCCCGGCAGCATCTTGCTCAGTTATGAATTCGGTATCGCGGAGCGGGCACCCAATCTTGATATTGTGCTCACGCAGGGCGGCCCACGCCTTTATGTCTGGCACTTTTAGACGACAAAGGGGGCAGATTTACTTGCTCACCGGGCATTCTCACGCTATTGTAGTTCCCTACGTAAATTTATTGAATCTGAGCGCTTTTTCAAGATACATTCCCGCAGTTGGCGAAGAATCTAGCTTAAAAACGTCGGGCGCTGCCCGAGCTCTTTCCACAATGGGAGTCAGCGCACTTTGTTAGTCATAATCGGATATATCGTTGTCTGCGCTGGGGTGTTCGGCGGCTACGCCATGAACGGCGGCCACCTGGCCGTGCTGTTCCAGCCGCTCGAACTGGTGATGATCGGTGGCGGCGCGCTCGGCGCCTTCATGGTCGGCAACAACGGTAAGGCCATCAAGGCCACGCTCAAGGCGCTGCCGACGCTGCTGCAAGGTTCGCGCTACACCAAAGCGTTGTACATGGAAATGATGTCGCTGCTGTTCGACGTCCTCTCCAAGGTGCGCAAGGAAGGGCTGATGTCGATCGAAGGCGACATCGACAAGCCTGAGGATAGTCCCCTGTTTGCCAAGTACCCCGGCGTGCTGCATGACCACCACATCGTCGAATTCATGACCGACTACCTGCGCCTGATGGTGTCCGGGAACATGGACGCCTTCCAGATCGAAAACCTGATGGACAATGAAATCGAAACCCACCACCACGAGGGGGCGGTGCCGGGCCACTGCATCGCCGCGCTGGGCGACGGCTTGCCCGCTTTCGGCATCGTGGCCGCCGTGATGGGCGTGGTGCACACCATGGAGTCGGTGGGCATTCCGCCGGCCGAACTGGGCATCCTGATCGCCCACGCGCTGGTGGGCACCTTCCTGGGCATCTTGCTCGCCTACGGTTTCGTCGGCCCGCTGGCCGGCCTGCTGGGGCAGAAGCTGGAAGAGTCGACCAAGATGTTCCAGTGCGTGAAAGTGACCTTGCTGGCCAGCCTGAACGGCTACGCGCCAGCGCTGGCGGTCGAATTCGGCCGCAAGGTGCTGTACTCGACCGAGCGTCCCACCTTCGCCGAACTGGAAGACCACATCAAGAAGTCGAAGACCAAGGCTGCATGATGCTGAACTCGGGGAGCCCATATGGCCGATGAGGGCTTGCGACCGATCATCGTCAAGAAGATCAAGAAGACCGCTGGCGGCCATCATGGCGGCGCGTGGAAAATCGCGTATGCTGACTTCGTGACGGCCATGATGGCCTTTTTCCTGCTCATGTGGCTGCTCGGCTCGACCACCAAGGGCGACTTGAACGGGATTTCCGAATTTTTCAAGACGCCCCTGAAGGTGGCCATGTCGGGCGGTTCGGGCAGTGGCGACAGCTCATCGGTGATCCAGGGCGGTGGCACGGATTTGACGCGCCGCAATGGCCAGGTCAAGAAAGGCGATACCCCGCCCGAGAAGAAGACCTACGACCTGAAAGCGGCCAAGGCGGCGCTCGAACGCGAGGAAAGTGCCCGCCTGCAAGCGCTCAAGGCCAAGATCGAGGCCACCATCGAGGCCAATCCGCTGCTCAAGAAGTACAAGAATCAATTGCTGCTCGACATCACGAGCGAAGGATTGCGGATCCAGATCGTGGACGAACAGAATCGTCCCATGTTTGCGCTGGCCAAGGCCGAACTTCAGCCCTACACTAAGGAAATTCTGCACGTGATCGGAATTGTGCTCAACGAGGTGCCCAACAAGATCGGCTTGTCCGGGCACACCGATTCGACGCCGTATTTGAGCGACACCGGTTACAGCAATTGGGAATTGTCGAGCGAGCGGGCGAACGCCTCGCGCCGTGAGCTGATCCTCGGCGGCCTGGGCGACACCAAGATCTTGCGCGTGGTGGGGTTGGCCTCGGCCGCCCACCTGGACCGCCAGGATCCGTTCAACCCGATCAACCGGCGCATCAGCATCATCGTCATGAACAAGAAGACAGAAGAAGCGGTCCTGCGCGACGGCGCGTCGATGGAAGTGTCGGACCAGGCGGCGCCCGCGGCAGCCGCGGCGCCGGCGCCACCGGCGGCGGGCGCGAAATAGAATGGAGACGGTCGAATGACGAGAAAGAAGATACTGGGTTCGCATGTGAAGCGCCTGTTGTCGGGCGTGTCCGACCACGGCAAGAAGCATTTGACCGAGGTCGAGACCGACTTGATCCAGACCGAGCTGCTGCTCGAGGAAGCCATCGAGAAGCTCACCACCAGCTTCATGGCCATCCACAGCGTGGTGGGCGACCAGCAGGGCACGATCGACCTGCTGCTGGCCGGCGGCACTCCGAGCGCCGAGGACCGCACGCGCCTGGGCGCCATGTCGGGCGAGATCGGGGCCCATGTCAACACGGCCATCACCAGCATGCAGTTCCAGGACATGACGAGCCAGCTGATCGACCGCACTTTGAAGCGGGTGACCGGCCTGCGCGAGTTTCTCGGCACGCTGGGCGCGCATGGCGCCGACATCGTGCCCGAGACCGGCAGCGAGGAGCTGGTCGACCTGCTCGGCAAGGTCAGCATGGCGCTGGCGATCCAGTCGCTCGAGTTGCGCAGTGTGTTAAGAAAAGCAGTCAATCAGCAGCATCTTGAAAGTGGCGACATCGAACTGTTCTAACGTTCCTGTTCGATCATTCACACAACAAGGGCCCCGGCCCGGATTTGAAACATAGCAGGAGCAAAGATGGCTAAAACAATACTCGCAGTCGATGATTCCAGTTCGCTGCGCCAGATGGTGGCATTCAGCCTGAAGGCCGCCGGTTACCTGGTCGTGGAAGCGGTCGACGGGCAGGATGGCCTGGAAAAAGCCAAGCTGCAGGCGGTCGACCTGGTGCTGACGGACCAGAACATGCCGCGCATGGACGGCCTGTCGCTGATCAAGCTGCTGCGCGGCCTGCCGGCCTACCAGAAGGTGCCGATCCTGATGCTGACCACCGAATCGTCCGACGAAATGAAGTCGAAGGGGCGCGCCGCTGGTGCCAACGGCTGGCTGGTCAAGCCCTTCGACCCGCAGCGTCTGATCGAAGTGGTCAAGAAGGTCATCGGCTGATGGCTGGGTGGGAGTACGCGCTATGACGGGAACAACATCATGACCATCGACATAAGCCAGTTTTACCAGGTCTTTTTCGATGAGGCGGAAGAACTGCTCGCCGAGAAAGAGCGGCTCCTGCTCGCGGTCGACATTGGCGCGCCCGACGCCGAGGACTTGAACGCGATTTTCCGCACCGCCCACTCGATCAAGGGCGGCGCCTCCACGTTCGGCTTAACCGACATGACCGAGGTGACCCACATCCTCGAATCGCTGCTCGACCGGATCCGCAAGGGCGAAATGGCGCTCACGGCGCAGCACGTGGACGCCTTCCTGGCGGCCAAGGACATCCTCAAGATGCAGCTCGACGGCCACCGCAACGGCGCCACCGTCGACCAGGACGCCGTGGCCAATGTGCGCATGATGCTGCAGGAGCTCTCGCTCGACGCGGTGCCGGTGGCGATCCATGTCGCGCCCTCGTTCGTGCAGACCGAGGTCAAGGCCCACATCGGCGAGGGCGGACGGCGCTTTCGCATCGAAATGCCGAAGGTGTCGCAGCGCGACGTCAATGCGCTGGCCGCCGAGCTGGCGCTGCTGGGGCGCGTATCGCTGGTGCCGCTGGGCGGCGAGCGCCACGCCATCACCGTCACCACCCATGAAAGCCTGGACGACATCATCGCGATCTGCTCTTTCGTGCTCGATCCGGAAGACTTGAAGATCTCCGAAGCGCCGGCCCTGACGCCGGCCCAGAAGGCGATCGAGGACGCCGCGCGCGCCAAGGTCGAGGACGAGCAGGGCTTCGGCTTTTTCGATCCCATCGAGCCGGACGTGGTGGCCGCCGTCGAACAGAGCGACGAGGAACGCGGCTACGGTTTCTTCCAGCCGATCGAACACATCCGCGCCACCGCCGGTATCGTCGCCGAGAAGCCGCCGGTGATCAAGGCCGCGCCCGCCGCGGCGCGCCTCGAGGCGCTCGAAATCACGGAGACGGGCGACAAGAAGGGCGCCAGGAAGGACGACAAGGCCGCCGGCGCCGAGTCCTCCTCGATCCGGGTCTCGATCGAGAAGGTGGACCAGCTGATCAACCTGATCGGCGAACTGGTGATCACCCAGGCCATGATCGAGCAGCGCACCGACACGCTCGACCCGATGCTGCACGAGCGCCTGCTCAACAGCGTCAGCCAGCTCACGCGCAACACGCGCGACCTGCAGGAGGCGGTCATGTCGATCCGCATGATGCCGATGGATTTCGTGTTTTCGCGCTTTCCCCGCATGGTGCGCGACCTGGCCGCCAAGCTGGGCAAGAAGGTCGATTTCATCACCAACGGCGCGGCCACGGAACTGGACAAGGGCCTGATCGAACGCATCGTCGATCCCCTGACCCACCTGGTGCGCAACAGCATCGACCATGGCATCGAGATGCCGGAGGTGCGCGCGCAAGCGGGCAAGACCGAGGCAGGGCGCCTGTTCCTGTCGGCCGGCCACCAGGGCGGCAACATCGTCATCGAAGTGTCCGACGATGGCGGCGGCCTGAACCGCGAGCGGATCCTGGCCAAGGCCACCCAGAACGGCTTGCCGGTGTCCGACAGCATGCCCGACAGCGAAGTGTGGCAGCTGATCTTCGCGCCCGGCTTCTCGACCGCCGAGACGGTCACCGACGTCTCCGGACGCGGGGTCGGCATGGATGTCGTCAAGCGCAACATCACGGCCATGGGCGGCAGCGTCGACATCCGCTCGGCCAAGGGCTTTGGCACCACCATTTCCATTTCGCTGCCGCTGACCCTGGCCATCCTCGACGGCATGTCGATCCGCTGCGGCGACGAAGTCTACATCCTGCCGCTCGGCTTCGTGGTCGAGTCGCTCCAGCCGGTGCCGGCCGACATCAAGGAAATCAGCGGCAGCGGCAGCGTCATCAAGGTGCGCGGCGACTACCTGCCGCTGGTGCCGCTGTACCAGATGTTTGACATCACGCCGCGCTTTACCAATCCCTGCGAAGGCATTATCGTGATCCTGGAGGCCGATGGGCGCAAGGCCGGCCTGTTCGTCGACGAGCTGGTCGGCCAGCAGCAGGTGGTGGTCAAGAACCTCGAATCGAATTACCGCAAGGTGACCGGCATTTCCGGCGCCACCATCCTGGGCGATGGCGGCGTGTCGCTGATCCTGGACGTGTCGGCGCTGATGCGCTCGTCGCGCCAGCTCACCGACGACCCCGTGCTGTCCTGAACCCTGCACTGCCCAGATAGGAAACAACCATGTCCGCCAGTTCAAACAGCAGCAAGCCGGGCGAGGCCAGCGATGGCGCCGGCAGCGAATTTCTCGCCTTCACGCTCGGCTCCGAAGAATACGGGATCGACATCCTGAAGGTCCAGGAAATCCGCGGCTACGAGGCCGTTACCCGCATCGCCAACGCGCCCGAGTTCATCAAGGGCGTGATCAACCTGCGCGGGATCATCATCCCCGTCGTCGACATGCGCATCAAGTTCAATCTGGGCACCCCCGTGTATGACCAGTTCACGGTCGTCATCATCCTCAACATCGGAGGGCGCGTGATGGGCATGGTCGTCGACAGCGTCTCGGACGTGACGACCTTGTTGCCGGACCAGGTCAAGCCGGCGCCCGAGATGGGCACGGCCTTCAATTCCGACTACCTGATCGGGCTGGGCACGATCGACGAGCGCATGCTGATCCTGATCGACATCAACAAGCTGATGTCGTCGAGCGAGATGGGCTTGATGGACAAGCTGGCGGCCTGATCGCGGCGGGCCCGCAGAGGCCCCGAACCAATACACTAGGAGATGAGAGATGAACTTGCGCGACTTTAAGATTGGCACCCGGCTCGGCATTGGTTTTGGCAGCATCCTGCTGATCCTGGTGGCGATGGTCTTGCTGGCCAGTGTGCTCAACTACCGCAACAAGGCCGGCTTGATGGAAGGCCTGGGCCAGTCCACGGCCAAGACCCAGCACATCGCCGCCATGAAGAGCGCGATGCTCGAGACGGGCATCGCGATGCGCAACATCGGCCTGCAGTCGGACGTGGCCCTGATGCAGAAGGAAGAAGCGAAGGTCAAGTCCCAGAGCAAGCGCTACGACGACGCGCGCGTGCGTCTGCAGACGCTGGGCCTGGACGACGGCGAGAAGAAGGTGCTCACCGAGATCGCTGCCCTCGACAAGGACGTCGAAGTGGCGTTCAAGGAGGCGATCGGGCAGGTGCTGGCCTTTAACAGCGAAGGGGCGGCCAAGGTCATCGCCAGCCGCATCGATCCGCTCAACCAGCAGACCCTGGCCGCGCTCAACAAGCTAGTCGAGATGCAGCAGCAGTCGTCCAAGGAGTTCCTCGACAGCTCGGTGAAGGGCGATTCGCGCCTGATGATGATCCTGCTGGCGCTGGGCGCGGCGGCGGTGGTGCTGGGCGTGTTCGGCGCCCTGTTGATCACGCGCTCGATCACCGAACCGCTGCATGGCGCCGTCGACGTGGCCAAGCGGGTGGCCGGCGGCGAGCTGACGTCGCAAGTGTTCGTCGAAGGCCAGGATGAAACGAGCGAGCTGCTGCAGGCGCTCAAGGACATGAACGAGAGCCTGGCCAAGACGGTCGGCGACGTGCGCTCGGGTACCGAGCAGATCACCCTCGCCTCGCAGGAAATCGCCTCGGGCAATGCCGACCTGTCGCAGCGCACCGAGTCGCAAGCCAGTTCGCTCGAGGAGACGGCCAGCTCGATGGAAGAACTGACCTCGACCGTGAAGCAGAACGCCGACAACGCGCGCCAGGCCAACCAGCTGGCCGTGTCGGCCTCCTCGGTGGCGGCCAAGGGCGGCACCGTCGTCGCCCAGGTGGTCGACACCATGGGCTCGATCAAGGAAAGTTCGCGCAAGATCGTCGACATCATCGGCGTCATCGATGGCATCGCCTTCCAGACCAATATCCTGGCGCTGAACGCGGCCGTGGAGGCAGCGCGCGCGGGCGAACAGGGACGCGGCTTCGCGGTGGTGGCCTCCGAGGTGCGCAACCTGGCCCAGCGCTCGGCCGGCGCGGCCAAGGAAATCAAGCAGCTGATCGGCGACTCGGTCGACAAGGTCGACGCCGGCAGCAAACTGGTCGACGAGGCCGGCCAGACCATGGACCTGATCGTCACCTCGATCCGCCAGGTGGCCGACATCATGGGCGAGATCACGGCCGCCACCCAGGAGCAGAGCACCGGGATCGAGGAAGTGAACCAGGCCATCAGCCAGATGGACGAGATGACCCAGCAGAACGCGGCGCTGGTCGAACAGGCCGCCGCCGCCGCCGAGAGCATGGAAGAGCAGGCCCAGTTGCTGGCCTCGGCGGTGAGCATTTTCAAACTCAATGGCGACGCGCAAAAGGGCATGCGCGCGCCGCCGCCGCGCGCGGTGGCGCGCCCCGCCCCGGTGAAGGCCGCCGCCCCGGCCCGCGCCGCCGTCGCCGCGCCGCGGCCGGCCGCCCCCGCCAAGCCGAAGAAGCTGGCCGCCGCGGCCAGCGAGGACTGGGAAGAATTTTGAGTTTTCCGGGCCCGCGAGGGCCCGACAATGCGGTAATCGAAGAAGAAGGTGAAGCAAGTGCCGCAAATCAAATCGGACACATCCAAGGAATTCAACTTCACCACCGGTGATTTTGAGCGGGTGCGCGCCCTGATCTACAAGCGCGCCGGGATTTCGCTGGCCGACAGCAAGCAGGAGATGGTCTACAGCCGCCTGGCGCGGCGCCTGCGCGCGACCGGCATCGTCTCGTTCGGCACCTACCTCGACGACCTCGAGGCGGGCAGGCTGGGCGAGGAGTGGGAATCGTTTACCAACGCCCTGACCACCAACTTGACCTCGTTCTTTCGCGAAGCCCACCACTTTCCGCTGCTCGCCGAGCATGTCAAGAAGGTGCGCGAGACCCCGATCACGATCTGGTGTTCGGCCAGTTCGACCGGCGAGGAGCCATACTCGATCGCCATGACCGTGTGCGAGGCGTTCAACACGCTCACCCCGCCGGTCCAGATCATCGCCACCGACATCGACACCAACGTGCTGGCGGTGGCCGCCAACGGCGTGTACGGCATCGAGCGGCTCGACAAGATGGCGCCCGAGCGCGCCAAGAAGTTTTTCTTGCGCGGCAAGGGCGACCAGCAGGGCATGGTGCGGGTGCGCCCCGAACTGCGCCAGCTGATCACCTTCAAGCAGCTTAACCTGCTGGCCGAGGGCTGGCCGTTGTCGGGCCACTTCGACGTGATCTTTTGCCGCAACGTGATGATCTATTTCGACAAGGCCACCCAGCGCAAGATCCTGGCCCGTTTCGTTCCCCTCATGAAGCCGGACGCGCTGCTGTTCGCGGGCCATTCGGAGAATTTCCTGTACGTGTCGGACGCGCTCAAATTGCGTGGCAAGACCGTGTACGAACTCGATGAACGCCGTGCCCCGGCACGCTAACGCGCGAGAAATGAGAACCGACCATGGCCATCGAATCGATTGAACATTTCGCCACCAACGTCTATTACGACCGGACGTTCGACTGCGACGCCGCCAAGATCCTGCCTGGCGAGTACTACTTCACCCCCAAGGACATGCTCATCGTGACCGTACTCGGGTCCTGCGTGTCGGCCTGCATCCGCGACCGGGTCACCGGCCTTGGCGGCATGAACCACTTCATGCTGCCCGATGGCGGCAGCGACACCAACAGCCCGGTGTCGGCCTCGATGCGCTACGGCACGTATGCGATGGAGGTCCTGATCAACGACCTGCTCAAGGCCGGCGCGCGGCGCGAGAACATGGAGGCCAAGGTGTTCGGCGGTGGCGCGGTGCTGCGCGGCTTCACCGCCATCAACGTCGGCGAGCGCAATGCCGCCTTCGTGATCAACTACCTCAAGACCGAAAAGATGCGGGTGGTGGCCGAAGACTTGAACGACATCTGGCCGCGCAAGGTGTATTTTTTTCCGCGCACGGGCAAGGTGCTGGTCAAGAAGCTCATGCAAACCCATAATGACACCCTGGCCAAGCGCGAACTCGACTACGCCAGCCGGCTCAAGGTGCAGCCCGTGGGCGGCGCGATCGACCTGTTCTAATTTAGAAAGCAAGCATTATGAAGATCAAGGTACTGATCGTGGACGACTCGGCGCTGATCCGCAGCGTCATGAGCGAGATCATCTCCAGCCAGCCGGACATGGAAGTGGTGGGCGTGGCGCCGGACCCGCTGGTGGCGCGCGAGCTGATCAAGCAGACCAACCCCGACGTGCTCACGCTCGACGTCGAGATGCCCAAGATGGACGGCCTCGATTTCCTCGAAAAACTGATGCGCCTGCGCCCGATGCCGGTGGTGATGGTGTCGTCCCTGACCGAGCGCGGCTCGGAGATCACGATGCGCGCGCTGGAGCTGGGCGCGGTCGATTTCGTGACCAAGCCGAAGATCTCGATCCAGAGCGGGATGCGCGAGTACACCGAGCTGATCGCCGACAAGATCCGGGCCGCCTCCAAGGCCCGCATCAAGCCGCGCACCCTGGCGCCGGCCGACAAGTCCCCCGGCGCGCTGCCCCAGATCCGCAATCCGCTGACGTCCTCGGAAAAGCTGATCATCATCGGCGCCTCCACCGGCGGCACCGAAGCGATCCGTGAATTCCTGATGCAGATGCCATCCGATTGCCCCGGCATCCTGATCACCCAGCACATGCCGGAAGGCTTCACCACCTCGTTCGCGCGCCGCCTCGACTCGTTGTGCAAGATCAGCGTGCGCGAAGCGGCCGGCGAGGAGCGCATCCTGCCCGGCCACGCCTACATCGCGCCGGGCCACTCGCACCTGCTGCTGGCCCGCTCGGGGGCGAACTACGTCACCCGGATCGAGCAGAGCGAGCCGGTGAACCGGCACCGGCCTTCGGTCGATGTGCTGTTCCGCTCGGCGGCGCTGGCGGCCGGCAAGAACGCGGTCGGCGTGATCCTGACCGGCATGGGCAAGGACGGGGCGGCCGGCATGCTCGAAATGAGGACCGCCGGCGCCTACAATTTCGCCCAGGACGAGGCCTCCTGCGTGGTGTTCGGCATGCCGCGCGAAGCCATCGCCATGGGGGGCGCGCATGAAGTGGGCGCGCTTTCCGCCTTGCCGGGCATGGTCCTTGGCTATCTGGCAACGCATGGCGCGCGCGCTTTGCGGGTTTGAACCGATTTCCTGTCTTTTTGCAGCAGCTTTGATCGCCTCACAGCAACAAAAATGCTATGCTAAAGGCTTGCAGGCAGTGCTGCAGTCTTATCAATAACCAGTGTAAGAGAATCAACGGAGTAATTCATGGCTGATCCAAAGATGCGATTTTTAGTAGTTGACGATTTCTCGACGATGCGCCGTATCGTACGCAATCTGTTGAAAGAACTGGGTTATGCCAATGTCGACGAAGCCGAAGACGGCGTCATGGCGCTGGCCAAGCTGCGCAGCGAAACGTTCGACTTCGTCGTTTCGGACTGGAACATGCCGAACATGGACGGCCTGACGATGTTGCAAAACATCCGCGCCGACCCCACGCTGGCCAAGCTGCCGGTGCTGATGGTGACGGCCGAGGCGAAGAAGGAAAACATCATCGCGGCGGCCCAGGCCGGCGCCAATGGCTATGTGGTCAAGCCTTTCACCGCGGCCACGCTGGATGAAAAACTGAACAAGATTTTCGAGAAACTCGAAAAAGTCGGGGCCTGAGATGGGCGAGCATAGCACCGCGGGCGCAGTCCAGCTGGACGGCGGCGCGGGTTTGGCGGCCGACCAGCATGACGAGTTTTTAAGCCGCATCGGCCACATGACGCGCACGCTGCACGAGAGCTTGCGCGGCCTGGGTCTGGACAAGCTGATCGAAAAAGCGGCCACCGACATTCCCGACGCGCGCGACCGGCTCGACTACGTGGCGCGCCTGTCCGAGCAGGCGGCCCAGAAGGTGCTCAACGCGACCGACGCGGCCAGTCCCCTGCAAGACCAGATCGAGACGGGCGCAGCCCAGCTTTCGCAATCGTGGGAGGCGCTGCTGGCCGACCCGGAGTGCGGCGAACAGCAATGGCGCGCCCTGGCCGCCCAGACGATGGCCGGCATGGCGCGCACGCAGGGCGCATCGGCGGCCACCCGTGGCTACCTGATGGACATCATGATGGCCCAGGACTTCCAGGACCTGACCGGGCAAGTGATCACCAAGGTCACGTCGATCGCCCAGAACCTGGAACAGCAGCTGGTGCAGATGCTGGTCGATTTCGCGCCCGCCGACATCCGGCGCGAGTTCGACAACGGCCTGCTCAACGGCCCGCAAATCCACCCTACCGGCAATAGCGACGTGGTCTCCGATCAGGGCCAGGTCGACGATTTGCTCGACAGCCTGGGCTTCTAACACGGTGGCGAAGCGGCGCTTCGCCTCGAACCGGGCATTACCTGGCGACCCCACACATGCATGAAACTAACTTTATCGTCCGCGAACCGCTGCTCGATCCCAAGCAGCGCGTCATTGGCTACGAGTTGTCCTGGCGCCAGGACGACGCCCAGCCCGTCACCGGCGCCGACCTCGAGGCGCTGATCGCCTTCGTGGCCGAGAACGTCAACGATGATGATCACGGCTGGCTGCTCAAGGACAAGATCCTGTTCCTCGACGCGGTGCCGGCCATGCTCTCGACCGACGCCCTGTACAACATGCCGCCCGAGTACACGGTGCTGACCTTGAAGGCGGCCGACCTGGCCAACCCGGACACGCTGGCCGCCGCCCAAGGCTTGCGGGCCGGCGGCGTGGGCATCTCGGTGCGCGACGGCGACCTGGCTCACCTGGGGCGCAACCTGGGCATCAGCGCCTCCTACATCGAAGTGCGCTTCTCGGACGCCGACGTGGCCAGCCAGGCGCGCACCTATGCGGCCGGCAAGCAGTCGGCGGTGCGCATGGTGGGCCGCCCGGTGGCGACCTGGGCCGATTTCGACGCCTGCGCCGCGCTCGGGCTGGACGCCTTCGTCGGCAAGCTGCACCTGACACCGCGTCCGGGCACGCCGGTCAAGGGCATGAATCCGGCCCAGACCATCATCTTGCAGTTGATGACGATGGTGAAGAACAATGAAGACATCCCCAAGATCGAAGGGGTGCTCAAGCGCGATCCGGCGCTGTCGTACAAGCTGCTGCGCTTCATCAACTCAGCCGGCTTCGGGGTCGCGCGCGAGATCCAGTCGCTGCGCCAGGCCATCACGATGCTCGGCTACGCGCCCCTGTACCGCTGGCTCACGCTGCTGCTGGCCACGGCCAGCAGCAGCGGCTACTCGCCCGTGCTGATGGAAACGGCAGTGGTGCGCGGCCGCCTGGCCGAGCTGCTCGGCATCAAATACCTGCCGCGCGGCGAGGGCGAAAACCTGTTCGTGGCCGGCATGTTCTCGCTGCTGGACCGCTTGCTGGGCTTGCCGATGAAGGAAGTGCTCGACACCATCCAGCTGCCCGACGAAGTGGTGCGCGCGCTGCTCACGCGCGGCGGCATTTACGGGCCCTACCTGGCGCTGGCCGAGGCGTGCGAGCTCAATTCGAACCTGGTCGCATCGCTGGCCAAGTCGCTCAAGATCACGCCGCTCGAGCTGAACAAGGCGCACTTGTCGGCGCTGGCCTGGGCCCAGAGCGTGAGCACTTGAGATTGAGGTGGAGCAAAGGCGCACGGCGCGCGCCTTGACGCTCGATGGGGCAGGGACGATCATGGATCAATGGACGATCGGATTGACCGGCTTGAAAAGGATTTATCCACCTTGAAGGCGGATCTGGCCGTGATTCGCTCCAACTATGGAACACGCGGTGACCTAGAGCGGGTGCGCTCGGAACTGAGCGCCGAATTGCATACACTCGACATCAAGCTCAGCGTGCTGACTCAGCGCTTCGACTCCGAACTTTCCCAGTTCGTCACCAAGGCTGAGCTTCAGAAGGAATTACGCATCTGGGTAGGCGGCAGTGCCATCGCCCTGTTTTTTGCGCTCGCCAGCCTCCAGTTCGCGATGGTCAGCGCGCTCAAGCCATGAGGCCAAGCCGCTGTGCTACGCAGGGTGGATGGCGCTGCGTTTTTCCGCCCAGCAGTGGCCTGGGCGGACGCCGTTATATTTCCAGGTTGTCGATCAGGCGCGTGGTGCCCAGCTTGGCCGCAGCCAGCACCACCAGCGGCGCGCGCTGGGCGAGGTCGCCGGCCGATGGCGGCTGCAAGTCGGCCTGCTTGCGGATCGAGATGTAATCGGGCCGCCAGCCGCGCAGGGCCAGCTCGGCCATCGCCTTGTGCTCGAGCTCGAACACGTCCAGGTGGCCGGAGCGCACTTCCTCGGCCACCGCATTCAAGCTGCGGTACAGGGCCGGCGCTTCGGCCCGCTCAGCCTCGCTCAGGTACATATTGCGCGACGACAGGGCCAGCCCGTCGGCGGCGCGGTAGGTCTCGGCGGCAATGATCTGGGTCGGCAGCGCGAATTGGCGGCTCATATTGCGCACCATCATCAGTTGCTGGTAATCCTTCTTGCCGAATACGGCCACCTTCGGCTGCACGCAGGAAAACAGCTTGAGCACGATGGTGGTCACGCCGGTGAAAAAGCCGGGACGGAACTCGCCTTCGAGCGTGTTGCCCAGGTCGTCGGGCGGGCGGACGCGAAATTCCTGGGGCTCCGGATACAGGTCCTTTTCGGTCGGGGCGAACAGCACGTAGACGCCTTCCTTCTCGAGCTTCTCGACGTCGGCCTGGAAGGTGCGCGGGTATTTGTCGAAGTCCTCGTTCGGGCCGAACTGCAGGCGGTTGACGAAGATCGAGGCGACCACGGGATCGCCATGCTTGCGCGCCAGGCGCATCAGCGACAGGTGGCCTTCATGCAAATTGCCCATGGTGGGAACGAAGGCGGTGCGCAACTGACCGCTGAGCTGGTCGCGCAATTCTTCAACGGAAGAGATGATTTTCATGATGTCCTGGAAGGGAAGGGGAATGCGGGTGTCAGGCCGGCGAGTAGGCCAGGCGCACATAGATCGGCGCGAACGGCTCGGCCTGGGTAATTTCGATCAGGGTTTCCTTGGCCAGTTCGAGCATGGCGACGAAGTGCACGACGACGATGGGCACGCCGCCCTGGCCTTTGAACAGGTCGGCGAATTCGACGAAGCGCGCCGCCTGCAACTGGCGCAAGATGGCCGTCATGTGCTCGCGCACCGACAATTCCTGGCGCGAGATCTTGTGGTGCTGGGTCAGTTTGGCGCGCTTGAGCACGTCGAGCCAGGCAGTTTGCAGGTCGATGGCCGCCACCTCGGGCCAGTTCGGCACCAGGCTTTGTTCGACGAACAGGGCGGGGCGCACGAAATCGCGGTCGAGCTGGGGAATGGCGTTCAGGTCGTAGGCGGCCAGCTTGATCTGCTCGTAGTCGAGCAGGCGGCGCACCAGCTCGGCACGCGGGTCGCCCGCCTCCTCGTCGTCCGCTTTGCGCTGCGGCAGCAGCATGCGCGACTTGATCTCGATGAGCATCGCGGCCATCAGCAGGTACTCGGCGGCCAGTTCCAGGTTGTGCAGGCGGATCTGGTCGACATACTTCAGGTATTGCAGGGTGACCTGCGCCATCGGGATGTCGAGGATGTTGAAGTTTTGCTTGCGGATCAGGTAGAGCAGCAGATCGAGCGGACCTTCGAAGGCGTCGAGGAAAATCTCGAGCGCATCGGGCGGGATGTACAGGTCGGTGGGCATGCGCAGCAGCGGCTCGCCGTACAGGCGCGCGATTGCCGCGACGTCGGCGGCGACGGCTTCTGCAACGACCGGATCGGCGAGGACTTCCGTCGCCGCCTCATCTGGCAACATGGTCTCAGAGTTTGTTCTGGTAGACGTAAGCTTGCTGCTTGACGCGCGATGCGCTCGTGCGGTCCTGCTCGGACAGCGTGGTCGGTGCCTTGTCCCACAGCAGGGCGCGGCCGACGCGCTGGCCTTCCTCGATGCCCGGGTTCTTGGCCTTGAGTTCGGCGATGAACTTGGTGTGGTCGGATTCGTAGAGCTGGAATTGTTTGGAGAGTTTCATTTTGTGCAATAGTGAGGCGGATCCGCTATTTTACTCCGAGCCGACCTTGTGGGGTGGAAAAGCGCCGCGCCTGAAGCAAAACCTTGAGCTATGCGTGCCCAAGGGGGCAGACCCCGGTTTGCACCCGCCGCCGCAACCGGGGTCAGACCCCCAAGGGAAAAACCGGGGTCCGACCCCTTGCTCAGGCGTGCAGGGCGTTGAGCTGGCGCGCGATGATGTCGTGGTTGAGCCAGAGCACCGGGGCGATTTTTTCGGAGGCGCCATGGAACATCAGCGGGCCGGCGCTTTCGAGCACCAGCGCGCTCAGGTGGTCGGTGATCAAGACCTTGCGGTCCTTGTGCAGCTTGGTCATTTCGTCCGAAGTGCCAATCATGATCTCGGCCAGGGCTGGTGTGTTGTCCATCGGCCAGGCGTCGAAATTGCGGAACGAGGCGCTGGTGGCGTCATTGTTATAGGCTTCGATCTGGTCGATCAAGCCCTGCAGCGACATGCCCTCTTCCAGCAAGTCCTGGCAGATCGCCCATTGCTGCCCGGCCCAGGCGGCGCCGCCTTCCTTCTTCAGCGCCGCCAGCAGCGGGAACAGGGACAATTCCACGCCGGCGAAAATGTCGGACGAATTGGTGCGAATTTCCGGGCAGTTGAACACGGTGGCGCTGATGCCCTGGTCCCAGGCCGCGCGCGCCACGCTTTCCAGGCGCATCTTGGCGTAGCCCTGGGTGTAGTTGGTGTAGGTCTGCCACAGGTACTGGCCTTTGATCAGGATCTCGCAGCCATGGTAGCCGTAGGCCGTGTAGCGCACCTGGCCGCCGGCGGCCGTCACGCGTGCGCGGATCGCCGCGCTGCTGGTGATCAGGTGCTGCAGCGTGTTGGCCGTGACTTCGTCGAAGTTCATCAGGATCAGCTTGCCCAGGTCGCTGTCGAGCAGGGCGCGCGAGGACATGAAGCGCTCGCCGCGGCCCTTGTAGATGCGGTTCGCCAGCGCCAGGAAGGCTTTCACTTTCGGGATGCCGCCGGCCATGGTGTGGGCGAAAAACACGTTGGCGCCTTCGGGCACCAGCTTGTCGATCTCGGCCATCACTTGCGCGGCGGCGCTGGTGAAGCGCTGCACTCCGACTGCGCGGCAGCGCTCCACGGCGGCCCAGTCGAGCGAATCTTCCTGCCAGTTCTTGAGCGTCAGGCCGGCCAGCATTTCGGTGGGGTTCGGTTCACCGGCGGGGGCGTCGAGGTCGAAGCCGGCCATCATCGGCACATTGATGATGCGTCCGCCGAGCTTGGCTTCGGCTTCCGCGTGTTCTTCCGCCGTCAATGCGCGCAGCACGTGGTTGTCGTCGCGCCGGCCGACGGTGATGCCGACCATGGTCATGCCGGCCTTGCGCGCCTCATCGATCAGGCCATTGGCATAGCCGCGGCCAAACAGCTCGCCGAACAGGACGAACACGTCGCCTTGGCGATACACGTTGGCGGTGGGGATGTGGCGCAGGGAAGTCGGTTCGGTCATAGGAATAGCTACCATCTAGAAGTAAAGGGGTGCGGGCGTCGGCTTGCATCTCGTCTGCGCGCCAGCGCGTTGTTGTTCTGTTCAAAACAGCACATTATAACGCCGCTCAGCCACGCAAACAGCGCCTCATGACGGTCGGTGCGGGCTGTTCGGCGTTGGCATGCGAATACTCAAGCTCCGCGGCCAGGGTGAAGTCGAAAGCGGCATAGAAATCGAGCAATTTCGGCTGGTCGGCGCGCACCGCGAGGCGCACTTCCTCGACCGCGCAATCCCGGGCCTGGCGGATCACCGCTTCGAGCAGGTAACGCGCCAGGCCGGTGCCGCGCCAGGCCGGCAGCACGCCCATGCGCATGATTTCCCAGACCCGCGCTGCGCTGTCGTGCGGGGCCCAGCGCACCGAGCCGACCGCCTCGCCGTCGGCCAGCAGCACGCAGCCGCCGCCGTGGCGCAGTTGCGCCAGCACCTGTGGCGCAGTTTCCCGGTGGCCGCTGGAGCTGGCGGCCACCTTGCCGGCCCAGGCCGCCCGCGTCAGGCCGGCGATCAGCCCGGCGTCGTCGTCAGTGGCCATGCGTACCACGATGTTCATCGCGCGCCTTAGCGGATGCGCATGCCCGGCTGGGCGCCCGGCCATGGCTCGAGCACGTAGAGGCCAGGATCGGCTTGCTCGTCGGCGGCCGAGGCGCACAAGACCATGCCCTCGGAGATGCCGAACTTCATTTTCCGTGGCGCCAGATTGGCCACCAGCACGGTCAGTTTGCCGATCAGTTGCTCGGGCGTGTAGGCTGACTTGATGCCGGAGAACACGTTGCGCAGCCGGCCTTCGCCCACGTCGAGCGTCAGGCGCAGCAGCTTGTCGGAGCCGTCGACCTGCTCGCAATTGACGATCCTGGCGATGCGCAAGTCGATCTTGCTGAAGTCGTCGATCTTGATTTCCGGCGCCAGCGCTTCGATCTCGCTGGCAGCGGACGCCCCGGCGGCGAGCGCCACTTCGGTCACGGGCGGCTTGTCGAACAGCTCCTCGACCATCTTGGCGTCGACCCGCGTCATCAAGTGGCTGTAGCTGCCGATCGAGCGGCCCAGCATCGTCGAGTAGACCGCTTCGCCGCGCGTGTCGTCCCATGACAGGGCGCCGTCGACCAGGAAACTTCCCACTTGCGCGGCCACCTGCGGCAGCACCGGCGAGAGCATCACGGTGAGCTGGCGGAACAGGATCAGGGCGGTGGTGCACACATCGTGCAGCTCGGCCATTTTTTCGGCATCCTTGGCCAGGATCCACGGCTTGTTCTCGTCCACGTACTGGTTGGTGATGTCGGCGATCTCCATGATCTCGCGCAGCGCCTTGCCGAATTCGCGCGCCTCGAAATTGGCTGCGATGCTGGCCTGGCGCTCGGCGCCATCGACCGTCAGCGCGCGCGCGATCCAGGCGCGTGCGCCGTCCGACAGCGTGGTGGCGAGCTTGCCGTCGAATTTCTTGGCGATGAAGCCGGCGCAGCGGCTGGCGATGTTGACGTACTTGCCGATCAAGTCGCTGTTGACGCGGGCCACGAAGTCCTCGCCGTTGAAGTCGAGGTCTTCCACTTTCGAGTTCAGCTTGAAGGCGATGTAGTAGCGCAGCCACTCCGGATTCATCTTCAGGTCGAGGTAGCGCAGCGGCGAGATGCCGGTGCCGCGCGACTTCGACATTTTTTCGTTGTTCACCGTCAGGTGCCCGTGCACATTGACTTTGAGCTTGTCGATGATCGGGTGCTGGGCGAAATTGAGCATGGCCGGCCAGAACAGCAGGTGGAAGGAGACGATGTCCTTGCCGATGAAGTGCACTTGCTCGGTGCCCGGGTCGCGCAGCAGGGCGTCGAAGTCCATGCCCTTCTTGCTGCAGTAGTTTTTCAGCGAGGCCAGATAGCCGACCGGCGCGTCGAGCCAGACGTAGAAAAATTTGCCCGGCGCGTCGGGAATCGGGATGCCGAAATAGGGCGCGTCGCGCGAAATGTCCCAGTCGGCCAGCTTCTCGCCCGCTTCGCCGAGCCACTCGGAAACCTTGTTGACCATTTCCGACTGCAGGCGGCCAGGGGTGTTGAGCCACTGTTTGAGAAAGGTGAAGCAGCGCGGGTCGGACAGGGCGAAGAAATACTGCTCGGACGGCTTCAGGATCGGAGTGGAGCCGGTAAATACGGAAAATGGATTCACCAGCTCGGTGGGCTGGTAGGCCGCGCCGCACACTTCGCAATTGTCACCGTACTGGTCCTTGGCGCCGCATTTGGGGCACTCGCCCTTGATGTTGCGGTCGGCCAGGAACATGCCCTTGACCGGGTCGAAGAAGCGGTCCACGGTCTTGGTGACGATCAGGCCGGCATCGCGCAGCTTGCGGTAGATGCCTTGCGAGAGCTCGACATTTTCCGGCGAGTCGGTCGAATACCAGTTGTCGAAGGCGATGTGGAAGCCATCGAGGTACTGCTGGCGGCCAGCTGCGATCTTGGCCACGAATTCCTGTGGCGTGATGCCTTCCTTTTCGGCCGCGATCATGATCGGTGTGCCATGGGTGTCGTCGGCGCAGACGAAATGGACCTCGCGCTGGCCCGCGCCATCGCGCTGCATTCGCTGAAAACGCACCCAGATATCGGCCTGGATGTACTCCATCATGTGGCCGATGTGGAACGCTGCGTTGGCGTAGGGCAGGGCGGTGGTGACGAACAGCTTGCGGGTCATGGTCGAAATGCGCTTATTGATAGGGGAAAAGAGCATTTTACCAGCGGACGGGGCCAGCGGGCAGGGGCCTGCGGCCGATTTGCGCTAAACTGCGGCATCACATCCGGAGATTTACATGAGCATCACAGCAGAAGACGTCAAGGCGGCACTGACGGCAGTGGTCGACCCGAACACCCAGAAGGACTTCGTTTCCTCGAAATCGGTCAAGAATATCGTGCTCGACGGCGCCAATGTCGCCTTCGAGATTGAACTGGGCTATCCGGCCAAGAGCCAGCTCGAGGCCATCCGCGCCGCCGTCGAGGCGGCCGTGCAGGCACTGCCGGGCGTTGGCACAGTCAGCGCCCGCGTCCACACCAAGGTGATCTCGCACACCGTGCAGCGCGGCTTGAAGATCATGCCGAACGTGAAGAACATCATCGCCGTCGCCTCTGGCAAGGGCGGGGTTGGCAAGTCGACCACGGCGGTCAACCTGGCGCTGGCACTGGCGGCCGAGGGCGCCAGCGTGGGCGTGCTCGACGCCGACATCTATGGGCCCTCGCAGCCGATGATGCTCGGTATTAGCGGGCGTCCCGAGACCAGCGACGGCAAGACCATGGAGCCGCTCGAGAACCACGGCCTGCAGGTATCGTCGATCGGCTTCATGATCGATCCGGACGAGCCGATGGTGTGGCGTGGCCCGATGGTCACCCAAGCCTTGCAGCAGTTGCTGGAGCAGACCAACTGGCGCGAGCTCGACTACCTGATCGTCGACATGCCGCCGGGCACGGGCGACATCCAGCTGACGCTGTCGCAAAAAGTGCCGGTGACGGGCGCCGTGATCGTGACCACGCCGCAAGACATCGCGCTGCTCGATGCGCGCAAGGGCTTGAAGATGTTCGAGAAAGTCGGCATTCCGATTCTTGGCATCGTGGAGAACATGAGCACCCACATCTGCACCAATTGCGGCCACACCGAAGCCATTTTCGGTGCGGGTGGCGGGGCGAAGATGTGCGCCGACTTCGGCGTTGAATTCCTCGGCGCACTGCCGCTGACGATGGCAATTCGCGAGCAGACCGATTCGGGCAAGCCGACCGTGGTGGCCGACCCTGATGGTCCGGTGGCCGAAATATATCGTGCCATCGCGCGCAAGGTGGCAGTCAAGATCGCCGAAAAAGCCAAGGACATGAGCAGCAAGTTCCCCAGCATCGTCATCAAGAACGACTGAGCGCTTCGGGCGGCACAAACCAGGCGTGCTCGCAACCTATCGCGTTGGCGGTATAGTGCAGCGAAGCCTGTATAGCCGGGAGAACGTGATGCAAGGACTGCGAAACGCCGGCGAGCTTGCCCAGGTGGCCAGCAAGCCCTATCCCAATGACAGCGAGGCCTACCGCAGCGCGCGCGTGGCCTTGCTGGCGGAAGAAATCGAATTGCGGCGCCACATCGAGCGCGTCGCCGCACAACGCCGCGCCCTGCCGCCGGGCGGTGCGGCGCGCGATTACGCCTTTCTCGACGAGAACGGCGCCACGCTGGGCCTTGCCGGCCTGTTCGGTTCGCACGACACCCTGGTGAGCTACTTCTGGATGTTCGGCCCGCAACGCGAACGGCCTTGTCCAATGTGCACCGCCTTCCTTGGCGCGATGGATATTCCGGTGCGCGACATTTCGCAGCGGGTCGGGTTCGCCGTGATCGGGCGCTCGCCGGTGGCGCGCCAGCTGGCCTTCGCGCGCGAACGGGGCTGGCGCAACCTCCGGTTCTTCCAGTGCGTTGGCGACGACTTCGCGCGCGACTACCGGGGGCTGGCGCCCGACGGCAGTGAATGGCCCGCCCTCGACGTCTGGACCAGGCGCGACGGCCAGGTGATCCATTTCTGGGGTTCGGAGCTTGGCGGCACCGAGGATCCGGGCCAGGACCCGCGCGGCGCGCCCGATCCCACACCCTTGTGGAATATCCTCGACCTGACCCCGGAAGGGCGTGGCACCGATTGGTATCCGGCGCTGTCGTACTGACAGAAAGGCGAAGCTCGCACGCGCGAGTCAGCTTGCCAGCGCGGGCGCGCCCGTCAGCTTGAAGAACGCCATGGCGCTTTGCAGCCTGTTACACCGATTTGACACTCTGCCTGAATCGGTGTCGTGACGCAATCGAAGAAATTGCTGCTCAAGGGCGGGTGGTGTGCTCGAGCAAGTGGGCGAATTCCCGTGCAAACGTGTGGGCGTCGCCGGGCCAGCGCGCCGACAGGTAGTTCCCATCGTGCACCACCCACGCCGGCCGGTCGGCGTCGATCCGGTCGCGCAGCACACCGCTGGTCTTGGCAAACCAGGCGGACGCATCCCTGGGGACGTCGAGGAAGTCGTGCTCGCTTGCCAGGGCGCGTCTGACTTCCATTTCGACGCTCCAGTGTCCGGCAGCGTCGCCTTTCGACTCGATGTAGGTGCGGTAGTAGCGCGCATCCCAAAAGCGCGCCAGGTACTTCGTCAGCTGCCAGGCGCTGCGTTCCAGCTTCCAGGTCAGCGCGGTGGTCTTGCGGCCGTAGAGTACCGAGCGGCCCGTTGTTGTCGAGATCGAGCGGGCGGCCAGGAGCACGCCGTGGCAGATCGCGGCGACGGGTTTCCCACTGTCGAAGAAGTCGGCGACAAAGGCCTGCAAGACGGCGCTCTCGAGATAGGGCCGCATTCCGGCCGCGTGGCCGCCCGGCAGGACCAGTGCGTCGTATTGATCGCCACGCACTTCGTCGTAGCGCCTTGGACTGAGAAAGTGCGCGTCCAGTTCGAGCTCACCGTATGCATGACGGCCGGCGCGGTCGGCGCGCAACAGCAGTCCAATCAAGCGGAGTTTGCGCAGGCCGGGAATCCAGCCCCATGGGTCCAGGCCTTCGCCGCTGAGCATCCTCGGGTCGGCGCAAGCGCGCATGCCGTCCGGCGTTGCGAATTCGAGCGTGTGGCCCGCAGCTTTCAAGATTTTCCAGGTGACCGCCGCTTCAGTCGGGTCGAAGTCATTGCTGGGCAGGGGCATGAGGATGTTCATCGCTTCCCTATTATGCGCCTGCACGCCGGTCCGCTGCGCGCCTGCGCCGCGCATCGGCAACAGGACATGGCCATTCCTGGTAATTGATAAAGCCATGCCATAACGCCGTCCATGCAAGGCCAAGTCTTGCTTGAGTGACCCACGTCATTTCATCGCCCCATTTCCCCCGATACAATCCGCACCTTGACTTAGTGTAAATTTTTTCTTGTCGATCTCAGTGCACCGAAAGGTTTTCAGCTTGAATACGCAACGCTTTGCGGACAGACCGACGACCATCACCGTGAGCCTTGGCCTGGTTGGCACGATCGCCATTCTCATCGCAGGGGGCTGGAATGGGATGAGTGTCAGTCTTGCGGCGCTGTTCCTGGCCACAAGCTTGCTCGCTGCCAAGTACGCATCCAGCAAGGCGAAGGCAAACGCCAGCCTGGCGCGCGCTGACCACTTGAAGGCGCAACAGCAATTCGGTGCCTGCGTCGCGCCGGTCTGGTCGGGGCACATTGAAAACTCCAGAGTCCAGATGGAAAGTGCCGTGTCGGCCCTGGTGGTCCGCTTTGCGGCGATCGTCGACCACATTGGTGACGCTGTCGATGCGGCCAGTTGTGCCACGGACTCCATTGATGGCTACGGCGGGCACAGTGATGACAAGGGCGGCAGCAGCCTGGTGAGCGTCTTTGCCGACAGCGAAAAGGAGCTTGGCGCTGTCGTCGCATCGCAGAAGGCAGCGCTGCTCGGCATGAGCGACATGCTGGCCAAGGTACGCGACCTTGATCGCTTCATCTCGGAACTGCGCGACATGGCCGCCGATGTGGGCCAGATTGCCGCGCAGGCGAATCTGCTGTCATTGAATGCCGCCATCGAGGCGGCGCGTGCCGGTGACAAGGGACTTGGCTTTGCCGTCGTCGCGCGCGAATTTCGCGAGCTGTCCCTTCAGTCGGGCGATACGGGGCGACGCATCAGCGACAAAGTGGCCGTGATCAGCGCGGCCATTTCGTCGACTTGCCTGGCGGCCGAAGCGTCCGTCGCACAGGAAGGCGGCTCCACCGAGGCGTCGGAAAAATCCATTGAATCGGTGCTGTCGGCGTTTCGCACCATCATCGCCGCTTTGCTCGGCTCGAGCAGTTTGCTCAAAGACGAAAGCTTTCGTGTCAAGGCCGATGTGGGCGATGCCTTGGTACAGCTGCAATTCCAGGACCGGGTCAATCAAATCCTCACCCACCTTCAGAGCAACATCGAACTCATGCCCGTATTTTTGCAACAGTACCGGCAGGATTGCCTCAATCAGGAAGCGATGCCGCCGCCAGACGCGGCGGCGCTGCTCGACGAACTGCAGAAATCGTATGCAATGCACGAGCAACATGCCGTTCACGCCGGCGGCAAGGCGAGCCAGGCCCGCGCCATGGAAGTGACCTACTTTTAGAAGATGCCATGGGAAAGACCATCATGATTGTCGATGATTCCGCATCCATGCGACAAGTTGTCAGCATTGCGCTGCAGCAGGCCAGTTATACCGTCATCGAGGGATGCGATGGCCGGGATGCCTTGAGCAAGCTCGATGGGATAAAGGTGCATTTGATCATCAGCGACGTGAACATGCCTGTCATGGATGGCATCCGCTTCCTGAAGGCAGTCAAGCAACTGCCGGCCTACCGATTTACACCGGTCATCCTCTTGACCACCGAATCGACCGAGGACAGAAAGCGGGAGGGCCAGGCCGCCGGTGCACGGGCGTGGGTGGTCAAGCCCTTCAAGCCGGCACAACTGCTCGATGCGGTACAGAGACTGTGTCTTCCATGACCGCGGGCACCGTCGAGAAGAAAGAGAAGGCCGCCGTCGCGCTGCGTCTTGACGGCGCACTCACGATCTACCGCGCCGTCGAATTGAAGCAGCAGATCCTGACGGCGCAAGCGCAAGGGGCGCTGGAGATCGACTTGTCCGGTGTGACGGAAATTGACGCGGCGGGCGTGCAATTGTTGATGTTGGCCAAGCGTTTTGCCAGCTCGCAACAACAGGAACTGCGCCTGGTGGCCCCTGGCCCGGCAGTGCTGGAGCTGTTTGAATTGCTGAGCCTGGCAACTTATTTCGGCGATCAACTGGGCGCGTTTGACGCCCCCGCTGCAGGCACAACCCCATTCCAGGCGAGGCAGGCCAATGAATCTTGAGCAGGCGTTGCCGACCTTTCTACTCGAGAGCCGCGAATTGTTGCAGGATATGGAGGACGCGCTGCTGGCGACCGGGCATGCGGGCAGCAGCACCGAGCAGGTGAATGCAATTTTTCGGGCCGCCCACACCATCAAGGGTTCGGCCGGATTATTCGGCCTCGATGAGCTGGTGCAATTTACCCATATCGTCGAAAGCGTGCTTGACCGCGTGCGCGATGGCGATCTGATGCTCGACGACGCGCTGGCAAGCTTGCTATTGAGCGCGTGCGACCATATCGGGACCTTGGTCGATGGCCTCGCCGATGGACAAAGCGGCAACGACGCGGCAATGACGCAACAAGGCGCGCTGGTGCTGGCGCAATTGCAGTTGCTGCTCGATCCCGCGGCCGTCCCCCTACCACCTGCCGGCCCCGGTGATGACACGACCGAGCGCGTCAGCGTGCAGGCCGGGCATGCCGATCACTGGCATATTTCACTGCGCTTTGGCCCCGACGTGTTGAGAAACGGAATGGACCCGCTGTCCATCCTGCGCTACCTCGCCACACTGGGCACCATCACGGGCATCGCCACGCTGCCCGACGCAATCCCGGCGCCAGCGCAGATGGATCCTGAATCGTGCTATCTCGGCTTTGAAGTTGCGCTCAATTCGGCAGCCGACAAGCGCACCATCGAAAGTGCCTTCGAATTTGTGCGCGAGGATTGCCGGATTCGCATCCTGGCCCCGAACAGCCGACTCGCCGAGTACGTCCAACTGCTGCAGGCATTGCCGGAAGAGCCTGCCCGGATGGGGGAACTGCTGCTCGCTTGCGGCACCTTGACGCGGCAAGAACTGGACGAGGCGCTGGCCACGCAAGGCAATTTGGTGCAGCCGCAGCGCATCGGCAGCATTCTCATCGAACAGGGCTCGGTGCGTCCGGAAGTGGTGGACGCAGCCTTGATCCGGCAAAGCGAAGTCAGCGAGAAAAAAGTGCTGGCCAGCCAGGCGATCCGGGTCGATGCCGACAAGCTCGACCAGTTGATCAACCTCGTCGGTGAATTGATCATCGCCGGCGCGAGCGTCACGCTGCTTGCGCGGCGAACCCAGAATACGGCCTTGCAGGAAGGCGCATCGCGCCTGTCGAACCTGGTCGAAGGTGTACGCGACCGCGCCTTGCAGCTGCGCATGGTAAAGATCGGCGCCACTTTCAAGCGCTTCCAGCGTGTCGTGCATGATGTCTCGCGTGAACTTGGCAAGGACATCGGCCTGCTTGTCGCCGGCGAGGAAACGGAGCTCGACAAGACGGTGGTCGACAATATCGGCGACCCCTTGATGCACCTGATCAGGAACGCGATCGACCATGGCATCGAGGCGGCGCCGTTGCGTGCGGCGAGCGGCAAGCCAGCCCATGGCATCATCCGGCTCGATGCCCGCCACGACTCCGGGGCGATCGTCATTTCCGTCAGCGACGACGGCGGCGGGCTGCGGCGCGACAAGATCCTGGAAAAGGCCATTGAGCGCGGCCTGGTCGAGCCTGGTCGCAGCCTCAGCGATGATGAGGTCCATGCGCTGGTCTTCGAGCCGGGCTTTTCCACCGCCGCACAGGTCTCGAACCTGTCCGGGCGCGGCGTCGGCATGGACGTCGTCAAGCGCAACATCACGGCGCTGCGCGGCACCGTCAGCATCCACAGCGTGGAACAGGTGGGGACCACGGTCACGATCCGGCTGCCCTTGACACTGGCCATCATCGACGGCTTCCTGGTCGAGATCGGAAAATCGATCTTCGCCATACCGCTCGACACGATCGACGAATGCATGGCGTATCCGGGCGAGTCGGGACACGACTACACCAATTTGCGGGGCCGCGTCTTGCCCTTGATTCGCTTGCGCGGCTTGTTCAAGGTCGATGGCGGCGCGACCCGGCGCGAGAACATCGTCGTGTTAAAGCACGGCCCACTGAGGGCAGGCCTGGTGGTCGACACCCTGCTCGGTGAGTTCCAGACAGTGATCAAGCCCTTGGGCAGGATGTTCTCGCAGCTCAAGTGCGTCAGCGGTTCGACCATCCTGGGCAGTGGTGAGGTCGCCTTGATACTGGATGTGCCTGCCCTGATCAGCCGCTGCCTCAACGATGAAAAGCGCGCGGCGGCCGCGCCCCTGCTGATGGAGCACCCGCCGCCGTAATGATCGGCTGGCGTGCACATCGTCACATTCACATTCATTCATGGTCGATCGTCCAGGAGAAGCGCATGTTTAGTAATCTTAGAATCGGGATCCGTTTGGGCGCTGGGTTCGCCCTCGCCCTTGTCTTGTTGGTGCTCATTTCCGTGATCGGCGTGACCCGTGTCGGCCAACTTCAAACCGATATTTCCAGTTTGATCAAGGACAAGAATGCCAAGACGGGTCTGGCAAACGACGTCAGTGACGGCATCAACGCGATCGGACGCTATCACCGCAATATGCTGATCCTGCGCAGCGATGAAGAAACACGCATTGAGCTGGACAAGGTGGTGGAGAAGCGCAACAAGATCAGCGGGTATTTCGACGCGCTCGAAAAATTCAGTTATGGCGAGAAAGGCCGGACACTGCTTGAGGCAATCAAGGAGACCAGGAAGTCGTTCATTGCAAACTCAAAAAAACTGGAGGACCTGGTGTCGTCCAGACAGTGGGACGAGGCCGTCAAGCATTTTGAAACGGGATACCGGCCCAGCTTCATGGCGTATTCCTCGGCCATCATGGCACTGGTCGACTATCAGACCGACCTTGCCGAGAAGGTTGGACTGGAAGCGGAGAGCCTGGCCTCCTCAACCCGGACCCTGATCCTGGGCCTGGCATGCGGCGGGACCATCGTGCTCCTGAGCCTGGCTTTCCTGATCACCCGTTCCATCACAGGTCCCACGGGGACCTTGGTGGAGGGCGCCAACAGGATGACGCAAGGCGATTTCTCGTTCAAGCTCGACATCGACAGCAAGGATGAAATCGGCAAGCTCGCCGATGCGATGCGCGCGATGCAGCAGGCGGTGCTGGCGATGATTCGTGATGCACAGCTGCTGTCCAAGGCAGCCGTCAACGGCAATCTGACGACACGGGCGGACGCCAATCAGCACAAGGGCGACTACCAGAAGATCATCGTGGGCGTCAATGACACGCTCGATGCGGTGATCGGTCCCTTGAATGTCACTGCGGACTATGTTGACAAGATTTCCAAGGGCGTCATACCACCTGTCATCACAACAAACTATAACGGCGACTTCAACGTCATCAAGACCAATCTGAACAACATGGTCAAGATGATGAGCGAGCTGCTGGCGCAAACCGATATCATCATCCGGGGCGCGGCCGATGGGGAACTCGACAAGCGGGCAGACGCGGAATTGTTCGTGGGCGGCTGGAACCAGCTGGTCAGGGGCGTCAACGAGGTGGTCACGAATATCGTCAATCCACTCAACGTCACTGCCGATTACGTTGACCGCATTGCCAAGGGCGATATTCCGCCAGCGATCACGACGCCCTACAAGGGGCAGTACAACATCATCAAGGGCAACCTGAACGCCTGCATCGCGGCGACCAGGCAGATGGCGCAAGCGGCGCAAGCCATCTCGGTCGGTGATATGACGGCGGTCGTGACCGTACGCTCGGAAAACGACCTGATGGCCAAGAGCCTGCTTGCCGTGACCCGGTCCGTTACCGCCATGGTCGCGGACGCGAACTTGCTGTCGCAGGCGACCGTGGAAGGGCGCCTTGATGTGCGCGCCGACGTCACGAAGCATTTCGGCGAAAACCGCAAGGTTGTCGAAGGCTTGAACGCCGTGATGGTGGCCATCAGCGTACCCGTGCAGGAACTGCGCAATGTGCTCGGGGCGATCGAGAAAGGCGACTTGACCTTGCCAATGAAGAAAGACTACGACGGCACATGGGACGAGTTGAAATTGGCCGTCAACAATATGCTCAAGACGCTGTCGCAAGTTGTGTTGGATGTCAATGCGGGTGCGCAGGCGCTCGCCGGTGCGTCCGAGGAAGTGAGCGCGACGGCACAGGCGCTGTCGCAGGCGGCCAGCGAGCAGGCCGCCGGCGTGGAAGAGACGAGCGCGTCGATCGAGCAGATGACGGCATCGATCGCGCAGAACACGGAAAACGCCAAGGTCACCGACGGCATGGCAAGCAAGGCTGCAAAGGACGCTGTCGAAGGCGGGGTATCGGTCGATGCAACAGTGCTGGCAATGAAGCAGATTGCCAAGAAGATCGGCATCATCGACGATATCGCCTACCAGACCAATCTCCTGGCCTTGAATGCGGCCATTGAAGCGGCCCGCGCCGGTGAACATGGCAAGGGGTTTGCCGTCGTTGCGGCAGAAGTGAGGAAGTTGGCGGAACGCAGCCAGATTGCGGCCCAGGAAATTGGCGAAGTTGCCGAAAGCAGCGTCGAACTGGCGGAGAGGGCAGGAAAGCTGCTTGGCGAGATCGTTCCGAGCATCAAGAAGACCTCGGACCTGGTACAGGAAATTGCCGCCGCCTCAAACGAGCAATCGTCCGGGGTGGCCCAGATCAACGCGGCGGTGAGCCAGCTAAGCCAAACGACGCAACAGAACGCGTCGGGATCGGAAGAGCTGGCGGCCACGGCCGAGGAAATGAGCAGTCAGGCAGGGCAACTCCAGCACACCATGTCCTTCTTTAAACTCGCTGGTGCGGGCGGCGGCAAGCTAGCCAGTGTTGGCACGCATAAGGGAGTCGCCAGTCTGAAGCCAGGGAAGTGGAGGCCGTCGGCGGGCAAAGCGTTTGGGACGCATGCACTGGCCTCCGTGGACGAGCTGGACGAAGCGCACTTTACGCAGTTCTAGGAGAGCAGGCATGGAGCAGATTGCACAGATCGAAGCCACTGATGGGCCCAGGCAAGACGGCGTCGGGCAAAGGCAGTACCTGACGTTCATGCTCGGCGGCGAAATGTTCGCCATCGGAATTCTGGGAATTAAGGAAATCATCGAATACGCAGGCTTGACCGCGGTTCCGATGATGCCGGCGTGCATCCGGGGCGTGATCAATCTGCGCGGCGCGGTCGTGCCCGTGATGGATTTGTCCGCACGTTTTGTCAAACCATTGACGGCCGTGACGAAGCGTACCTGCATCGTCATCGTCGAAGTGCTGAGCGATGGCGCGGGCCAGGATATGGGGATCGTGGTCGACGCCGTCAACGCGGTACTGGAAATTCCGGCCAGCGAGATCGAAGCGCCGCCTGCGTTTGGCGCCAAGATCCGCACAGAGTTCCTCGAGGGCATGGGCAAGGTCAAGGGGAAGTTCGTCATGCTGCTCGACGTGAATAAAGTCTTGTCGGAAGACGATATTGCCAACCTGGCGGGCATCGCGGAGACGGTGGCGCCCAATCCGGCCTGACGGGCGCTTAAAGCCGCGGAAGCGCTGAAACGCAAGGGCGGGAATCGTCACGAATTCGCTGACGGCGCACGGACCAGAAAGGCAAGCACGACAAGGCCACCGAGCAGGCCAAAGAACAGATCGGACAGGGTATCTTGAACGCCATAATTCATCGTCGTGCCCAGCAGTTGGTCCGAGGCGAACTCCAGGAATTCCCAGCTCATTGCGGTCATGCCCGTCAAGCCAATTGCCAGCAAGCGCTGAATCAGTGGATCGATCGGCCCCAGTGCGAGCTGGGCCTGCCCGATGGCGGCCAGAAAAAAGTAGCCCATTGCCATGCCGCCCAGGAAGTGCGTTGGGATATCGAGCCATGGGTACAAACCGTAGGCATCAAAACCAAGGGATGCAATGGCGAACAGGGCCAGCACCGTCAATGGCGCCCATGCCGCTTGGCGCAGCGTCTTTCGGAGCCAGGCGTTCATTGCTGGAGGCGCAACCATGGCTGGCAGACCCGGCGCGCGGGATTGGTGACGGTGGCGACCACGGCAGGGTCGAGCAGGCCGCGCCGTTTCAATCGGCGCAAGGCGATCTGAACGGCCGACTTGGACAAGCCCGTCTCGGTGGCGATGGTTTGCAAGCTGGCCGCGATCGTGTCGCGCCGCGCACGCGTGGCCAGTCGCAGCAGGTAAAGGTAGACCACGAACGCGGCCGGGCTGCGGTCGTGGCCGACCAGGTCGGGCATCAGCACGTCGAGCACGTAAGGGTCAAAGCGGTCGGTCGTCATAGTAATAAATACTATAGCACGGAATACTATATTGGGCGGAGCCGTGCCGGTAGAATGACTCGCTGTCCCACCATGGAGAAGAATGATGATTACGATGGTTAAATTTGTCGGCATTCCGGTCAGCGACCAGGACCGGGCGCTGAAGTTTTACACCGAACAGCTCGGTTTCGTGGTGGCTACCGACCAGCCAATGGGACCGGGCCAGCGCTGGATCGAATTGCGGATCGCCCATTCGGCCACCCGCGTGGTGCTGTTTACGCCCGAAGGCCATGAAGACCGGATCGGGACGTTTTTCAACGGTTCGCTCGCTTGCGACAATGTCGAGGCAAGCTATCGGCAACTGAGCGCACGCGGCGTGGAATTCATCGAGCCGCCGACCAGCCAGCCGTGGGGCACGTTCGCCAAGTTCCGAGATCCGGACGGAAATACCTTCGTGTTGTCGTCCAGCTAGTCGGAACATTGTCGGTGTTGCAGGGCAGAGGAGCGCAGCATGCCGGTTGCGGCGAGCATCGCTTGCATGTGCTGCCAATGCCTACCCTTCCAGAAAACGCGGTGGCAGCCGTCGCAGGTCTGGAATTCGGTGTGGTGCTCGCGTACCGCTGGTGGCAACTGCCCGGCCACCTCGGCCTTGTCGACCGGGTGCAGGACCGTGTTGCATTCGAGGCAGAGCGTGAACGGCCGTGCGCTGGCGGCCAGGTCGAGTCGCTCGGCAAGCTCGCGAAATTGCTGTGCCGGCTTTAAGGCGTGCAGGTAGCAGCCATGTGTGATGCAGCGCCGCTTGAGCAGGTCGCGGTCGCGCGTGAGCACGATGCGCCCGCTCGCCAGCGACAGGCTGGCGATGTACGCGTCGTCGAGCTGGCGCTCCCAGATCGTGTCGAAGCCAGCCATGCGCAACAGGCGCGCCAGGCCGCCCAGGTGGACGTCGGCGACGAAGCGCAGGCTGCGCAGGGGCCGCGCGCGCAAGCGCAGCAGCGCGCTGATGTCGAAGGTCTCGAATTTCGGATACACCGCCACCCGGTCACCATCGCCGAGCCGGTGTTCAAAGCCGACCGATGCGCCATTGACGAGCACCAGTTCCACCTCGGTGTGCGGCACGCCCAGCGCTTCGACCATGTGCTTGACGGTGGCGGCCCGGGCGCAGGCACAGCTGAAGCTGCGTCCCCGACGCGCGGGCGCGAGGAAATCGTTGAGCTCCTCGTAGAATCGGAATTGCGCCGTGACCATCGCCCGATTTTCGCACGATTTAGATGGCGCCCGTCAGCGCGAACTTGATCAGCGCGCCCATGGTCAAATCGGTGCCGCCCACCGCCGGCACCCAGTTCGGCTCTTGCGCCAGGTAGGAGAACGGGTCCGCCCATGCCAGGCCGACCAGGGTCTCGGCGACGATGCGCCCGCCCACCTGGCCCAGCGCAAGCGGTTCGGCGTTGCCGCCACCGCAAGGTCCGGTGGCGCGCCGGAACCAGTCGTACCGGGCTTCGGCCAATATATAGAACCACAGGGGCGCGTTGTCGCGAAAGCCGGGGTCGATATCGGCAAGCGGGATCGCCCCTTCCCACCCTTCGAGCGCGGCCTTGCCGATTTTCAGCAAGGGGTCGGCGATCGCCTCCAGGCCCATCGCGCGCGCCACCGCCTGGCCGCAGGGCAGCTGCATGGCCTGGCCGCGCAGCAGGTTGCGCGTGGCCAGGTTGGCCGGGTCGTTCGCGTTGTCCATGGGCGCCGGGTGCAGCTGCTCGATTGTCAGCGGCGGCGTGAACGGCTTGACGATGAGAACTCGGGCAGGAAACCGAGCGGATTGACCAGCGAAGTGTCGATCTTGTAGGCCGGCTGGGCGCGCGCCTTGCCGCCGTAACTGCCCGATCCGTCGATGTCGAAGAACAGGCTCCAGTCGATCGCCCATTGCCCGGGAAACTCGCCGAAGCCGTTCAGGGCGCGCTGGTTGACGCCGGCAAAGACAAAGAATCGCCCCTCCAGGCCGCGCCGCCGCTCATCGTCGGTGGCATGGTCCGGCTTGTCGCCGCCCTTCAATTCCTGGTTCAGGCGGTAGATCGGGCGCACCATCGAATGGCCGAAGCGAAAGCAGGCGACCGAAAATTCGAGCGGCATGTACGGCCCCTCGCGCCAATCGAAATAGTCGAGGCGGGGACGCTTGCGGGCCACCGGCGCCACCGCCAGCCGGCACGGCAAGATGGCGTCGACCATCTCCCGGCCGCAGAGCTTGACCAGGAAGTCGTTCAGCACCACGAACTGGTAGTGCCAGCGCACCAGGCGCTGCGCCTGGCCGAAACGCGCCGCCGACGGCGGCAGGCTGTCGACGAAGCGGTTGTGCAACTGCAGGAACACGGCGCTGAGCTGGGAGATGATCACGTTCTCGTCATTGCGTTGGTCGCCGATCAGCGCGCGCAGGCGCGTCGGGCGTTTCCGGGTCGCGGTAGCGCGGCACGTCGCGCGACAGCGTCGGCTTGCGCAGGGCGAACAAGGGTTTGCCGAGTCGGAATTTATCGCCGTTGTACAGATAGGGTTGCCCGGCCGGGCCGCGTCCGTACACGCTGTCGAGGTCGAGCCGGGGCGTGCGGAAATTGACGATGCCCTCCGGGTCGTCCTGCTGCATCTGCACGGAGCCCGGCTCGAAGCTGAGGTCGTGATCGATGAACTGGCCGAGGTCGGTGTAGCCGGCCGCGATGCCGGCGTTTTCCTCGTCATCTTGCAGGTGGGCGCAGGTTTCCGGTGCGGCGACCGGACGCGGCGGCACATCGGCGCTGCCTTCGGCCACTGCCGTCATCGCCTGGCCCAGCGCCAGCAAGGCTTTGCGGCCATGCTCGGCTGCGGGAAGGGTGCGGAACATGCGTCCGAAGCGTCCCCCGTGGTGCGGCGAGCGGCAGCTCTGGTCGGCGCCCCGGATACCGCCGCCATGGGGCGCCGAGGCGCTGCTTGCGGAACTCGTTTTCATGCTTTTCTCCTCTGCCTCGGGCTGGGTCCGAAGCAAAAGCATCGTCGTCCAGTGCGGAAACTATTTAATCGGGCGCAATGTCCGATCAGAGCAAGTGTGCCGGGCTCAAGTGCAAGGCGTGCGCTGGAGCCGCAATTGAATGCGCGCGGCCTGGTCGGCGGCGTTGAGCCTCCTTGCGCCATCGAGGGCGTCGTAACGCTGGGCTGCCAGCGCCAGGTAGCGGCATCCCGATGCACGCTGGCCGGCGCGCAGGCCGATCATGCCCACTTTTTGCCAGGCCTGGGCGCTTTCCCTTTGCTGGTAGGTGTCGAGCGGATCGCGCTCGCTCTCCTTGAGCAGCAGCGGTAGGGCCTGCTCGGCGCTGGCGTAGGCGGGGGCGCCGGCGCCCAGCTGGGCTTCGAGCAGGTCGATGCGGGCATCGAGCAGGGCATCGGCCTTCGCCGCGGCCAGCTGGACGCGCAGGGCCTTGAGCGTCTGGCTGGCCGCGGCCAGGTGCTGTTGCAGGTATTGGGTATTGGCGCGCGCCAGTTCCAGTTCGATCAGGCCGGCACGCACGGCGGCGTTGGCCGGGTTGCTGCGCGCCTGCGCTGCGAAGGTGTCGCGCGCCAGCGTGAAGGCCGCTTCGGCTGCGCCATAGTCGCCCGTGGCCAGCATGGCATCGGCGATGGCCGAATGCCCGACCGCCACGTCGCGCGCGGCGCGCTCGTTGCTCGGATCCTTGGCGGCGAGGGCCACGCGAATGGCCAGCGCCTGGCGGATCTCGGCCAGCCCTGCCGCATTCTGGCCTTGCTCGATGAGGATGTCGCCAATCTGGCGCCGGATCACGCTGAGCTGGCGCGCCCAGCGCGAATCATCGGGGCTGGCCGCCACCTTTTTTTCGGCCAGCGTCTTCGACAGCATGGCGGTCTGGCGCGCCGCCTCGAGCTGGCCCGTGACACGCTGCAGGTCGACCAGCTGGCTGAGCACCGGAACATAGACCTTGAGCGCGTCGGCGTTGGCCGGATACTGGCGCATGAACGCTTGCAGCGCCAGCTCCAGCTCGGCGAACTGCTTGAGCGCGGCGGGCAGCTGGCCCGCGTTTGGCTGGCCGCGGGTGTACAGGATGGCGGCGCCGTAGCGGCGGCGCGAGAGCAATTCGAGCGCTTCGGCCGGCGTGCCCGTCAGTGCCGCCGCCTGGCGCGCTGCGCCGATGGCCACCTCGTAGTGCTGGCGCGCCTCGGCCACGCGGGCCTGGCCCCAGGCGATGTCGGCCAGGCGGCGGTGCACTTCGCGCAGCCCGACCAGGTCTTCCAGCAGCGGCGTCTGGCCGGCCTGCACGGCGGCCTCGCGTAACTTCAGGGCTGCCAGGTAATGGGCTTCGGCGTCCTTGGTGCGGCCCAGGTTGTCGCCCACCTGGTTGCCTGCGATATCGCCCAGGCGCTCGTAGGCGCTGGCCACGTCGCGCCGCAGTGCCGGCTGCAGGGCGCCATCGCCGGCCAGCTGGCGCAGGTAGAGCAGGGCCGTGGCGAGCAGCTTTTCGCGCGCCGCGGTCGGGCCTTTCTCGAGGGCGTCGTTGACGTCGAACAGCATGGTGCGCGCCAGCTGGCGCGTCTGGTCGAAACGCAGCTCGGCCACCTCGCGTGCGGCGCGCGCCTCGCGCGCCTGCCACAGCGCCACGCCGGCGCCGATCACCAGCGCGGCCAGCGCCACGCCGCTCGCGCCGAAGGCCCAGGGATGGCGCCGCAGCAGCTTGCCGCTGCGGTACAGCCAGGACGGCGGCGCGGCGTGCACCGCTTCGTTGCGCAAGCTGCGCTGCAAGTCGCGCGCGAAGGCGTCGGCCGAGGCATAGCGCCGCTCCGGGTCCGTTTGCAGGGCCTTGAGCAGGATATGGTCCAGGTCGCCGCGCAGCTGGCGCGCCAGCTTGCGTCCCGGTTGCAGCACCATGTCCGACGCCAGCGCCGGCGCCGCGCCAGCCTGGCGCGCCGCTGCCAGGGCGATCGCATCCGACGGGCGGGTCGCTGCCGGGCGTTCGGGCGCCATGCCGGCCGCGTCAGCGTCGAATGGCGACTGGCCCGTGAGCAAACGGTACAGGACCAGCCCCAGCGAATAGATGTCCGAGCCGATCGACAGCGGCGCCCCGGCCAGCTGTTCCGGGCTGGCGAACTGCGGCGTGAGCGGAGCGCGGCCGGCGTCGGGCGCAGTGTCCTCGCCAAGCGCGCTGGCGATGCCGAAATCGAGCAGCTTGAGCGTGCCGTCCTGCGCCACCAGGATGTTGGCCGGCTTCAGGTCGCGGTGCAGCACCAGGTGCTGGTGCGCATAGTGCACCGCATGGCAGACGCGCGCGAACAGCGCGATGCGCTGCTGCAGGCTCAGTTTCATGTCGGCGCAGTACTGGTCGATCGGCACCCCTTCGCTCAGCTCCATCACGAAGTAGGGGCGGCCGTCGCCGGTGCTGCCGGCGTCGATCAGGCGCGCGATGTCGGCGTGGTTCAGTCCTGCCAGGATCTGCCGCTCGCGCTGGAAACGCGCCAGCGCGCTCGCATCGAGCCCGCGCTGCTGCACGATCTTCAGCGCCGCGCTCTGGTGGACGGCGCCGTCGCTGCGTTCGACCAGCAGGATCAGGCCCATGCCGCCGCGGCCCAGTTCGCGCACCACGCGCCAGTGGCCCAGCGTCTGGCCCGGCTGCGGCACCGGCATCTCGCAAGCCAGCTGCGGCAGCACGACGGGCGCCTCCAGGAAGGCGTCGAGCTGGTCCATGTGCGCGAGCAGGCTGGCGACCAGTTCGAGCAGCGCCGGCGCGCCCTCGCAGGCGCGTTCGAGAAATGCCGGGCGCGCGGCCGGCGCCAGGTCCAGCACCTGGTTGAGCAGGGCGGTCGCTTCGGTGTGCAGGGGATTGGGCATGGATGTCAGGCCAGTTCGTGGAGCAGCCACAGGCGCGCAACGGTCCAGTCGCGCTTGGCCGTGGCGGGGGAGATGTCGAGCACCGAAGCCGCCTCTTCAATGCTCAGGCCGGCGAAGTAGCGCAGGTTCACCAGCATGGCGTGACGCGGTTCGTTGCGTTCGAGCGTGCACAGGGCCTCTTCGAGCGCGAGCAGCTGGTGGGCGTCTTCCGGCATCTCGGGCAGCACCTGGGTCAGCAGCGGCACCCGTTCGGCGCCCGGCGCGCGCTTGTCGGCGTTGCGCGCCCTGGCGTAGTCGACCAGCACCTGGCGCATCGAACGGGCGGCGATGGTCAGGAAATGCTTGCGGTCTTCCCAGCTCAGGCTGCCGGTCCCGGCCAGTTTCAAATAGGTTTCATTGACCAGCGCCGTCGCCTGCAAGGTCTGGTTGCGCAGTTCGGCGTACAGGTAGCCGCGCGCGATTTTCTTGAGCGAGGGGTAGACCACGGCGAACACCTTGTCGAGCGCGGCGCGGTCGCCACCGGATGCTTGCAGGAACAGGCTGTCGATGTCGCTCTTGATCACGAATGCGCCGCTCCGGTGCCCGGACGGTCAAGCCCGCGAACGCCGAGTATATTTTGTTATGTATGTCTTTACAACTTTAATTGGGTTTATTTCTTCATTTTGATGAGCCAGTTTGCGCCGCCCTTGCGCAGTATTGATGGAAGCGCCGATTCGCGGCGCGCCATCCCGAGGACGCGACTATGTACTGCTTTAAAAAACTGTTGGTGACGCTGGCCGCGTCGCTGCCCCTGCTGGCCTCGGCCGGCGTGTTCGGCTTTGAAGACCTGTCAGTGCCCAACAATATGATGACACCGGTGCCGGCCGGCTATGCGGGGGCCGATTTCAACGGCTTTTTCATGCGCCGCAGCACGGAATTGCAGTACACCGGCTTGAACAGCAACGACGTCAGCGGCGCGCTGGCGGTCGGTGTGGGCAGTGCGCCGAGCATCCACTTCCTCCAGCCGACAACATTCGGCGGCCTGTTCCTGATTCACCCCAGCGGTGCGCTGTCGTTCGATCTTCTGCTGGCCGGTCAACTGATGGCCAGCAGCGGCGGCGTCGGCGTGCTGGCGCAATTTTATGCCAGCCCGTACGCTGGCGCGATCGACACCATCGTATTCCATCAGGGTGAAAACGACGCCTTCAGCATCGACGACCTGAACGCCGTGCTGGCGACGGCCGACAGCGGCGGCGCGCCAGCCCTGGCTGTGGCGGAGCCGGCTGGCACGGGGCTGCTCCTGTTCGGTCTGGCGCTGTTGGCGGCGCGCGTGCACCGGCGCACCGGCGTGCACGCGCCGCGGGGGCGCGCCGCTGTCCGCATCGGGGCCGGCCTGGCCTTGCTCACGGCGGCCCAGCTGGCAAGCGCCCAGGTGTCGCTGTCGGACGAGGCGGGCAGCTCGTTCAAGGGGACCAGCCGGGTTGCCATTGCCCAGTTCGGGGTGGAGTATTACACCCAGTTGACCTCGATCGGGCGCTCCGGTGGCAACACGGCCAAGCAAGTGTCGAACCTGGTCGGGGTGTCCGATGCGGCCATGCAGGCGCTGGTGGACAAGCTGTATGCCGACACGGTGGCCAAGTTGAAGGCGGCCGGCTTCGACGTCGTCGAACAGGCGGTGGTGGCGGCCGATCCCGGCTACCAGGCGCTGGTGGCGGAGTACGCCAAGCCGTCGCCGATGGTGATGCACGATTCGCAGGGCCTCGGTGACGGCGAACACATCAGCAAAGTGTTCGCCCCGGCCGGCATGCAGGCGTTCTACGCCAGCGCCGGTTCGAGCGGCGGCTTCCTGCGCGGAAACATGGCGGACCGCTTCCGTTCGCAAAACCACGGCACCGGCAGGAAGGAAGCGGAAGTGGCCAAGAGCCTCAAGGCGACGCTGCTCAAGTTCAGTTTCCTGGCCAATTACGGGATCACCAAGGCGAGCAAGAATGGCCTGCTGGCCAATTTCGCCAACATCGCCTCGCGCGTCACGCTCGAGACGGCGGCCGTGCTGCAGCCGTATGACACCCAGGTGCAGTGGGTCGACGCGACCGGGGCGCGCATGTTCGGCAACGTGCGCCGCGCGGGGCAGACCGGCGCTTTCTACCTGGACAAACCGCTGCAGGGCGAGAACATTTTCTCGCCCGTCGAGACCACCAGCGCCGAGGTGAAACAGGACGAGAGCATCAGCAACGCCGTGTTCAGCCTGTTCAACACCAAGGCCTCGACCAAGAGCCAGGCGCTGGCCATCGGCGCCGACGATCCCAGTTATACGGCCGCCTATGGGGCCTTGCTGGCCACCGCCGACGATGCCCTGATTGGCGCCCTCAAGAACGGCCGCTAGGCCGGGTCGTTCCAGCGCAGGCGGAAACCCATGCTGTGCGTCGGATTTGGCGCCGTATGGCTTCCCGCCCGCGCGGGAACGACGATTCAAGTGTTCGAAGTGGTCACAAGTGCGCTCACACCTTCTTCACAAACTCGGACTTCAGGCTCATGGCGCCGAAACCGTCGATCTTGCAGTCGATGTCGTGGTCGCTGTCGACCAGGCGGATGTTCTTGACCTTGGTGCCGACCTTGACGACGCCGCCACCGCCCTTCAACTTCAAGTCCTTGATCACGGTGACGGTGTCGCCGTCCTGCAGCACATTGCCGGCCGAGTCGCGGTAGACCTTGGCGGCGTCTTCGACGGGCGCGGCGGCGCTGGCCGACCATTCATGGCCGCATTCCGGGCAAACATATTGGCTGCCATCTTCGTAAGTGAATTCGGATTTGCATTGCGGGCAAGGGGGAAGTGCGGTCATGACGGTTCCTGGTGTGGCTGAAAAGCTGCAAGTATAACGCGCCGGCCCGGGGCCCAAGGCTTCTGTTATGCTAATTGCATCGAACTTCGCCGACAAGAATGCCATGCCTGTTGCCTTTCACCGCATTGCCAGCGTGCTCTCTGGCGCCCTCGTTTGCGGCGCCTTGCAAGCGCAGACCTACGCACCGCCGGCGTTTGCCGACAGCGGGCGCGCCGCGCGCGTGCGCGCGGCGCTGCCCGAGATCGACAAGATGTATGGCGCGCTGGCGGCCAGCGCGCATTTGCCTGGCCTGGTCTACGGCGTGGTACTCGACGGCAAACTGATCCACAGCCGCGCCCTGGGCCTGGCCAACCTCGAACGCAAGCTGCCCGTCACCAGCAGCACCCAGTTCCGCATCGCCTCGATGACCAAGAGCTTTGTCGCGATGGCCGTGATGAAGCTGCGCGACGAGGGCAAGCTCAGGCTCGACGACCCGGTGGGCGACTACCTGCCCGAGTTGCGCAGCCTGCGCCTGCCAACGCTCGACTCGCCCGCGCTCACGCTGCGCCATTTGATGACGATGAACACGGGCCTGCCCGAAGACAATCCCTGGGGCGACCGCCAGATGGAACTCGACAACGCCGCACTGACCCGTTTCGTCAGCGGCGGCCTGTCGTTTTCGAACGTGCCAGGCCAGGGTTTCGAGTACAGCAACCTCGGCTTCGTGCTGCTCGGCAAGGTCGTCACGAAGGTGGCCGGGATGCGCTACCAGGACTACATCGCGCGCGAGATCCTGCTGCCCCTGGGCATGAAGGACACGCTGTGGGAATACAGCAAGGCCTCGCCAGAGCGTTTCGCGCTGGGCTACCGCTGGGAGCATGAACAGTGGAAGGTCGAACCGATCCTGCACGACGGCGACGCCGCCGCCATGGGCGGCTTGATCACCACGATGGACGACTTCGCGCGCTACGTGGCCTTTCATCTGGGTGCCTGGCCGGCGCGCGACGAGGCCGACAGCGGCCCGCTGCGGCGGGCCACGGTGCGCGAGATGCAGCAGCCGCGGGTGTTCGCCATCCTGGACGGCAAGGCCACGCTGGCCGATGGCAAGACGCCCAATCCGAAAGTGAGCTTCTATGGCTACGGATTGAGCTGGCTGCGCGACAGCGGCGGCGTCGTCATCGTCGGCCATTCGGGCGGCTTGCCCGGCTATGGCAGCCAGTACCGCTTCGCGCCCGACCATGGCGTCGCCCTGATCGCGTTCAGCAATTTGCGCTACGCCCCCGTGTACGGACCGACCTCGAAAGCGCTGGCCGAGCTGATCGAGCGCGCGGCCCTGGCGCCGCGCGCCGTCGCGCCATCGCCCACCCTGCTTGCGCGCCAGCGCCAGGTGGCCGATCTGGTGCAGGGCTGGGACGCGGCGCTGGGCGCGGCCATCACGGCCGACAATTTCTTCCTCGACCGGTCGCGCGCGGACTGGATCGACGAGGCGAAAAGACTGCTGGCGCCGATCGGCAAGGTGCGCTCCGTCGATGCCATCGAAGCGGAGAACCAGTTGCGCGGCAGCTTCACGCTGACGGGCGAGCGCGGCCAGCTCAGGATCGCCTTCACGCTGTCCCCGGAGCGCGAACCGAAGCTGCAGGAACTGACCATCACGGCGGTCGCCAAACCGTGAGCGCGTCAAATTTTCTTGTCAGAAGTATCAGCATGTGGCGTCGAAATCGCGCATAATCGAGCACTCATTCCCAACCAGGAGGCAGCGTCATGAAATTTCACTTTGGCTTGATCCACCGTTGTGTCGTGGCCGCAGCACTGATGGCGGGCGCCGCGGCGCCGGCCTGGGCGCAATCGGTGTCCTTTATTGAGCCGGCCGATGGCGCCACCGTCAGCAGCCCGTTCAAGGTCAAGTTTGCCGTGGCCGGTATGGAGCTCAAGCCGGCCGGCGAGATGGCGGCTAACAGCGGCCACCACCACCTGCTGATCAACGGCGAAGCGATCAAGGCGGGCGAGACGGTGCCCTTCGACGAAAAGCACATGCACTTCGGCAAAGGCCAGACCGAGACCGACGTCAAGCTGGCGCCCGGCGTCTACACCTTGACGCTGCAGTTTGCCAACGGCGCGCACCAGTCCTACGGCGCACCGATGAGCAAGTCGATCAAAGTGACGGTGAAATAGGGCAGCTACTTGCCCTTGTAGATGCCCGCTTCCAGGATCAGCTCGCCATTTCGGACGAAATACGAGCTTTTCTTTTCGATTTCCTTCGACAGTGGGTTGTTGTAGCGGTAGTCGACCCAGCCCTTGCCCTTCGTCCTGGCGATCTCGACGATCTCCTTGCGGAAGTACTTGCCGTCGGCATCGGGCAATTCATTCATATTTTTGCCGACCAGCCTGGGGTTGATCGGGTGGGCCAGGATGGTGCCGTCGGCCGCGCGCACCAGCAGGTAGACCTCGCCCTGGATGAATTCCGCGCTCTTGCTGTTGACCTCCTTGAGCAGCGCCTCCCTGCCGTTCGCCTTCAGGAAGGCGGCCCCTTTCTCGACCATGGCCACCGCCGTTTCAGGCGGCTCGCCGGCTTGGGCGCAGTAGACCATGGTGCTGCATAAAACAATCAACAAGCTTCGTAGCGCGCGCATTTTGTCTCCTTATTGTGCTTGGGTGTGAGCCGATCATACTTGAAGGGCGGGCGGGGTAAAATAGCGGCTTTCCCTTACGCAGTCCGAAAACGATGACCATCGCAACCGCAACGCCCGTCCGCACCCGCTTCGCTCCCAGCCCGACCGGCTACCTCCACCTCGGCGGCGCCCGCACCGCGCTGTACGCTTGGGCCTACGCCCGGCATTTCGGCGGCACCTTCATCTTGCGCATCGAGGACACCGACCTCGAACGCTCGACCCCGGAAGCGGTGCAGGCGATCATCGAAGGCATGCAGTGGCTCGGCCTCGAACACGACGAGGGCCCGTTCTACCAGATGCGGCGCATGGACCGTTACCGCGAAGTGGTGGCGCAGATGCTCGAGGCGGGCACGGCCTACCAGTGCTACTCCTCGCCCGAAGAAGTCGAGGCGATGCGTGAGCGCATGCGCGCGGCCGGGGATAAGCCGCGCTATGACGGCACCTGGCGTCCGGAGCCGGGCAAGGTCCTGCCGCCAGTGCCGGGCGATCGCAAGCCGGTGGTGCGCTTCAAGAACCCGCTCGACGGCGACGTCAGCTGGGACGACGTCGTCAAGGGCACCATCACGATCTCGAACCGCGAGCTCGACGACCTCGTCATCGCCCGTCCCGACGGCACGCCGACCTACAATTTCTGCGTCGCCGTTGACGACTGGGACATGCAGATCAGCCACGTGCTGCGCGGCGACGACCACGTCAACAACACGCCGCGCCAGATCAACATCCTGCGCGCAATCGGTGCGCCGCTGCCGCTGTATGGCCACCTGCCGATGATCCTGGGCGCCGATGGCGAGAAGCTCTCCAAGCGCCACGGTGCGGTCAGCGTGATGGACTATCCAGCCCAGGGCTATCTGCCCGAGGCGATGCTGAATTACCTGGCGCGGCTGGGCTGGAGCCATGGCGACGACGAAGTGTTTTCGATGAGCCAGTTCTGCGAATGGTTCAACACCGACCACCTGACCAGGTCGGCGGCCCAGTTCAACCACGAGAAGCTGGCGTGGCTGAACAACCACTACATCAAACAGGCCGACAATGAACGCCTGGCCGGCCTCGCGCGCCCCCATCTGGAAGCGCTGGGCGCGCACTTCGACGGCGCGCCGGCGCTGCCGGCAGTGCTGGCCCTGATGAAGGAGCGCGCCAACACGGTGCTCGAACTGGCCGAGGCGGCGATGTTGTTCTATCGCGAACCGCAGCCCGATGCGGCCCTGCTGGCCCAGCACGTGACGGACGCCGTCAAGCCGGCGCTGGCCGCGTTCGCCGGGCGCTGCGCCACCGTCGAGTGGTCCAGGGAGGCATTGTCGGCCGCGCTCAAGGAAGTGCTGGCCGCGCATGGCTTGAAGATGCCGCAGATGGCCATACCGCTGCGCCTGTTCCTGACCGGCCAGCTGCAAACGCCGGCCATCGATCTGGTGCTGCAATTGTTCGGACGCGATGTCGTCCTGGCACGCTTGGCAAAATATCTGTAAAAAGTTGCGAATCGGTATTTGCAGAGGGCAAGGATGTTTGCTATACTTCTGCTTCTTCGCAACGGGGGTATAGCTCAGCTGGGAGAGCGCTTGCATGGCATGCAAGAGGTCAGCG
>JAZJYV010000072.1:0-27752 GCA_040390195.1 Pseudomonadota bacterium | reverse complement strand
ATGAAGGCGCGCAAGGCCAAGCGCGAAATGACCGAGGCCAACTTGCGCCTGGTCATCTCGATCGCCAAGAAGTACACCAACCGCGGCCTGCAATTCCTCGATCTGATCCAGGAAGGCAATATCGGCCTGATGAAGGCGGTCGACAAGTTCGAATACCGGCGCGGCTACAAGTTCTCGACCTATGCCACCTGGTGGATTCGCCAGGCCATTACGCGTTCGATCGCCGACCAGGCGCGCACCATCCGGATCCCGGTGCACATGATCGAGACGATCAACAAGATGAACCGCATCTCGCGCCAGATCTTGCAGGAAACGGGTGCCGAGCCCGATCCGGCGACCTTGGCGATCAAGATGGAAATGCCGGAAGATAAGATCCGCAAGATCATGAAGATCGCCAAAGAGCCGATCTCCATGGAAACGCCGATCGGAGACGACGACGATTCCCATCTGGGCGACTTCATCGAGGACAACAACACCCTGGCGCCGTCGGACGCGGCCCTGCATGCCTCGATGCGCGGCGTGGTCAAGGACGTGCTCGATTCGCTGACCCCGCGCGAAGCGAAGGTGCTGCGCATGCGTTTCGGCATCGAGATGTCGACCGACCATACCCTGGAAGAAGTGGGCAAGCAATTCGACGTCACGCGTGAGCGAATCCGCCAGATCGAGGCGAAGGCGCTGCGCAAATTGCGCCATCCATCGCGTTCCGACAAGCTCAAGTCCTTCCTTGAAGGTAACTAAGGCTTGACGGGCTAGCGTCAAAGGCAATATCCTCTCGCCACTTCGGCTGGGACACCGCGTTGCGGTGGCGAGAAGCTGCATCCCCTTATACCGATTTCGGGCCTCTAGCTCATGCCTGGTTAGAGCAGCGGACTCATAATCCGTTGGTGCCGTGTTCGACTCACGGGAGGCCCACCAGTACGCAAAAAAGCCAACCGGGACGGTTGGCTTTTTTCGATTTAATGCTTAGGTGTTGCATCGGGCGGGTATTTCTACAAGCGGAGTTCGGCTTACCTGGCGTTGCTGCGGCGTGCGGCGGCCAGGCCGGCGAAACCGAGGCACAGCAGGGCCACAGAGGCGGGCTCGGGAACGTCTTGTGAGTTGCCGCTCACGTCGATGCCCCATTGGTTGATGCTGCCGGCATCGAGCCTGGCGTTGTCGGACACCTGGAATGTCCACAGGCCAAATGCATCTTGACCATTAAAAGCGGACAACAACCCCTCTGGGCGGTAGCTGCCCGTGAACGGTGCAACACCTGCGGAAATCGCGACGGCGGCAGCATCGTCAAACGTCGTGCCGATGAAGTTTTCACCGTCGGACCCTCTGCGGTTCGACAGTACGACCGTGATGCCGTTGTGAAGAATGCTCAAGATCAGGTCGCCGTCAAACGTGTGGGTCAGGCTGGTGGCCAGGACGTTGACGTCGGAAACCGTTAAGTGGGTGTCCACATTCAGCGTGGACGTCACGGCGCACTGGTCGCAGATCGCGACCGGCACATTGGTACTGGTGATAACACTTGCATTGGCCGCGAGGCTCACCGCTGCCAGGGACACTGCTGCTGCGATTTGTTTGATGCTTTTCATTTGCGCTCCGGAAAGATTAATGTCTGTGCGAATACTGAAAGCATTTTCTATGCCAGAAACGTTAGAGTCATTAAAATCAATTACTTATAAGAAATTCTGTGAATTTTTGGCAAGCGCATGTAAAGTATCTCGACACAGTTTTAATAAGAATTGCGGCGCGCTGATGGGCAGAAGCGCGGAGTACAAAATGACGAAGCGAAATTTGTTTGCTGACCTGGAGGAGGGTTTCGACGCACTCGCGGAAGAGCGCGCCGGTAAAGTGACACTGCGAAAACAAACGGTAGACTATCAACCGCCTGAAGAGATGACGGCGGCGGAGGTCGTCCGAGTACGCACCAAGTTGAATGTGTCGAAGCGAGTTTTCGCACGCCGGTTCCGGACCGAGGCGAAGACGATTGCCAACTGGGAGCAGGCTAGATCCAAGCCTAACGCACAGGCAGCTATTCTGCTCAAGCTGGTAGACCGTCATACGGAATTGCTCGACGAAATAGCCGCGCTTTGAAGACCAACGGCACGCATAAGTCGGTCACATCCATTGAAAATTCACTATGGTAAAGACCCGCTATCACGCGCCCGGCTACAAATTCGTCATCGTTGAATTGCCCAAACAGGAGATCAATCTTGGCCTGCGGCTCATGAAAGTGAAAACCAGAACGGTATAGAATGTCCCTTTTTGCATGATTGTAAAATGAAAAACATTCGCATTGCCCTTTTGCTTGGCGCCTGCTTGCTCTCTGCGTCGGCCTCTGCCGTGACGGTCCAGCTGAAATGGGCAGGCGCGCAAGCACTTGAACTGAGCTATATATTGCCGGCCCAGTGCCAACGCCTGAGTTTTCGGGTCGACAGTCCTGCCTATCGGCGTATCCGCAGCGGCTGGCAGCCGCTCGACGACTGCGCCGCGCTCGAGGGCGGGGATGTCGTGACCAAAGGGGCGGCCTGTCGCACCTTGCGGTTCCGGGTACCGGTGAGCACCGACAAGGTGGAAGGTTATCCTGGCGCATTCCCGGTCGGCGAGGGCATCTACCTGCATACCTCGAAATACGCGGTTGGCGCGGCCTGCGGAAAAGTGGACTACCGTTTCGCCGCGCCGGGCAGCATCGGTATGCAGGGCAGCCTGTTCGACGGCAATGCCGCCAGCGCCGACGGCGACAATATCGCGGTGCTGCTCATGCCGCGCAAACTCGACGCCAGCGCCGCGCCCATCTATGTCGATCCAGCGCTGCCACTGGCATCGGCCGAACAGGTCCGTTGCGTGGCTGAAGAGACCATGTCGTTCTATCGCCGCACGATGCCGTCGGCGCATTTCCGCCAGCCCATTCTCACGGCGGCAGCGGTTAAGGTTGACGGTGGCGTCAATATCGGCGGCGACGCGGCCGACGTGATGCGCCTGTCGTTTTTTAATTGGCCGCTCCACCCGACGCCGCGCGAACAAGGCAAGCTGGCGCTGTTGGTATCACATGAAATCAGCCACCGCTTTCAGCTGCGTGATGAACTGGACGACTATCCCCAGCAGCGCCTGATCCATGAAGGCGGTGGCGAATTTTTGCGCTGGTATGCGGGACTTCAACTGGGCTGGCTCACGGCCGAACAGGCTGCGGCAGATCTCGACAACGCCCTGGCCGATTGCCAGCTCGGCACGGCAGGCAAGGCATGGAGCGAGTTGTCACGCGCGACCGTGGCGATGGAAAAGCTCGACTACAGTTGCGGCCTGGCGGCCTATGTCTACGGCCTGGCCGCGCGCCAGGGGCAGGGCTCGGCGCTGGCGCGTATCGCAGCGTTCTATTCGGAGCTGGGACAGGGCAATAAGCCGCCCTTCGAGCAGACGCTCGCCTGTGGCGTCGGTTTGCCCTGTTCCTCCCGCCTGGGCAGTTTGCTGGGCTCGGCCGGGCCCATGGCTGCCCAGTGGGAATCGATGCTCGACGAGACAGGCTTCGCGCGCCGGACTGCTCCCGGTGCGGCGCACGCCGAGGCCTTGATGGCGCGCGCCCTCAAGCAACTGGTCCAGGACGATTGTGGCGGAAAGTTCGACGCCATCCCCAGCATCGACGGCATGCAACTGTTCACCTTGCCTTCGTGTGCATCGCTCAAGCATGATCTGTTCGTCACTCGTGTGGAAGGCCACGCCTTGTACGGAGACGCCCACGGGCCGGCCGCGATGGCCGAGGCTTGTCGCCAGCGCGGGGCGGTCCGGCTGGAAGGGGGCGATGGCGCAACGCTGACTGTCGCCTGCCGGCGTCCCTACCAGCCAGTCATTGCATACTTTTCCGCCGACGTACATCGTATTCTCAAGGCCCTCGATCGACCATAGAACTTGCGAATGAATCGAAAATCGACTCGTCGTTTGGCGCGCAGGTGAAACCCATGCGTTTCCCCTGCGCGGGAAGCCGGGACTGCCAGTGGCGGTAACTGACGTTATGCCGACTCCGCTTCAGCTGCGCTATTTTGCATTTCATCGCAAAGCCATCAAGCTGGCAACGGAAACTCGTACCATGGCCTTTCCTCAATTTCTCCAAGGCCTTTTCATGAACCGGTTCTTCTCGACCCTTGCGCTGAGTGGCGCGGCAGTATTCTCGAGCGCGGTCCTGGCCGCACCCGCCGAACCGGCAACCGCCGTGCTGGAACTGGTGCAGCGCCATGTGGCGGCGCAAGGCGCGTTCGACGTGGAGGCCTTGAAGCTGCTCACCGCAGATAACTATGTGGAAGTGTCGCCCGTTGGAGAGGTCGATCCACGCGAGAAAATGCTCGGATTCTACGCAGCGGAAAACAAGCGTCCAGCACCTACGGTCACGGTGGAAGAGCCCGTCACCCGCCTGTTCGGCGACATGGCCGTCGTGATCGCCAAACTGGGCTTCAAGATCAACGGCCCGGACGGAAAACCACGCAGCATATCGATGCGCGCCAGCTTTGTGGCGCTCATGAGCGGCGCGGGTTGGAAATTGATTTCAGTCCAGTACACGGGCATTTCCGCGCCACGGCCACCACAGTAACAGTGCAGTGCCTGGCGCCGAAATCAGCCGGCGCCAGGCCCCAACGGCCAAAAAGATGTATTTATTTTGAATCTTTGATTGAGATCAAGGAACATTTGTATTGAAATTGGGACACTCAATTCTCCTAACGAGGATTCCAAAATGAAAATTCCAAGCCATTCAGTCTCAGGATTTTTGGCCGCGACCGGCCTCCTGCTCCTGCTAGCCAGTCCCAGTTTCGCCGCCGACACTGCCAAACCGGCGCCTCGCATGACGGGCGACTTTGGCCCGCCCCAAGGCGCCCCGATCACCGCCGTGCTGACCAGCCCGCCCTTTGTGCCGCCGCCGACCAACCGCAAGGTGCCGGCCAAAGTGATCGTCCACCTCGAAGTGGTCGAGAAGGAAATGCAAATCTCCGAAGGCGTCAGCTACACCTTCTGGACCTTCGGCGGCACCACCCCGGGCAGCTTCATCCGCGTGCGCCAGGGCGACACCGTCGAATTCCACCTCAAAAACCATCCCAGCAGCAAGATGCCGCACAACATCGATTTGCATGGCGTGACCGGCCCTGGCGGCGGTGCCGCCTCCAGCTTCACGGCGCCGGGTCACGAATCGCAGTTCAGCTTCAAGGCATTGAACGAGGGCATCTACGTGTATCACTGCGCCACCGCGCCAGTGGGCATGCACGTGGCCAACGGCATGTACGGCCTGATCCTGGTCGAGCCACCAGAAGGCCTGTCCAAGGTCGACCATGAATACTATGTGATGCAGGGCGACTTCTACACCGCCGGCAAATACCGCGAGAAGGGCTTGCAGCCGTTCGACATGGAAAAAGCCATCGACGAGCGGCCCACCTACGTCTTGTTTAACGGAGCAGAAGGCGCGCTGACGGGCGACAAGGCGCTCAAGGCCAAGACCGGCGAGAAGATCCGCCTGTTCGTCGGCAACGGCGGCCCGAACCTGGTGTCGAGCTTCCACGTGATCGGCGCCATCTTCGACAAGGTCCGTTACGAAGGCGGCACCCGTTACCAGGAAAACGTGCAAACGACCCTGATTCCCGCCGGCGGCGCCGCCGTCGTCGAGTACCAGACCAAGGTACCCGGCAGCTATGTGATGGTTGACCACTCAATCTTCCGCGCATTCAACAAAGGCGCGCTGGCGATCATGAAGGTTGACGGCCCTGAAAACAAGGCCATCTATTCCGGCAAGGAAGTCGATTCGGTCTACCTCGGCGATCGCGATGCACCGAACCTCGGCTCGGTGGCCAAGGCGGCCGCTGCCGCGGCCAGCGGCACCCTGACCCTGCAAGACCAGGTAGCGGCCGGCAAGGCCCTGTTCAACGGCACCTGCTCCGTTTGCCACCAGGCCAACGGCACCGGCTTGCCGGGCATCTTCCCGCCACTGGCGAAATCGGATTTCCTCAACGCCGACCACAAGCGTGCGATCGGGGTGGTCCTGCAGGGTCTGTCGGGCAAGGTCACGGTCAACGGCAAGGACTTCGAATCGGTGATGCCGGCGATGAACCAGCTCACCGACGACGAGGTCGCCAATATCCTGACCTACGCCCTCAACAGCTGGGACAACGGGGGCGGCAAGGTCAAGACCGAGGACGTGAAAGCGATCCGTGCCAAGACGGCGCCCAAGCCTGCGGCCGAGCATTGAGATGGCCGGCAAGTGGATCCCTGGGGTGGTCGGCGCCAGCCTGCTGGCGCTGTGTGCGGCGCCCCTGTGCGCGGCCGACTACGTCACGATCCCCGCCGGCAGCCTGACTTCGGTGCTGTCCGGCGGCAGCAGCAAGAACTTGCCCGTTTCCGTCGCCCGCTTCGCGATGCGCAGCACGCCGGTGACGGTGGCCGAGTTCTTTGCCTTCACCGAACGCCATCCGGAGTGGCAGCGCGGCGCGGCCCCGGCCGTGTTTGCCGATGGCAGCTACCTGTATGCCTATGGCGACCCGGCCCAGCGCCGGGCGGATGCCCAGCGCCCGGTGACCAGTGTGAGCTGGTTTGCGGCGCAGGCGTATTGCGAAAGCGAACAAGCGCGCCTGCCCACCTGGTACGAATGGGAGTACGTTGCGGCGGCCGACGCCACCGAGGCCGATGCGCGGCACAAGCCCTTGTGGCGCGCCAGGATCCTGGCGTGGTATTCGCAAGCGTCGAGCAAGGCGCCCGCGCTGGTCGGCGGCGCGCCCAATTTCTACGGCGCGCGCGACCTGCACGGCCTGATCTGGGAATGGGTCGACGATTTCGGCGCTTTGCTCGTCAGCGCAGACAGCCGCAACCAGGGCGACCCGGAGCAATTGCAATACTGCGGTGCCGGCGCCATCAGCCTGCAAGACCGCGACAACTACGCCATCCTGATGCGCATCGCCTTGCTCTCCTCGCTGAATGCAGCCGATACGACCAATAGCCTTGGCTTTCGATGTGCCAAACCCCTGGGTGAAAAATGAAAACGAGACTCGTACACACTTCAATCAAACTCCTACTCGCCGCCGCACTGGCCTGGTCGGGGACGGCGCTGGCGCAGCTCGCGCCTGCATTGCCAGGCAACTCGGTGTACCAGCTCAAGACCGAGCTGACGGACCAGGATGGTCATGTCTTCCACTTGCAGGACCGGCGGGGCAAGCCGGTTCTGATCAGCATGTTTTACAACTCTTGCGAGTTCGTCTGTCCGATGCTGATCGATACCATGCGCATCACGGAACAGGCGCTCGGCCCCGACGAGCGCAGCCGCATTACGATGCTGCTCGTCACGTTCGACCCGGCGCGCGACACGGTCGGCGCGCTCAAGTCAGTGGCCACCAAGCGTGAACTGGAGGTGCCGCACTGGACCCTGGCGCGCCCCGACGCCGCCGGCGCCCGAAAAATCGCCGCCACGCTGGGCATCCAGTACCGCCTGCTGGGCAATGGTGAATTCAACCACACCACCGTCGTCGTCCTGCTCGACGCCGAGGGCCGCATTCTCGGCCAGACCAGGAAGCTGGGCGCGGCCGACCTGGCCTTCATGAAGCTGGTCCGGCAAGCGCTGCAGGATGCGGACGTAAAAAAATCATGAATCCACAGTGATTTTCAATCGTTTCCTGGCTTGATCGAATACAATTCTGCTCTGATTCGGTGAACCAAGAAAGGATGCTGGCGTATGGGTTTCTGGTGTCGTGTGACGCAAGCATTGCTCGCATTTCCCCTGTCCATGACGCCCGTGCTGGCGTCCGACCATGGCGCCAGCGTCGTCCTCGAAGAACTGACCAGCAGCGAACTGCGCAGCCGCATCGAGCACGGCGCCACCACCGTGCTCATCCCGATCGGTGGCGTGGAGCAGAGCGGGCCCTACATCGCGTTGGGCAAGCACAATGTACGCGTCGCCGTGCTGGCCCGGCTGATCGCGCAAAAATTGGGCAACACCATCGTCGCACCGGTCGTGGCGTATGTGCCGGAAGGCTCGATCGAGCCGCCCACCGCGCACATGCGCTTTAGCGGCACCATCTCGATTCCCGACGCTACTTTTGAAGCCGTGCTCGAAGCGACAGCGGCAAGCTTGCGCCATCATGGCTTCCGTGACATCATCTTTATCGGCGACCACGGCGGCTACCAGCAGAACGAGGTTCGCGTGGCGGCCAAATTGAACCGGGCCTGGGCCAAAAGCGCTTCTGCCCGCGCCTATGCCTTGCTGGACTATTACAAGATTACCCAGAGCGCGTATGTGGCCGACCTGAAAAAACGCGGCTTTTCCAGTGCCGAAATCGGTACCCATGCCGGGCTGGCCGATGCCGCCCTGATGCTGGCCACCGATCCATCGCTGGTGCGCTCCGGCGCCTTGCAGCGCGCTCCCAAACCGGGTGCGCAAGACGGTGTGCAAGGCGATGCCGCGCGCGCCACGGCCGAATTGGGCCAGCTTGGCGTGCAGCACATTGTCGAGACCTCAGTCGCTGCGATCAAAGCGCAGCTGCTCGAAGGCCATCACTAACCTAACACCTGATCCCTTTTCCGATGAAATTGAAACCCAGCCGCATCACACTTCTCTGCCTTCCCGTCCTGGCCCTGGCCGGCGCCGGCCTGGCTTTCCACCTGGCGGGCGCGAGCGCCGCGCCGGCCGCCGCAACGGCGCCTGCCGCCTACGCGCCGCTGCCGGGCATGCCGCCGCTGACGAATCCGCAAAACGTGTATGGCGACACCGGCCCAAGCCACATGAGCGCCAGCGTCAAGGACCACCTGGCGCGCGTCTACGTGCCGAACCTGCGCTCGAACGACGTCTACGTGATCGATCCGGAGTCGCTGAAGGTGGTCGACAAGTTCAAGGTCGGCATCGGCCCGCAGCACGTGGTGCCGTCCTGGGATTTGCGCACCTTGTGGGTGGCCAACAATGCCGAACGCACCAACAAGGGCAGCCTCACGCCGATCAATCCGGTGACCGGCAAGCCGGGCCAGAACGTTGCGGTGGACGATCCCTACAATATGTATTTCACGCCGGACGGCAAATCGGCCATCGTCGTGGCCGAAGCGCGCCACCGCCTCGATTTTCGCGATCCGCACACCATGGCGCCCCGATACTCGATCGACGTGGCCGCATGCGGCGGCATCAACCACGCCGATTTCTCGAACGACGGCAAGTTCGTCGTCTTCACCTGCGAGTTCGACGGTTCGGTGGCCAAGATCGACCTGGTCGAGCGCAAGGTGCTCGGTTATCTGAAATTGAAAATGCCGGACAAGCGCTTCGCTGAATCGCTGCCGGTGGGCGTGCCCGCCAGCGAGATCTGCAGCACGAAGAAAGGCATGCCGCAGGACATACGCATTTCCCCGGACGGCAAGAAATTCTACATCGCCGACATGGAGGCGGACGGCGTGCACATCGTCGACGGCGCCTCGTTCAAGGAAGTGGGCTTCATTTCGACCGGTGTCGGCGCCCATGGCATCTATCCCAGCCGCGACGGCAAGCAGTTCTATGTCGCCAACCGCGGCACGCACCGCATTCATGGCAAGCCGCACGGCAAGGGCAGCGTCAGCGTGATCGACTTCGCGACCGAGAAAGTGGTCACGACCTGGACCATTCCCGGCGGCGGCAGTCCGGACATGGGCAACGTCAGCGCGGACGGCAAATACCTGTGGCTGGCCGGCCGCTTCGACGACGTGATCTACCGCATCGACGCCGGCAGCGGCGAGGTCAAGACAGTGCGCGTGGGACAGGAGCCGCACGGCCTGACCGTGTGGCCGCAACCGGGCCGCTATTCGCTGGGCCATACCGGCAACCTGCGCTAAGCATGGTGCGCGGACCTGGCCGATGAGTTACGCGAGCTCGCTTGGCGGCTGGCCCAAACTGGCGCGCATCGTCGCGGTGCGCCCGCGCCTGTTCGGTTGCGCCGCACTGGGCCTGCTCACGGCCATGGCGATCCCGGACGCGCTGGCGGCCCACCAGGTCACGCGCCTGATCATCGGCTGGAACCTGGGCGCCCTGATGTACCTGGCGCTGGCCCTGCGCATGATGTTCTGGTCCTCGCACGAGCGCATGCGCACGCGCGCCCTGGTGCAGGACGAGGGCCGCATGCTGATCCTGGCCATGGTGGTGCTGGCTGCCGTGACCTCGCTGGCGGCCATTGTCTGCGAACTGGCCGTGGCCAAGGATGCGCATGGCGAGCTGCGCAACCTGCATATTGCGCTGGCAGGGCTGACCCTGGTGACATCCTGGGCCTTCACCCAGTTCATGTTCGCGCTGCACTACGCGCACGATTTCTACGCCGCCGAAGGGCGCGGTTGCCCGGGCGGGCTCGAATTCCCGGGCGGCCATGCGCCCGACTATGGCGACTTCCTGTATTTCGCCTGCGTGATCGGCACCTCGGGCCAAACCGCGGACATCAGCTTCACCACGCGCACCATGCGCAGGACTGGCCTGGTCCATTGTGTGCTGGCCTTCTTCTTCAACGCCACCTTGCTGGCCCTGACCATCAATATCGCTTCCAGCCTGTTTTAAGTGCATTGTTACAATTGGTGATTTTTTCGGGGAAGAAACTAGGTAATATTGACTCTTGCGTTGTTTTGATGGCAATCAATTTTGCGAAGAGTCATGATGAAACTTGCAAGCAAGCTCGTACTGCTGTGGGCACTTTCGCTGATCCTCAGTTCCTGCGGCGGTGGCGCCGAGCCGCCCGTGGCGACCCCGCGCAGCGCCGTGTACGCCGCCAGCGTGCAAACGACAGCGCGCAGCGCTGCCGACTACAACAACCTCGTCCAGCGCATCTACGTCGCGTATTTCGGCCGTGCGGCCGACCCCGGCGGCCAGGCCTACTGGAGTGCGCTGTTCCTGCAAGTGGGCGCGCCCACCGACCTGGCCGGCCTGGTTGCGGCCTACAGCGCCAATCCCTCGGTCAAGGCGCTGGTCGACATGTTCGGCACCAGCAAGGAATCGAACGACCTCTACCCGGGCGCCAATGCCGCCTTCATCGGCGCCATCTACCGCAATTTGTTCAGCCGCGATGGCGACGCCGCCGGCGCCGCGTTCTGGACCGACCTGCTCGACCGCGGCTTGATGACGCGCGGCATTGCGGCGCTGGCGCTGATGAACTACGCGCAATCGTCCGACATTACCGTCATCAACAACAAGGTTGCGGTGGCGGCGCTGTTCACCAGCAGCCTGAAGTCGGCCGAGCAGGTCAACGGCTACAGCGGCCTGGATGCGAATGTGCTGGTGCGCGCCATGCTCAGCAACGTGATCGACACCACCGTGCCGGCGGCGCAGCAAACCTTGATCGACAGCACCGTTTCCGGCTTGGCCGGCGCCTACGTGAGCACCTCGAACCTGACGCTGGCGACGGGCAACGGACACTCGCTGGTGGTGCGCGCCGACGGCACGCTGTGGGCCTGGGGCGGCAATGCGAACAACCAGCTGGGCGACGGCGGCAGCGCCGACGTGCGCACGCCGAAAGCGATCGGCAGCGGCTACGCCACCGTGGCGGCCGGTTTTGCGCATTCGCTGGCGCGCAAGACGGACAACAGCCTGTGGGCCTGGGGCTCCAACCTGAACGGCCAGGTGGGTAACGGCAGCGTCGTCAACGTGCTCACGCCAACCCAGGTTGGCAGCGGCTTCGGCGCGCTTGCCGCCGGCTTCTTCCATAGCATCGCGCTCAAGACCGATGGCACGTTGTGGGCCTGGGGCAGCAATCAATACGGCCAGTTGGGCGATGGCAGCCGCACCGACAGCCGGGTGCCGAAACTGATCGGCAGCGGCTATGTTGCGATCGCGGCCGGGAATTATTCGACCCTGGGATTGAAGACCGACGGCACGCTCTGGGCCTGGGGCAACAACAGCTTTGGCCAGCTGGGCGACGGCAGCATTGTCGACAGCCTGCTGCCCAAGCAGGTCGGCAGCGGCTTTGCCAGCATCGCCGCCAGGACCACGCACGCCTTCGGCACCAGGACCGATGGCAGCAACTGGGCCTGGGGCGAGGACAGCAACGGCCAGCTGGGCGACTTGAAGACCAGTGCCAGCCTGGTGCCGAAACTGATCGGCAGCGCCTACGCGGGCGTGGAGGCGGGCGCCAGTTTCAGCCTCGGCCGCAAAGCCGACGGCACGCTGTGGAGCTGGGGCTTGAACAATGTCGGCCAACTGGGCGACGCCAGCTTCACCAACCGCCTGCCGGCGCAGTCGATCGGCAGCGGCTATGCGGCGGCGACGGCCGGGCATCGGCACAGCCTGGCGCGCAAGGTCGATGGCAGCGTCTGGGCCTGGGGCGACAATGCCTTCGGCCAGCTGGGCGATGGCAGCACGGCCGCCAGTGGCGTGCCCAGGCAGGTGCTGGCCAGCACCGCGCAGGGCGCCGGCGCCAGTGTCAGCTCGGTCGGTCCGGTGACGGCAATCAGCGGGCAGCTCGTCAATTTTGTCGTGCGGGGAAATAACTTGGGCAGCGGCCTGACGGTCAGCGTGGCCGATTGCGCGAGCATGTTTGGCGCCGGCGGCACGGCCGTGAACCGGATTTTCTCCTGCATCCCCGGGTCGGCCGGGGTCAAGGCCGGGACCGTGTTCGAATCACCCGGCGGCAAGGTGCTCGCCACCTTCACGATGACCGTCACCCAGGCCAAGCTGCCGGTGATCCAGAGCTACTCGCCGTCGAGCGTGTTCCAGGGGCAGGCCACCACCTTCACCATCGTCGGCACCGACTTCACGGCCGCGATGATGTTCACGCTCGACGGCTGCGACAACGCACTCGAACTGCCGGGCGGCAGCAGCACGCAAAGGCAATATGCGTGCACGCCTTCCAAGGTCGGCGCCTTGCAGATCCTGATGCGCGATCGCAGTGGCGTCGGCCTGGCGCTGCTGCCGGTGAGCGTGGGCGGAGCGACCGTGGCCAAGTTCGCGGTTGACAAGGCCAGCCTGGCGTTCGGCCAGCAGACACCGGGCACGACCAGCGCCGCCCAGGTGATCACGGTCAGCAATCCGGGCGGGGCCACCTTGATCAACCTGTCCGTCATCACCTCTTTCCCGAGCACCTTCACCAGCGCCAGCACCTGCGCCGGCAGCCTGGCGGCAGGCGCCAGCTGCACGGTCACGGTGCGCTTCGCCCCTGACCTGTACTGGGTCAATAACACCGCCGCGCGTTCAAGCGTGATCAGCATCGTCAGCGACAAGGGCAGCGCGTCGGTGTCGCTGTCGGGCACGGTGCCGCCCCTGCCGCGGCCGGCGCTACGCATCTCGCCCAGCACGCTGACTTTCGGCGCCCAGGCGGTGGGCAGCAGCAGCGCCGCGCAAACGCTGACCTTGACCAACACGGGCGACGCGCCGCTTGACTTCACCTGCATCGACACGCCGCGCATCGACAAGCCGACCGATTGCTACGTGTTCCACACCGAATACCTCGGCCTGCCTTACGACTATTCGTATACCACCAGCTGCAAGTTCAATTCGAACCTGGCCTACCCGCCGACCGATATCGCGCCCTACATCATCCAGCCCCAGGCCAATCTGGCGCCAGGCGCCAGCTGCACGGTGAGCGTGGTGTTCAAGCCGTCGGCCAGCGGCGCGCGCAATGGCGCGGTGGTGATCGACAGCAATGCCTCGAACCAGGCCAACGCGACGGTGGCCCTGAGCGGCGCCACCAGTGTGCCGGTGCCCGTGTTCTCGACCTACAGTCCGTCGGTGGCGACCCTGAACCAGTCGACCGTGTTCACGCTGACGGGCGCCAATTTCGTCAGCGGCATGAGTTTCACCTTGGACGCTTGCGTGGGCGTGGTCGAGCTGGCCGGTGGCAGCAGCACCCAGCGCCAGTTCGCCTGCACGCCCGTCAACAGCGGCACGCTGAACGGTTCGCTCAAGTCGAACGGCGTCAACCTCGGTACCTTTACCGTGACCGTCAGCGGCGGCGGCGGTGGCGGTGGCAACACCTCGGGTGCGGACTACAGCACCAGCTTCTCGATCGGCGAGAGCAGCGAAGCGACATTCACACTGACCGACCGCAATCCACGCCACCTGAGCACCAGCGACACCTTCACGCTCGACGCCGTCGAGCAGGTCTGGGCGTTTACGGCGGCCCAGTACAGCGTCAGCATCTATGCGCTCGACGCCACCAATGCGCAACTGTTCCTCAACGGCCAGGCGTTCTCGGGTTACCTGTTGTGCAGCAACCAGGGAAGCACGGGCATGTGCTTTCCGACGCTGCCGGCAGGCAAATACTGGATCGGCAGCGTACCGGCCCAGACCGTGTTTTCGGGCTATTCGAACCCGGTCTACCATGAAGTGTCGACCAACCACGTGCTGCCCAAGTGGCGCGGACAAAGTAACATCAGCATGACCACCAGCGGCGCCAATGGCTATTGGAAGTCGCAAGGCTTCACGCTTGGCAGCGGCGACGCGCGTGCCTTCATCGAAACCGAGGGCTACGCGGGCAAATTCATGATCATGAATCCGAGCCAGTACAGCGCGTTCGCGGCGGCCTATCCGAATGGCTACACCAACGGCAGTTATAGCTACACCTATGCTTGCGGCGGCACCAGCGGCGGGGCAGATGTCGAGATCGAATGCGAGCTCAAGCTCACGGGGGGCAGCACCTACTACCTGGTCTATATCAACGACAGCGGGAGTTGGGCGGGCGGGGCGGCGAATATCGAATTCTATGTGCCGCAGTAGGCCCTGGCGGTAATAGGATGCCGACATTGGGTGAAACCCAAGGGGGCGAGCGCATTCCACTTTTTCGGACGCCGCAGAAGGTGGAATGCGCTGCGCTTTTCCACCCTACGAAATTGTGAATATTTCGATTTCTCGGTAAGATCGCCGTTCCCGCCTGCGCGGGGACGACGAGGCAGTTTTCGATGTATTCGCAAGTTGTGCGGGCCGGGAAATTTTTGAGCTGGGTCAAGCAATTCGATGCGGGACGTGGAAGTGCTTGGCACGTCCCGCCTTGACCGCTAAGCTCGTGATATGAGCAAGAAATTTCCCATTGTTCCCTTGCACCCGGAGCGCATCTGCTGGGGCTGCGACAAATACTGCCCGGTCGATTCCCTGGCCTGCGGCAATGGCTCGGAACGCACCCAGCATCCGGTCGAGCTGTTCGGCTCCGACTGGATGGAATGGGGCGGCGCGCCGGTGCCGGCTCAGGAAGACTGAGCGGCCGGGTCTGCCACGCGCGGCGCGCTTTTCGTGCGCGGCGGGCTGGGGTCGGCGCTGGCCGTGAGCTGGTCGGCAGGGTAGGGCTGGAATACGTCCTCAACGCCAATCAGCGCGCCCTCGAGCCAATCCCCGTACTGGTCCGGACGCAACATGACCACCATCCGCTTTTCCTCGTCCGGCTTATGGAAGCGGTGCATCAGCGGATGTTCGTCGGCATTGATGGTGAGCATGGAGAACGAGAGCAGGGGCTGGCCGTCCGGTCCGTTCGGGCGCCATTCCCAGATACCGCCGATCGACATCGGCTGCTCGTCCGCCAGTGCGATGCGCCAGCGCACCGGCTTGCCCGATTCGTAGTTCGGCTCGTAGAAATGGTGGGCCGGGACGATGCAGAACTGCTTGCGCTTCCAGGCGTTGCGAAACGAAGGCTTCTGCGCCACCGTCTCGGTGCGCGCATTGTAGGTCTGGCGTGCCAGTTTCATGTCGGCCCAGTGCGGCACCATGCCGAACACGGCCGGCACGCACTCGATGGCACCGGTCACTTCATGCGATTCGCGCAGGATGGGCGCGAAATAGCCTGGATAGGACTCGGGCGGGAAATCGAACATGCCGCGCTCGACGCCGTAATGCTCGCTGATGCCTTGCAGCTCGTAAGGGGTGTAATTTGCACACATGCCAGCATGTTACCGCTTTTTTTGGGGTGGGTGACTCAGGCCAGTGCGGCCAGGCGGGCACTGTTGGCGCAGGTACCGCTTGCCTTACAGGACCGAGAGCTTCATTTTCATGCGTTTGGCATTTTTCGCCAGCGTCAGGTCGAGCGTCGCCATGACCGTGACCTGGGCCTCGAGCGCAACGGCAAGGTGCAGCGCGTTGCCGGCACGCAGGCCGGTCGACATATCGCGTGTCAATTTCGCGGCGCGGTGAAAGGCGTCGTGGCCGACCGACAGCAGTCGAAGATCGCCCGCGCACAGGCGTTCGAATTGAATCCATGCGTGGTCTGCCTGCGCACTGGAAATACTCCCGGAACGTTGCTTGATTCCTAAGGCGCTAGCAAATTCCGTCACACACCAAACTGCCGAAATCAGGTCGTCGGTCTGAGTGCCGTACCAGCGCAGGCAGCCTTCACTGCCTGGCTCCCGGAGCCAGAGCGCGACCAAAACGCTCGTATCGACGTAGGTCATCAATACCGCGCGCCGCGCCGCATCTCTTCCACCACCGATTCGCCCATCGCCATTTGCTTCTGCGCGGCCGCGAGCTCCGCCGCAAAGGCGGCGCGATCCCATTTTTTCGGCCGAATGCTGAGCCCGCCATCGATGGTCAAGCTTCCCTGAACATGGTCGCCGGGCTTGAAGCCGAGCTGGCGCACCAATTCAGCGGGCAAGCGCAAGGCAAGACTATTGCCCCATTGCGAGATAAGAAGTTTCATCGCGTAGCCGCCTTTGGATATCCATTGTTGTAGATACATTCTAGCTTTCCCCGTCCAAAGTTCAAGGCGCGCATCACATCGTCTGGTGGTTTGGACGGGCGTTGCTTGTAGGTTTGTTACAAGGCACTGGTGTACAATTGGCCCGGCTATTTTGCTGCTTCCCAGAATTCCGATATGCCTGATAACGATCCAGTGACCCACCACCTGCTGCGCCGCCGCCAGGTGATCAAGGGCGCGCTCGCTGCCGCGCTGCCGCTGGCCGTTCCAGGGCTGGCCCACGCCGGCCAGAAGCCGCTGGTGGTCGGCGGTTTGCCCGTCACCTGCAACCTGACCTTGCCGGTCGCCTGCCTGGCGCGCGCCACCAGCAACGCCAAGACCCCGTCCCAGTTCGAGTTCGAGTACAGCAAGTACAGCGGCTGGCCCGAAATCAAGGAATCCCTGATGACCGGCCGCATCCAGGCCGCCTACATGCTCGCGCCGCTGGTGATGGACCTGGCCGACAAGCGCATTCCGCTCAAGATCGTCTCGCTGGGCCACCGCTCGGGCGCGGTGATCATGGTGCGCACCGATTCGGCCTACAAGCGCTTCACGGAACTGAAGGGCAAGCGGATCGCCATTCCAAGCCGCTTCGCGGTCGACTTCCTGTTCCTGCGCAAAATGCTGGCGCGCGAAGGCATGAGCCCGAAAGACATCGAGATCATCGAGATGCCGCCGCCCGACATGCCCGCCGCGCTGTACGCAAAAGCGGTCGACGCCTACTGCACGGGCGAGCCGTTCGGCGCCGCCGCCCAGCGCGCCGGCTACGCGCGTCCGCTGTCGATGACGCGTGACGAATGGCGCAACTACATCTGCTGCGTGCTGACGGTGCGCGAAGAGCTGATCAAGGAAAACCGGCCGCTGGTGCAGGACCTGGTCAACCACGTGCAAGCGGCCGGCACCTGGCTCGACGCGGCCCCCGTCAACCGCGCCAAGGCGGCCAACATCGCCGCCGGGCGCAAGTACTTCAACCAGGACCCGAACATCATCAAGTTCGTGATGGAGAATCCGGCCGACCGCGTCACCTACGGCGACCTGCGCATGATCCGCGCCGAATTCGAGGACCTGATGCACCTGTCGCTGGAGGCAGGCACCCTCAAGCGCCCGGTGGCCTACGAGCAGTATGTCGACGAAAGCTTCGTCAAGGCCCTCAAACCGGCCGTGATCACGCTGTGATGCGCGCCGTCCTGCTCCTGCTGGCGCTGGCCTGCGGCGCCGCCAGCGCCGACCAGCTCAAGGCCGGCACCTTCGACCCGCCACGCGTCGCGCCCGAGATCGCGCTGACCGCCTCCGACGGCAGCGCCTTCAAGCTGGCCAACTACCGCGGCAAGGTGGTGGTGCTCGAATTTGGCTACACCCATTGCGCTGACGTGTGTCCGGTGTCGCTGGCCTCGCTGGCGCAGGCCCGCGCGCTGCTGAAAAGCGCCGGCGCCGAGGTGCAGGTGGTGTTCGTCACGGTCGATCCGGCGCGCGACAGCGCAGCGACCCTGCGCAGCTACCTGGCGCAGTTCGATCCGTCCTTCGTCGGCGTCTCGGGGACCACGGCGCAAGTTGCCGCGGTGCTCAAGGCCTACGGCATCTCGGCCACCAAGAAAATGGTCGAAGGGTCCAGGACCGAATACACCATGCACCACTCGTCCTACCTGTATTTCATCGACCGCCAGGGCATGCAGCGCGCGCTGATGCCGTTCGGCCATCCGGCCGCCGACATGGCGCACGACCTCACGCTGCTGTTGAAGAAGTAGGGCGCGCCGATGGAACGATTGCGCCGCCACTGGTGCCTGACCATCCTGCTGGCCGGCGTGCTCGGCGCCTGCGCCTGGGCCGCGCTGGCGCCGCTGCGCTACGCCACGCGTGACCAGCTGTTCGAGATTCCGAAGGGCACCTGGGCGCGCCGCATGGCCGGCGACAAGGTCGAGATCCTGCCGTCCGAGGTGCGCCTGACGCTGGGCGTGCAGGACGTGCTCCTGCTGCGCAACCGCGACACCGTGCCGCAGATTTTCGGGCCGGTGCTGATCATGCCTGGCCAGGATTTCCGGCTGCCGTTCGAGCAGGCGTCGGAGAACCAGTTCGCCTGCAGCGCCCACGCCAGCGGCCAGATGACGGTGCTGGTGGTGCCCACGCCCGACCCGGGCCTGGCGCGCCTGCGCTGGCGCATCGACAATCTGCTGCACCTGATCCGTTATTCGACTTGAAAGCGCTTTTGTGGAAAAACTGAAGAAAATCTGGCCATCGATGCTGTTGATGGCCGCCGTAATCTGCGTCTGGTGGGTGGTGGTGGTGCAGACCGACAGCGTGATCTTTCCGACCCCGCTGCAGGTGGTCACCGGCACGCTCGAACTGGCCGCCGACGGCACCTTGTGGGAGCACATCGGCTCCTCGCTGTTTCGCGTCGGCTGCGGTTTCCTGGGCGCGGTGCTGGTGGCCGTGCCGATGGGCTTGTGGATGGGGCGCGTGGACGGCGCCTTCCGCACCCTCAATCCGGTGTTCCAGATCCTGCGCCCGATCTCGCCGATCGCCTGGATCCCGCTGGCCATCCTGTGGTTCGGCGTGGGCGAATTGTCGCCCGTGTTCCTGATTTTCATCGCCGCCGTGTTTCCGATGATCGTGCAGACCGCGGCCGGCGTGCACACCATCGAGCGGCGCTACCTGCACGCGGCCGAGAATTTCGGCGTCTCGCGCGCCACGCTGTTCCGCCGCGTGATCGTGCCGGCGGTGCTGCCCGAGATCATCGTGGGCATGCGCATCGGCCTGGGTGTGGCCTGGCTGGTGGTGGTGGCGGCCGAGATGATCGCGCTGCGCTCGGGCCTGGGCTACCTGATCATCGATTCGCGCAATGCGGGCAACCGCTACGACCTGGTCATCGCCGGCATGATCATCATTGGCTTAATCGGACTCTTGCTGGACGGCGTGATGCGCCTGCTCGAAGGCCTCAAATCGGTAAGGTGGCGCTATGGACGCTAAGATCGTCGTCAAGGACATCAAGAAGAATTTCATCTCGAGCAAGACATCGCTGCCGGTGGTGGGCGGGGTCAGCCTGGAGGTCGGCGACGGCGAGTTCGTCGCCATCGTCGGGCCATCCGGCTGCGGCAAGTCGACCCTGATGAAGATCATCTCCGGCTTCGAGCAGGCCGATGTGGGCGAAGTGCGGATCGACGGCGCGCCTGCCGGCCGGCCCAGCCCGAAAGGCATCGTGATTTCTCAGCACGGCTCGGTGTTTCCCTGGCTGACGGTGCAGCAGAACCTGATGTTCGGCCTGAACGGCGACGGCCATGGCGACAAGGCCGCGCTGGCCGACCACTACGCGGCCATGGTGGGCCTGAAAGGCTTCGAGAACAGCTATCCGCGCGAACTGTCGGGTGGCATGCTCAAGCGCGTCGAAATCGCGCGCGCGCTGGTGGTCAAGCCCGAGATCCTGTACATGGACGAGCCGTTCTCGGCGCTCGACGCCCTGATGAACCTGCGCATGCGCACCGAACTGCTGCGCATCTTGCAAGAGGAGCGCCACACGGTGCTCTTGATCACCCACGATGTCGAGGAGGCGCTGTACCTGGCCGACCGCATCCTGGTGCTGTCGCCGCGCCCGACCATGATCCAGGCCACGTTCACGGTGGACCAGGCGCACCCGCGCAAACTGTCGAGCCCGCAATTGCAGCAAATGAAGGACGCGATCCTGGCCGAACTGGGGCTGTAAGGAACGCGCTGTCGTGCGCGCGCCGATTTCTGGCATCATGGGGGATGGCGACGATCTCCTGCCCCCTGTTTCCGCTCACCACGGTGTTGTTTCCGGATGGCGTGCTGCCCTTGCAGATCTTCGAGGTACGCTACCTTGACATGATCGCCAGGTGCATCGCCGACGACGCGCCGTTCGGCGTGGTGCTGCTCACCCAGGGCAGCGAGGTACGCACGCCGCAAGGGCAGGAGAGTTTCATGCAGGCCGGCACCCTTGCCACGGTCCAGGACAGCAGCAGCGACACGCCGGGCCTGATCCAGGTGGTGTGCCGCGGCGCGGCGCGCTTCAAGCTGCACGCGAGCGAGCGCAAGGCGTTTGGCCTGTGGGTTGGCGAGGCCGAACTGCAGGAGGACGACCACGCGGTGCCGATTCCGTCCGAGTTGCAGGGGGCGGCCGACGCGCTCGAACGGGTGATCGATTCGCTGCAGGAGGTACCGCCCGAACGCTGGCCGCTGCTGCCGCCGCTGCGCCTGGACGATTGTGGCTGGGTCGCCAACCGCTGGTGCGAATTGCTGCCGCTGCCCAACGCCCAGAAGCACAGCCTGCTCATGCTCGACAATCCCCTGATCCGCCTGGAACTGCTGCACGACCTGCTCGACGAGCACGGCCTGATCACCTCATAATCCGGCGCGAGGGGACGGCCCCCGGTTTGCGGACGCCGGCTCAACCGGGGTCAGACCCCCAACAGAAGAACCGGGGTCAGACCCCTTGGAAGCTGCGCTGCCGCCTCGAACAGCACGGCGCGGTTGCGCCTTTCCTGCTTTCCCCGCTGGCAGCGCAAACTCCTCGCCGCCGTCCGCGCCGCAAGGGGTCAGACCCCGGTGTTTCTGTTGGGGGTCTGACCCCGGGTTGCAGACGCCGGCTCAACCGAATTCATGCCCCATGGCGCTCAGCCATCGGCCAGCGCCGCCGCCTCGAACAGCACGGCGCGGTTGCGCCCTTCCTGCTTGGCGCGGTACAGCGCACGGTCGGCGCAATGGACCAGGTTCTCCGACGTGATGCCTTGCTCCGGCGTGAGCGCCGCGACCCCGATGCTGATCGTGATCACGCCGTGTGGCGAGCCGGCATGCGGAATGGCGAGCCGCTGCAATTGCTCGCAGATGCCTTGCGCGATAACCAGCACCTGCAAGCTGTCCGTGGCCGGCGCCAGCAGCGCAAATTCCTCGCCGCCGTAGCGCGCCACCATGTCGGTGGTGCGCCGTCCGTGCTCGGCGATCAGGTTGGCCACGGTGCGCAGGCACTGGTCGCCCGCCTGGTGCCCATACAGGTCGTTGTAGTTCTTGAAGTGGTCGACATCGAGCATCGCCAGCGCCAGCGAGTAGCCATTGCGGTTGGCGCGCCGCCATTCGCGCTCGAGCGCTTCGTCGAAGCCGCGCCGGTTGGTCACCCCGGTCAGGCCGTCGGTATTCGACAGCGCCGCCAGGCGCGCATTGCTGTCTTCGAGCTCGCTGGTGCGCTCGGCGATCATCGCCTTCAGGTGCACCTGGCTGCGCGTGAGGCGCCGCACGCGGGCCCGATACAGCGCCGCCAGCAGCGCGAACAGGAACAATCCGACCAGCGCGCGGAACCACCAGCGCTTCCAGAACGGCGGCAAGATGGTGATCGTCAGCGTGGTCGGCCGCTCGCTCCACAGGCCCTGCTCGTTGGCGGCCTTGACCTCGAAGCGATAGTTGCCCGGATCGAGGTTGGTGTAGGTGGCGCTGCGGTGCACGGCGTCGGCCTGGACCCAGTCGCGGTCGAAACCGACCAGCCGGTAGGCATAGCGGTTGCTGCCCGGGTCGGTGTAGTGCAGGGCCGCGAATTCGAGCGAGAACACCGACTCGTTGGCCGACAGGGTCAATGCTTGCGGCGCCGTCACGGTGCCCGCAAGGCGCACGCCCTCGGGCCGCGACGCGCCCGACAGCGAGCGGTTGAACACGCTGATGTCGGTGATGGCCACCTGCGGCGCCATCGACACGCTGCGCACCGCCTGCGGATGCACGGCCGTCATGCCCTTGACGCCACCGAAGTACAAGGCGCCGTCCGGCGCGGCGTAGGCGGCGGCCGGGGCGAAGCCTTCGGAGAGCCCGTCCGAGGGGCGGAAGCGGGTCACCTTGCCGTTGTCCGGGTCCAGCCGCAGCAGGCCGGCGGCGGTGCTCAGCCACAGCATGCCGGTCGCATCGCTGCGCATGGACAGGATCTTGACGCTGCCGACGCTGTCGGGCGCGCCGTAGTGGCGGAATCGGATGCTGCCGCCGGCGCCGCTCTCGACCAGGTTCACGCCCTTGGCAGTGCCGGCCCATACCCGGCCCTTTGGGTCGAGGTAGATCGAGGAGACGTTGTCGTCCGACAGCGAGTCGGGATCGGCCGGGTCGTGCAGGAAATGGCGGAACGGTGCGCCCGGCTTCTCGAGCAGGTCGAGGCCGCCGCCGTTCCACTCCGAGCCCAGCCAGACGCGCCCGGCCCCGTCCTCGACGATGCAGGTGGTGCCGTTGACGCTGCGGCTGTTGCCGTCGGCCGGATCGGCCGGGAAGTCGTGGCGCTGGCCGCTGGCCGGGTCGTACAGCACCAGCTGCAAGCCCGTGCCCAGCCACAGCTTGCCGTTGGCCGACGGCGTGATGGTGTTGATGAAGTCCGAGGCGACGCTGCCGAAATGGACCACCGAAAACGGGGCGTCGGGCCGCTCAAGGCGGTTCAAGCCACCGGCGGTGCCGATCCACAGCGGTCCCTCTGGTTGCTGGTAGAGGCTGTAGACGATGTCGTTGCTCAAGGCGCCGGGTTGCCGGGGTACGCCACGGTAGGTTTTCAGCACTTCGCCGTTGTCCGGATCGAACAGGGAAAACCCGGTGTTGCCGCCCAGCCACAGGCGCTTGCCGGGCGCTCCGGCCAGGTTTTGCACTGAGTTGTTGGGCAGGGTGTTGTCGGGCGCGGCGTCGAAGGGGATGAAGCGCTGGAAACCCTGGCTGTTCAGGTTGACCAGGCTGATGCCGTCGGTAAATGAGGCGATCCACAACATGCCGCCACGGTCTTCCATGACGGCGCGGATGTGGTCCGACGGCAGGCTGTGCGGGTCGTTGGCGCGGTGCACATAGCGCACCGGCTGGCGCTCGCCGCGGTCCCAGCGCAGCAGGCCGGCCGCCAGTGAACCGGCCCACACCGCACCATGGCTGTCGCCGTACAGGGAATTGATGCGCGTGGCGGGCGAGGGTAGCGGCGTGCGCGTGTCCCAGGACGTGTCGCTGTTCCAGGTCACGACCCCCGTCTCGGTGCCCATCCAAAGCGTGTGATCGGCGCCGAAGTAGAGCGAGCGCACGATGTTGAGCTTGTCGTCGCTGGCGCCGTCGGTGTCGACCCGGCGGTGCACGAAGTCGGTCGCGCCGGGCGCCAGGTAATCCAGTCCGCCCGGCCAGGTGGCCGCATACAGGCCGCCCTTGTCGTCCAGCGCCAGCGCGTTCAGGTCATTGCTGGCCAGGCTGGCCGGGTTGGCCTTGTCGTGCATGTAGCGGGAGAAGCGCCCGCTGTCCGGGTCGAAGTGCTGCAGGCCGCCCCAGGTGGCCAGCCAGATGCCGCCACGGCCGTCGCCGATGATGGCCTTGACGATCAGCTGGCTGCTGGGCCCGGGCGGCGGACGGAAACCGGTGAAGTCGTTGGTGTCGGGGTTGTAGCGCGCCAGGCCGTTCTGGGTGCCGGCCCAGATCCGGCCCTTGGGGTCTTCGTACAGGGCCGAGACGCGGTCGTTGGGCAGGCTGCGCAGCTTCTGGGGGTCGTGCTCGTACTTGACGGCCTGGTAACCGTTGTAGCGGTACAGGCCGCCGCTATGGGTGCCGATCCAGATGAAACCCTGGCGGTCCTGCAACAATGACAGGATTGACAACTCGTCCGCGTCGAGCGAGCCGAGGCGTTTGAAGCGCAGCGGCGAGGTGGGCGTGGCCAGTGCCGAGCAGGCCAGCGCCAGCAGGCACAGCACGGCACAAATGCGGCGGAAGAGCTGGGAAAATGGGGCAGATGCGAGCAAGCGGATGGCCCAATCGAAGTTTAGTTGTCGTTCGTCAAGTCTACTCTGAAGCGGCAGGGCTTGCGTGTCAATCGGCATGCTTGTGACCAGGAATCCACCTTTTCAGCGCTTGAACAGGCGGCGCAGCCCTCGCAGGGCGGGCGACTCCACCACATGCCAGCTGAACACCGCCAGCGGCGCGATCACCAGCAGCCCGGCGCCCAGCAAGCCGAAGGCGTCCAGTCCCGGCCAGGCGCTGCGCAGCATGATCAGCACCGGCCAGTGGTAAATATAGACGCCATACGAATAGTCATGGTGCCGCAGGTGGCGCAGGTGGTCGTAGCGCGCGCTGCCAACCCACAGCGCGGCCGTGGCCATCACCAGCGCGATCCCAAACCACGACAGGCCGCTGCCGTTCAAGGCGGCCCAGCGGGTCCAGTTCAGCGCCACCAGCGCCAGCGCGCACGCCACGTGCACCCAGCCGATGCGCAAGCTCGGCGCCAGCGTATAGAGCAGCATGCCGGTCAGGAACAGGGACCACATGCGCACTTCCCAGATAAAGCCGCCCAGCACGGTCGGAAACAGATTGGCCGCCAGCAGCAGGAACAGGGCCACGCCCCGCATCCAGGAGCGCATCGGCATCACGGCGGCCAGCCCGATCAGGGCCACCATCACGTACATACGCCCTTCCCAGTACAAGGTCCAGAGCGGGCCGTTCAAGTCCTGGCCACCGAGCACGCCGGCGATCCGCAGCTCTTCGCCGGGAATGATGTATTGCAGTCCATGGAGCACCGAGCCGCCGAGGATGAAGCGCCAGGGCGCGCCATCGGCCAGGCCAGCCCAGCCGGCCGGCGAAAACCAGGCCACTGCCACCACGGTCGTCAACAGCAGGCAAAAGAACAGCCCCGGCACGATGCGCGCCACGCGGCGCACGGCGAAGCGGGCGATGTGCGGATCGCGCATCCAGCTCTGGGTGATGAACATGCCGCTGATGATGAAAAAGATGCCCACCGCCACGCTGCCCAGGTCGGCATGGGGCGCCAGCACGGCCGACAGGCTGTCCGGGCGCGACTGCACGGTGTTGAGCTGGAACGCATGGTAGATCACCACCATCAAGGCGCACAGCAGGCGCACCATGTTGAAGCCGTTTTCCTTGGAATCGATCGACAGGGCGAGCGTACGGGTCGGCTTGAGCTTGAAGGACATATTTCTTTGAAAAGGACGGCAAAGTGGGCAGTGTAAACCAAGTTATCCTTAAAGCAATAGGTCTTTCAATATGCACGATTCGGTGTACAGTTGCCCTGTTTTAGGGTATCGTTTACGGCACTAATATTGTATCTACGTCCGTGCGCCCGGTTTTGCCGTCGCTCTCGTCGCATGTCGAGCTGGCCACAGGTCTTGCCATTGTCGGCGGCTCGTTCCCGTCCATCCTGGAGTTCCCCGCCTTGCGTGCCAGATGGGCGCAGCACGCCGGTCGTAGAGCAGTTCGATTAATCGCCCGGAAAAAATATGTCTGAAACACCGATCATCACTGAAGCCGAACCCGTGCCAACCGTCCGGTTTGCCGATTTTGGCCTCGCGCCGGAAATCCTGCGTGCCTTGACGGACCAGGGCTATGTCCATCCGACGCCGATCCAGGCGCAGGCCATTCCGATCGTGCTGCAGGGGCGCGACGTGATGGGGGCGGCCCAGACCGGCACCGGCAAGACGGCCGGCTTCTCGCTGCCGATCATCCAGCTGCTGCTGGCGCACGCCAATCCGAGCATGTCGCCGGCGCGTCACCCGGTGCGCGCGCTGGTGCTCACCCCGACCCGCGAATTGGCGGTGCAGGTGGCTGAAAACGTCAAGGCCTACGCGCGCCACACGCCGCTGCGCTCGACCGTGGTATTCGGCGGCATGGACATGAAGGCCCAGACCATCATCCTCAAGGGCGGCGTCGAGATCGTCATCGCCACCCCGGGCCGACTGCTGGACCACGTGGAACAGAAGAACGTCAGCCTGGGCCAGGTGCAGATGCTGGTGATGGACGAAGCGGACCGCATGCTCGACATGGGCTTCCTGCCCGACCTGCAGCGCATCATCAACATGTTGCCCAAGAAGCGCCAGAACCTGATGTTCTCGGCCACGTTCTCGCAAGAGATCCGGAAGCTGGCCAACAGCTTCCTGAACGATCCCGTCACCATCGAAGTCGCGCGCAGCAATGCGACCGCCGACAAGGTTACCCAGGTGGTCTACAAGGTGGCCGAAGAGAACAAGCGCGACGTGGTCGAATACCTGATCCGCGGACGCGACTTGAAACAGGTGCTGGTGTTCTCGAACACCAAGATCGGCGCCTCGCGCCTGTCGCGCCACCTCGAGCAGAGCGGCATCAAGGCCACCGCCATCCACGGCGACAAGACGCAGCAGGAGCGCATGGCCGCACTCGAAGCATTCAAGCAGGGCGAGACCGACGTGCTGGTGGCCACCGACGTGGCCGCGCGCGGGTTGGACATCTCCGACCTGCCGTGCGTGATCAATTTCGACCTGCCCTACAACGCCGAAGACTATGTGCACCGGATCGGCCGCACCGGCCGCGCCGGCGCCTCGGGCGACGCCATTTCGGTCTACTCGGACAAGGACGAGCGGCTGCTGGTGGACATCGAGAAGCTGATCAAGCAGACCATCACCCGTGGCGAACTGGCCGGCTTCGCGCCGTCCGCCTCACGTCCCGCGCGCGACGGTGGCGAGCGCTTCCCGGAGCGCCGTGCGCGCCGCGGCGAAGGCGAAGCACCGGTGCGCAGCGCAGAGCGCAGCGAGCGCCCACCGCGCAGCAGCAATGGTCCCTTGCCGCGCCGCGAGAAGGTCGATCCGTGGTTCCTCAAACCGTACGAGCCGACTGCGGCGCCGCAGCCGGCGCTGGTGACGAGCAGCTCGCCGTCGATCAAGCCGGCCAAGCAAAAAGTAGCGGCCCTCTTGGGCGGCTTGCCCAAGCAGTAATGGCGGGCCTGTGGCGGCAGTTCTGGCGGTTCGGCTTGTCCGGCATCGCCGGGCTGGGCGCCGACGTGGCCGTGCTGTATATCGCGCTGGCGCTGGGAAGCGGTTATTTCCCGGGCCGCGCGATTTCTTTTTTGGTGGCCGTATTCGTGACGTGGCAGCTGAACCGGCGCTTCGCGTTTCGGGCCGCAGCCGGCGCGTCCAGCTGGGACCAGTGGTGGCGCTATCTGGGCGCGATGGCGGGCGGCGGCGCCGTCAATTACGTGGTGTATGGCGCCGCCATCATCACGCTGCCTCCCGGCCCCGCCTTGCCCCTGTACGCGGTGGCGCTGGGCTCATTGGCCGGCATGTGCATCAACTTCGCCGCTGCCCGCTCGATGGTGTTCCGCCAGTAGGAGGCGGACCCCGGTTTGCAGGCGTCGTCGGCAACCCCCCTGTGCCAGACTAGTTGTCGCCTCTAAATTTGGAGGCAACAATGAGAAAG
>JAZJYV010000071.1:0-6851 GCA_040390195.1 Pseudomonadota bacterium | reverse complement strand
GCGTCGACGACGGTGGTGTCGCCGCGCGCGACCAGCTTCATCATCGGGCTGACCTGGTGCGACACCGACACCTGGGTAAAGCCGATCTCGCGCGCGAGGCGCTCCGTGAGTGCCTCGTGCTGGTGGAAACGGTAGCCGTGCATGAATACGATGGCCAGCGCGCGCAGGCCATCGTCGAAGCCCGCCTGCAGCGCGGCGCGGGTGGCCGCCTCGTCGATCGGGCGCAGCACCTCGCCATGGGCTCCGATGCGCTCGTCGATTTCGAGCACGCGCCGGTACAGCAATTCGGGCAGCACGATGTGGCGCTCAAACAGACGCGGACGGTTCTGGTAGGCGATGCGCAGCGCGTCGCCGAAGCCGCGCGTGATGGCCAGCAAGGTCGCCTCGCCCTTGCGCTCGAGCAGGGCGTTGGTGGCCACCGTGGTGCCCATCTTGACCGCCTCGATCACGCCGTCCGGCACCGGCGCGCCGGGCGCCACGCCGAGCAGGTGGCGAATGCCGGCCACGGCCGCGTCGCTGTACTGCTCCGGGTTTTCGGACAGCAGCTTGTGGGTGGCCAGGCGTCCATCCGGCCGGCGCGCCACGATGTCGGTGAAGGTGCCGCCGCGGTCGATCCAGAATTGCCAGTCCATAGTTGATCCTGTTGGTGTGAGCGCCTATTGTAGTCGCGCGGGTCCATAATGGTGCCAATGCGGATCGTATGCGAGGAGGAAATTCATGGGCTTATTGTTCAGCGTGGCGGAGATTCGTGCCATCGAGCAGCGCGCGGCCGCGGTGCTGGCGGCGGGAACGCTGATGCGGCGCGCCGGCAGCGCGGCCGCGCAGTTTGCGCAAACCGTGCTCGACCGGCGCGCCAGCCCGGCCGCTGTGCTGGTGCTGGCCGGTCCCGGCAATAACGGCGGCGACGCGCTCGAGCTGGCCGCCAACCTGGCCGCGCAGGGCCATGCGCTGACCGTGCTCCACCTGGCAGGCGCTGCGCCCTCGCCCGAGACGGCCCAGGCCCTGCAGCGCGCGCGCGACAGCCGCGCCCACTTCGTCGGCGAGATGCCCGCCGGTGGCGCCTGGGCGCTGGTGGTGGACGGCCTGTACGGCATTGGCTTGCGCAGCGCGCTCGATGCCAGGGCCGAGGCGCTGGTGAAGGCGGTCAACGCCTTGGTGTGCCCGGTGCTGGCGCTCGATGTGCCCAGCGGCCTGGACGCCGACAGTGGCAGCGTGGCCGGCACGGCGGTGCGGGCCACCCACACCATCACCTTCATCGGCGACAAGCCGGGCTTGCACACCGGCGCCGGGCGCGACTACGCCGGCGCCGTGAGCGTGGCCACGCTGGGGCTGGAAGCGGGCGGCGCCGGCGCCTTCCTGAACGAGGCGGCCGCCTTCGCCGGCGCACTGCGGGCGCGCGCGAACGACAGCCACAAGGGCAGCTACGGCGACGTCAGCGTGGTCGGCGGCGCCCAAGGCATGGCCGGCGCGGCCGTGCTGGCCGCGCGCGCGGCCCTGTACACGGGCGCGGGCCGGGTGTTCGTGGCCAGCGTGGATCGTGCTGCGCCGTACGACGCGCTGCAGCCCGAGCTGATGTTGCGCCACGCCGCCGAGCACCGTTTCGACGGCGGCGCGCTGGTCGTCGGCTGCGGCCTGGGCAATTCGGACCAGGCGCTGGGCCTGGTGCGGCGCGCCATCGACAGCGCCTGCCCACTGGTGCTCGACGCCGACGCCCTGAACCTGATCGCCGCCCACCACGAGCTGCTCGCGCCGCTGGCGGGGCGCCGGGCGCCGACCATCCTCACCCCGCATCCACTGGAGGCGGCGCGCCTGCTGGGCAATGACCGCGACGCAATCCAGGGCGACCGCCTGGGCGCGGCGCGCACGCTGGCGGCGCGCTTTGGCGCCTGCGTGGTGCTCAAAGGCTCAGGAACGGTCGTGGCGCGCCCCGACGCCCGGCTCGCGGTGAACCCGACCGGCAATCCGGGGCTGGCCACGGCGGGCACGGGAGACGTGCTGGCGGGGATCTGCGCCAGCCTGCTGGCGCAGGGCTGGCCAGGCTGGGAGGCGGCCCTGGGCGCCGTCTGGATCCATGGCAGCGCCGCCGACGCGCTGGTCGAGCGCGGCGTGGGGCCGATCGGCCTCACGGCCAGCGAACTGCCGGCGGCGGCGCGCACCGTGCTGAACCAGCTGGTGCACCAGTTCAGGCCAGGCGTCCGGCCGCTATCGTGATGGTGCGCCCGCAGCGGGCCGCGATCGAGGGGTCGTGGGTAACCAGTACCAGGGTCGAACCACGTTCGCGGTTGAGCGCGAACATGAGCTCGATGACGGCGTCGCCGGTGGCCGCGTCGAGGCTGCCCGTAGGCTCGTCGGCAAACAACAGCGGCGGCTCGGTGACGAAGGCACGCGCCAGCGCCACGCGCTGCTGCTCGCCGCCGGACAGGTACTTGGGATAGTGCCTGAGGCGGCTGGACAGGCCGACCCGTCCCAGCATCGCCTTCGCCTTCTCGCGCGCGCCGCCGTCGCCCCGCAATTCGAGCGGCAGCATCACGTTCTCGAGCGCGGTCAAGTGCGCCAGCAGCTGGAAGGACTGGAACACGAAGCCGAGCTGTTGCATGCGCAGGCGCGCGCGGCCATCCTCGTCGAGGGCAAAAATGTCGACGCCGCCCAGCAGCACCTTGCCGCCGGACGGCGTGTCCAGGCCGGCCAGCAAGCCCAGCAAAGTGGACTTGCCGGAGCCGGAGGCGCCCACAATGGCAAGCGTCTCGGCCGCTTGCACTGTAAAATCCACGCTGTGCAGGATGGTGAGCTCGCCGCTGGCGTCAGCCACCCGTTTTTGCAAACCGATTACATCGATTGCGGCCTGCCCCGGGAGGGCGCCGCCCACGCTACTTTTGGACGCTTCTGGAATGTCACGCATGCTTGTTTTTCTCACTCGATGGATGGCCGGCGCCGTGCTATTGCTGGCCGCGTCGGCCAATGCCCATTCTGCACCAAAAACGGTGCTCGTGCTCGGCGACAGCCTTTCAGCCGAGTACGGCTTGAACCGCGGCAGCGGCTGGGTCGCCCTGCTCGAGCAAAAGCTCAAGGCCGAGAAGATTGACGCTGCCATCGTCAACGCCAGCATCAGCGGCGAGACCACCAGCGGCGGGCGCAGCCGACTGCCGGGCCTGCTCGAGCAGTACCACCCGGCCATCGTGGTGATCGAACTGGGCGCCAACGACGCCCTGCGCGGCTTGCCGCTGGGGGTGGCCGAGGCCAACCTGCGCACCATGATCGATGCGGCCAAGGGCAAGAAAGCGAAGGTGCTGGTGGTGGGCATGCGCATGCCGCCCAATTACGGGCGCGACTACACGGAGCGCTTTGTCGCCATGTTCCAGCACGTGGCGAGCAGGCAGAACGCGCGCCTGGTGCCATTCATGCTCGACGGCGTGGCCGACCAGCCGGCCATGTTCCAGCAAGACCGCCTGCATCCGACGGCGCAGGCCCATCCGATCATCCTGGCCAACATCTGGCCGCAACTTCTTCCCCTGGTCAGCGCGAAATGAAATATCCGGCATTGCAAAGTTTTGCGGACGTGCTGCCCCGGCTCGACCAATTCGACGCCATCATCGACGTGCGCAGCGAGGATGAATTCGCGCTCGACCATATTCCGGGCGCGATCAATTGTCCGGTGCTCGACAACGCCGAGCGGATCCGGGTCGGTACCATCTACAAGCAGGTGAACGCCTTCGAGGCCAAGAAGATCGGCGCGGCGCTGGTGTCGCGCAACATCGCGCGCCATATCGAGCAGCTGTGGCTGGACCAGCCGCGCGACTGGAAGCCGCTGGTCTACTGCTGGCGCGGCGGCAACCGCAGCGGCTCGCTGGCGCTGGTGCTGGCCAAGATCGGCTGGCCGGCGATCCAGCTCGACGGTGGCTACAAAGCCTACCGCGCCCACGTCAGCGAGGCGCTGCTGGCGCCGCCGGCGCATGCGTTCACCGTCATCTGCGGCACCACCGGCAGCGGCAAGAGCCGCCTGCTGGAGGTGCTGGCGTCGATCGGTGCCCAGGTGCTCGACCTGGAGCAACTGGCCGCGCACCGCGGCTCGGTGCTGGGCAATTTGCCAAGCCAGCCGCAGCCTTCCCAGAAGATGTTCGACACGCTGGTGTGGGAGAAGCTGCGCCGCTTCGACCCGGCGCTGCCGGTGTTTGTCGAGTCCGAAAGCAAGAAGGTCGGGCAACTGCGGGTGCCCGAGGCGCTGATGGAGCGCATGCGCCAGTCGCCCTGCGTGTCGCTGACGCTGTCGCGGCCGAACCGGGTGCGCCTGCTGATGGAGGATTACCATCACTTCACCGACAGTCCGGCCACGCTCAATACGCAACTCGATTGCCTGGTCAAATTGCATGGCCGCGCCAAGATCGATGGCTGGCATGCGATGGCCAACGGCGGGCAGATGCCGGAGCTGGTCGATGAGCTGCTGGTCGATCATTACGATCCAGCCTACCTGCGCTCGATCGACCGTAATTTTACGCAGTTCGATGCGGCCCAAGTGCTTGAATTGGCGGACATCACGCAGGCCGATTTCCTGGCCGCCGCCCACCATTTGCACCGTCAGTAATCGCTAGCGCGGAACCGCTTGCAAGCCTGCAGTAGTCCAAGGCTTGATTGGGGTCGCATCTATGTCAAAACCATAGGCCGCCGAATCGGACGCATGGCATGGATTTCCGCCTGCGCGGGAACGACGCGTCTTATGTTCGATTCATTCGCGCCTGGTACGGCCTGGCCTGGTAATCGACGTAAAAAAACCCGGTGGCGTGCGCGACCGGGTTTTCTTGTGTGCGGCGCTTATTTGGCGACCGGCTCCACCGTCACAGTTTCCGCCTTGACGAAGATCTTGGCCTTGGCTTTTTGCTTGAGCGCTTCAACATAGTCGTGCATCTCTTGCTGGGCGATGGCGCCGCCAATCTGCTCGGCTTCGGTTGCGCGACGCGCCGCGTCCTGGGTGGCCGGCTGGCCAACCTTGCTGATGCGGTAGATACCGTAACCCTGGCCTGGCAGCTCGACACCAACATAGGCCGGCAGCTTGCTCACGTCCGCTTTCATCACTTCCTGCGCGGCGCTCGGGTTGATTTCCGGCTGCTTCATGCGCGTGATGACCTTGGCGTCGCCGAAGCCTGCGCCGTCGCCGGAGGCCTTGGCGGCAGCCAGCCTGGCCTCGCCCGCTTTCTTGGCCAGCTTGGCCGCCTCTTCGATCGTCACGCGCTGACGGATCAACGGCTCGACTTCGGCCAGCGCACGCTTGCTCGCCGGCTTGTACTCGACCACGCGGCCGGCGATCAAGGTGCTCGGCGCCACTTCCACCGCCTCGGTGTTGCGCTTGTTCTTGAGCGACTCGTCGGCGAAGATGGCTTTCAGGAATTTCGGATTGGCGAACACGGCCGTGTTGCCCGGCGCCGGCGTGCGCGACAGGCTAGCGACGGTCTCGATCTTGAGCTTCAACTTGTCGGCCACCGGCTTCAGGCTGTCCGACTGCTCGTCGACGGTATTGGTGAACTGCTCGGCCAGTTCCGAATACTTCTTCGACATCTTGCCCTTCTTCAGTTCAGCGGCGATCTCGCCCTTCACCTCGTCGAGCGGTTTGATGGTGGCCGGCACGACCTTGTTGACCATCACGATATGGAAGCCGTATTCGGTGCTGACGATGTCGCTGATCTCGCCCTGCTTCAGGCCGAACACGGCGTCGTCCAGCGCTGGCGGCAAGGCACCCCTGGCGCCGATCTGGCCCAGGTCGCCGCCCTGCTCGGCCGAGGCGGCGTCTTCCGACTTGGCCTTGGCGATCTTGGCGAACTCGGCGGGCGACTTGCGCACTTCGGCCAGGATTTCCTTGGCCTTGGCCAGGGCGCCGGCTTTTTCGGCCGGCGTGCCGTCCTTCTTGGCCTTCAACAGGATGTGGCTGGCGCTGCGCTGTTCCGGCGCGGTGTAGCGTTTCTGGTTTGCCGCGTAGGCGGCGGCCACTTCAGCGTCGCTAACGGAGACCTGGCTTTCGACGACGTCGGCGTTGAAGACGACGTATTCCGCCTTGACCTGCTCGGGAATCTGGAAGAAGGCGGCGTTCTTGTCGTAGAAGGCCTTGACCATGGCATCGCTGACCTTCACTTCGGCCATGAACTGCGCGGCCGGGAACAGCAGTTCCTGCACTTCACGTTCCTGGTCGTTGATGTCGGACAGGCGCGTGGCGACCGAGCGTGGCGCAAACGCCGACGCCTGGATCGCACCGCTGAGCTGCTGCATCGCCATGTCCTTGCGCACCAGCTGGTCCAGGCCCTGGGTGGTCAAGCCCATCGCCTGGGCGATCCCCTTGTATTCGTCGAGGTTGCCCTTGAAGCGCTCGGCGTACAGCTCGCCCAGCATGGCGTCGGTGATGGTCAGGTGGTTGTGCCCGATCTCGGCGGCCAGCGCGCGCTCGGCCACCAGGTTTTCCAGCACCGCCTGCTTCGCTTCCGGCGTATCCATGATCTTCTGGTCGAACTGGGCCCCCATGCGCTGGCGCAGGCTGTCGATCTGCTTGCGCAGCGCCGCGTCCCAGTCCTGCTGGGTGACCTTTAAGCCGTCGACGTTGGCAACGGCACTGCCGGTGTCGCCGTTCTTGTAGCTGCTCACGCCAACCAGCACGAACGATGGCAGGATCAGCAACAACAGCAACAACTGCATCAGGCGCTTATGGGTACGAATAAATTCAAACATGGTGAGCCAATTCGATGTTGAGTAAATGCGATTAAGGTGCACATATAAAAAAAGGCGAACTCTCGTTCGCCTCTTCTTGTTCTGGCGGAGTGGACGGGACTCGAACCCGCGACCCCCGACGTGACAGGCCGGTATTCTAACCAACT
>JAZJYV010000070.1:0-19888 GCA_040390195.1 Pseudomonadota bacterium | reverse complement strand
TCCTGGTCGTGGTGCATGCCGATGATGACCGAGCCGGCGCCGAGGAACAGCAGCGCCTTGAAGAAGGCGTGCGTCATCAGGTGGAACACGGCGATCGAGTAGGCCGAAGAACCCAGCGCCACCGTCATGTAGCCCAGCTGCGACAGGGTCGAGTAGGCGACTACGCGCTTGATGTCGTTCTGGATGATGCCCAGAAAGCCCATGAACAGCGCCGTGATCGAACCGATCACCAGCACGAACGACAAGGCGGTGTCGGACAGTTCGAACAGCGGCGACATGCGCGCGACCATGAAGATGCCGGCCGTGACCATCGTCGCGGCGTGGATCAGCGCCGAGATCGGGGTCGGGCCTTCCATCGAGTCAGGCAGCCAGACGTGCAGCGGGAACTGGGCCGATTTGCCCATCGCGCCGATGAACAGGCAGATGCAGGCAACCGTGAGCAGCATCCAGTCGGTGCCCGGCAGTGTCAGCAGGGCCAGCGCCTCGCGCTTGCCGAACACTTCCTGGTAGTTCATCGAACCGGCGAACGCCAGGATCAGGCCGATGCCGAGGATGAAGCCGAAGTCGCCCACGCGGTTGACCAGGAAAGCCTTCATATTGGCGAAGATCGCCGTCGGCCGGGTGTACCAGAAGCCGATCAGCAGGTAGGACACCAGGCCCACCGCTTCCCAGCCGAAGAACAGCTGCAGGAAGTTGTTGGCCATGACCAGCATCAGCATCGAGAACGTGAACAGCGAGATGTAGGCGAAGAAGCGGTTGTAACCCTCGTCGTCGGCCATGTAGCCGATGGTGTAGATGTGCACCATCAGCGACACGAACGTGACCACGCACATCATCATGGCCGACAGCGCGTCGATCTGGAAGCCGACCTCCATCTTCAGCGTGCCCACCGTCATCCAGTTGTAGACGGTGCCGTTGAAGCTGGCGCCGTCGAGCACGGACATCAGGGTCTGGATCGACAGCACCATGGCGATGAACACGCCAAGGATGGTCACCGTGTGAGAGGTCTTTCGACCGACCACGTTCCCCAGGAATTTTGTGCCGAGCAAGCCTGCAATCACGGCGCCAGCCAGCGGCGCCATGGGTACGGCAAGAAGGAGGTTAGGGTTAAGAGTACCCGCCATGTTGAACCTTAATCGTTGTATATTCGAAAATGAAGTGCTTAGCCCTTGAGGCTGTCGAGGTCTTCCACGTTGATCGTGTCCAGGTTACGGAACAAGACCACCAGGATCGCCAGGCCAATCGCCGATTCGGCGGCCGCAACGGTCAAAATAAAGAACACAAAGATCTGCCCTGCCGCGTCGCCCAGGTAGTGCGAAAAGGCGATGAAGTTCATGTTCACGGCCAGCAGCATCAGCTCGATGGCCATCAGCAAGACGATGATGTTTTTTCGGTTCAGGAAAATCCCGACGATCGAGATCGCGAACAGGATCGCGCCCAGGACCAGGTAGTGTGCGAGCGATAAAGTCATGTTGTCTCCTTGGCGGCGGCGACGGCGGCAGCTTCTGCGGCGGCCGAGGCGGCGTCGATGGCGCGCTGGTTCACGACGTCCATCTTGACGATCTTGAGGCGGTCATTGCGCTTGACGCGCACCGCGTCGCCCGGATGGAAGTGCTTGGTGTCCTTGCGGCGGCGCATGGTCAGCGCCACGGCGGCGATGATCGCCACCAGCAGGATCGCCGCGGCGATCTCGAAGCCGTAGATGTACTGGGTGTAGATCAGCCGTCCGAGCTCCTTGGTGCCGCCGATGTTCATGGCGGCGGCCGCGGGCTGCTGCTCGAAGGTAAGGAAACCGCGCCACAGCACGGCCGCCATCTCCAGCACGATCAGCGCGCCGATCGCGCTGGCCAGCGGCATGTAGCCCCAGAAGCCCTCGCGCATGCGGTCGGTGTTGATGTCGAGCATCATGACCACGAACAGGAACAGCACCATCACGGCGCCCACGTAGACCAGCACCAGCACGATGGCCAGGAATTCGGCCTTGAGCAGCATCCAGAGACCGGCCGCGTTGAAGAAGGCCAGCACCAGGAACAGGGCCGCGTGCACCGGGTTGCGGGCCGTGATGACGCGCGTCGCGGCGATGATCATGATCACCGAGAACACGTAGAACAAAGCAGTTTTAAAGTCCATAACTTACCTAGTGAAGCACAGGTTAACGGTACGGCGCATCGGCCGCACGCGCGGCAGCGATTTCACCTTCGTAGCGATCACCAACCGCCAGCAGCATCTCTTTCGTGTAGTACAAGTCGCCGCGCTTCTCGCCGTGGTACTCGAGCACGTGGGTCTCGACGATCGAATCGACCGGGCAGGACTCTTCGCAAAAGCCGCAGAAAATGCACTTGGTCAGGTCAATGTCGTAGCGCGTGGTGCGGCGCGATCCGTCGTCGCGCACTTCGGACTCGATCGTGATGGCCATGGCCGGGCACACCGCCTCGCACAGCTTGCAGGCGATACAGCGCTCTTCCCCGTTCGGGTAGCGGCGCAGCGCGTGCAGGCCGCGAAAGCGTGGCGACATCGGCGTCTTCTCTTCCGGGAACTGCACTGTGATTTTGCGCGCGAACAGGTACTTGCCGGTCAGGGCCATGCCCTTGATCAGCTCGCTGAGCATCAGGCTGCCGAAAAAATCTTTAACTCTTTCCATCTTTTTCGCTCTCTTACTTCAAAGGCCAGATATTCCAGGACGTCTGCATCCAGGCGGCGATAAACACCAGGTACCCCAGGGTCAGCGGGATAAACACTTTCCAGCCCAAACGCATGATCTGGTCGTAGCGGTAGCGCGGGAAGGTGGCGCGCGTCCAGATAAAGATCGACACGATGCAGAAGGTCTTGGCGAACAGCCAGAAGAAGCCACCGAAACCACCGCCGAATTCGAGGAAGGCAAACGGTGCCGACCAGCCGCCCAGGAACATCACCGCGCCGAGCACGCCGATCAGGATCATGTTGGCGTATTCGGCCAGGAAGAACATCGCGTAGGACATGCCGCCGTATTCGACCATGTGACCGCCCACGATCTCGGACTCGCCTTCGACGACGTCGAACGGGTGGCGGTTGCACTCAGCCAGGCCGGCCACCAGGTAGACCACGAACATCGGCAGCAGCGGCAGCCAGTTCCAGGACAGGAAGTTGATGCCCTTGTCGTGGAAGTAGCCCACTTGCTGGCCATTGGCGATGTCGATGAAGTTCAGCGAACCGGACACCATCAGCACGATCACCAGCACGAAGCCCATCGCAATCTCGTACGAGACCATCTGCGCCGAGGCGCGCATGGCGCCCATGAACGAGTACTTCGAGTTCGACGCCCAGCCGGCGATGATGATGCCGTACACCTCCAGCGAACTGATCGCCAACAGCAGCAGCAGGCCGGCGTTGACGTTGGCCAGCACCGCTTCGGGGCCGAACGGCACCACCACCCAGGCGGCCAGCGCCGGCATGATGGTCATCACCGGGCCGATGAAGAACAGCACCTTGTTCGACTTGGTCGGAACAATGATCTCCTTGAACAGCAGCTTCATCGCGTCGGCGATCGGCTGCAGCAGGCCGGCCGGGCCGACCCGGTTCGGGCCGATCCGGATCTGGATCCAGCCGATGAACTTGCGCTCCCACAGGGTCAGGTAGGCGACCAGGCCCATCAGGGGCATCATCACGACCATGATCTTGAGCAGCGTCCAGACGAAAGGCACGGCAAAGCCCAGGTGCACCGGCTGCAGCACGGTCCCGATCAGGCCATGCACGGTATCGACGAATTCAGGCAGTGCCATCAGATCCCCTCCCCTGCTTTTTCAACGGTGATGGCACCGAACATCGCGCCCAGGGTGGCGGTCGATGGGTGCGCGCAAGCGACCCGCACGGCGTTCGCAGGCAGCCTGGCGTCGACGGCGGCGACCAGGATCGCCGAGCCGGAGCCCTGCGTGACCTTGACCCTGTCGCCCGCTTTCACGCCCAGCTTGCCGGCCAGCGCGCTTGGCAGGTGGGCCAGCGGCGCCTGGCCGTCGGCCGTGCGCAGCAGTGGCTCGGAGCGGCGCGCGATGGCGTCGGCGAAGTAGATCGGCACGTCGGCCAGGCGTTCGAGCGCGCCTGCGCTGCCAAATTTGGCGGCCGTCGGCGCAATCGTGGCGCTGTTGTTCAATTTAGCCGACAGGTCGGTGACGCCCTTGCCCAACACTTCGTCGCGGATCGCTTCGGACGTTTCGTAGTCGAAGCCCTGCAGGCCGAGCAGGTTGCCCAGCACGCGCAGCACTTTCCAGGCCGGACGCGTCTCGCCGAGCGGCTTGACGGTGCCGTTGAAGCTTTGCGCGCGGCCTTCGCAACTGACGAAGGTGCCCGACGTTTCGCTGAACGGCGACACCGGCAGCAGCACGTCGGCGTAGTCCATGCCGTGCTTGAAGGCGGACATGGCGATGACCATTTCGGCCGCGTCGAGCGCAGCGCGCGCCTGTTGCGGGTTGGCGGCATCGAGTTCCGGCTCGGCGTTCAGCAGGAGGTAGGCTTTCTTCGGCGTGGCAAAAGCCGGTGCGGCGGATTTCGAGGTGGCGCCGGCCAGATAGCCGCCCACGGTGTTGGCCGCATCGGTCAGGTAGCCGAAGCTGGCGCCGGTCTGGGCGGCGATCCATTGCGCGGCAGCGTGCAGCGCGGACGCTTGCGGATGCTGCGCTACCGAATTGCCCAGCAGGACAGCGGCAGGCATCGATGCGTCGCCCGTATTGAGGCTGGCGGCGATCTTGCTGGCAGCGTCGGAAGCGCTGATGGCTTCGAAACCGGCTGGCGCGGCGATGCCCTTGGCAGCGGCCACAGCGACCACGATTTCGGACAAGGCGGCGAGCCAGTCGGACGGCGCGGCGATCATCTTGTTGGCGGTGGTGATGAGCAGCTCGTCATCGGCGCCGTGCAGGATCGACAGCTTGGCGCCCGACTTGACGGCGGCGCGCAGGCGAATCGCCACCAGCGGGTGGTCTTTGCGCAAGAAGGAGCCGATCACGAAGGCGCGCTTGAGCGTCGTCAGTTCTGCCACCGGCATGCCCAGCCACGGCGTGACCTGGCCGTCCAGGCCGAAGTCGGTCTGGCGCAGGCGGAAGTCGATGTTCTCGGTGCCCAGGCCGCGCATCGCCTTGCCCAGCAGGTACAGTTCCTCGACCGTGGAGTGCGCCGTGGCGAGGGCAGCGATGGCGTCGGCGCCATGCTCATGCTTGATGTTGCGCAGGCCGTGGGCGATGTATTCGAGCGCCGTCTGCCAGTCCGTTTCCTGCCACTGGCCGCCCTGCTTGATCATCGGCGCGCTCAGGCGCTCGGCGCTGTCCAGCGCCTCGTAGGCGAAACGGTCCTTGTCCGAAATCCAGCACTCGTTGACCGCTTCGTTCTCCAGCGGGAGCACGCGCATCACCTTGCCGCCCTTGACCTGGACGATCAGGTTCGAGCCGAGCGAATCGTGCGGGCTGACCGATTTGCGGCGCGACAGTTCCCAGGTCCGGGCGCTGTAGCGGAACGGCTTCGAGGTCAAGGCGCCCACCGGGCACAGGTCGATCATATTGCCCGACACTTCCGAGTCGACGGTCTTGCCGACGAAGGAGGTGATCTCGGAATGCTCGCCGCGGCCCACCATGCCCAGCTCCATCACGCCGGCCACTTCCTGGCCAAAACGCACACAGCGGGTGCACTGGATGCAGCGTGCCATCTCTTGCATCGACACCAGGGGACCGGCGTCTTTCGGCACCACCACGCGCTTGTCTTCCTGGTAGCGCGAGGCGCTGTTGCCGTAGCCGACGGCCAGGTCCTGCAACTGGCATTCGCCGCCCTGGTCGCAGATGGGGCAGTCGAGCGGGTGGTTAATGAGCAAGAACTCCATCACCGACTTCTGCGCCTGCACCGCCTTGGCGCTGTTCGAACGCACGATCATGCCGGCCGAAACCGGTGTCGCGCACGCGGGCAAAGGCTTGGGGGCCTTCTCCACTTCGACCAGGCACATGCGGCAGTTCGCGGCGATCGACAATTTCTTGTGATAGCAGAAGTGCGGGATGTAGGTTCCCAATTTGTTTGCGGCGTCCATCACCATGCTGCCCGGTGGGACTTCAACTTTCTTGCCGTCTATTTCGATTTCAACCATGTGATCGGCCTGGCTCAGATGTAAGCGGGCACCAAGCAGTGCTTGTGCTCGATGTGATATTCAAATTCTTCGCGGAAGTTCTTCACGAAAGCGCGTACCGGCATCGCCGCCGCATCGCCCAGCGCGCAAATGGTGCGGCCCTGGATGTTGTCAGCGATCGAGTTGAGCAAGTCCAGGTCGTCGGGACGGCCCAGGCCGTGCTCGATGCGGTGGACCATGCGGTACATCCAGCCCGTGCCTTCGCGGCAAGGGGTGCACTGGCCGCACGATTCTTCAAAATAGAAATAGGACAGGCGCTCAAGCGCCTTGACCATGCAACGCGTCTCGTCCATCACGATCACGGCGCCCGAACCGAGCATCGAACCGGCCTTGGCGATCGAATCGTAGTCGAGGTCGGTGTCCATCATGATGTCGCCGCGAATCACCGGGGCCGACGAGCCGCCGGGAATGACGGCCTTGATTTTTTTGCCGCCGCGCATGCCGCCGGCCAGCTCCATGAGCTTGGCGAACGGCGTGCCGAGCGGCACTTCGTAGTTGCCCGGACGCTCGACGTCGCCCGAGATCGAGAAGATCTTGGTGCCGCCGTTGTTCGGGCGCCCGATCGCCGCGTACTTCTCGCCACCCATGTTCATGATGAACGGAACGGCGGCGAAGGTTTCGGTGTTGTTGATCGTGGTCGGCTTGCCGTACAGGCCGAACGAGGCCGGGAACGGCGGCTTGAAGCGCGGCTGGCCCTTCTTGCCTTCGAGCGACTCGAGCAGTGCCGTTTCCTCGCCGCAAATATAGGCGCCATAGCCGTGGAAGGCGTGCAGCTGGAAGCTGAACTCGCTGCCCATGATCTTGTCGCCAAGCATGTTGGCGGCGCGCGCCTCTTCCAGCGCTTCTTCAAAGCGGTCGTATTCGGCGAAAATTTCGCCGTGGATGTAGTTGTAGCCGACCGTGATGCCCATCGCGTAGGCGCCGATGGCCATGCCTTCGATCAGCGCGTGCGGGTTGTAGCGGATGATGTCGCGGTCCTTGAAGGTGCCCGGCTCGCCTTCGTCCGAATTGCAGACGAGGTATTTCTGGCCCGGGTACTGGCGCGGCATGAAGCTCCACTTCAGGCCGGTCGGAAAACCGGCGCCGCCGCGCCCGCGCAGGGACGAGGCCTTCAGCTCGGCGATCACCGCCTCGGGCGTGATTTTTTCAGTCAGGATGCGGCGCAAGGCGCTGTAGCCGCCGCGCTTGACGTAATCTTCCAGGTGCCAGTTCTTGCCATCGAGGTTGGCCAGGATCAGCGGGTCGATGTGACGGTTGTGGAGTGATGTCATTTCTTCAGTTCCTCGACCAGCGCGTCGATCTTCTCGTTCGACATCCAGCTGCACATGCGCTTGTTATTGACCAGCATGACGGGCGCGTCGCCGCAGGCGCCCATGCACTCGCCTTCGACCAGCGTGAACTGGCCATCGGCCGTCGTTTCGCGGTAGTTGATGCCGAGTTTTTCTTTCAGGTGGTGGGCCGCGCGTTCGCCCCCGGACAGGGCGCACGGCAGGTTGGTGCACACCGAAATCTTGTGCTTGCCCACCGGCTTGGTGTTGTACATATTGTAGAAGGTGGCCACTTCCTGCACCGCGATGGCGGGCATGCCGAGATAGTCGGCAACGTCCTGCAACAGCTCCGGCGGCAGCCAGCCTTGTTCGTCCTGGGCGATCGCGAGCGCCGCCATCACCGCCGACTGCTTCTGGTCGGCGGGATATTTAGCGACTTCACGGTCGATCTTCTTGTATGACTGCTCTGATAACAACATGTTTGTGCCTCAAGTGTGCAAGGGCTTATCGGTCGATTTCACCGAAGACGATATCTTGCGATCCGATGATGGTGACCGCGTCGGCGATCATGTGGCCACGGGCCATTTCGTCCAGCGACTGCAGGTGCGCGAAGCCGGGCGCGCGGATCTTCATGCGGTAAGGCTTGTTGGCACCGTCCGACACCAGGTAGATGCCGAATTCGCCCTTCGGATGCTCGACCGCGGCATAGGCCTCGCCCGGGGGGACGTGGAAGCCTTCGGTAAACAGCTTGAAGTGGTGGATCAGCGATTCCATATTGGTCTTCATGTCCACGCGCGAGGGCGGCGCCACCTTGCGGTTGTCGGTCATGACAGGGCCCGGATTGGCGCGCAGCCAGCTCGATGCCTGCTTGATGATGCGGTTCGACTGGCGCATCTCCTCCATGCGCACCAGGTAGCGGTCATAGGAGTCGCCGTTGGTGCCGATCGGCACGTCGAAGTCCATCTGGTCGTAGACGGCATACGGCTGGTGCTTGCGCAGGTCCCAGGTCACGCCCGAGGCGCGCAGCATGGCGCCGGTGAAGCCCATCGCCTTTGCCGCTTCCGGCGAGACCACGCCCACGCCGACGGTGCGCTGTTTCCAGATGCGGTTGTCGGTCAACAGGGTTTCGTACTCGTCGACATAGGTGACGAAGCGCCTGGAAAAATCGTCGATGAAGTCGAGCAGCGAGCCCTGGCGGTTTTCGTTGAGTTCTGCAATCTTCTTGGCGTTGCGGATGATCGACGCCTTGTGCTTGGGCATCGCGTCGGGCAGGTCGCGGTACACGCCGCCCGGACGGTAGTAGGCCGCGTGCATGCGCGCGCCCGACACCGCTTCGTAGCAATCGAACAGGTCTTCGCGGTCGCGGAAGGCATACAGGAAGGGTCCCATGGCGCCGACGTCGAGCGCGTGCGCGCCCAGCCACATCAGGTGGTTCAGCAGGCGCGTGATCTCGTCGAACATGACGCGGATGTATTGCGCGCGCACCGGCACTTCCACGCCCAGCAGCTTTTCGATGGCCAGCACATAGGCGTGCTCATTGCTCATCATCGACACGTAATCGAGGCGGTCCATGTACGGCACCGACTGCAGGTAGGTGCGGGTCTCGGCCAGCTTTTCGGTGGCGCGGTGCAGCAGGCCGATGTGCGGGTCGGCACGCTGGATCACTTCGCCGTCGAGCTCGAGCACCAGGCGCAGCACGCCGTGCGCGGCCGGGTGCTGCGGACCGAAGTTGAGGGTGTAGTTCTTAATCTCAGCCATTATTTGGTCCCGTAGGTTTCTTCGCGGATCACGCGCGGGATGATCTCGCGCGGTTCGATCGTGACGGGTTGATAGATCACGCGCTTCTGTTCCGGGTCGTAGCGCATTTCGACGTAGCCGCTGATCGGGAAGTCCTTGCGGAACGGATGGCCGATGAAGCCATAGTCGGTCAGGATGCGGCGCAGGTCGGTGTGGCCCTCGAACAGGATGCCGTACAGGTCGAACGCTTCGCGCTCGTACCAGTTGGCGGAGCGCCAGATTTTCACCACCGAGGCCAGGATCGGCATCTCGTCGTCCGGTGCGAAGGCGCGCACGCGCACGCGCCAGTTGTGGCCCAGCGAGAGCAGGTGCGATACGGCCGCGAAACGCAGGCCATCCCAGCTGCCTTCTCCATAGGACTGGTAGTCAACGCCGCACAGGTCGATCAACTGGTCGAAAGCGAGCGTCGGGTCGTCGCGCAAGGTCGTCATCACGGCCAGGTAGTCGGCGGCCTTGACCACGATGGTCACTTCGCCCAGCGCCTCGCTGATGGTGGCGCGCTCGCCCAGCGCCGCTTGCAGCGCCTGGGCCAGGAATTCAAGTTTGGTCGTCATAGTTAGCGCGCGATCGTATTGGTACGCTTGATCTTGTTGTGCAGCTGCAGGATGCCGTACAGCAGTGCCTCAGCCGTCGGTGGGCAGCCCGGGACGTAGACGTCAACCGGAACGATGCGGTCGCAACCGCGCACCACCGAATACGAATAGTGATAGTAGCCGCCGCCGTTGGCGCAGGAGCCCATCGAGATGACCCAGCGCGGCTCGGGCATCTGGTCATAGACCTTGCGCAGGGCCGGGGCCATCTTGTTGCACAGGGTGCCGGCCACGATCATCACGTCGGACTGGCGTGGCGAGGGACGGAACAGGAAGCCGAAGCGTTCCAGGTCATAGCGGGCCGCGCCCGCGTGCATCATCTCGACCGCGCAGCAGGCCAGGCCGAACGTCATCGGATACATCGATCCGGTGCGGGCCCAGTTGATCAGCTTGTCGGCTGTGGTGGTGATGAAACCTTCGTTTAATACGCCTTCAATTGACATGGCTCATTCCCAATCAAGGGCACCTTTCTTCCAGATATACCAAAACCCGACCACGAATTCGGCGATGAACACCATCATCGTGACGAAGCCGGACCAGCCCAGTTCGCGCATCGAGACGCCCCACGGGAAGAAAAATGCCGTTTCCAGATCAAACAAAATAAACAGGATCGCGACCAGGTAATACCGGACGTCGAATTTCATGCGCGCGTCTTCGAACGCTTCGAAACCGCACTCGTATGGCGACAGCTTGGCGGAATCGGGTTTGTTCGGGGAGAGAAGCTTGCCCAGGATCTGGGGCACAATGCCGACGCCGAGGCCGACAAGGATAAACAACAGGACAGGAAAATAATTTTCGAGGTTCACTTGAAAGCCTTTGTTGAACGATCGGTTAAAACGATGCGCTGGAAACGTGCCGCACTTTACCTTACGAAACTGGCTTGAACCTTACCGCCAGGATCGCACAGCTGATCATCGTAAAAAAGCCAGCTAAGGCACAGCCCTAGCTGGCTTCTATTTTCTTGGTGCCGACGGCGAGACTCGAACTCGCACAGCTTTACGCCACTACCCCCTCAAGATAGCGTGTCTACCAATTTCACCACGTCGGCTTTGAGAGCGCTATTCTACCCTGTCCTAGCACTTTCTATCAATGCAAACTTGCGCTAAAACAAGGAAAAGCTAAAAAATCACCATTACTTTTTGATACTTGCCAACAAGTTGGCGGGCCCTGCTAGAACTCTGTGCAACTTACTTCGGAATCTGGCCGGCCGGGGTCGCCGGTACCGATGCGGGGGCGGCTGGCGCACTGGCCACTGGCGTTGCCACGCTGGTGGCCGGAATGGCGCCCGCGCCCGTGCTCGGCAGCTTCGCTGGCGCGGAGGCGGCGGCAGCGGCTGCGCGCTCCATCACGCCGGCACCCGTGCTGGCAGTGCGTGCGGTACCAAAATAGGCCAGCGCCAGGGTCGAGGCGAAGAAGATCGCCGCAGCCACGCCGGTCGACTTGGACATGAAGTTCGACGAGCCGGTGGCCCCGAACAGGCTGCCCGATGCACCAGAACCGAAGGCGGCGCCCATGTCAGCACCCTTGCCGTGCTGCAGCAGCACCAGGCAGATGATGATCAAGGCCGACAACACCTGTACCACAACAATCAGATTGACCAACGTGTTCATTGCTTATTCCATTCCGAGATGAAGATGTTTACTAACTAAAAAATTCTTACGCCGCGTCGATGATGGCGAGGAAATCGGCCGGCTTCAGCGCGGCGCCGCCGATCAGGCCGCCGTCAATGTCCGGCTGCGCCATCAACTCCCTGGCGTTGTCCGGCTTCATGCTGCCGCCGTACAGGATCCGCACCCCGGCCGCCGCTGCCGCATTCGCCGCTGCCAGCTGGGCGCGTAGCTGGGCATGCACCTCCTGCGCCATGTCCGGCGTGGCCGTCTTGCCGGTGCCGATCGCCCAGACCGGCTCGTAGGCCAGCACCAGTTGCGCCAGCTGCTCGGCACCGACCAGGGTCAGTACGGCTTCGAGCTGGGCCGACACCACTTGCGCGGTCTGCCCTGCTTCGCGCTCTGCCAGGGTTTCGCCAACGCAGACGATCGGGGTCAGGCCCGCGGCCAGGGCGGCGAGCGCCTTCTTCGCCACCAGCGCATTGCTCTCGCCATGGTAGGCGCGGCGCTCGGAGTGGCCGACGATGGCGTAACGGCAGCCGAAATCGGCCAGCATCGCGCCCGACACTTCGCCCGTGTAGGCGCCGCTGGCGTGTGCGGAGACATCCTGGGCGCCCCAGGCGACGGGTGTGCCGGCCAGCAGCGCGGCGCACTGCCACAGGTAGGGGGCAGGCGCGCACACGGCGCAATCGGCGCCGGCGCCGGCGTCAAGGCCGGCGGCAATGCCCGACAACAGGGCCGCGTTCGCGGACAGGCTGCCGTTCATTTTCCAATTCCCTACGACGAGTTTGCGACGCATAGTAGCCCAGATTCAAATAACCCGCTATTTTAACCGCCGTTACCATGCCGGTCAAACAATCGCCGTCGCGCACCCGGAATCCCCATTCTGCCGTGCAAAATGCGGGCCCGCCCCCAAGAGGTCGAGCGCGATTCACCCGAGCTTGTAAACAGGTCGATTTTCGCGCCCGAAACGTGATGCAGGCGGGAACGAGGAATCAGGTTTTCGATGTATGCACAAGTTGTACGAACTTCCGGCACGGCCTGCTAGTCCACTTTCAGGATGATCTTGCCAATATGGCTTGAAGTCTCCATCAGCGCGTGGGCGGCTGCGGCCTGTTCCAGCGGATAGGTACGAAACACCACCGGGCGCACGCGCCCTGCCTCGATCAGCGGCCAGACCCGCTCCAGGAGCTGCGCGGCGATGGCGGCCTTGAACGCCACCGGGCGCGGACGCAGCGTCGAGCCGCTGATGGACAGCCGGCGCCGCAACACCTGCCCCAGGTCGAGATTGGCCTTGGCGCCACCGAGCAGCGCGATCAGGCCAATGCGCCCATCGTCGGCAAGGCAGTTGATCTCGCGCGCCAGGTAATCGCCGCCGACCATGTCGAGGATCACGTCGACGCCCTTGCCGCCAGTCAGCTCCTTGACCACGGCAACAAAATCTTCCTCACGGTAATTGATGCCGCGCTCGGCGCCCAGCGACTCGCAGGCGCGGCATTTGTCCGCGCTGCCGGCGGTGGCGAACACCCGGTGCCCAAGCGCCGTGGCGATCTGGATCGCCGTCACGCCGATCCCGGAGCTGCCGCCCTGCACCAGCAAGGTCTCGCCCGCCGCCAGGCGCGCGCGGTCGAACACATTGCTCCAGACGGTAAAGAAGGTTTCCGGGAGCGAGGCCGCTTCCAGCGCCGTCAAGCCGACCGGGATCGGCAGGCATTGCGCCAGCGGCGCCGCGCAATATTCCGCGTAGCCGCCACCTTGCACCAGCGCGCAGACATGGCTGCCGATGGAGAACGGGCTGCCGGCCAGGTCGCCGTCGACGATCTCGCCGGCCACTTCGAGGCCCGGCAGGTCGGAGGCGCCGGGCGGCACCGGATAGTGGCCCTGGCGCTGCAGCACGTCGGGACGGTTGATGCCGGCCGCGCGCACCTTGATCAGCACTTCGCCCGGCTTGAGGGTGGGCAGTGGCCGCTCGCACAGGCGCAGCACATCGGGCGGTCCGGCTTGGGTGATTTCAATTGCGCGCATGGCAGCCTGCTCCCTCGGTTGGAAAAGGGAGATTGTACGGTTTTATCCGCGCCTGCGCAGCGCGCCGGCCTCAGGAATTGCCGCTGCGGGACTGGCTCGGCAATGGCGTGCCGGGGTGCCAGTTGCGCGACAGCGCCTGGCCTTCCTCGATCTGCTCCTGTGTCATCTGCTTGCTGACGGCGGCGCGCTGCTCGACGGCGTTGGCGTTGCCCTTGGCGGCGGCCAGGTTCCACAGCATATAGGCCAGCACCACGTCCTGGCGCATGCCCGCCACGTGGTAGCGGTACATCAGCCCGAGCGCCTGCAGCGCGTCGCCATGGCCCTGCTCGGCCGCCATGCGAAACCAGGACACGGCCTGCTTCTGGTCTTGCGGCACCGCATTGCCCGTGTAGTACATGGCGCCCACCACATACTGGGCGTCGGCCTTGCCTTGCAGCGCCGCCTTGCGGTGCCACAGCATCGCCTGCTGGTAGTCGCGCGGCACGCCGCGCCCCATGTAATACATCAGGCCGAGCAAGTGCTGGGAATCGGCATGGCCGGCTTTGGCGAGCGGCGTGATTTCCTTCAAGGCCAAGGCGTAATTCCTGGCGTTGTAGGCATTCGCGCCCTCGGTAAATCCCGCGTTCGCACTGGCTTGCAGGCCGAATGCGAATAAGATTGCAAGCAATAGTTTTTTCATGTCTCTCGAGTGAAGCGGGTTCAGTTTTCCTGCCCTGCCGGCCTCCACGGGGAGGCTTCCTGTTCTTATTTCCAGCTGACCTTGCCCAGGCCGTCGACGCTGACGCTGCGGTTGAGCGGCTTGCCGTAGATCGTGACCGAACCGAGCCCGCTCAGGTTCAGGTTCGCGCTCTGCCTGGCGTTGACGGTGGCGTTGCCAAGGCCGCTCAATTCGAGGTTGACCGTGTCGACCAGGAATTTTTCCGCGTCCAGTCCGCCCAGGCCGCCCAGCGTGGCCTTGAGCCATTTGCTGCGTCCCGACAGTGTGACATAGCCGGCGCCGCGCAGGTTCAAGTCGATGCCTTCGGTGTTGGCGCCCTGGATGTTCATGCTGCCCACCCCGCCCAGGCTGGCCGTGACGACGCGGTAGCTGCAATTGACCTTCATGGAACCGGCGCCGTCGAGCGACAGTTCGAGTTCGTCGCCGGAAAAACCGCTGATGTCGGTCCAGCCCACGCTTTCGGAGCTGACCTCGCGCAACTGCGGCAAAATCAGCTCGGCCCGCAAGCCCACGTGCTTGTTCAACTTGAAGCCGCGCATCTCGGTATCGATGGTGAGCGTGTCGCCGCTTTGCTCGGTGATCGTTTTCGACAGCCAGCGCTTGTCGCCCGTAATCATCAACTGCGGCACCGGCCCCTGGCGCAGCCTGAGATCGATCACACCGTCGAGCTTGATGCGCACCACGCGCGCATCGATCGGCCGGGTTTCCGTCACCGTCTCTTCGGTGGCGGCCACGGCGCTGTCGAACAAGGCGAAAAATACCGCCAGGGCGGCGCCAATCTTGAGGAACTTGTTCATTCACACTCCAAAGAATTCTTATTTTTGCGGGGCAACATTACCAAAGAGCGGCCAGCACCGCCACCGGTATCCGGCCCTGGCAATGCCTGCACTATAACGGAGCACCGCCAGCGACTCCATCAGATTGCGACGAATTGCATAAATCATGTGTCAGGCGACAAAAAGCGGGCGCCCATATGCATTTTTCGGGAATATTGCAGATAGTATTACTTGAAACAGACTCCAAGGCGCCGATGAACGCGACACGCCGCACCATCACCGCCACCGGCCTGAGCGCACTTCGCCTGCTGTGCTGCGTGCGCGCCGCCGCCCAGTCTGCGGATGAAGCCGAACTGGCCATGTCCTACGGCGACACGGCACGGGTGAGCATCGCCACCGGCAGCCAGCAGCCACTGCGGCGCGCGCCGGCCGTGGCCTCCCGACGTCGCCGCCAGGGGTGCCACCGACCTCGACCAGGTGCTCGAGAGCGTGGCCGGGATCCACGTCTCGCTGCGCCCCGATCCGCTCAACGCCCAGTACACCATCCGCGGCATCAGCACCCTGTACAAGCCGCAGGTGCTGGTGCTGGTCAACGGCATACCGATCACCGCCTCTTTCCTTGGCAACCGCGGCGAGGCCTGGGGCGGCATGCCGCTCGAGAACGTGGCGCGCATCGAAGTGATCCGCGGTCCCGGCTCGGCGCTGTATGGCGCTGACGCGTTTTCGGGCCTGATCAACGTCATCACCAAGACCGCCGACGGCATCCGCGGCACGGAATATGGCCTGCGCCTGGGCAGCTTGCGCGAACGCGACGCCTATGTGCAGTATGGCGGCGCGCTCGGCCCGTTCGCCGCCGCGCTGTACCTGCGCGCCGGCCACACCGACGGCTCGGACCGCACCGTCGAACGCGACGCCCAGAGCGCGCTCGACGGCCTGTTCGGCACCCACGCCTCGCTCGCACCCGGCGCCCTCAACGCCCAGCGCGACGCGCTCGATGCCCGGATCGATCTGGCCTGCCGGGACTGGCGCCTGCGCAGCGGCTACCAGCAGCGCCGGATCGGCACCGGGGTCGGCGTGGCCAGCGCACTCGACCCGCGCGGGCGCATTCCCGAGACCCGGGTGTACACCGACCTGAACTACGCCAGGGCCAACTGGAACCCCGACTGGGACCTGGCGGGCGTCGCCGGCGACTACGAGATCGGCAATGCGCCGGGCGAGCCGGCCTACACCCTGTTCCCGGCCCTTCGGCGCCACCACCAATCCGCGCGTGGCGCTGGTGTGGGACGCGCGCTACAACCTGGTGCTCAAGGCCTTGCATGGGCAGGCGTTCCGGGCGCCCGCCTTCGTCGAACAGTATTCGGTGAACAACCCGGTCACGGTCGGCAATCCGCAGCTGCGCCTGGAGCGCATCCAGACCAGCGAGCTGGTGTTTTCGTGGCAGCCCTGGAACAAGGTGCAGGCCGACCTGACGCTGTACCGCTACACAATGCGCGACATCATCGCCACCGTCACCAATCCCGCCCCCAGCACCGGCAAGACCTTCGCCAACGCCGGCAAGCAACATGGCCGCGGCCTGGAGCTCGAGGCGAGCTGGGAAGTACTGCACCGCCCTCGCCTGTCGGGCAACTTTTCCCTGCAGAAGTCGACCGACGAGGCGAGCGGCCAGGATGCCGGCCTGGCGCCGCACCGGCGCAGGTTTGGTCGCGCCGACTGGCTGCCGGCGCCCGCCTGGCAGCTTGGCGCCACGTTCAACCATGTGGCAGGACGCATGCGCCAGACGGGCGGCGTGCGCCCCCGGATCGCCGATGACAGCACGGCCGACCTGAGCCTGCGGCGCGACAAGGCCCTTGGTAGCTGGAGCGTGCGCGCCACGCTGCTCAATTTGTTCAACGCCGACGCGCGCGAACCGAGCATCGCTCCGGGCAGCATTCCCTTCGACATTGCCCTGCCTGGGCGCACATTGAGCGTGCAACTGACGCACACCTGGTAGAGGAGCGCGCTGCCTGCCGCACGCTCAATAGGCCAGCGATCCGCTCAAGGCCGCGTGCACCAGATCGTCGATCTGGCCGGTAATGGTGGTCATCACGCCGGCCACCACCGAGAATTCCTTGCCGACCGGTCCCGCGCGGGCGGCCACGATCTGGGCGTTGAAGGCCACCATGCGGGCTTGCTTGGCGATGGTCTTGATGTCCCCCATCATCTCCTGCATTTGGCGGCGCTGGGTCTGGGCATGGCGTTTCGATTGCTCCTCGTAGACCAGGGTCAGTCCGTTGAGCACGCTTAGCAGCGGCGTCGCGCTGCGCACCAGCTCGTCGAGCAGGGCCGGCGCGCTGCGGCCATCGGCGCCGATCGCGTCCAGTGTCGACTCCGCCAATTCGATGAACTCACGAATGATGCGGTCGCCCTGCAAGGTACCGAAATAGGCGACGCGCAAGGGTTCGCAAAACACGCCGGGCAGCCCTCCCTTGCCTTCGATCAAGGTCAGGTGGGCGTCGCGAAACAGGGCCAGTGTGTCGCGCGCTGTCGTGATCGCATCCTCGTGCCCCAACGAAGCGAGCACCGCGTACAGCACCACGCGCTGGGAAGTGAAGCGGCGCCGACCGGACAGGTTGATCAGGGCGCCGAACACATCCCCGGACAGCTTGACCTGGGCTGGGCGGATGGTCCCTTCGCGCGGATTGTTCACGATTTCAACTGACATGATGGTCTCCTGGTGGCGGTGTGCTTGCGAATCAACATTGCATTTTCCATGCCAGTCAATTTGCCCGCAGCCGGCGTGTGGACTCACCAAGTTGGCGCAAGCGCTGCACCATGGAGGCCGCAAGGCAGTCCAAGTTGATGCGGGAAGCGAAAGCCCGGGCCCGTGAAGGCCGGGACGATCCGGTTTGCGCGAGCGCGTACAATCGGTGTCCATGCAAGGTGTTCCCGAACAATTCGACAGCCCGGCCGACCGGGCGCAATTTCACCAGCCGCCGCACCGCGCCGGCATCGAACTGTATCGCGCGCACATCGTGCACCATGCATTTGCGCCACACAGCCACGACGGCTTCGGCCTGGGCGCCATTGCGTCCGGCGCCGAGCGCTTCCGGTATGCCGGCACCGACCATCTGGCGCCGGCCGGATCGATCGTCATGCTCAATCCCGACACCCTGCACACCGGCCGCGCCGCTGCCGACGGTGGCTGGCGCTACCACATGATTTATCTCGACGAGGCGGTCGTGACCGAAGTGAGCGGCGAAACGGGCTGGTGGTTCCCCGAGGCGGTCGCCGGACGCGACGTCGCCCGGGCCCGGCGAGTCGGGCGCACGCTGGGCGCGCTCTGGCAGGCCGCCGAGCCACTTGCCTTCGACAGCCTGCTGGCGCAGCTGCTCGGCGAATTCGCCCCGCACGCGCGCCGCCCGGCGCCGCCCCGCGGCGAGAAAATGCAGCGTTTCGAACCGGTGATTGAATTCATGCGCGCCCACCTGGCCAATTCCATCAGCCTCGGACAACTGGCCGCGCTGGCCGCACTGAGCCCGTTTCACTTCCTGCGCAGCTTCAAGGCACGCTACTCGGCCACCCCGCAGCAGATGCTGATGGCGCTGCGGCTGGACCATGCCAAGCGCCTGCTGGCGGCGGGCCACGCACCGGCCGCGGTCGCGGCCAGTTGCGGCCTGTGCGACCAGGCCCACCTGACGCGCGCCTTCGCCTGCCGCTACGGCGTCACGCCGGCGCGCTACCAGCAGCAGCTCGGCTGCGGCCCTGCGCAATCTGGTACAAGACAAGCGCGCCGCGCCTGACTACACTCTCGCCATCTGAAACGTGGGAGTGCAGTATGTGGACCAGTGTGGCGTTCGCCTTGGCGGCCGGGATGATGTGGGGCATTGTGTTCGTCGGACCGCTGCTGTTTCCCGACTATCCGCCGGCCCTGCATGCGATCGGGCGCTACCTGGCGTTCGGCCTGCTCGCCGTGCCGCTGGCCCTGCTGGACCGGGCCGGCTTGCGCAAGTTGAGCCGCGCCGACTGGCTCGAAGCGCTGCGCCTGTCCGCGATCGGCAACTTCATCTATTACCTATGCCTGGCCAGCGCCCTGCAGCGCGCGGGCGGCCCGCTGACGACCATGATCATCGGCACCTTGCCGGCCTCGATCGCGATCTGCGCCAATTTGCGCGACCACCGGCGCGACGGCCGCCTGCCCTGGCTGCGGCTGGCGCCGTCGCTGCTGCTGATTGGCGCCGGCATCGTTTGCGTCAACCAGGCCGAACTGGGACTGACCGGGCATGCCGACTTGGCGCGCCACCTGAGCGGCATCGTGCTGGCCGTGGTGGCCGTCGCATGCTGGACCTGGTACGCGCTGCGCAATGCCGACTGGCTGCGCCAGCATGCTGGCCGCAATCCGCGCGCCTGGGCCACCGCGCAGGGACTGGCGACGCTGCCCATGGCCCTGGCCGGATATGCGGTGTTCGTGGCCTGTGTCGAGGGTGGCGCGTTCGCCTATCCGCTGCCGCTGGGGCCGCGTCCGCTGGCCTTTCTCGGGCTGGTGGCGAGTATCGCCTTGCTGGCCTCATGGCTGGGCACCTTGTGCTGGAACGAGGCGAGCCAGCGCCTGCCGACGGCGCTGGCCGGCCAGTTGCTGGTGTTCGAGACGCTGGCCGGGCTGGCCTACACCTTCCTGCTGCGCGGCGCCTGGCCGCCTGCGACGACGCTGGCCGGCATCGGCCTGCTCGTTGGCGGCGTGCTGTGGGCGCTACGCGTCAAGCCGATCAGCACATTGGTTGCTGCGTAGGGGGCAGACCGCGGTTGCGACAGCGTCTGCGAACCGGGGTCAGACCCCCAACAGAAGAACCGGGGTCTGACCCCTTGCGCCTGGGCACACGCAAAAAAAAACCGCCAGGGCTTGCGCGCGGCAACGGCGTTCACACGCTCATTGGCTGCGTAGGGGTCTGACCCTAATGCCGCTAAGTTAAGCTCGTTTTTGTAGGTCTTCGTTCT
>JAZJYV010000069.1:0-42121 GCA_040390195.1 Pseudomonadota bacterium | reverse complement strand
CAGGCCCCAGCCCATGCGCGTGCGCAGGTCTTCGCGCACCGGCAGCACGGCCGGCGGCACCGGCCCGGTCGAGACCATGAAGGCGCCATGCTCGCGGATCTGGTTGAACAGGGCGAAGGCGTCGATCTGGGCGGCGGGGGAGAGCAGGTTGCAGTCGTCGAGCAGGTACAGGCTGGTGCCGGCGGCGTAGACGAAGGCCGCCTCGGGCGCGTTCGGGCCGATGTAGCGCGAGCCGGGCGTGGCCGCCAGCGCTTCGAGCAGGTGGGTCTTGCCGGCCGCGCTCTCGCCCCACAGGTAGGCGAAATGCTCGCGCGAGCTGCGCTTCGCGAACTGGTGCATCAAGTGCGCCAGCTCGGCATTTTGTCCCACCTCGAAGTTGGCGAGGCTGTGCGCCTGGTCTGCGCCTAAATCGAGCACCAGTTGTTTCATGGCGATCGTCTCAATTGAAAAAATTCAAAATCATGGCGCATTATAGAAGCTGCTGCGCAGATAGTGGTGGCGCAGGTGTTTGAAGGCGACCATCAGCACGGCCGAGGCGGGCAGCGCCAGCAGCACGCCGACAAAGCCGAACAGCTGGCCGAAGGCGAGCAGGGCGAAGATCACGGCCAGCGGATTGAGGCCGATGCGCTCGCCCACCAGGCGCGGGGTCAGGAAAAAGCCCTCGATCACCTGGCCGGCGCCGTAGATCACGGCCACCGAGATCAGGCCGTGCCAGTCGGAGAACTGCAGCACGGCGGCGATCAGCGCCAGCGCCAGGCCCAGGCCGAAGCCGAGGTAGGGGATGAACACCAGGAGGCCGGTCAGGATCCCCACCGGCAGCGCCACGTCGAAACCGGCCAGGCTCAGGCCCAGCGAGTAGTAGATGGCCAGCACCAGCATCACCAGCAGCTGGCCGCGCAGGTACTGGGCCAGCAGCACGTTGACCTCGCCGGCCATGTTGGCCGTCTGCGCCAGGTAGCGGCGCGGCACGGCGCCGGTGATGCGGCGCAGGATCTTGTGCCAGTCGAGCAGCATGTAGAACAGCACCACCGGCACCAGGACCAGCGTCACCATCCAGCCCAGCACGGCGGTGCCGCCGATGCGCGCCGAGGCCAGCACGGCGCCCCAGACTTCCTCGCCGCTGGTGGCCAGCTGGTCGGTGAGCAGCTTGCGGATGCCGCTGCCGTCGAGGCTGACCTTGACGCCCATCTCTTGCAGGCGCGGCGTGAGGACGGCGTCGAGCTTGGCCAGGAACAGGGGAATTTGCGCCTTCAGCAGGGGAATTTCCTTCTGCAGCACGGGGATCACGATCAGCACCAGCGCGCCCACGGCCGACAGGAACAGCAGCACCACCAGCGTCACGGCCAGCGCGCGCGGCATCCGGAAGCGGCCCGCCAACAGGCGCCCGTCGAGGCAATCGACGCCGCCGTTGAGCGCATAGGCGAGGATGGCGGCGGCGATGAAAGGGGTCAGGATCGGCCCCAGTACGTACAGCAGGGCCAGCAACGCCAGCCAGATGGACAGCCAAAACGCGGTTTCTTTTTGGTCCGGCGTGAGGGAGAAGGGCATGAAAGGTGTTGTTATGTGGGTTAAATCGGCTGGCGACGGGCCGTTTTGATAAAATAGCGGATTCACCGGTTTTGCTGCTGCTTTTTCTACGAAATCGTACGAAATGGTGCCGAATCGGGCCGCCGCCTTCTATTTTACCGCCTCCGCTGCCAAATACACCATGAGCCAACCTTCTAATGTTTCCCTTTCTTACCGCGATGCCGGGGTCGATATCGATGCGGGCGACGCCCTGGTCGAGGCGATCAAGCCGTTCGCCAAGCGCACCATGCGCGAAGGCGTGATGGGCGGGATCGGCGGCTTCGGCGCGCTGTTCGAGATCAGCAAGAAGTACAAGGAGCCGGTGCTGGTGTCGGGCACCGACGGCGTGGGCACCAAGCTCAAGCTCGCGTTCGAGCTGAACCGCCACGACACGGTCGGCATCGACCTGGTCGCCATGAGCGTCAACGACATCCTGGTGCAAGGCGCCGAGCCGCTGTTCTTCCTCGACTATTTCGCTTGCGGCAAGCTCGACGTGCCAACCGCCACCGCCGTCGTCAAGGGCATCGCCTTTGGCTGCGAACAGGCCGGTTGCGCGCTGATCGGCGGCGAGACGGCCGAGATGCCGAGCATGTATCCGGCCGGCGAATACGACCTGGCCGGCTTCGCGGTCGGCGCGGTCGAGAAATCGCAAATCATCGACGGCAGCAAGATCTGCCCGGGCGACGTGGTGCTGGGCCTGGCCTCCTCGGGCGTGCACTCGAACGGCTATTCGCTGGTGCGCAAGATCATTGAAGTGGCCAAGCCGGACCTGGACGGCGACTTCCACGGCCGCAAGCTGGCCGATGTGCTGATGGAGCCGACCCGCATTTACGTCAAGCCGCTGCTGGCGCTGATGGCATCGATGGAAGTGAAGGGCATGGTGCACATCACCGGCGGCGGGCTGGTGGAAAACGTGCCGCGCGTGCTGCAGCCCGGGCTGACGGCGGTGCTCGATTCGAAGGCATGGACCATGCCGCCGCTGTTCCAGTGGCTGCAGCAGCATGGCGGCGTGGCCGACGCCGAGATGCACCGCGTGTTCAACTGCGGCATCGGGATGATCGTGATCGTGTCGAAGGAAAACGCCGACGCCGCGTTCGCGCAGCTGCAGGCAGCCGGCGAGACGGTCTCGCGCATCGGCGAAATCCGCGCCCGCGTGGGCGGCGAGCATCCGACCATCGTGGTTTAAAACGACACCCTGCGCGGTCCTCACAGCCGCGCCAGCAACTCCCCGATCCGGTCGAACGCGCCCTGCACGCTGGCCAGCGCAGCGTCGGCGCCACCGCTGCACGCCGCCGCCAGCATGGGCGCATCGACGCACACCCGCAACGCGGCCAGCCTGACCCCGCCACGCTCGCCGCACGGCACCGGCTGCCCCAGCTGGTAGCGCGCGCCGCCGTCACCCGGCTCGCGCAGCATCACATACAGGCGCTTGCTTTGTTCAGCCGTCAGCACGCCGCCGGGCCCGATCACCAGGAACGGAAAGATGCTCTGCTCCGTGTCCCATTCTGGCTCGATTCCCAACCCTGCCCGTGCCAGTGGCGGCACCGGCACGGCCTCGAAGCGGGCATCGGCGTCGAGCCGCGCGCGCACCGCCTGCGCGAAGCGGCGCACGAAGGCCAGTGCGCGCGCCGGCGGCAAGCCGGCCCACGACCGCAAGTGCGGCATGGTCGCTTCCCAGCGCAGCAGCAGGCCAAAATTGGCGCGCCGCGGCAAGCCGCGCGCCGCCGGCCAGGCGCGCGGCCACTCGGCCGCGTTCGAATAGGCGGCGATGCGCGCGCCGACCGCCTCGCGCGCATGGCGCGCGGCCAGCTTCGGCCCCACCATCAGCGCGCCGCAAAAGGTCGGCCCGGCCATGAACTTCGAGCCCGTCACGGCCACCATGCAATCGTGCGCCAGGTAGGCGCGCAAGGTGGCCGGCGCCAGCCGGAACTGGCAGGCATCAACCAGCACTTCCACCTGCGCCGGCCAGCGCCGCTTCAGTGCCAGTGCGGCGGCCACGCTGGGCACCATCATGCCGGTCTTGCTAACGTCGGTGAGCACCAGCAGCACGCGCTGCCCGGCCAGCGCGGCGGCACCCACCGCGGCGCCAAATTCGGCGTCGATCTGGTCCGCCGGACGCGGCTGGCCGTCGTCGTCGCGCACCGACACCGGCACCAGCTCGCCGCTCCAGGCGCTCACTTGCGCGCCCATCGGCAGGACGTCGCCGCAGGCCGACAGGGCGTTGAAATGGCGGCCCTGCACGGCCGCCGGCACCCCGCTGCCAGTCTCGTTCGGACAGATCATCACGGTGCGCTGCGGTTGCAGCCACTGGCTCGCCAGCAGGAACAGGTCGGTGCCGGAGGCGGCCAGCACCAGCTCGATGCCCTCGCTTTCGGTCCAGCCGCAGGCGGCTTGCAATTCGGTGCGCAGGCGCTGCAGCTGCAGGGCGTACAGCCCGGCCGGTCCGTGTTGCTGCAAGTCTTCCAGCAAACCGGTGCGCAGTTGCTCGGCGGCGGCCAGGCCGGCGCGGGAAATGAGCGAGGCCGTGCAGGAGCCGAGCGCGACCAGGCCAGGGTCCGGTCGCGGCCGCGAGCCATACATGGTCGCGCCGCTGGCGTCGAGCATGATGCGGGTATCGCCGCCGGCCACCAGCAATTCGGCGGTGGAAGGCAGCGTCATGGCGCTGGGGGCGAGCACGGGCATCGGGTTTCCAAATAGAAAACGGGTCTGGAGACCATTATCGTACAGACACAGGGTGGCGCAATGGCCGGAATTGGGGGGGATTCGCCACTCTGTTCGGCGCCATTCGATACGCGGCAAGCCGGATATGTATGAAAGGGCGTGCCATTTCCTTCGGTTCCAAGCTATGCGCAAGTGCGACTTTTTCGTCATGTGGAGCGTACCCGCTTGACCGGCGCCGGCGCTCCGCTATGCTCAAGCTATCGTCAGCGACCAAACCAATTCTGACGACACAGCCTGAGCTTCGCTGCGCCGTGCGTTGTTGCGCCCGTGCGCCTGGCGATGCTCCTCTTCGACCAGTCTTGACGGGAGCGGATCATGCGTACACCAGTTGTCGTTTTCCTCGTTGCAGCAATGTCCCTGGCGGCCGGCGCCGCCGCCGCGCAATCTGCGCCGCAAACCGCGCCTGCCATGTCCGAAATCCAGGTCAGCGGCGTGGCGAGCCACTACAAGCCACGACCGGACGAAGCTGCGGCGCTTCCCGGCAACTACAATCTGTCGAACGGCCAGAACCTCAAGGTGTCGAGCTTGCACCGCAAGCTGTATGCCCAAATCGACCAGCGCGGCATGACCGAGCTGGTGCCGGTGGCGGCCAATCTGTTCGTCACGGCCGACCGCAGCATGACGATGGAATTTGACCTCGGCACGCTGGGCGAAGGCATGCTGCTCACCTACGTGCCCGACCTGACGGCCGCGCTGCAGGTGCCGGTGACGGTCAGGATCGCCATGAACCGTTAGCGCCGAAAACGTCTCGCGCAAGCGGATTATTTGTGAAAGCCTGATTCGCGGTGTCCGGAATAATTCTCTTGATATGGATGCGGCCACAATCAGGCATTGGCATGCTGCCGAAATGGCGAAAGTGGGACTTGAAATTTAAGAACCAACGTCGTCCTCGCGAACGCGGGGACGACGTTGCTTCACTATTTTGGTCTTAACCCAGGTCGCGAATTCGGCATAAGCGCATGCGCACTGGAGTTTTCGCGTCCACGCATTTATTTCGGACACCAGTGTGCCTTCGCCGGAACGACGATCCCGGCAATGTTCAGCGTTTGAGGATCTTCTCGACAGCCGCGCCGCGCAAGCGGTGCGCGTCGGGCAGGCCCGCCCCCAGCAAGGGCCGCAGGTAGGCCCTGAACGCGTCGGTGATCCCGGTGCCGCTGGCGGTGATGAATTCGTCCTCCATCACGCGCGTCTTGCCAGCCACGGAATCGAGCGCCACCAGCTCGTAGCGGACCGCGTAGTCGCCGCTGCGCTTGATCGCCACCGAACCATCCTGCGTGCCCCACATCGCGAACTGCACCGCCTTCTCGCCCACTTCGCGCGCCTCGCGCTGGTCGACATCGGACACGCAGCCGATAAAGGAGCGCTGCAGATAGCCGAAGGTGTCGCCGCGCACGCGCTTGATGCCCAGCTTGGCCTTGATCTCATCGCACAGCAAATCGGCCAGTGCACCGGTGCCCGACAGCTGCACGTTGCCGTGCGCGTCGCGCTCGATCTCGGGCGCCAGCAGGCTGGCGATGGCTTCGCCCGAGGCGTCGTGAATGCCTTCCGAGACCGCGATCACGCAGCGTCCGTAGCGTTCGTACACGCCCTTGACGTCGGCCAGGAATTGCTCGAGCACGAAAGTGCGCTCGGGCAGGTAGATCAGGTGCGGGCCGTCGTCCGGAAATTTCTTGGCCAGGCCGGCGGCGGCAGTCAGGAAGCCGGCGTGGCGCCCCATCACCACGCCGACGTACACGCCGGGCAGCGAGGCGTTGTCCAGGTTGGCGCCGGCGAAGGCTTGCGCCACGAAGCGCGCGGCCGAGGGAAAGCCCGGTGTGTGGTCGTTGCCCACCAGGTCGTTGTCGATCGTCTTGGGGATGTGGATGCAGCGCAGCGGATAGCCGGCCTTTTGCGCCTCGACACTGACGATGCGCACCGTGTCGGACGAGTCGTTGCCGCCGATGTAGAAGAACTGCTCGATCTGGTGCGCGCGCAGCACCTCGAAGATCTTCTGGCAATAGGCCACGTCCGGCTTGTCGCGCGTCGAGCCGAGCGCCGACGAGGGCGTGGCGGCCACCAGTTCGAGGTTGGCCGTGGTTTCCTGCGTCAGGTCGACGAAGTTCTCGTCGACGATGCCGCGCACCCCGTGCAGCGCCCCGTACACCTTGGTGACACGGGCGAAGCGGCGCGCTTCAAGCACCACGCCCACCAGCGACTGGTTGATCACGGCGGTTGGCCCGCCTCCCTGTGCGACCAATATTTTTCCCGACGACATGCGAAGCTCCCAGTGGTGACAATAGCGACAAGGGTACCCGAAATCAGGGCGGGCCGATGTTCCGGTCCAGGAATTTCTCGACCCGGCCCCAGAAATCGATGCGGTTCCTGGGCAGCGCCCAGCCGTGGCCTTCCTCCGGATACATGATCCATTCGACCTTGGCATTGCTGGCCGTGACGGCGTCGAAGAATTTGCGGCCATGATAGAGCGGCACGCGGCGGTCGGAACCGCCATACGCCATCAGCAGCGGCTGGGTAATGCGCGCCGCCTGGGCCAGCGGCGAGGTGGCCTTGAACTGGGCCGCGTCCTTGACCGGGTCGCCCACCAGTACCGGCATGCCATAGGTTTTCCAATGGTCCGACAAGTCCGACTCGAACGTCCAGTGGCCGGTAAACATCAGGTCGATATCGGTCACGCCGGCCCATTCGACGCCGCAGCGGAACAGGTCCGGATCGTTGACCAGGCCCATCAACGTGGCATAGCCGCCATAGCTGGCGCCGGCAATGCAGATGCGCCTGGGGTCGGCGATGCCCTGGGCGATGGCCCATTTGGTGGCGTCAGCGATGTCGTCCTGCATGGCCTTGCCCCATTGTTTCCAGCCAGAGTGAAAATGCTTCCACCCCAGGCCCGTGCTGCCGCGAAACTCCGGCTCCAGCACCGCATAACCGCGCGTGGCCAGGAACTGGCTGTCGCTGTTCCAGCCCCAACTGTGACCGCGCAGGTAGGGGCCGCCATGCACCAGCACCACCATGGGCAAATTCTTGCGTGCGCCACCCGGGGGCAGCGTCAACAGGGCCGGGATGGGCAAGCCGTCGCGTGCCGCCAGGCGCACGCCCTCCTGGTGGCCCATCTGGGCCGGCTGGATGGCCGGATGGGAATCGCCCACTTTGTTGAGCTTGCCCGTGTCCGTGTTGTAGATCAGGAAAACGCGTGGCAACACGTCCGAATAGGTTTCCACCAGCACGTAAGGGGTCTCGGAGCGCGCCGGCACATCCAGCAGATTGATGCTGCCAGGAAGCAGGGCGTCAACTTTTTGTTGCACCGCCTTCATGCGAGCGTCGAACCAGACCGTCATGCAGGCGTCGGTGCACATGCGGCTGCCCAGCAGCTTGCCGCCAGCGACAATCAGCTCGCCGTCGAAGTCATAGTCGGCCGCGGCCAGCAGCGGCTTCTCGGCAGGCGCGCCCTTGGCGAAGTCGAAGGCGTACACGGCGTCCTTGTCGCCGCGCCGGGCTTCCACGTACAGGGTGCCGTCGGGACCGAAGGCGAGCGGCGTGAAGCTCGCTTCGCGGCTGGTCTTGTAGATGGCGAAGGTGGCCAGCTTGCGCCATTGCTCGTTCTCCGGCTCACGGTAGTAAAACGATTCACTGTCTCCCGTGACGCTGGTGACAATGCGCGGCTCGCCTTTTTGGTCCAGCAGCCAATCCTGCGGCACGGCGGGCGGGGTGATCACGCGCGACTTGCCGGTCAGGGTATTCAAGCGCAACAGCTTGACCAGTTTCAGCTCGCCCGTGTCGTCGTCGTACTCGGGGCTTCGGACGTAGACATGCTCGGAATCCTGGGCGCCGCGCTGGGATAGCATGAACGTGTGCCAAGGCAGCATCTTCTTCGAGGCGGCCGATTCGTCGCGCACCATGAAGTGTTCGCCGCGCCGGTTCGCCAGTTGCTGTATGCCCGTGCCGTCGCGGTTGACGGCGAATAAGCCTGGACCGAAGCTGGCGCTGCCTACGCCGATCTGCTTGTCTGTGGTGTCAAACATCAGGCGTTCGTCATTGACCCAGTGGAAGCGGCCAATGTCGGCGTCGTCGAAGCGGGCCACGCCGTTGCCCCCGCTGGTGGCCAGCTCGATCACGGCCAGCCCATCGCGCTTGCCCGGTGCACCGGTGCGCACGGCCAGGAATTTTCCATTGGGCGAAAATGCGGCGCCGCTGAAGGTGGCGTTTTCGAAAAAAGCGGCAATCGGCGGCAAGGCCGGCTTGGCAGCGTGCGCCAGTGAGGCCGCGCCAAGGGTCAGGCACAACAGCAGGCAGGGTCGCTTCATTGCGGCCCCTTTCCGATTTCACGGTCCAGGAATTTCTCGACCCGGCCCCAGAAATCGATGCGGTTCTTGGACAGCGCCCAGCCGTGGCCTTCCTCCGGATACTCGATCCATTCGACCCTGGGATTGGTGGCCTTGACGGCGTCGTAGAATTTCTTGCCGTGGTACAGGGGCACGCGGCGGTCGGCGCCACCGTAGGCCATCAGCAAGGGCTGGGTGATGCGCGCCGCCTGCAGCAGCGGCGAGGTGGCCTTGAGCTGCTCGGCGTCCTTGACCGGGTCGCCCACCAGCTCGGGCATGCCATAGTCCTTCCAGCGCTCGGACAGGTCGGAGCGGAAGCTCCAGTGCCCCGTGTAGAGCAGGTTGATGTCGGTCACGCCGACCCAGTCGATCCCGCAGCGGAACAAGTCAGGGTCCTTCAACAGGCCCATCAGCACGGCATAGCCGCCATAGCTGGCGCCGGCGATGCAGATGCGCTTGGGATCGACCAGGCCCTTGGCGATGGCCCATCTGGCGCCGTCGGCGATGTCGTCCTGCATGGCCAGGCCCCATTGTTTGAAGCCGGCCCGAAAGTGGGCGGCGCCAAAGCCGGTGCTGCCCCGGTACTCGGGCTCGAGCACCGCGTAGCCGCGCGTGGCGAGAAATTGGGCGTCGGCCTTCCAGCCCCACTGGCCGCCGCGCACATACGGCCCGCCATGGACCAGCACCACCAGCGGCAGGCCAGTGCGCTTTTCGCCTGGCGGCAGGGTCAGCCAGGCCGGAATCTCGAGGCCGTCGCGCGCCTTGTAGCGCACCATTTCCTGGTGCCCCATCTGGGCCGGCACGATGCTCGGGTAGGTGTCGCCCACCTTGTCAAGCTTGCCCGTCTGCGTGTTGTACAACATCACCGTGCGCGGCAGCACATCGGAGAACGCTTCGACCAGCACCCAGGGTGTTTCGGCACGCCGCGCCACCGACACCAGGTTCACCGTCGCGGGCAGCTTTGCGTCGACCGCCGCCTGCACCGCCTTCATGGCCGGGTCGAACCACATGGTCGACTCGGTATCGGTCAGGAAGCGCATGCCCAGCACGCTGCTTTGGTTGGTGATCAGGCGGCCGCGGAAATCGTAGCCCGTGGTGGTGATCAAAGCCTTGGGGTTGACCTTGCCGCTGGCCAGGTCGAGCGTACGCACCGCGCTCATGTCGTCGCTGCCGGCGCTGTCGACGTACAGGCTGCCGTCGGGACCGAAGGCGAGCGGCTCGAATTGCCCGCTGTGGGCACCGTACAGGGGGAAACGCGCCAGTTCACGCCATGCATCGCTGGCCGCCGGATCGCGGTAATACACCACCTTCTGGTCGCGCTCGAATCCCACCGCCAGGCGCGGTACACCTTGCTGGTCGAGCAGCCACTGGTGCACGCTGGGCGGGCCGCTCACGGTGCTGCTGCGGCCAGTGACCGTGTTCAGGCGCAGCAAGCCCACGCGCAGCACGTCGTTGCCGTGCACTTCCGGGCTCGCCACGTAGATGAACTCGGAGTCCTGGGCTCCGACATGGCTCAGCAGCGCGGTGCGCCAGGGCAGCAGCCTGGGGGCAGTAGGGCTGCCCATCGTGTAGGTGCCCCCTTCGCCCTGGCGGCTGACCAGCTGGCGCAGATTGCTGCCGTCGCTGTTGACGGCAAACATCCCGGGGCCGCGGTCGAGCTCGCCCTGGCCGAGCTGGCGGTCGCGCAGGTCGAATACCAGGCGCTCGTTGTTGACCCATTGGAAGTGATTGATGTCGGCGTCGGCAAAGCGGGCGACCGGACGCGCCCCGCCGCCGGCCAGGTCGACCACGGCCAGGCCGTCGCGCCTGCCCGGCGCACCGATGCGCACGGCCAGCAGCTTGCCGTTCGGCGCGAGCAGGGCGCCGCTGAACGCGGGGTTCTCGAAAAAAGTTTCGATGGCGGGCCGGAGCGGCGCTTCAGCCGCGCAGCACGGCTGGCCGCACTGGAACAACAGGAAAAACAGGGCGAAGCGCAGTTGCGGCATGGTGGGGATCTGAAGGGTGATGGAACGTCAATAGTATCACGTTGATAATATTAACCACCCCCCCTTATTTCCCGATATGGCGTGCCAGGAACTGTTCGACCCGGGTCCAGAAATCGATGCGGTTTTTCGCCAGGCCCAGGCCATTGCCTTCCTCGTCATACTGCACCAGCTCGGCGTCCGGGTTGCTCGCCTTGACGGCCGCCAGCAGGGCCTTGGCATGCGGCAGGGGCACATAGCCGTCGGCGCCGCCGGCGGCCATCAGCAGGGGGCCCTTGATGCGCGCCGCCTGTGCCAGCGGCGAGGTGGCCTCGAACTGGGCCGCGTCCTTGACCGGGTCGCCCAGCAGCTGTGGCATGCCGTACTGCTTCCACTCCTCGGGCAGCTGCGAATCGATGGTCCAGCTGCCCTTGAGCAGCTGCTTGAAGTCGGTGATGCCGCCAATGTCGATGGCGCACTTGAACAGGCCCGGGTCGTTCACCATGCCCATCAGGGCTGCGTAGCCGCCATAGCCCTGGCCGGCGATGCAGATGCGTTGCGGGTCGGCGCTGCCCTGGGCCGCTGCCCAGCGCGCGCCGTCGGCCAGGTCATCTTGCATGCGCAAGCCCCATTGTTTCCAGCCGGCCGTGAAGTGGGCCGCGCCCAGGCCCATGCTGCCGCGGAACTGCGGTTCGAGCACCGCGTAGCCGCGCGAGGCGAGGAACTGCACCTGGGCTTTCCAGCCCCAGCTGTCGCGGCTGTACGGCCCGGAATGCACCAGCACCACCATCGGCAATTTCTTCGGCGCCTTGCCGAAGGGCAGGGTCAGGAAGGCCGGGATGTCGAGCCCGTCGCGCGCCTTGTAGTGCACCAGCTCCATGCTGCTCATCTGTTCGGGCTGGATCGCTGGCCGGCTCGCGCCGACCGGGGTCAGGGTCTGGGTCGCGGTGTTGAACAGCGAGAAGGTGGTCGGCTGCAGGTCCGAGTAGGAACTGACCAGCAGGTACGGGGTTTGCGCGCGCTTTGCCACCGACAGGCTGTTGACGGTGCGCGGCAGCAGCGCGTCGACCCTGGCCTGGTGCGCCTTCATGGCCGGGTCGAACCACAGCGTTTCGTCGGCGTCGATCAGGTAGTGCAAACCGAGCACCTTGCTGCCGTTGCTGATAAAGTGGCCGTTGAAATCGTAGTCCGTCAGTTTGACCAGCGGCGCCTGGCCCAGTTGTTGTGCGACCGGGTCGTAGGTGTAGATGGCCAGCTTGTCGGCGCCGCCATAGGCCGCCACGTACAGCGTGCCGTCCGGCCCGAAGGAATGGGGCACGAAGCCCTTGCCCACGCCCTGGTAACGCCGGAAGCGGCTCAGCTCGCGCCAGCTGTCGCTGCCCGGGTCGCGGTAGTAGGCCACCATCGCGTCGGCCTCGGGTGAGAGCGCGATGCGCGGCTCGCCGCGCTGGTCGAGCAGCCAGTAGCGCGCCAGGCCGGGCCGGGTGACCGACTCGGTGCCGCCGGTGCGCGTGTTCAGGCGCAGCAGGTCGACATATTCAACCCCGCTCAGACCGTCGAACTTGGGCTGTTGCACGTAGATGAAATCGGAATCCTGCATGCCCATGCTGCCCAGCATATAGGTGTTGGCCGGCAGCTGCAGGTTGGCGGTGCGCCCTTGCGGATGCAGCGCGCTGCGGCTCGCCAGCGCCCGGTACTGGCTGCCGTCGGCGTCGACCGCGAACAGGCCGGGTGCGAGCCGGATCTGGCCCTGGCCCCGTTTCTGGTCGACCGTGTCGAACACCAGCCGGCTCGGGTTGACCCAGCGGAAATTGCCGACGTCGACGTCGCTGAAATAGGCCACGATCGTGGTCTTGAAGCTGGCCAGTTCGATCACCGCCAGTTCGTTGCGCCCGTTCTTGCCGGCCACCCGCACCGCCAGCGAGCGTGCGTCGGGCGAGAGCAGGGCGCCGCTGAAGGCCGGCGCGGCGAAGAAACTGTCGGCCGGCGCGAGCGCGGGCGCCGTTTGGGCCAGCGCGGGGACGGCGCCGGCAATGGCCAGGGACAGCAGGCAGGTGCGCAGTAAAGACAGCATGGGGAATCCGTGTCGGCAGTGGGGAACCGCCGAGAATAGCAGCTTGGCTGGCGCCGCGCCACTATTCCGGGGCGCGGATGTGGTCCACCAGGCCGTCGCTGAGGCGGCTCGGCGGCGTCGTCAGCAGGCTGGCCACGACCAGCACCAGCAGGCCGGCCGGCACCCCGAAGATGCCGGCCGACAGCGGCGCGATATGGAACCACTGGTTGGCAGCGGCGCCGCCGAACATGGGCACCGTGTGCAGCATGTAGAACACGCACACGGCCAGCCCGGCCAGCATGGCGCTGATGGCGCCGACGTGGTTGGCGCGCTTCCAGAACACGCCCAGCACCAGCGCCGGAAACAGGGTCGAGGCGGCTAGCGAGAACGCCGCGCCCACCAGCGAGAGGATGTCGGCCGGTTTTTGCGACGCCGTGTAGGCGGCGATGAAGGCCACCGCCAGCAGCAGCAGCTTGGAGATGGTGACCCGCTTCTGGGTCGAGGCGGCCGGATCGACGACCTTGTAGTAGATGTCGTGCGAGAGCGCATTCGAGATGGCCAGCAGCAGGCCGTCGGCGGTCGACAGCGCGGCGGCCAGTCCGCCGGCCGCGACCAGCCCCGAGATCACGTAGGGCAGGCCGCCGATTTCGGGCGTGGCCAGCACCAGCATGTCGCCGTCGATGGCGATTTCGGCCAGCTGCACGATGCCGTCGCCGTTGATGTCGACCACGCTGATCAGGGGATTGAGCTTGTCCACGTTGGCCCAGTACGAGATCCAGGTCGGCAGGTCGGCGTAGCTGCTGCCGACCAGGGTGCTGTACAGATCGTACTTGACCAGCACCGCCAGCGCCGGAATGGTCAGGTACACCAGCAGGATGAAGAACAGGGCCCAGAACACCGACACCCGTGTCTCGCGCACCGAGGGCGTGGTGTAGGAGCGCATCAGGATGTGCGGCAGCGCGGCCGTGCCCAGCATCAGGCAGAACACCAGCGCCAGGAAGTTGTTGCGCTGGCGGTCGGACTGGACCTGGTCGGGACCGGGAAAGGGCGTGGCGTGCGGCTGCGGCGGCAGCGTGCGCGCCAGCTGCGCCGCGCGCGCCTCGGACCACAGCACGGCCGCCTCCTCGGCGCTTTTCGGATAGGCGATCAGGGCCCGCTCGGCGCTGCGGATCTCGACCAGCGAAGCGTTGCGCCGGCGCACCGTGTCGAGCCGCAGCTGGGCCTCCTGCTTGCCCGTTTCCCATGAGGCGGGCAAGGCGCGGATGCGCGTCTCGAGCTGGTCGGCGCGCAGGCGGAAGATGGCGCGCACCTGCTGCTCGCGCGGGTCGTGTTCGAGCTGGGCCTCGCGCTGGGCCAGCTTGGGCAGCAGCGTGCCGTAGGCCAGCTGCGGCAGCGGATTGTCGGTCAGCTTGACCGACAGCCAGATGGTGGGGATCAGGAAGGCCACCAGGATGATGATGTACTGCGCCACCTGGGTCCAGGTGATGGCGCGCATGCCGCCCAGGAACGAGCACACCAGGATGCTGGCCAGGCCAAGGAAGATCCCGACCGAGAAATCGACGCCGGTGAAGCGCGAGGCGATCAGGCCGACCGCGTAGATCTGCGCCACCACGTAGGTAAACGAGACGGCGATGGTGGCGCCGACGGCCATCACGCGTACCGGCGCGCCGCGCCCGCCGGCGCCCCCGCCATAGCGCGCGGCCAGGAAGTCGGGGATGGTGTACTGGGCGAACTTGCGCAGGTAGGGCGCGATCAGCAGCGCCACCAGGCAGTAGCCGCCGGTCCAGCCCATGATGTAGGCCAGGCCGTCGAAGCCGTGCAGGTACAGGCCGCCGGCCAGGCTGATGAAGCTGGCCGCCGAGATCCAGTCGGCGGCCGTGGCCATGCCGTTGAACAGCGCCGGCACGCGGCGCCCCGCGACATAGTATTCGGACACGTTCGAGGTGCGGCTGATCACCCCGATGGCCGCGTACAGGCCGATGGTGGCGAACATGAACAGGTAGCCGATCCAGACCCGCGGCATGCCCTCTTTTTCGAGCAGGGCCAGCGCCACCAGGAAGGCGCCGAAGCAGGCCGCGAACCACAGGTAGTAGCCGCTCAGGCGGCGCAGGAAGCGGCGCTGGCTTGTCATGCGGCCTGTCCCAGGCGGCGCGCGAACTGGCGGTCGATGCGCCCCATCGTGAGCGCGTACGCGCCCAGGATCGCCAGGTAGACCAGCTGCGCGCCCTGCGCCGCCAGGTAGAACGACAGCGGCCAGCCGAACAGCGCCAGGCCGGACAGTTCGCGCGCGAAGAACACGGTGCAAAAGGTGGTGCCGAACCAGGCCAGCAGCAGCAGCGCCGACAGGCGGCGGGTGCGCCGCCAGTGGGCCTGGCGCGCCGCGTGCAGCGCCTTGACTTGATCGGGGGCGAGGTCCATCTCAGGCGCTGTCCTTGGGTGGGGCCGCCGGCGGCGGGAAGGTGAGGCGGAACAGGCAGCCCGGGTACTTCTTGTCGCGGCTGCGCGGATTGTTGTAGACGTCGACCTCGGCGCCGTGCTGCTGGGCGATCTCGCGCACGATGGCCAGCCCCAGGCCGCTGCCGGCCGCGCCGCTGCCGAGGATGCGGTAGAAGCGCTCGAACACGTGGCTGCGCTCGGCCGGCGCGATGCCCGGGCCGGTGTCCTCGACCTCCAGGATGGCCTGGTCGATATCGAGCCGCACGCGCACCGTGACGCTGCCGCCGGGCGGCGTGTAGCGCAGCGCATTGTCGATCAGGTTCGACAGCAGTTCGCGCAGCATCAGCGCGTTGCCGGCGATGTCGACGGCGAAATCGGGCTGTTCGTAGCCCAGGTCGATCTGGTGCACGAACGAGGCCGGCACCCAGTCCTGCACTGTTTCGCGCGCCAGGCGCGCTAGGTCGAGCGGCAGCAAGGCGGCGCCGGCCTGCGGCTGGTGCTCGGCGCGCGCCAGCGCCAGCAACTGGTTCACCAGCCGGGTGGCCGACTCGGAACTGGTGGCGAGCTGCTCGAGCGAGCGGTGGATCTCGCCCGGGTCGATCTGGCGCAGCGCCAGCTCGGACTGCATGCGCATGCCCGCCAGCGGCGTCTTCATCTGGTGGGCGGCGTCGGCGATGAAGCGCTTTTGCATCTCGATCGTCTGCGACAGCCGTTCGAGCATGTCGTTGAGCGAGCCCACCAGCGGCGAGATCTCCTCGGGCACCTGGCGCGAATCGATCGGCGAGAGGTCGTCCGGGCGCCGCGCGCGGATGCGTTCCTGCAGCTGGGCCAGCGGCGACAGGCCGCGCGCGAGCGCGAACCAGACCAGCGCCAGCACGATCGGCAGGATGATGAACTGGGGCAGGATCACGCCCTTGATGATCTCGTTGGCCAGCTGGGCGCGCTTGTCGAGCGTCTCGGCCACCTGCACCAGGGCCGAATGGGGCTCCTCGCCGCGCAGCGCGCGCGGCGCCAGGTTCAGGTAGGAGAAGGCGATGCGCACCGGCGTGCCATGCATCACGTCGTTGCGGAAATGGACGATCCCGCTGCGAAAGCGCTCCTCGTCGATCGGCTGCGGCAGGTCGCGGTCGCCGTCCACGTAGTCGCCGCGCGGGCCCATGATCTGGAAGTAGACATTGTCGACGTCGTCGGCGCGCAGGATGTCGCGCGCGCTGCCGGGCAGGCGCGAGACGATGCGCCCGTCGACCTCGCGCACCTGCTGCGCCAGCACCGTGACGCTGTCTTCGAGCGCGTGGTCGAACGGCTGGTTGGCAATCGCCTTGGCCACCAGGTAGGTGATCGCGATGCTCATCGGCCACAGCAGCAGCAGCGGCGCCAGCATCCAGTCGAGGATCTCGCCGAACAGCGAATGCTGGATGTTTTCGTCCGCCTCGGCCTTGGGCGGCACGTACAGCAGCGGGCCGGTGTCGACGCCGGCGGGCTCGGTCAGGCCGGCGTCGCGTTCGTTCACTTTGGCGCGGCGTCCGCGAGTTTTTCGAGGCAGTAGCCCAGCCCGCGCACGGTGGCGATGCGCACGCCGCCGACCTCGAGCTTTTTGCGCAGGCGGTGTACGTACACCTCGATGGCGTTGTTCGACACCTCCTCGCCCCATTCGCACAAATGGTCGACCAGCTGCTCTTTCGACACCAGGCGCCCGGTGCGCGCCAGCAGGATCTCGAGCAGGCCCAGTTCGCGCGCCGACAGGTCGAGCATCTGGTCGTTGATGTAGGCGCTGCGCCCGACCTGGTCGTACACCAGCGGACCGTGGCGCACCACGGCGGCGCCGCCACCGGCGCCGCGCCGGGTCAGGGCGCGCACCCGTGCCTCCAGTTCGGACAGGGCGAACGGCTTGGCCATGTAGTCGTCGGCGCCCAGGTCCAGGCCATTGACGCGCTGCTCGATCGAGTCGGCCGCCGTCAGGATCAGTACCGGCAGCAGCGAGGAGCGCGCGCGCAGGCGGCGCAGCACTTCCAGCCCGGACATCCTGGGCAGGCCCAGGTCGAGGATCAGGAGGTCGAACTCCTGGGTGGTCAGTGCGGTGTCGGCCTCCTGGCCGTTCTTGACGCAGTCGATCGCATAGCCGGACTGGCGCAGCGAGCGGGTCAGGCCGTCGGCGAGCACGCTGTCGTCTTCGGCAAGTAGAATACGCATGGGGGGCCTCGTGGTGAATAACACCATTGTGTTTCATCTGCCCCAACAATGCGAGTGTTTGGACTTTTTTTCGCACGACTGCAAGTTGCGCTTGCAAAGACCACTGTTTTTTTATACAGTGTCACCTGTGCCGCGACAACCCGCCCTTTTTTTAGGATTCAATATTATGGACGACAAGAAAAACGTAATGAACGCGACCGAAAAGGGCAAGGCGCTCGCCGCCGCCCTGGCGCAGATCGAAAAGCAGTTCGGCAAAGGCTCCGTCATGCGTATGGACGGCAACGCCCCGGTCGAAGAAGTGCAGGTCGTCTCGACCGGTTCGCTCGGCCTGGACATCGCGCTTGGTGTAGGCGGCTTGCCGCGCGGTCGCGTGGTGGAGATCTACGGCCCTGAATCGTCGGGCAAGACCACGCTGACCTTGCAGACCATCGCGCAAATGCAAAAGCTGGGCGGCACCTGCGCCTTCATCGACGCCGAGCACGCGCTCGATGTCGGTTACGCGCAAAAGCTGGGCATCAACCTGTCCGAGCTGCTGATCTCGCAACCGGACACGGGCGAGCAGGCGCTGGAAATCTGCGACGCGCTGGTGCGCTCGGGCAGCGTCGACCTGGTCGTGATCGACTCGGTGGCCGCGCTCACGCCGCGTGCCGAGATCGAAGGCGACATGGGCGACTCGCTGCCCGGCCTGCAGGCGCGCCTGATGTCGCAGGCGCTGCGCAAGCTGACCGGTTCGATCAACCGCACCAACACCCTGGTCATCTTCATCAACCAGATCCGGATGAAAATCGGCGTCATGTTCGGCAGCCCCGAGACCACCACCGGCGGCAACGCGCTCAAGTTCTACGCCTCGGTGCGCCTGGACATCCGCCGCACCGGCTCGATCAAGTCGGGCGACGAAGTGATCGGCAACGAAACGAAGGTCAAGGTCGTCAAGAACAAGATCGCGCCGCCGTTCAAGGAAGCCCACTTCGACATCCTTTATGGAGAAGGCACGTCGCGCGAAGGCGAGATCCTCGACCTGGGCGCGGATCACAAGGTGGTAGAGAAGTCCGGTTCCTGGTACAGCTACAACGGCGAACGTATCGGCCAGGGTAAAGATAACGCACGCCTGTTCCTGAAAGAACGTCCGGCCCTGGCGCGCGAAATCGAAAACAAGGTACGCCTGGCGCTGGGCGTGCGCGAATTGCCACCGATGCCAGGCGAAGAAGCGCCGGCCAAGGCGCCCAAGCTGAAGGCGGTGGCCGAGTAAGCATGGCAGCGCCCCAATTGAGCCTGAAGGCGCGCGCCTTGCGATATTTGTCGATGCGCGAGCACAGCCGGCTGGAATTGGGGCGCAAGCTGGCCCGCCATGCCGGGGAGGGCGAGGACGTCGAGGCCCTGCTCGACTTCCTCGAGCAGAACAACTGGCTGTCGCAGGAGCGTTTTTCCGAGGCGCTGATACACCGCCGCGCGGCCCGTTACGGCAACAGCCGCATCGTGGCCGAGCTGCAAAGTCACGGCGTGGCCGGCGAAGCGCTGGCCGGGCTCCGCTCTGGCCTGGCCGACAGCGAGACGGCACGTTGCTGCGAGGTCTGGCAGCGCAAGTTCGGCACCGTGGCCGCCGATGCGGCCGAGCGCAACAAGCAAATGCGCTTCCTGCTGCAGCGCGGCTTCTCGCAGCGGGCAGCGCAACGCGCCCTCAAAGGCGCGCCGGACGACGATTGACTATACATCTCACAAGGGGTCAGACCCCGGTTTTTCCCTTAGGGGTCTGACCCCGGTTGCGATGGCGCGTGGGAACCGGGGTCAGACCCCCAACAGAAAAACCGGGGTTTGACCCCTTGGGGTATGGAAATCGCCACGATCCCCCGCGCAATATTAACGATCCCGCAACAAACCCCCCCATCTCCCGTCAAAAAACCATGTTGCGGCGCAACTTGGTCCCTGCATGTGATAAACTTTTGGGGTTTAAGCAGCGCCGCATGAGCGGTTGTTGTCGTAGAAGCTGCGACAACGTGCATCAGCACACTGGCTGCATACTATTTACCGCCGCATTTCCGGCATTGGTCTTTATGCCCCTGTCACCACCTGTTCCCCGCGCGTTGCGGCACACCCGCGCTATCGAAGTCCAGGCGTTCGCGCGTGACGACGGCCTGTGGGATCTCGACGCCCGCATCACCGATGTCAAGGTGCGCGACGTGACGCTGGCCTCCGGCAAACGCCCTGGCGGCACCGCCCTGCACGACCTGAATTTACGCATCACCATCAACCGTGAACTGATCATCGTCGACGCCGAAGCGGCATCCGATGCCGTTCCGTATCCCGGCTATTGCGACACCATCGCGCCGGCCTACAAGGGCCTGATCGGCCTTTGCCTGATGAAGGGTTTCCGCCTTGGCCTCAAAGACCGCCTGTCCGGCATGCTCGGCTGCACCCATCTGACCGAACTGGCCCAGATCCTGCCGACGGCAGCGCTCCAGGCCTACGCCAACGAGGTATTCCAGACCCGCGATGGCGACGCACACGACCCTTTGCCGCATCGTCCGTTCCAGATCGACAAATGCCACGCCCTGCGCGCCGACGGCCCCGCCGTCGCCCTGTACTACCCGCGCTGGGTGGCCAAGCCCGTTAGCAGTGAATCCTCGTAGTTTTTCGTAATTCAACCGTATTTCGACAAATCAGTATCAGAAGAAGGGAAGCCAGCATGAAAATCCATGAGTATCAAGGCAAAGAAATCCTCCGGCAATTCGGGGTGACAGTACCGCGCGGTATTCCGTGCATGTCCGTGGACGAGGCGGTCAAGGCGGCAGAGACGCTGGGCGGCCCGGTATGGGTTGTCAAGGCACAGATCCACGCCGGTGGCCGCGGCAAGGGCGGCGGCGTGAAAGTGGCCAAGTCGCTCGAGCAAGTGCGCGAATACGCCAACCAGATCATGGGCATGCAGCTGATCACCCACCAGACCGGCCCTGAAGGCCAGAAGGTGCGTCGCCTGCTGGTCGAAGAAGGCGCCGACATCCAGAAAGAACTGTATGTATCGATGGTGACCGACCGTATTTCGCAGCGCGTGGTCCTGATGGCCTCGAGCGAAGGCGGCATGGACATCGAAGAGGTGGCCGCCTCCCATCCTGAAAAGATCCACCAGATCGCGATCGACCCGTCGGTCGGCCTGACCGACGCCGAAGCGGACGACATCTCGGCCAAGATCGGCGTGCCCGCCGCGTCGATCGCCGACGCCCGCACCCAGCTGCAAGGCCTCTACAAAGCCTACTGGGAAACCGATTCCTCGCTGGCCGAAATCAACCCGCTGATCCTGACCGGCAGCGGCAAGGTCATTGCGCTCGACGCCAAGTTCAACTTCGATTCGAACGCCCTGTACCGCCACCCTGAAATCGTCGCCTTCCGCGACCTGGACGAAGAAGATCCGGCCGAAGTGGAAGCGTCGAAATTCGACCTCGCTTACATCTCGCTCGACGGCAACATCGGCTGCCTGGTCAACGGCGCCGGCCTGGCCATGGCCACCATGGACACCATCAAGCTGTTCGGCGGCGAGCCGGCCAACTTCCTCGACGTGGGCGGCGGCGCAACGGCAGAAAAAGTGACCGAGGCGTTCAAGATCATGCTCAAGAACCCCGGCCTGAAAGCCATCCTGGTCAACATCTTCGGCGGTATCATGCGCTGCGACGTGATCGCCGAAGGCGTGATCACCGCATCGAAGGCCGTTTCCCTGCAAGTGCCACTGGTCGTGCGCATGAAGGGCACCAATGAAGACATCGGCAAGAAGATGCTGGCCGACTCCGGCCTGCCGATCATCGCCGCCGATACGATGGAAGACGCAGCGAAGAGCGTTGTTGCTGCTGCTGCTGGTAAAGCCTAATCCGAAGGAATAAACATGTCGATCCTGATCAATAAAGATACAAAAGTAGTCACCCAGGGGATTACCGGCAAGACCGGGCAATTCCACACCCGCATGTGCCGCGATTACGCGAATGGTAAGGAATGCTTCGTCGCCGGCGTCAACCCGAAGAAGGCCGGTGAAGACTTCGAAGGCATCCCGATTTTCGCTACCGTCACGGAAGCGAAAAAAGAAACCGGCGCCAACGTGTCGGTCATCTACGTACCGCCGGCAGGCGCCGCCGCCGCGATCTGGGAAGCCGTCGAAGCTGAACTCGACCTGGCTATCTGCATCACCGAAGGCATTCCCGTGCGCGACATGATGGCGCTCAAGGACCGCATGGCCAAGGCCGGCTCCAAGACCTTGCTGCTGGGCCCGAACTGCCCCGGCCTGATCACGCCGGACGAAATCAAGATCGGCATCATGCCCGGTCACATCCACCGCAAGGGCCGCATCGGCGTCGTGTCGCGCTCGGGCACCCTGACCTACGAAGCGGTGGGCCAGCTGACCGCGCTTGGCCTGGGCCAGTCGTCGGCAGTGGGCATTGGCGGCGACCCGATCAACGGCTTGAAGCACATCGACATCATGAAGATGTTCAACGACGATCCTGAGACCGACGCGGTCATCATGATCGGCGAAATCGGCGGCCCGGACGAAGCGAATGCGGCGTACTGGATCAAGGAGAACATGAAAAAGCCAGTGGTCTGCTTCATCGCGGGCGTGACCGCGCCTCCGGGCAAGCGCATGGGCCACGCCGGCGCGCTGATCTCGGGCGGTGCCGACACGGCGCAGGCCAAGCTCGACATCATGGCAGCATGCGGTATCAAGGCCACCAAGAACCCGTCCGAAATGGCGCGTTTGCTGAAGGCGATGCTGTAAGTTGTCGCTCATGCACTAGCTGGGCAATTATGACGGGGGGCGGCAACGCTCCCCGTTTTCATTTGGTGTGCGGTCCGGAGACCAGAGTGGCGAAAATTATCATCTCGCGCGATTCCATCGTGTTGCAGGAAGTCGTGCTCCACAAGGAGCGGATGACCATCGGCCGCCATCCGCAGAACGACATCGTGATTGACCACCGCGCCGTCAGCGGCACCCATGCGGCAATCACCACCCTCCTGAACGACTCGGTGCTGGAAGACCTGGACAGCACCAATGGCACGTTCGTCAACGGGCGCCGGGTCAGCAAACAGTTGCTGGCCGACCGAGACCTGATCGCGGTGGCCAAGTTCCAGCTGCATTTCGCGGCCGGCGCGCCGCGCCAGGCGCCGCCCCCGCCCCCGCCGCTCGACAGCCTGCTGGCCACGGTGGAGGTGCAAAACGGCGCCAACGCCGGCAAGAAACTGAGCCTGACCAAGCCGGTGACCACGCTGGGCAGCCCTGGCGTACTGGTGGTGGTGATCGCGCGCATGGCCGACGGTTATATGGTGCGCCACGTCGACGGCAGCAGCCTGCCGCTGGTGAACGGTGAAAAGATCGGCAAGGAACCGCGCCTGCTGGTCGATGGCGACATCCTCGAATTGACCGGTACGCTGATGGTTTTTCGCTTGACGCCGGTTCCTTAACACTGCCATTATTTAGTCGCTTGCAACAAATTTTGGCAGCGTATGACAAGATTTGTCGCTTATTACGCCAATTTTCAGCCGGAAACCTCCAGATTCTCATGGCATGGCGATTGCTCACTAAGAACAATGAGAAAAATCAATCCCGAGGAGCCCCCCATGAATCCGTATCAGAAGCGACCGCGCCAGACAGGCTTCACCCTGATCGAGCTGATGATCGTCGTTGCGATCATTGGCATTCTGGCGTCGATCGCGATTCCCCAATACCAGGTGTTTATCGGCAAATCGAAGTGGAGCGCGGCGATGACGGAGCTGTCCCACGTCAAGACGGCGCTCGAGGTTGCCGTCAATGAAGGCACGGTGCCGTCGTTGACCGTGATTGGCTTGCAGGCGACCACCACCAATTGCAACAACGTCGTGACAGGCTCGCTCACACTGGACAATACAATCGTGTGCACGATCATCGGCGGCCCAGCCGACGTGAACGGACATACGCTGACACTGACCCGCACGGCTGGCGACGATTCCGTCTGGGCATGCTCGACCACGGTCCTGCAGAAGTATGTCGGGCCGGTAGGCTTGTGCACCGGCACCTGAGTCACTTGACGACGTCCTTATCGATTGCGCGGTGCCGCTCAGTGCAAACTGAGCGGCACTTTGCATTTGGCGGACCGGGCCCGCATCGATCCGCCGCCGGGCTTCAATTTTTTGCGACGAAAATGGTCAAGCGACAAATATCGGCGCTAGGACTGACAAAAATCGTCAGCCCACACGACAAAAAATGGCGGATTTCCCCGTTTTCATGCCATGAATGTCTTGAAATGTCGCAAATTGCGGCTGGCACGCCGCTTGCATATAGGTAGATGCGGCACGAAGCACCAGACGATGTAACCTAAACCCCACAGGAGAAGCAAAATGAAATCGATTAAAATGATGAAGAAACAAGCACAAGCCGGCTTTACCCTGATCGAGCTGATGATCGTGGTCGCCATTATCGGTATCTTGGCAGCAGTGGCCATCCCGGCTTACCAGGATTACGTGGCAAAAGCCAAAGTCGGCGCCGCAGTTGGCGAAGCCGCTGGCGGCAAGACCGGTATCGACACCGACCTGGTGCTGACTCCTGATGCAACCGCTGCAGTGGTGCTGACCTCGAGCAAGCTGTCGACGCCAACCTCGAACTGCACGATCACCGCCACCGCTGCTGTTGCCGGCGCAACGACCCTGGTCTGCACCATCATCGGCGGCCCAGCTAGCGTTGCCGGCAAGACCGTCACCTGGACTCGCACCGACCAAGGTGTGTGGACCTGCGCTACCAATGCCGCAGCAAAGCACTCGAACTCGGCTTGCCCAGGCGTGTAATCACCTAGCCTTCGGGCTAATTAAAAAAACCGGACACCGTCCGGTTTTTTTTCGCCTTGGTTTCTTGTCATTTGTGTGATGCCTGGCACGCCGTTCTCTTTTGCGCTATCTCACACGATCTTCTGGCGGTCGCCAATCAAGGCTTCATACGTCAGGTTCTGCAGCAGCGAGTAGTGATTCGGATCGAGGTCGATGAATTCGACGCCGTAGGTGAAGATTTCAAGCTGGCCGACCGAGGTCTTGACCGCACTTTCGTTCTTGATCGCAGCGCGCGTCTTGACGACGATCTCGCGGTTCATCGGCGGCATCAACAATGAAAATTGCAGGTTCACCAGCTCGGCCTCCGATCCCAGTTTGCACGGCGATTCGATCAAGGCCCCCGTCACGCTCAGGTTGACCAGATGGACATTCGATGGCGCAGCATCGCCCTCGATCGCCGTGATACACGCCGGAATGGCGACCTTCACGCGCATCGCTGCGCGCAAGCTGCTGCCTTGGATTTTGTCTGGGAACGACACGTGCGCGTACAGCAAAGGACGGGCAAATACACGTTGCACCGAGCAGGCGAACGAGCACACCGTCACGCCTGAAAATACGCGGATGGTTAGCTTGTCGCCATCCCCCAAGGGAAGCGGCACGCCGCTCTCCATGGGGATTTTCACGATCATGTACTCGTCTTTGACATAACCGATCAGGGTCGAGAAGTGCTGGACGGGCTTGATGCCGCGATGGGTAATGAATTGCAGGCGGCCACCGACCTGCAGATGCATGGCCTCGAATTCAATGATTTTCGGCTTCTGATCGCTGCCTTGGCCAGTGCTCATGCGTGTCTGCTTCCCTTGGTCATCGGCACACCAGGGCGCTCGACTAGTAATCAACATCAGTGTGTTGATGATAGCCTTTTGGTAGCAATTTGCAAATCGCGGTCTCGGGCACCTTGCCTTGGCACCGGTTTGCAAGGGAGCAGGCGAATCGCCTGGGCCTTCGAACTGCCGGCATCAGCTCGTCGCGCTCCAGTCGCCCGACTTGCCGCCGTGCTTTTCCATGACGCGCACATCGGTCATCACCATGCCCCGGTCGACCGCCTTGCACATGTCGTAGATGGTCAGCAGGCCGACCTGCACGGCCGTGAGCGCCTCCATTTCCACACCGGTCTTGCCAACCGTCTCGACCTGCGCGCGGCAGTGCACGCTGCGCGCCGGCTCGTCGACGGTGAAGTCGACCGCCACCCGCGTCAGCGCCAGCGGATGGCACAAGGGCACCAGGTCGCTGGTGCGTTTGGCGCCCATGATCGCGGCAACGCGTGCGATGCCGAGCACGTCCCCCTTCCTGGCGCTGCCCGACACGATCAGCGCCAGCGTCTCGGCTTTCATGCGGATGGTGCCGCTGGCCACGGCAATACGGTGGGTTTCGCGCTTCTCGCTCACGTCGACCATGTGGGCCTGGCCGGTAGCGTCGAAATGGGTCAACTGGTCGGCGTTTGCCGGAGTGGTTTTGCTGGTCATCGGGGGCCGGTAACAAAGTGTTTCAGTGCCGCGCGCGGGTGCGCCGGTTGCGGTTATGATAGCACCGTGAAAACGAACTCCGTGACTCCAGCCACCAGCTTCGCGCGTCCTGCACGGCGCGCAATTGCGACCCTGTGTGCTTCGCTGCTGTTCGCCGCGCCACTGGCCGTCGCCCAGACTACGCCCAACAATACGGTGCTGCCGACCTTGGGCGACGCCGCGCGTGAAGACCTGTCGCCGGTCATGGAGCGCAAGCTTGGCGAAGAGATCATGCGCGACATCCGGCGCGACCGCGATTTCCTCGACGACGATCCGATCCTCGAATACCTGAACAATTTCGGCAACGCGCTGGTCGCCGCCCACCCGACCGCGCGCGGCGAGACCGGCGCCGACTTCTATTTTTTTGCCGTGCGCGATCCGATGCTCAACGCCTTCGCGCTGCCCGGCGGTTTCATCGCGGTGCATTCGGCACTGCTGATCGCGGCCCAGACCGAATCGGAACTAGCGTCGGTGCTGGGCCACGAGATCGGCCACGTCGAGCAGCGCCACATCGCGCGTATGCTGGGCAAGCAGCGCCAGGATGCCTTGATTCCGCTGGCCGCACTGGTGCTCGCCGCGCTGGCCGCCAAAGCCGGCTCGGACGCGGCGATGGGCGTGTTCATGGGCGGGCAGGGCCTGGCCATCCAGCGTCAGCTCAATTTCAGCCGCGACGCCGAGCGCGAGGCCGACCGCATCGGTTTTCAGATCATGGGTGCGGCCGGCTTTGACACCTCGGGCATGGTGGCCTTCTTCGGGCGCCTGCAGACGGCCAGCCGCAATTATTCGGACCTGACGCCGGCCTACCTGCAAAGCCACCCCTTGACCACCGAGCGCATCGCCGACATCCAGGCCCGCATTCGCGACATGCCGTACCGCCAGCGCATCGACGGGCTGGAGTTCCACCTGGTGCGGGCCCGTGCGCGGGTACTGCAAGACGCCAGCGAGACCGGCATGCGCGAGAGCCAGGTCGCGTTCGAAACCCAGATGGCGCTGCAGAACCGCCAGCAGCAGGCCAGCGGACAATATGGAATGGCCTTCCTCTCGCTCAAGCGCAATGAGCTCGAGAAGGCCCAGGGCTGGCTCGAGAAGGCGCGCCTGACCATGAAGCGCAACGAGGGCGCAGCCGTGTTTTCGACCGGCCAGGCGGCGTCGGATGGTGCGGCGATATTTGCCAGCATGGCGCTGGAAATCAAGCTGGCGCCGGGACAGCCGGCTGCGGTGACGAAGCAGGCCATGAAGGATGCGGAGCTGGCGCATTCGCAGTATCCGCTTTCGCGCGGCATCACGCGCCAGTACGCCGATGCGATGATTGCCAACGGCTTGCTCGACGAGGCGGGGCGCTTCTTGCGCGAACAGGTGCAGATGTATCGCGAGGAGCCGAAGCTGTATGACTTGCTGGCCAAGACCTATGCGGCACAGGGCAAGATGACCTTGCAGCACCTGGCGCTGGCCGAATCATATGTGCTCACCGGCGGTGTGCTTGCGGCGCTCGACCAGCTGACCATCGCGCGCAAGGCCAGCGATGCCTCGTTCTACGACATGGCCGTGATCGATGCCCGCGAGCGCGAATGGCAAGCGCGCCGCCGCGAGGAACTCAAGGAAGCCAAGAAATAGGGCGGAAAAGCGCGGCGGGAAAAGCGGCCGGGGATAGCGGGAAAACCGACAGCCGGAAAATCGGCGGCCGGAAAACCGACAGCCGGAAAACCGGGGTCAGACCCCGGTTGATTCGCTTGGGGTCTGACCCCGGTTTTCCGGCTGTCGGTTTTCCCGCTGTCCCCGCTGCGCTTTTCCGCCTTACGAACTACTCGGCAGGCGAATGAAACGGAGGCGGGCGGGCACCTCGTCGCGGTGAATGCGTTCGACTTCCAGGCGCTGCTCCTTGTAGCGCAAGCTGAGCGCGCCGTGCGACCCGCCCAGCCATGCCATCAGCGCTTCGTCCGCCACCGGCGCGCCGTCAAGTGCGAGCCCCTGCATCAGCTGCGCGACGTCGCGGTCGTCGACCTGCGCCACCTTGCCGGCGCTTTCGACGATCAGTTCGCCACTGTCGGTCATGAGCACGCGATCGAGCGCCGCCAGCGCCTCGCCCGTGTGCAGCACCAGCCCCTGCTGCGGGTCGGTGCGCGCCACGTACGGCGTGCTCTCCAGGTTCAGGTAGACGCGCTGCGGTCCGTTCTGGAAATACCAGCAGCCGCGCTCGTCGGCCGCGTAATTGCGGTTGATGAAGCCGAGCAGCGCCGTCTGGGTGACCTTGTCGCCGGCCAGCCCATGCTGCTGGGCGCGCTCGTCGCGCATGCGCCAGGCGCCGCGCGCATCCAGCGCCAGCCAGCCATAGCAGTGCGGCACGTTCGGCCATTTGGCCATGGCTTTCTTGACGATGTCATCCATGGGCGGCAGCTTCGCACAGTTCAGGCATGACCGGCGCGCGTTGCTCGTGCTCGCCTTCGAGAAATTGAATCAGCCGGCGCGGCAGCCAATCGAGCTTGCCGGGCAGGCGCCCCACGGCAAACCCCACGTGCCCGCCGTGCTCGGGATATTCGAGCGTGACGCTGCGCGCGGCCTTGCGCGGCAGGTAGATGCCAGGCAGGAAGGGATCGTTGCGGGCGTTGAGCACCAGCGTCGGCACCGTGATGTCGCCCAGCACATGCTTGGCGCTGGCGCGGTCCCAGTAGTCGTTGGTGTCGCGGTAGCCGTGCAGCGGGGCCGTGACCACGTTGTCGAATTCGTACAGGTCGCGCGCCTGCAGCAGCGCGTCGCGGTCGAACAGGCCGGGAAATTGCTCGAGCTTGGCGATGCACTTGGGTTTGAGCGTTTGCAGGAACATGCGCGTGTAGAGCATGTTCAGGCCCGACGAGAGCGACTCTCCGCCGCGCGCCAGGTCGAGCGGGGCCGACACCGAGCAGGCCGCGTCGACGATCTCGGCCGAATGCTGGGATTCGCCCAGCCAGCGCAGCAGCGCGTTGCCGCCCAGCGAGACTCCGCTGGCGTAGAACTTGCCGCGCGCGCGGGCGCGCAGGCGCCGCACGATCCAGTCGATTTCGCGCGCGTCGCCCGAATGGTAGAAGCGCGGCGCCCGGTTCGCTTCACCCGAGCAGCCGCGGAAATGGGGCACCGCGCCCGACCAGCCGCGCGCCGCCAGCGCCGCCATGGTGGCACGCGCATAGTGGCTGTCGGACGAGCCTTCGAGCCCGTGGAACAGCACCAGGAAGGGCTTGCCCGGCTCGCCGTCGACGAAATCGACGTCGACGAAGTCGCCGTCCTGCGCCTCCCAGCGCTCGCGCCGGTAGTGCACCGCCGGGCGCGCGATGCAGATGGCCGGGTAGATGGTCTGCAGGTGGCCGCTGGGGAGCCAGAGCGGGGCGGGATAGTTCATGGGCAGTCGCTACGCGGCAACCCCGTCAATGCAGCTGCGAGGGCGGGTGCGATCCGGTCGGCACCGCGCCCGGCGCCACCGATACGTGGTGCAGCACGATGCGCCAGCCCTGCGGCGTCTTGATGTAGACGTTGGTAGCGACCAGGTGGGCCGGCTCGTCGCCGTTCGAGGTCACACCTTCGACGACCGTGTGAACCGAACTCATCAGATTGTGGGTCTCGTGCAGCTGCGAGGGCCGGATCTGCAGGCCGCCGCGCTCGAGGATGGCCTCCCAGGAGGCCTGGATGGCCGCGTGGCCGTGCAAACGGGGGCCGCCCGGGTGGATGCATACGATGTCTTCGTCGTCGGCCCACAGCAGCATGAGCGCCTCGACGTCGGCGCGGTTGAGCGCCTCGTAGAACGCGGTTTCGACTTCCGCCGCGCTGCCGTTCAGTTGCTTGCGTCGCTTGGTGACAGACATGGCCCCGGCTTTCAGTGGTGGGCCACGACGGTACCGGGCTTCAGGCAGTATTCGGTGCCGCAGTAGGGACATTTGGCGATGCCTTCATGATTAAACTCCAGAAACACCCGCGGGTGCGAGGACCACAGCGGCATGGCCGGATTCGGACAATGGGCTGGCAGGTCCTTTCCTTCGAGTTCGACCGCAGGCGATTTGGATTGGTTCATGTGTTCTCCGGGAGGCTGGCAAAAGCTTGATTTTAGTCGATTCGGCACATTGCCGAAATGATCGGTAAAATAGTGGTCCAAGAATCCTGGCCGTGCACGTCCCCGGCGCCGACAATGAATTGCGATTTACGCCCTCGCCCGAGCTTGCCAATTGTGGCAGGAAAACCACATGACTAGGCAGGCGCCGCGTCCGGCCGACCAGGACGAGGCCGTCTGGCGCGAAGGCTTCAAGACCGGCATTCCCACCCTGTTCGGCATCGGCGCCTGGGGCCTGGTGGTGGGCATCGCCATGGTCAAGACGGGGCTGTCGGTGCCGCAGGCGCTGGCCATGACGCTGATCGTGTTCGCCGGTTCGGCCCAGCTGGCCTCGCTGCCGCTGATCGCCGCCAACGCGCCGATCTGGGTGATCTTCCTGACCGCGCTGGTGGTGAACCTGCGCTTCGTGATTTTTTCGGCCCTGCTGGCGCCCCATTTCGCCCACCTGCCGTGGAAGAAGCGCTTCCTGCTCGGCTACGTGGCCGGCGACATGACGGTGGCGCTGTTCCTGCAGCGCTATCCGAGCGAGGCGCCGGCGCTGGGCAAACTGTCCTACCTGAAAGGCTTGCTGTACCCGAACTGGGCCGCCTGGCAGATCGGTTCGATCGCCGGCATTTTCCTCGGCAGCGCGGTGCCGGCCGAATGGGGGCTGGGCTTTGCCGGCACCCTGGCCATCGTTTGCATCATGGTGCCGTTGACGGTCAACCGGGCCGCCCTGTGCGGGGTCGCGGTGGCCAGCGCGACGGCGGTGCTGGCGTATGGCTTGCCGTACAAGCTGGGCCTGTTGGCGGCGGTGGTGGCGGGCATGCTGGTGGCCATGGTGGTCGAGGAAACGCTGGAAAAACGCAGGGAGAAGCCGCATGGCTGATTGGGAAATCTGGGTCACCATCCTGGCCCTGGCCATCGCCACGGCGGCCACGCGCAGCTCGTTCTGGCTGGTGGGCCACCACATCACGATTCCCAGGCGGGTGCAGGAAATGCTGCGCTTTGCGCCCGCCTGCGCGCTGGCGGCGATCGTCGCGCCCGACCTGCTGCTCGATGGCGCGGGCAGCGTGCAGCTGGGCTTGTCGAACCTGAAGCTGGTGGCCGGCATCGCCGCCATCGGGTATTACCTGTTGCGCCGGAACATGCTCGAGACCATCATTTTCGGCATGGCGTTCTTTACCATCTTGCGCGTGCTGCACGTCTTTTGACGTCATTCCCGCCTTCGCGGGAAGTCGATACGGCCAGTGGCAGTATCGACGGTGGATGGGCTGCGGGCGCTTCCCGGAAACCAGCGCCTGCGCGGGAATGACGGGGTTTTCATTGTAAAATAGCGTTCTTTCCACATTCGACCGTTGGGCTGCCATGCACGCTGTTCTCAATTTCACCCGACTGCAAGACCTGATCGATCAACACGCGCTGCAGGGCAAGCGGGTATTCATCCGCGCCGACCTGAACGTGCCGCAGGATGAGGCCGGCAACATCACCGAAGACACGCGCATCCGCGCCTCGGTGCCGGCCATCCGCGCCGCCGTGCAAGCCGGCGCCGCCGTCATGGTCACCTCGCACCTGGGCCGTCCGACCGAAGGCCAGTTCAAGCCTGAAGACAGCCTGGCACCGGTCGCTGCGCGCCTGTCCGAGCTGCTCGGCCAGCCCGTCACGCTGAAACAGGACTGGGTCGACGGCGTCGACGTCGCGCCGGGCCAGGTGGCGCTGCTGGAAAACTGCCGCGTCAACCAGGGTGAAAAGAAGAATGCCGACGAGCTGGCCCGGAAAATGGCCAAGCTGTGCGACATCTACGTCAACGACGCCTTCGGCACCGCGCACCGCGCCGAGGCGACCACCCACGGCATCGCCAAGTTCGCGCCCGTGGCCTGCGCCGGCCCCCTGCTGGCGGCCGAACTGGACGCGCTGGGCAAGGCCCTGGGCGCGCCGAACCGGCCGCTGCTGGCCATCGTGGCCGGCTCCAAGGTGTCGAGCAAGCTGTCGATCCTCAAGGCCCTGGCCGACAAGGTCGACAACTTGATCGTCGGGGGCGGCATCGCCAACACCTTCATGAAGGCGGTTGGCCTGAACATCGGCAAGTCGCTGGTCGAAGCCGACCTGGTGGGCGAAGCCAGGGCGATCATCGAGATGATGGCCGCACGCGGCGCCACGGTGCCGATTCCCGTCGACGTGGTGTGCGCCAAGGAGTTCTCGCCCACGGCGGTGGCCACCGTCAAGGCCGTCGGCGACGTGGCCGACGACGACATGATCCTCGACATCGGTCCGCAAACGGCGGCCATGCTGGCGGCCCAGATCGCGCAGGCGGGCACCATCGTCTGGAACGGCCCGGTTGGCGTGTTCGAGTTCGACCAGTTCGGCGAAGGCACCAGGACGCTGGCGCTGGCCATCGCCCACTCGAAGGCGTTTTCGATCGCCGGCGGCGGCGACACGCTGGCCGCGATCGCCAAGTACGGCATCACCGAGCAGATTGGCTACATCTCCACGGGCGGCGGCGCCTTCCTCGAATTCCTCGAGGGGAAAACCCTACCGGCAGTCGAAATCCTGTTGCAGCGCAGTTCACGATAAACACGCAGCGCGGCCTCGGCTGCGCTTCCACCTTTCAAGGATCGCTATGTTCCGTGGTACCAAGATCGTCGCCACCATTGGCCCTGCTTCCTCCGATTTCGACGTCCTCGTGCGCATGCTGCGCTCCGGGGTCGACGTGGTCCGGCTCAACTTCTCGCACGGCAAGGCGCAAGATCATATCGACCGCGCCAACCTGGTGCGCCGCGCGGCCGCCGAGGTCGGGCGCGAAGTGGCGATCATGGCCGACATGCAGGGGCCGAAGATCCGCGTGGGCAAGTTCGAGGATGGCAAGGTGATGCTCGAGAACGGCGCCAGCTTCATCCTCGACGCGCGGTGGGGCGAGAACGGCGAGCTGGGCAACCTCGAGCGCGTGGGCCTGGACTACAAGGCGCTGCCGCGCGACGTCAAGACGGGCGACAAGCTGTTGCTCAACGACGGCCTGATCGTGCTCATCGTCGAACGCGTGATCGGCAGCGAAATCCACACCACCGTCAAGGTCGGCGGCGAGCTGTCGAACAACAAGGGCATCAACCGCCAGGGCGGCGGCCTGACCGCGCCGGCCCTGACGGCCAAGGACATGGAAGACATCAAGACGGCGATGAGCTTCCAGGCCGACTATCTGGCCATCTCCTTCCCCAAGTGCGCGACCGACATGGAGATGGCGCGCCAATTGGCCAACATCGCCGGCGAACCCTTCCACCACAAGCCGCTGCTGATCGCCAAGATCGAGCGCGCCGAAGCCATCCCCGCGCTGCAGGAAATCCTCGACGCCTCCGACGGCATTATGGTCGCGCGCGGCGACCTGGCCGTGGAAGTGGGCAACGCGGCCGTGCCGGCCCTGCAAAAACGCATGATCCGCATGGCGCGTGAATCGAACAAGCTGGCCATCACCGCCACCCAGATGATGGAGTCGATGATCCACAATGCCGTGCCCACGCGCGCCGAAGTGTCGGACGTGGCCAACGCAGTACTCGACGGCACCGACGCGGTGATGACGTCGGCCGAGACGGCCTCCGGCAAGTACCCGATCGAGACGGTCGAGATGATGGCCGCGATCTGCCTCGAAGCGGAGCAGTCCGAATACAACAAGCTCGATGCCGACTTCCTCAATGTGCGCTTTACCCGCATCGACCAGTCGATCGCCTACGGCACCCTGTTTACCGCCCACCACCTGCGGGTGAAGGCGATCGTGGCGCTGACCGAGTCCGGCTCGACCACGCTGTGGATGAGCCGGCACAGCATCGACACGCCGATCTACGCGCTCACGCCCAGCGTGGCGACGCAGCGCAAGGTCTCGCTGTACCGTAACGTCAAGGCCTACCATTTGCTGCAGGCGGGCGACAGCTCGGCCGTGCTGCGCCAGGCCGAGCATCTGATGGTCGCCAACGGCATCGTCAAGAAGGGGGACATGATCGTCGTCACCTGGGGCGAACCGATGGGCCAGGTAGGCGGGACCAACGCGCTCAAGATCGTGCGCGTGGGGGAGTTCGAGTAAAAAATGGCGTCGTTGCCGCGCTGGCGGGAACCCATGCTGCGCCAACTGCGCTGCAGCAGCACGGTTTCCCCTGGTCGCGAGGACGACTGAACAGGTTTCTTTTTTCTGGAGTACTACCATGTCTCTCGTATCCATGCGTCAACTGCTCGACCATGCCGCCGAACACGGTTATGGCCTGCCTGCGTTTAACGTCAACAACCTCGAACAGGTGCAAGCCATCATGGCCGCGGCCGACGCGGTCGGTTCGCCGGTGATCATGCAAGCGTCCGCGGGCGCCCGCAAGTACGCCGGCGAAGCCTTCCTGCGCCACCTGATCGACGCGGCGGTGGAAGCCTATCCGCACATCCCGGTCGTCATGCACCAGGACCACGGCCAGTCGCCGGCCGTGTGCATGACCGCGATCCGTTCCGGCTTCACCTCGGTGATGATGGACGGCTCGCTCGAAGCGGATGGCAAGAGCGTGGCCTCCTACGATTACAACGTCGACGTCTCGCGCGAAGTGGTCAAGTTCGCGCACTCGATCGGGGTGACGGTGGAAGCCGAACTGGGCGTGCTCGGTTCGCTCGAAACCATGAAGGGCGACAAGGAAGACGGCCACGGCGCCGAAGGCACGATGACGCGCGAAATGTTGCTCACCGACGTGGCGCAGGCGGCCGACTTCGTGGCGCGCACCCAGTGCGACGCGTTGGCCATTGCGATCGGCACCTCGCACGGCGCCTACAAGTTCTCGCGCAAGCCGACCGGCGACATCCTGGCCATTGACCGCATCAAGGAAATCCACGCGCGCATTCCGAACACCCACCTGGTGATGCATGGTTCCTCCTCGGTGCCGCAGGAGCTGCTGGCCGAGATCCGCCAGTTCGGCGGCGACATGAAGGAAACCTACGGCGTGCCGGTCGAAGAGATCCAGGAAGGCATCCGCCATGGCGTGCGCAAGATCAATATCGACACCGATATCCGGCTGGCGATGACGGCGGCAGTGCGCCGCTACCTGTTTGAAAATCCGGGCAAATTCGATCCGCGCGACTTCCTCAAGCCGGCGCGCGAAGCGGCGACCCTGATCTGCAAGGCGCGCTTCCTGTCGTTCGGCTGCGAAGGGCAGGCCGCCAAGATCAAGCCGGTGACGATGGAGAAGATGGCCGAGCGCTACAAGACGGGCGAGCTGTCCCAGATCGTCAACTAATGGCGTCGTTCCCGCGCAGGCGGGAACCCATGCCGCATCGATTCAGTGGCGGCCCATGGGTTTCCGCCTGCGCGGGAACGACACTATAATTTTTATTGTTATTGGTACGAGAAAATGTCTGAAAAAACTTTGGTAGGTATTGTCATGGGTTCCACGTCCGACTGGGACACCATGAAGGAAGCGGCACAAATGTGCAAGGACTTCGGCATCAGCTACGAGGCGCGCGCGCTGTCGGCGCACCGCACCCCGAAAGAACTGGAAGCCTGGCTGGCCGACATGGAAAGCCGTGGCGCGCAAGCGTTCATCGCCGGCGCCGGCGCTGCCGCCCACCTGGCCGGCGTGGTGGCCGCCTCGACCATCCTGCCCGTGTATGGCGTGCCGATCCCGTCCAAATACCTGAAGGGCATGGACTCGCTGCTGTCGACCGTGCAAATGCCAAAGGGTATTCCGGTGGCGACTCTGGCCATCGGCGAAGCGGGCGCGGCCAACGCGGCGCTGGCCGTGGTGTCGGTGCTGGCCTTGAACGACGCTTCGCTCAAAGCCAGGCTGATCGAGTTCCGCAAGACCCAGGCCGACAAAGTGCGCAGCGCCACGCTGCCGCAACTGTAAGCCATGTACGCCGGTAGCTGCCTGTGCGGCGAGATCGCCTACACGATCTCCGCCTGTGCCGAGAATGCCAGCCACTGCTACTGCACCATGTGCCAGAAGCAGCACGGCGCGGCCAGCGGCAGCTACATCAACGTCGCCAGTGCGGCGTTTCGCTACACGGCCGGCGAGGCGCTGGTGGTGGCCTACGAGTCCTCGCCCGGTGTCACGCGCTGTTTTTGCAAACGCTGCGGCTCGACCCTGACCTGGCAGATGGCCCAGCACAACGGCCGCATCGCGGTCACACTTGGCACGCTGGACACGCCATTCGAGGGCGAGGTGACGCGCGAAATCCATCCCGAAAACAAGCCGCGCTGGACGCCCCGCGCAAAGTAATCAACTAGGAAAATACGATGTCTGGAATTCTTGAAACCAATCTGAAGTCACTGCCCTTCCTGCACCGCGGGAAAGTGCGCGACATTTACGCCGTCGGTGACGACAAGCTGCTGGTGGTGCAAACGGACCGCCTGTCCGCGTTCGACGTGATCCTCGACGATCCGATCCCGGCCAAGGGCAAGATCCTGACCGCGATGTCGAATTTCTGGTTCGCCAAATACGGCCACATGATGCCGACCCACGAGACCGGCATCGAGGCGGTCGACGTCGTCGCCCCCGAGGAGCGCGAGCAGGTCGAAGGACGCGCGATCGTCGTCAAGAAGCTGACCCCGCTGGGCATCGAGGCGATCGTGCGCGGCTACCTGATCGGTTCGGGCTGGAAGGATTACCAGAAGACGGGCAAGGTATGCGGCATCGCGCTGCCGGCCGGTCTGCAGGAAGCCCAGAAGCTGCCGGAGACGCTGTTTACGCCGTCGACCAAGGCGCCAGCCGGCCAGCACGACGAGAACATCTCGTTCGAAGAAGCCGAGAAGATCGTCGGCGCCGACATCGCGCGCCAGGTGCGCGAGCTGTCGATCAAGCTGTATACCGAGGCGGCGCAATTTGCCGCCTCGCGCGGCATTATCATCGCCGACACCAAGTTCGAGTTCGGCCTCGACGCGGCCGGCACGGTGCACCTGATCGACGAAATCCTGACCCCGGACTCGTCGCGCTTCTGGCCCATTTCGAGCTACCAGGTGGGCATGTCGCCGCCGTCGTTCGACAAGCAGTTCGTGCGCGACTGGCTCGAATCGCAGCCATGGAACAAGAAGGCGCCGGCCCCGCGCGTGCCGCAGGATGTGCTCGACCAGACCTCCGCCAAGTACGCCGAAGCGCTGCGCCTGCTGACCGAGTAAGGGCAGATGCAAGCACCAACCTTGCAACAGGCCGCCGCGCTCCTCGAGTCCGGCGGCCTGGTCGCGTTTCCCACCGAGACCGTGTATGGGCTGGGCGCGGACGCGGAAAATCCGCAGGCGGTGGCGGCCATCTACGCGGCCAAGGGCCGGCCGCAGGACCATCCCGTGATCGTGCACCTGGCGCCCGAGGCCGACCTGGCGTATTGGGCGGCCGAGATCCCGCCCGAGGCGCGCCAGCTGGCCGCCGCGTTCTGGCCCGGCCCCCTGACGCTGATCCTCAAACGCGCCCCGCACATCCCGGCCGCCGTCTCCGGTGGCCAGGACACGATCGGCCTGCGCTGCCCCGCGCACCCGGTGGCGATCGCCCTGCTGCAAGCATTCAAGGGCGGGCGCGGCGGCATCGCCGCGCCGTCGGCCAATAAATTCGGCAACGTCAGCCCGACCACCGCCCAGCATGTGCGCGACGAATTCGGCGCCGACGGCACGCTGGCGGCCGTGCTCGACGGCGGCCAGAGCCGGGTCGGCATCGAATCGACCATCGTCGACCTGTCGCGCCTGGCCACGCACGGCCCGGTGCTGCTGCGTCCCGGACAGATCAGCGCCGAGGCGATCGCCGCCGTGATCGACCAGCTGCCGGCGGCGCCGGACGCTGCCGCGCCGCGCGCTTCCGGCACGCTCGAAGCGCATTACGCACCGCACACGCCGGTGGCGATGCTGGCCACGGCGGCGCTGCGCACCACGCTCGCCACGCTGCTGGCCGCCGGTCGCAAGGTGGCCCTGATCCATTATTCCGAGCTGCCCCAGGCGCACGCCGAGCTGCGCCTGCCTGCCACCCCGGACGGCTTCGCCCATGCGCTGTACGCAGCGCTGCGCGCGATGGACGGCAGTGGCGCCGAACTGATCCTGGTCGAGGCGCCGCCGCAAGGCGCCGCCTGGCTGGGCGTGAACGACCGGCTGCGGCGCGCCGCGCACGGCTCGAGCGGCATCGTGCATGGCCTGCTCAACGCGCAGGCGCCAGCATGAAGCGGCGCCTGGCGCCGCTCTTGGCGCTGCTGCTGCTCAGTGCCTGCGGCGGTGGCGGCAGCGGCGCCGGCAGCGTGACGCCGCCGCCGCCGCCACCGGCGCGTGGCAGCCTGGCCGGCGGCGGCGCGCAGCTGGCGCCGGTGGTGGTCGGTGGCGTTCCCCTGGCGCGCCTCGAACCGGCGGTGCTGGCGGCCCTGCTCGAAGCGGCGCAGTCGGGGACGGTGGCGCTGACGGGCACGCCCAAGTGCGCGATCACCCCCTACAGCGTGCGCTATCACACGCTGGGCGGGGCGGGTGAGTCGACCGAGGCCAGCGGCGCCGTGATCATTCCCTCCGGCGCTGATCCGGCCTGCAGCGGCGCGCGCCCGGTGCTGCTGTACGCGCACGGCACGGCCATCGACCAGCGCTACGACATGAGCAAGCTGGCCGACAGCACCGAGGCGAAGCTGGTGGCGGCCATGTTCGCCGCCCAGGGATTCATCGTGGTGGCGCCCAATTACGCCGGGTATGCCGGCTCCACCCTGGCCTACCACCCCTACCTCGATGCGAACCAGCAGTCGGCCGACATGGTCGACGCCTTGCGCGCCGCGCGCCTGTCGTTCGGCGCCATGGCGGCAGCCGACTCGGGCAAGCTGTATGTGAGCGGTTACTCGCAGGGCGGCCATGTGGCGCTGGCGACCATGCGCGCCATGCAGCTGCAGTACGGCAGCGAGTTCAAGGTCAGCGCGGCGGCCGGCATGTCCGGCCCGTACGCCCTGGTCGATTTCGCCGACGGCATGTTCGCCGGCGCGCCGCGCATCGGCGTGACGGCCTTCATGCCGCTTCTGATCAACGCCGGCCAGCACGCGGGCGCCGGCCTGTATGGATCGCTGTCCGAAATCTATGAAGCGCAATACGCGAGCGGCATCGACAGCTTGCTGCCCTCGGCCAGCAGCCTGGATGCCTTGATCGTGGCCGGCAAGCTGCCGGCGACAACCCTGTTCGCCGCCAATTCGCTGCCGCAGGCCTCAGGCTACGCCAAATATTTCGGCAGCGGCAACCTGATCAAGACCAGCTACCGCGACGCCTACCAGCTCGACGCCAAGGCCCATCCCTGCGGCGGCAACGCGCCGCTGGCCTGCGCCCCCGAACACGCGCTGCGCAAGCTGCTGCGCCAGAACGATGTGCGCAACTTCACGCCGGCTTCGGCGCTGATGCTGTGCGGTGGCAACGGGGATCCCACGGTGCCATACCAGAACACGGTGTCGGCGCTGGCCTACTACCGCGCGCTGACGGCGGCCGGCGCGGTGCTCGAAGTGGACCTCGACACCGTGCCCGGCCTGTCCGACCCCTACCGCAACCAGAAGGCAGGCTTTCTCGCGGCCAAGCTGGCGTTGCGGCTGGACGCGCTCCAGCACGGCGATTCGGGCGACGCGGCCGTCGAGAGCAACTACCACGCCGGCCTGGTCGCGCCATTCTGCTTCCAGGCCGTGCGCGCCTTTTTCCAGGCCAGCAGCGCGCCATAGACGTGGCAAGCTTGCGACAAAAAATCATGTTTTTGACAATTTTCCAGGGACTTGTCAAGCACGCCCGACTTGTTGCATCGAACTGACGCAGCTTGAAGTTTTTCCCTATACAAGGGTGTGGAACACTGGCATATTAGTCGGGTTGCGAATAGCACGGCCGTTCGTTTAATACTAAAAAATTTCTACAAGGAGACACAATGCGTCAAACCAATTTTGTGCTGGCATTGCTCACCGCGGCCGCCCTGGTCGCATGCGGCGGCAATGGCAGCAGCGGCGGGGACCAAACACCGAAAACGGCGTTCAAGAACCAGGTCACCTTTGGCGACAGCCTGTCCGATGTGGGCAGCTACGCGGTCGGCCCGGTCGCCGCCGCCGGCGGCGGCAAGTTCACCATCAATGGCGACAGCAGCGCCAAGGTTTCCACGCTGACCGGCAAGACCTGGACCGAACTGATGGCGCCCCAGCTTGGCCTGCCCGTGCCGTGCGCGGCGATGACGGGCCTGTCGGGCGGCCCGACCGGATTTAACGTGCCCATCGTCAGCAATCCGAACTGCTACGGCTACGCCCAGGGCGGCGCGCGCGTGAGCAATCCTGTTGGTGTGGGCAACAAGCTGACCGGCGCGACGCGCGGCGACCTGACGGTGCCGGTGACGACCCAGATCGCCAACCACCTGGCGGCCCATGGTGGCAAGTTCAACGGCGATGAAGTGGTCTTCGTCTGGGCCGGCGCCAACGATTTGCTGATGCAGCTGGCTGGCCTGACGGCCGACGCCACCGCCGCCGGCAATGCCGCCGGCGCGGCCGAAGGCGCCAAAGTGGGCGCGGCGACTTTCGCCAGCACGCTGGTGCCGCTGCTCGCCGCCGGCGCGACCAATCCGACCACCGCCGCCCAAGCCATCGGCTTGGCGATGGCGACCGAATCGGCGCGTGTCGGCCATACGGACGACAGCGTGGTCGCTGCGGCCGTCGGTACCGCCGCCATCCAGCCGGGCAACCAGGCGGTCGCTTCGCCGGCCGTGTACGGCCCCATCGTGCTCAAGGCGCAGACTGCCGCTGTGGCGGCAGGCAATGCGGCCGGCGCCACCGCCGGCGCCGCCGCCGGTGCGGCCTATGCCGCCGCCAACGGCCCGCGCGTGATCGGAGGCATGGCCGCTGTCGGCACCGAACTGGGTGCCTTGATCAAGTCGCAGATCGTCGCCAAGGGCGCCAACTATGTGGTGCTCAACAACTTGCCGGATGTGGCGACGACGCCATCGGGCCTGTCGCAGGATGCGTCGACCCGCGGCCTGATCTCGGCCGCCGTGGCCGCCTACAATGACGCGCTCAAGGCGGCGGTGTCGGGCGAAGCGAAGATCCTGCAAATTGACGTGTATGCGGTCGACAAGGACCACACGGCCAATCCGGGCTCCTATGGCCTGAGCAACATCACGACGCCCGCCTGCGGTCCCAACCCGCTGGTCAACTCGCTCGGCTGCAATGCCAGCAATGTGATTGCCGGCGACATCAGCCATTACAAATTTGCCGACACGGTCCATCCGACGCCCTACACGCACCGCCTGCTGGCGAGCTATGTGTCGGAAAAGATGATCATCAAAGGCTGGCTGTAAGCAGGCCGCGCGCGCAGCGATGCGCGCGCTCCGGCGCCGCGGGCGACCGCCATAGACAATTGAATCAGGAGATAAAATGAAATTACGTTTGAATAGCGCAGTGAAGATGTTGGCGCTCTGCGTCGCGATGACGCTGGCCGGCAGCGCCGCCGCGCAAAGCGCCGACCAGTGGACGGCCAAGGTAGGCTTCAACAAGATCACGCCGAAGGTCGACAGTGGCGACATCACGGCGCCGAGCTTGCCGCATTCGAAAGCCGACGTCAACAGCGACACCAAGCCGGTGCTGATCGTCGGTTACGGGCTGACCGACAACATCTCGCTCGAACTGGACCTGGGCATGCCCTACAAGCACAAGCTCAGCGGCGCCGACGCCATTGCCGGCATGGGCACCATCGCCACCGTCGAGGCCCTGCCGCCGACGGCCTTCATCCAGTACCACCTGTTCGAGCCGGCTGCGATGGTGCGCCCCTATGTGGGCCTGGGCCTGACCTACGCCTATTTCCAGAAGGCGAGGGGATCGAACGGCTTCACGGCGATCACCAATCCCGGCGCGACGCCGACGACGTTCAAGCTCGAGAATAAGTTTGCCGGCACCTTGCAGGCGGGCGTGGCGGTGGCGATCAACGCGAAATGGTATGCCGATGTTGCCGTGACCAAGACTTACCTGAAGACGCACGCCGCGTTTTCTTCCGGCCAGTCGCTCGACATCAAGCTCGACCCGTTCGCCGTCAGCCTGGGCATCGGCTACAAGTTCTAAGCGCCCGGACCGTCTCAAGGTCGCGCAAAAAAACCGGGGTCAGAACACGTTTCATTTTCTGAAACGTGTTCTGACCCCGGTTTTTTTGCGCGATCTTGCCGTTGGAAGAGCGCGAAAGCGCGCCCTGTCTCCGGATTTTATTACTGGAAGGCCTGGATGCCGGTCTGGGCGCGGCCCAGGATCAGGGCGTGGATGTCGTGCGTGCCTTCGTAGGTGTTGACCACCTCCAGGTTCACCATGTGGCGGATCACGCCGAATTCGTCGGAGATGCCGTTGCCGCCGAGCATATCGCGGGCCACGCGGGCGATGTCGAGCGACTTGCCGCAGGAATTGCGCTTCATCATCGAGGTGATTTCCACCGCCGCCGTGCCGGCGTCCTTCATGCGGCCCAGCTGCAGGCAGCCTTGCAGGCCCAGCGTGATCTCGGTCTGCATGTCGGCCAGCTTCTTTTGCACCAGCTGGTTGGCCGCCAGCGG
>JAZJYV010000068.1:0-49245 GCA_040390195.1 Pseudomonadota bacterium | reverse complement strand
GCAATTGTTTACAAGAGAAAAATGGCGTCAAGCACTTAACTTAACGCCATTAGGGGCAGACCCCGGTTTTGCTTTCAAGGGGGGCTGACCCCGGTTGAGACAGCGTCTGCGAACCGGGGTCAGACCCCCAAGGGAAAAACCGGGGTCTGACCCCTCGGACGGAATTGCTTACTTGATGACGGCTTTCTTCATCAGCTCTTCGCGGTACGTTTGCAGCTTGCGCTGCTGCAGCGACTCGGCCACCTGCTGCTTGACTTCGTCGAATGCGGGCACCTTGGCCGCGCGCGTGTCTTCCAGCTTGATCACGTGGTAGCCGAACTGCGACTTGACCGGGGTCTCGGTGATCGCGCCTTTTTGCAGGGCCACCATGGCTTTCGAGAACTCAGGCACGTAGGACGCCGGGCTGGCCCAGTCCAGGTCGCCGCCGTTGGCTGCCGAACCGTCTTTCGACTGCTTGGCCAATTCCTCGAACTTCTCGCCCTTCTTCAGCTTGGCGATGATCGCCTTCGCTTCGTCTTCGGTGGCCACCAGGATGTGGCGGGCGTGGTATTCCTTCTCGCCGACCTGGGACTTGTACTTGTCGTACTCGGCCTTGATGTCGGCATCCTTGACCGGGTTCTTCTTGACGTACTCGGCCAGCATGGCGTTGATGATGATGCTCTGGCGCGCGTTCTCCAGCGTGGCCTTGACGTCCGGCTTGAGGCCGTAGCCTTGCTTGTCGGCTTCCTGGATCAGCACTTCGCGGCCGATCAGGTCTTTCTTGATGGCTTCACGCAGGGCAGGGGTGTCGGTCTGTTTGCCGGCAGCGACGAGCTGCTTGACGACTTGGTCCACGCGGGCGGCGGGAATCGGCTTGCCGTTGACGGTGGCGACGTTTTGCGCAAACACGGGCGCGGCGACCAGGGCGGTCAAGGCGAGCAGCAGGCGGGCGGGTTGCAAGATCATTGTTCTGGTCCTCTAAGATGAAGCGCGGCGCGCCTGACGGGCAGGACGCATGCCTGACTCATTAAAATCGAACGCCGGCGCACAGGCGCCGGCGGTACTGATGCTGCACCAAGGAATTACTGGACCTTGGCTTTCTTAACCATTTCTTCCTGGTAGGCTTGCAGCTTCTTCTGCTGCAGCGCTTCGCCGATCTGCTGCTTGACTTCTTCCAGCGATGGCAGCTTGGCAGGGCGCACGTCGTCGAGCTTGATCACGTGGAAGCCGTTCGGGGTCTGCACGGCGCTTTCCGTGACCTGGCCTTTTTGCAGCGCCACGAAGGCATCGGCGAACACTTTCGGGAACGACGACGGGGTAGCCCAGTCGAGGTCGCCGCCGTTGGCCGCAGTGCCCTGGTCTTTCGAGGTCTTGGCCAGGTCTTCGAACTTGGCGCCGGCCTTCAGCTTGGCGATGACGGCCTTGGCATCAGCGTCGGTCTCGACCAGGATGTGGCGCACATGGTATTCCTTGTCGCCGGCCTGGGTCTTGAAGCGGTCGTACTCGGCCTGGATGTCGGTGTCCTTGATCGGATTCTTGGTCAGGTAGTCGCGCACCAGTGCATTGATGACGATGGTCTGGCGCGCCGCTTCGACCTGCTGCTTGACGGTGGCGTCCTTCTCGAACCCTTGCTTGACGGCTTCCTGCATCATCACTTCACGGGCGATCAAGTCTTTCTTGACCAGGTCGCGCAGCTGCGGCGAGTCTGGTTGTTGACCTTGGGCAACTACTTGCTTGACGACGGCGTCGGCGCGCGAACTTGGAATGGCTTTACCGTTCACGGTGGCAATGTTTTGCGCCATGACCGGCATGGCGGCGACAGCGAGAAGGGCTAACAGCAAACGGGCTGGCTTAAAAGTCATTATTAAATCCTGTTGGGGAAAAGTTACCTGATAGAGTAAGTTCTTGTAATACGTTTTAATTGTCGAATAGATTACTTAAGAATTCCTGAAAGCAATGCACTTTCCTACAGTTCGGACGGTGCCAACGCTGTGATGGCCAGTGCATGGATCTCAGTGTGCATCATATCGTGCACGGAATCATACACGAGTCGATGTCGCATGACGAGTCTGAGCCCCTCGAATCGGGCGGAAACAATCTTCAGGCGGTAGTGCCCGCCGCCCGAGGCCGCGCCGGCGTGGCCGGCATGCAGCGCCGATTCGTCCGTCAGCTCCAGCACCGTCGGCGCCAGCGCCGCCTCCAGCTGGGCGCGGATGCGCTCGGGACGGCCGCTCATGCTTCCTCCTCGATATGCTTGGCCAGGAACAGGGTCTGGGCGATGATGAACACGAACATGATGCCGGTGATGCCAAACAGCTTGAAGCTGACCCAGGCGCTGGTATTGTCCTTGAACAGCACAAAGGCGGCAAACAGGTTGATCAGGCCGATGCTGAAGAAGAAGGCCATCCACGACCACGCGACCCGGTCCCAGACCGCCTCTGGCAGCTTGATTTGCTGCTCCATCACCTGGCGCATCATATTCTTGCGAAAGCCGAAATGGCCTATGCACAGGGCCAGCGCGAACACCCAGTAGATGATGGTCGGCTTCAATTTGATGAAGGTGTCGTCGTGCAGGTAGATGGTCAGGCTGCCGAACACGGTGATGACGAGGAAGGACACCCACAGCATGCCGTCGATCTTGCGCCCGCGCAGTTTCACATACAGCAGCTGGCCGACCGTGGCGATGATCGCCACCACCGTCGCGAGGATGATCGGCCCCTGGTCGGGCTTGATGCTGCCGCCCGAGATGAAGCCGCTCAAATACCTGGCCACCAGGCTGTAGGCCAGCTGCTCATAGATCTCGGCAAGCTTGAAGACGCTAAAGAACAGCAGGATCGGGAAAAGGTCGAACAAGAATTTCATGAATGTCAGCTTAGGTTGGGTCGAAGCGCAAAGACGCCGAATTGATGCAGTAGCGCAGGCCAGTGGGCGGCGGGCCGTCCGGGAACACATGTCCCAGGTGGGCCTCGCACAGCGCGCACACGATTTCGGTGCGCAGCATACCATGGCTGCGGTCGACAATTTCAGTCACATTGGCCGGATCGAGCGCCGTGAAGTAGCTGGGCCAGCCGCAGCCGGAGTCGAATTTCGCATCCGAGGCGAACAGGGGCGTGTTGCAGCAGACGCAGGTGTAGATGCCGTGCCCGTGGTGGTCCCAGAATTTGCCCGTGAAGGCGCGTTCCGTGGCCGCGTGGCGCGTGACCTGGTATGCCATCGGATCGAGCTGGGCGCGCCATTCGGCGTCCGTCTTGTGTACTTTGTCGGTCATGGTTCGTCTTTCAGGAGGAGCAACTCACTTCAAGGTGGCTTGCCCAGTCGGGCGGCAAGGCGCAATACCGTTCGTATTCAGGCTGTTCGTCGAACGGGCGCTCCAGTACTGTCAGCAATTGGCGAATTTCCGAGTAATCCTTATTCTGCGCCTTTTCGATGGCCACTTGTGCCAGGTAGTTGCGCAGCACGTATTTGGGGTTGGCCCGGTTCATCGCGGCGCGCCGCTCGTCGTCGCTGGCCGCCTCGTATTGCAGGCGCGCACGGTAGCGCCCGGCCCAGGCGTCGAAGGCGGCGCGGTCGATGAATTCATCGCGCAGCGGACCGGCTTCGCCCTCCCTGCGCAGCTCGGCCAGCAGGCGGAAAAAGCGGGTGAAGTCGACCTGGTTGGCTTGCATCAGCGCGAAGGTGGCGTCGAACAAGGCGCGGTCATCTTCGCGCACCGTACTTAAGCCAAGCTTAGCGTGCAGCAGCTGGTCGATCCTGGCGGCGAACTGCGGCTGGTAGCACGCCAGCGCGGCCTCGGTCTCTTCGACCGTGCCGATCAGGGGCAGCAGGGCCTGGCCCAGCGCGTAGCAATTCCAGTGGCCCACCTGCGGCTGGTTGGCGTAGGAGTAGCGGCCTTGCTGGTCCGTGTGGTTGCAGATGTGGCCGGGATCGAAGGCTTCCATGAAACCGAAGGGGCCGTAGTCCAGCGTCAGGCCCAGGATCGACATATTGTCCGTGTTCATCACGCCGTGCATGAATCCGACCGCTTGCCAGTGCGCGATCATGTGGGCGCTGCGGCGGGTCACTTCGGCCAGCAGCGCCTGATAGGGATTCGGGTCCGAGCGCAGCTGCGGATAGAAACCATCGATCACATAGTCGGCCAGGATCCGCAATTGCCCGGGCTGGTCGCGGTAGAACCAGTGCTCGAAGGAGCCGAAACGCACGAAACTGGGCGCCATGCGGGTGAGCACGGCGGCGGTCTCGACCGTTTCGCGCAGCACACCCTGGTCGGAACCGGCGAGCACCAGTGCGCGCGTGGTGGGGATGCCCAGCGCGGCCATCGCCTCCGAGCAGAGGAATTCGCGGATCGACGAGCGCAGCACGGCCCGTCCGTCGCCCATGCGCGAGTAGGGCGTCAAGCCAGCTCCCTTGAGCTGCAATTCGAGCGCCCCCCCGGGTCCGGACAGCTCGCCCAGCAGGATGGCGCGGCCATCGCCGAGCTGGCCGGCCCAGACGCCGAACTGGTGCCCGGAATAGACGGCCGACAGGGGCTGGGCGCGCGCCGGCGCCGCGTTGCCGGCGAACACGGCCAGCAGGTCCGGCTTGTCCAGGGCGGCCGGGTCGATGCCAGCGAGCGCCGCCGCGCCCGGGCTGGCGGCCACGAAATACGGTGCCGGCAGGGGCGTGGGCATCAGTCGGGTGTAGAAGTCGGGCGGCAGGGCGGCGAAGCTGTTGTTCAGCGGGAGATCGTCGGCAGCGATGGCAGTTCCAGTCGATGTGGGGGAATGGGGAATTTTACCGCAGGCGCAACGCCGGCACCGGGTGCTGCGGCGCAGCATCGAAAAACATTGACTGTTTTAGCACGGTCGTACCAAACTGGGCGTTCCAACCGCAGGTACAGCACAGGAGTGTCGATGCCGCCTTTTCCGATGAGTCCCGTGATGGGGCAAATGATGAGCCAGCCCTTGCTCATTTCCAGCATTATCGAGTACGCCGCAAGGCACTATGGAAGTTCGGAAATCGTTTCACGCCGCCTTGAGGGCGACCTCCACCGCTATACCTACCGCGACTGCCACCGCCGCGCGCGCCAGATGGCCAATGCGCTGGCCGGGCTGGGCGTGCGGATGGGCGAGCGGGTCGCCACGCTGGCCTGGAACGGCTACCGCCACATGGAGCTGTACTACGCCATTTCCGGCTCCGGCGCGGTGCTGCACACCATCAATCCGCGCCTGCACCCCGAGCAAATCGCCTACATCGCCAACCACGCCGAAGACCAGGTCTTGTTTTTCGACCTGAGCTTCCTGCCGCTGATCGAAGCCGTCGCCGCCCACTGCAAGACGGTCAAGGCCTTCGTGCTGATGGCCGACCGCGACCGCATGCCGCCGGCCACCAATATCGCCAGGCTGCTGTGCTATGAAGACTTGATCGAGGCAAGTTCAGACCAGTATGCCTGGCCGCAGTTCGATGAAAACTCGGCCGCGTCGCTGTGCTACACGTCCGGCACCACGGGCAATCCGAAAGGGGCGCTGTACTCCCACCGTTCGAGTGTGCTGCACGCCTACGGCTCGGCCATGCCGAACGCGCTGAACGTGTCGGCCATGGACACGGTGCTGCCAGTGGTGCCAATGTTCCACGTGAACGCCTGGGGTTTGCCGTACTCGGTGCTGCTGTCGGGCGCCAAGATGGTGTATCCGGGCGCGGCGCTGGACGGCAAGTCGCTGTACGACTTGTTCGAGGCCGAAGGCGTGACTTTCTCGGCCGGCGTGCCCACGGTCTGGCTCGGCCTGATCAACTACGCGATCCAGAACAATTTGACCTTCTCGACTTTCCGGCGCACCGTGATCGGCGGCTCGGCCTGTCCGCCAGCCATGATGGACACCCTGATCGACAAGTTCGGCGTGCAGGTGACCCACGCCTGGGGCATGACGGAGATGTCGCCGCTGGGCACTGCCTGCGGCCTGCAGAACCGCCACCTGTCGCTGCCAAAAGAGGCGCAGCGCAAGATCCTGCAGAAACAGGGACATGCCGTGTATGGTGTCGACATGAAGATCGTCGACGACGCCGGCGTGGAACTGGCCTGGGACGGCAGCACCTACGGCCACTTGCTGGTGAAAGGGCCATGGATCATTTCGGGCTACTTCCGCAACGAGGGCGGCGACGTGCTGCAGGACGGCTGGTTCCCGACCGGCGACGTGGCCACCATCGATGCCGACGGCTATATGCAGATCACCGACCGCAGCAAGGACGTGATCAAATCGGGCGGTGAGTGGATCGGCACGATCGACCTTGAGAACATCGCCATGGCCCATCCAGCGGTCCTGATGGCCGCCTGCATCGGCATTGCGCACCCGAAGTGGGACGAGCGGCCCTTGCTGCTGGTGGTCAGGAAGCCGGGCCAGGATCTCACGCGCGAGCAGTTGCTGGCCTACTTCGAGGGCAAGGTCGCCAAATTCTGGATGCCCGACGACGTCGTGTTCGTCGAAGCGCTGCCGATGGGCGCGACTGGCAAGATCCAGAAAAACAAGCTGCGCGAGCAGTTCAAGGAGCACATCTTACCAAGCGCATGACGCAGCGCCGTGCTGCATGGGCAGAGACCCGACCACTATAAAAAGGAACGAGACAATGAAGACATTGATACGCCCGCTGGCCCTGGCAGTGACCCTCGCAGTGGCGGCCATCGCGGCCCAGGCGGAGACGGTGAAAATCGCCTTCATCGACCCCTTGTCCGGGGCGTTTGCGCCGGTCGGGCAGAACCAGCTCAAGAGTTTTCAGGCCATCGCGGAGCTTGCCAACAGCCAGAAATGGGCGGGCGAGCACAAGATTGAAGTGGTCGGCTTCGACAACAAGGGCAGTCCCCAGGAGTCGCTCACCCAGCTCAAGGCGGTGATCGACCAGGGCTACCGCTACATCACCCAGGGCAATGGCTCGGGCGCCGGCCTGGCGCTGCTCGACGCGATCAACAAGCACAATGAGCGCAACCCCGGCAAGGAAGTGGTCTACCTCAATTACGCGGCCGTCGATCCTGACATGACGAACAGCAAGTGCAGCTTCTGGCATTTCCGCTTCGATGCCAATTCCGACATGAAGATGGAGGCGCTGACGACCTACATGGCGCCCAACAAGGACATCAAGAACGTCTACATCATCGGCCAGAATTACTCGTTCGGCCAGGCCGTCAGCCGCGCCGCCAAGGAGTACCTGAAGCGCAAGCGCCCGGACATCAAGATCGTCGGCGACGATCTGCACCCGATCGCCCAGGTCAAGGATTTTTCGCCGTATATCGCCAAGATCAAGGCCTCGGGCGCGGATACCGTCATCACCGGCAACTGGGGCGCCGACCTCGCGCTGCTGATTCGCGCCGCCAAGGACGCCGACCTGAAGGCCAATTTCTACACCTACTATGCGATCACTACCGGTGTGCCGACCGCGATCGGGGCGGCCGGTGCGGATCACGTGAAAATTGTCGGCAACTGGATGGTCAATAACGACCAGTTCAGCGGCAAGGAAATCGTCGAAGCGTTCAAGAAGAAGTACAACGACGATTTCTACACGGCGCAAACGCACAGCAGCATCGGCATGCTGTCGCAGGCGATCAAGGCGAGCAAGTCGACCGACCCGGTCAAGGTGGCGTTCGCGATGGAAGGCATGCATTTCAATAGCCTCAATGGCGACGTGACGATGAACAAGCTTGATCACCAGCTGGCGCAACCGCTGCTCATCGCCACCTGGACCAAGACCAACGGCAAAGACGTCAAATACGACCAGGAGAACACCGGCTACGGCTGGAAGGTGGACAAGAAAATCGACGCCTACGTGGCCGGCCAACCCACGTCCTGCCAAATGAAGCGTCCCGGCGCGTAAGCCATCGAAAACCGTAGGGTGGGACCCCAAGGGGCCCACCCTGCGAGCTAGTGAATATTTTTAATTTTCGATGTATTCACAAGTTTTACGTTTCAATTCCCCACACTTGGCACCCATGGAATTCACCCTGTTCACCCTGCTGAACGGCGTCAGCTACGGCCTGCTGCTGTTCATGCTGTCGTCCGGCCTGACCCTGATTTTCAGCATGATGGGCGTGCTCAATTTTGCGCACGCCAGTTTCTACATGCTGGGCGCCTACACGGCCTACACCATCAGCAGCAAGCTCGGTTTCTGGCCGGCGCTGGTGCTTGCGCCGATCTCGGTCGGCCTGATCGGCGCGCTGGTCGAGCGCTATGGCTTGCGCCCGTTGCATAAATTCGGCCACATTCCAGAACTGCTGTTCACATTCGGCCTGTCCTACCTGATCGTCGAACTGGTGCAGCTGGTCTGGGGCCGCGCGGCCGTGCCGTATCCGATCCCGCGCGAGCTTGACGGGCCCCTGTTCACGCTGTTCACAACAAGTTTTCCAATCTACCGCGGCTTCATGATGCTGGTGGCGCTGGCCATGCTCGCAGCGATCTACCTGCTGCTCACGCGCACCCGTGTGGGGCTGGTGATCCAGGCCGCGCTGACCCACCCCGAGGCGGCCGAAGCGCTGGGCCACAACGTGCCGCGCATCTTCATGTGGGTGTTCGGCGGCGGCTGCGCGCTGGCTGGTTTGGCCGGGGTCATCGGTGGCAACGCCTTTGTCACCGAACCGGGCATGGCGGGCACGGTGGGCAGCATCATCTTCGTGGTCGTGGTGGTCGGCGGCATGGGTTCGCTGGCCGGCGCCTTCGTCGCCTCGCTGCTGATCGGGGTGCTGCAGACCTTCGCCGTGGCGCTCGACTATTCGATGCAAAGCCTGCTGGGCTGGGCCGGCATCACGGTGGGCCCCGACACGCCCGGCCATGCGCTGCTGAACGTGACGATCGCCCAGAGCGCGGCGATCCTGCCCTACCTGCTGCTGGTGCTGATCCTCATTTTCCGCCCCAAGGGCTTGATGGGGACGCGCGAATGAGGCTCAGTTATGCGCCACTGAACCTGGGCCGCTACCTGGTGTGGAGCGCGTTCGCATTGCTGCTGCTCGTTGCGCCGCTGGTGTTTACCAAAGGCGCAGCGCTGTCGATCCTGTCGCAAATCGGCACCGTCATGATTTTCGCCCTGTCGTACAACATGCTGCTGGGGCAGGGCGGCATGCTCTCCTTCGGCCATGCGGTCTACTCGGGCCTTGGCGCCTTCTGCGCGATCCATGCGATGAACAAGGGCCTGGGTATCCCGACCTCGCTCATTCCACTGCTCGGGGGTGTGGCGGGAATGGGTTTCGGGGTCCTGTTTGGCTATGTCACCACGCGCAAGTCGGGCAACACCTTTGCCATGATCACGCTCGGCCTGGTGGAACTGGTGTTCGCGGGATCGCTGATGTTCCCCGGCTTTTTTGGCGGCGAGGGCGGCGTGACCACCAACCGGGCCAGCGGCGCGCCAGTGCTGGGGATCAGCTACGGTCCGCAGATCCAGGTCTACTACCTGATCGCGTTCTGGCTGTTTGCCAGCACCATCGCCATGTTCGCTTTTACCCAGACCCCGCTTGGCCGCATGCTCAACGCGGTGCGCGATAACCCGGAGCGGGTCGAATTTGTCGGCTACGACAGCCAGTGGGTACGCTATCTGACACTGATCGTGTCAGCTTTCTTCGCGGGCATTTCGGGCGGCCTGTCGGCGATCAATTTCGAGATCGTCAGCGCGGAAAACGTGAGCGCGGTCCGCTCCGGCGGCGTGCTGCTGTTCGTTTTCATCGGCGGCATCGGCTTTTTCTTCGGCCCTTTGCTGGGCGCGGTCGTTGGCATCTTCTTTTCGGTGATGCTGTCCGAATATACGCCCGCGTGGCAGTTGTACCTTGGCCTGTTCTTCCTGCTGATGGTGCGTTTCGCGCCGGCCGGACTCTCGAGCCTGTTGATGCTGTTGCTGCGTGTGGCCAGGGCCGGCAAGTTCGGACGCATCCGCCAGCCCCTGCTGGCCCTTGCGGCCCTGCTGCTGGCTGGCTGCGTGGGCCTGGTGATGGCCATCGAGATGCTCTACCACCTGACGCTGGATGCGGCCAACGGCAGCGCCATGCGCCTGTTCGGCCAGCCAGTCGATACAGCCAGTGCCACGCCGTGGCTGCTCGCTGCCGGCCTGGTGGCGATCGGCATGGCCGGCTACCGGCTGGTGCAACCGGGGTATTCATTGACATGGAGTGAAGTGAATGCGGAAATCGCGGCAAGCCAGCGGGGGAGCGGCGCATGACGGCCGCGCTTGAATTGAAGGACGTACGCAAGAGTTTCGGCAAGTCCGAAATCATCCGCGGCGCCCAGCTCAGCGTGGCCATGGGAGAACGCTGCGCCGTGATCGGGCCGAACGGGGCTGGCAAATCGACCCTGTTCAACCTGGTGTCGGGGCGCTTCGGTGTCAGCAGCGGCGAGATCTGCCTGAATGGACGCAGCATTGGCGGTTTGAAGCCTTTCGAGATCAACCGCCTCGGCCTGGGGCGCAGTTTCCAGATCAGCAATCTGTTCGATCAACTGTCGGTCTTTGAAAACCTGCGCTGCGCGGTGCTCTGGTCGCTCGGCTACAAGTACTCGTTCTGGCAGCGCCTGGGCGGACTGCGCGACGCGCATGAGCGCGCCGAGATGGTGCTCGAGCAGATTGGATTGCAGCGCCAGCGCCACGTTGCGGCGGCGGTGCTGACCTATGCGGAGCAGCGCGCGCTGGAGATCGGCATCACCATCGCTGGCGGCGCCGACGTGATCCTCCTCGACGAGCCGACCGCCGGCATGAGCCGCTCGGAATCGGATGCCGCCGTCGAATTGATCCGCAACGTCACGGTCGGCAAGACGCTGGTCATGGTGGAGCACGATATGAGCGTGGTATTCGGTTTGGCCGACAAGATCGCGGTGCTGGTGTATGGCGAGGTGATCGCCTGCGACACGCCGGAAAAAGTGCGCGCCAACCCGGCGGTGCAGGCAGCCTACCTGGGCCATGAGGGGCCAGCATGAACAAGCTGCTCGAAGTGACGGGTCTGAACGCCTACTATGGCAAGAGCCACATCCTGCACGGCGTCGACCTGTGCGTGGGCGAAGGCGAGATCGTCAGCCTGCTTGGCCGCAACGGCGTGGGGCGCTCGACCCTGGTCAAGGCGGTCATGGGCCAGGTCAGCGCCACCGGCTCGGTGCGATTCAAGGGCGAGCAGCTGCTTGGACTGAAGGCCTTCCAGATCGCCCACAAGGGTGTCGGTTACGTGCCGGAGAACCGGGATATCTTCCCCACCTTGACGGTCGAGCAGAACCTGATGCTGGGCCAGAAAAATGCAGCTGTCAGCGGCCGCTGGTCGCTGGCCGATATGTACCGCATGTTCCCGCGCCTGCAGGAGCGGCGCGCCGTCGCCGCCGGCTTCCTGTCGGGCGGCGAACAGCAAATGCTGACCCTGTGCCGCAGCCTGATGGGCGACCCGGACCTGATCATGATCGACGAGCCCACCGAGGGGCTGGCGCCAAAGATCGTGGCGCTGGTGGCCGAATACCTGCTGGCGTTGAAGGAGAAGGGCATCTCGGTGCTGCTGGTCGAACAAAAGCTGGCCATCGCGCTCGACATTTCGCAGCGCGTGCTGGTCATGGGCCATGGCGCGATCGTGTTCGAGGGCACGCCAGGCGCTTTGCGCGCCGACGCCGCCGTGCGCAAGGAGTGGCTGGAGGTGTGAGCCGAGCGCTGTGCGAAAAAATAATACGATCGTTCTATTATAAGGTATAGTTGACGCTTGCTGATCCAACCAACAAAGGAAGAGACATGAGCGCCGAATACCTGGTCACTGACAGCGTCGCCGTCATTACACTGAACAATCCGCCCGTCAACGGACTGGGGTTGGAGACCCGCAGCGCGGCCGTTGCCGGCATCCGGCGCGCGCTCGCCGACGACGCCGTCAAGGCCATCGTCATCACCGGCGCCGGCAAGGCGTTTTCTGGCGGCGCCGACATCAAGGAGTTCAATTCCCCAAAGGCGCTGGCCGAGCCGTCCCTGCGCACGCTGATTAACGCCGTTGAGAGCGCGACCAAGCCAGTAGTCGCTGCCATTCACAGCGTGGCCATGGGCGGCGGCCTGGAACTGGCACTTGGCTGCCACTATCGGGTCGCCATGCCCGGCGCCCAGATCGCACTGCCTGAAGTAAAACTGGGCTTGCTGCCAGGCGCTGGCGGCACTCAGCGCCTGCCGCGCGTACTGGGCCTGGAAATGGCCCTGAACATGGTCGTTTCGGGCACGCCCGTGGCATCCGAAAAGCTGGCCAAGACGGCGCTGTTCGACGAACTGTTCGCCGCCGACGCCGACCTGCTGGCTTCGGCGCTCGCCTTCGCCAACAAGGTTGCCGACGTTCGTCCACTGCCAAAGGTTCGCGACCGGAAGGTCGATTATCCGAACCACGAAGCCTTCCTGCAGTTTTCGCGCAACACCGTCAAGGCGATGTCCGGCCCGTTCCCGGCACCGCTCGAATGCCTGGAAACCGTGGCCGCCTCGATCACCATGAAGTTTGACGATGGCCTGGCGTTCGAACGCGACCGCTTCATGCACCTGATCCAGACGCCGGAATCGAAGTCCCTGCGCCACGCCTTCTTCGCCGAGCGCGTCGCCAGCAAGGTGCCCGACGTACCGGCCGATACCGCGACCCGCAGCATCTTGCGTGCTGCCGTGATCGGCGCCGGCACCATGGGCGGCGGCATTGCGATGAACTTTGTCAACGCCGGAATTCCCGTCATCTTGCTCGAAACGAAGCAGGAGGCGCTCGACACGGGCATCGCCGTCATCCGCCGCAATTACGAGAACACCATGAAGAAGGGCAAGCTCACGCCCGAGAAGTTCGAACAGCGCGTGGCGCTGATCAGCGGCACGCTCTCGTACGCCGACATTGCCCAGGCCGATATCGTGGTCGAAGCCGTATTCGAGGACATGGGCGTGAAGGAGTCCGTGTTCAGGCAGCTCGACGCGGTCATGAAACCGGGCGCGATCCTCGCCTCGAACACCTCGACGCTGGACCTGGACAAGATCGCGGCCTTCACCGGTCGTCCGCAAGATGTCGTCGGAACCCACTTTTTCAGTCCCGCCAATGTGATGAAGCTGCTCGAGATCGTGCGCGGCGCGAACACCGGCAAGGACGTGCTGGCCACCACGCTGGCGCTGTCGAAGAAACTGCGCAAGACCGGCGTCGTCTCGGGCGTGTGCGATGGCTTCATCGGCAACCGCATGATCGAACAGTACAGCCGCCAGGCCGGCTTCCTGCTCGATGAAGGCTGCCTGCCCGAGCAGGTCGACAAGGCGATCGAAAAATTCGGCTTCGCGATGGGACCGTTCCGCATGGGCGATTTGGCCGGCAATGACATCGGCTGGTACATTCGCAAGCGCCGCTATGTAGAGTCGCCGGAAATGAGCTACTCGAAGAACTCCGACCTGCTGTGCGAGATGGGCCGGTTTGGCCAGAAGACCGGCGCCGGCTGGTACGACTACAAGGCGGGCGACCGCAAGGCCTATGCATCGCAGGAAGTGAACGCGATGATCGTGCAGCATTCGGCCGATATCGGCGTTGAGCGGCGCAAGGTCAGCGACACTGAAATTGTCGAGCGGCTGGTGTATTCGCTGGTCAACGAGGGCGCGCGCATCCTGGAAGAGGGGATCGCCATGCGCGCCTCCGACATCGACATGGTGTACCTGACCGGCTACGGCTTCCCGCTGTTTCGCGGCGGCCCGATGTTCTACGCCGATACGGTAGGTTTGTCGAATGTGCTGACGGCGATGGAGAAGTATGCGGCCGGCCGCCATGGCGACGCCTGGGCGCCGGCACCGCTGATGCTCAAGCTGGCAGCAGATGGCAAGCGATTCAACAGCTGATCCTGCGCTCGGGAAATCGAGTTTTCCGTAGGGGGGGAAGCGGAGCGCATTCCACCATGTCTGCGTCAACGCCGCCATGGCGGAATGCGGCCCGGGCGGCCCGCCATGGCCACGCCGTACGATCAAAAAAAATGCCGCTATCGCTAGCGGCATTTTTCGTTCAAACCGGCGGAAACTCAGTCGGTGGCGTAGATGTCGTTGTCCTTGGTCTCTTTCACGAACAGGGCACCGATGACGAAGGTCACCAGGGCCACGACGATCGGATACCACAGGCCGTAGTAGATGTCGCCCTTGTAGGCCACCAGTGCGAAGGCCGTGGTTGGCAGCAGGCCGCCGAACCAGCCGTTACCGATGTGGTAAGGCAGAGACATCGAGGTGTAGCGGATCTTGGTCGGGAACATCTCGACCAGCATTGCGGCGACCGGGCCGTACACCATGGTCACGTAGATCACCAGGATGAACAGCAGCAGCACCACCATCGGCTTGTTGATTTGCTCCGAGTCGGCCTTGGCTGGATAGCCCGCTGTCTTGATGGCGCCGCCCACTTCTTTCTTCAGGACCGCTTCCTTGGCTTTGCTATCGGCGTCGAAGTTCAGGCCATCAGGCGTCATCACGGCGTTGAAGCCCGGGATTTCCTTGTCGCCGATCTTGACGGCGGCAAGCGTGCCTGGCGCTGCATCGACCTTGGTGTAGCTGACCGACGACTGGGTCAGGATGCCGGTGGCGATGTCGCACGACGATGGGAACTTCTTCTGGCCAGTCAGGTTGAACTGGAAGTGGCAGGACTCGGGATCGGCGACGACCACGACTGGCGAGTTTTTCAGTGCCGCCTCAAGCGCCGGATTGGCGTAGTGGGTCAGGGAGGTGAAGATCGGGAAGTAGGTCAACGCGGCAATCAGGCAGCCGCCCAGGATGATCCATTTGCGGCCGATCTTGTCCGACAGCGAGCCGAAGAAGATGAAGAACGGGGTCGCCAGGGCCAGCGAGACGGCGATCATGATGTTGGCGGTGGCGCCGTCGACCTTGAGCGTCTGGGTCAGGAAGAACAGCGCGTAGAATTGCCCGGTGTACCAGACCACGGCCTGGCCCATTGTCAGGCCGATCAGGGCCAGCAGCACGATCTTGGCGTTTTTCGGCTTCAGGAACGATTCCGTCAACGGCGCCTTGGAGGTCTTGCCCTCAGCCTTCATTTTCGCAAACGCTGGCGACTCGCTCATGGAGAGGCGAATCCAGACCGACACGGCCAGCAGCAGCACCGACACCAGGAACGGCACGCGCCAGCCCCAGGCCGCGAACTCGGCTTCGCCCATGGCGGTACGGGTGCCCAGGATCACCAGCAGCGACAGGAACAAGCCCAGCGTTGCCGTGGTTTGGATCCACGAGGTGAAGTAGCCGCGCTTGCCTTCCGGTGCGTGCTCGGCGACGTAAGTTGCCGCGCCGCCGTATTCGCCGCCCAGTGCCAGGCCCTGCAGGATGCGCAGGCTGACCAGGATGATCGGCGCTGCAATGCCGATTTGCGAATGGCTCGGTAACAAGCCGACAACGAAGGTCGATGCACCCATGATCATGATGGTGATCAGGAAGGTGTACTTGCGGCCGATCATGTCGCCGAGGCGACCGAACACGAGCGCGCCGAACGGACGCACGATGAAGCCGGCGGCGAATGCGAGCAGGGCGAAAATGAAGGTGGTGGTTGGGTCGCCGATGAAAAACTGCTTGGCGATGATTGCGGCGAGCGAACCGTAGAGGTAAAAATCGTACCACTCAAAAACTGTACCCAGCGAAGACGCGAAAATAACCTTGCGTTCTTCCTTGGTGAGGCCGCCGGTGGTGGCGGGTTTGCGCCCGTCGGCGGTAATGCCTGGTGAATGTGCCATTGATGTCTCCGTATATTGATGTTGAAGCGGTCTCGGATTAGCCGGTACTTCGTCAGCTGAATCGCAGTGTGGCTGCTTAAACTTACGGCATGCTTGCTTCAAACTTACGGCAAACTTACACCTGTTTTCACGCATAAATTTCGATGATGTACGATGGAAAAGCGCAGGGCTGGACGCCCCCTGTTTCGTCACTCATGGTCCCGCCAGCCTGGCGCGAATAAATTTGCGAACGACCGTACTAAAATGTGCTATTCTGCTTGGAAAGCAGACCACGCAGCGCGCCACATTTACCATCTCAGGAGACTCTCAATGATAGACGCCGTCATCGTATCGACCGCCCGCACCGCCTTGGCCAAATCATGGAAAGGCGCGTTCAACATGACCCACGGCGCGACCCTGGGCGGCCACGCGCTGCAGGCGGCCATTGGGCGTGCCAACATCGAGCCGGGCGAAGTCGAAGACGTGCTGATGGGCTGCGCCAATCCGGAAGGCGCCACCGGCGCCAACATCGCGCGCCAGGTCGCGCTGCGCGGCGGCTGCCCGGTGACCACGGGCGGCATGACGGTCAACCGTTTCTGCTCCTCGGGCCTGCAGACCATTGCCCTGGCCGCCCAGCGCGTGATCGCCGGCGAGGGCGAGATCTACGCCGCCGGCGGCGTCGAGTCGATCTCCTGCGTCCAGCAGGAAATGAACACCCACATGCTGGCCGAAGTCTGGCTGCAGCAGCACAAGCCGGAACTGTACTGGCCGATGCTGCAGACGGCCGAGACAGTCGCCAAGCGTTACGGCATCGGTCGCGAGCGCCAGGACGAATACGGCGTGCAAAGTCAGCTGCGCGCCGCCAGCGCGCAGGCGGCCGGCCGCTTCGACGCCGAAATCGTCCCGATGACCACCATCATGGGCGTGGCCGACAAGGCCAGCGGCATGCTCGTCTCGCGCGAAGTGACGATTTCGGCCGATGAAGGCATCCGCGCCGACACCACGCTCGACGCCGTTTCCAGGATCCGCAGCGCGGTGCCGGGTGGTGTGATCAGCGCCGGCAATGCCAGCCAGTTTTCCGATGGCGCCTCGGTGGCCATCGTCATGAGCAGCAAGACTGCGCAGATCAAGGGCCTGCAGCCGCTGGGCGTGTTTCGCGGTTTCCAGGTGGCCGGTTGCGAACCGGACGAAATGGGCATCGGTCCGGTGTTCGCCATTCCAAAGCTGCTGCACAAGGCCGGCCTGTCGGTGGCCGACATCGGTCTGTGGGAACTGAACGAGGCGTTCGCGGTGCAGGTGCTGTACTGCGCCGACCGTCTTGGCATTCCGATGGACCGCCTCAACGTCAACGGTGGCGCCATCGCCGTCGGCCACCCGTATGGCGTCTCGGGCGCCCGCCTGGTCGGCCATGCGCTCATCGAAGGCAAGCGGCGCGGTGTCAAGTACGTGGTGGTGACGATGTGCATTGGCGGCGGCCAGGGCGCGGCCGGCTTGTTCGAAGTCCTGTAAGATCGGCGAACTGCAGGGCGGAAGAGCGCTCAGCGCATCATCCGCCGTGTCCTGTCTCGTCCACGTTTTCGGGAGCCCTGCCCATGCAGTCCAAAATCCTGTCGCGCCGCGATCTCGAGTTCTACCTGTACGACTGGCTCGACGTCGAATCGCTGACCTCGCGCGAGCGTTTCTGCGACCACAACCGAGAGACCTTCAACGCCGCGATCGACACCGCCGAGCAGATCGCGACTGAGCTGTTCGCACCCCACAACAAGAAAAGCGACAGCAACGAGCCCCATTTCGACGGCCAGCGCGTGACCATCATCCCGGAAGTGAAGGTGGCGCTCGACGCATTCTCCGCCGCTGGCCTGATGGCCGCCGGCCAGGACTATGCGCTGGGCGGCATGCAGCTGCCATGCGTGGTCGAGAAAGTGGTGTCGGCCTACTTCACGGCCGCCAACGTGTCGACCTCGAGCTACCTGTTTCTCACCATCGGCAACGCCAACACGCTGCTCAAGTGCGCCAGCGCGCGCCAGATCGAGCGCTTTGTGCGGCCGCTGTTCGCCGGCCAGTATTTCGGCACCATGTGCCTGTCCGAGCCGCAGGCCGGTTCGAGCCTGTCCGACATCGTCACGCGCGCCGACGCCGACCCTGTGGCTGGCCCCGAGGGCGAGCGCCAGTATCGGCTAAGCGGCAACAAGATGTGGATCTCCGCCGGCGAGCACGACCTGGCCGGCAATATCGTGCACCTGGTGCTGGCCAAGATTCCCGGCCCCGACGGCAAACTGATCCCCGGTGTGAAAGGCATTTCCCTGTTCATCGTGCCCAAGTTCCTGGTCGGCGAGGATGGTGCGCTCGGCGAGCGCAATGACGTTGTGCTGGCGGGCCTGAACCACAAGATGGGAAACCGCGGCACCACCAATTGCCTGCTCAATTTCGGCGAGGGCAAGTTCCGCCCCGAAGGCAAGGCCGGCGCCATCGGCTACCTGGTCGGGGAGCCGAACCAGGGCCTGGCCAATATGTTCCACATGATGAATGAGGCGCGCATTGGCGTGGGCATGGGCGCCACCGTGCTTGGCATCACCGGCTACCTGCACGCGCTCGACTACGCGCGCGGCCGCCCGCAAGGGCGCCTGCCGGCCGAAAAAGACCCGCTCAAGGCGCAAGTGCCGATCATCGAGCACACCGACGTGCGGCGGATGCTGCTGGCCCAGAAGGCCTACACCGAGGGCGCCATGGCGCTGGTGCTGTACTGCTCGCGGCTGGTCGACGAGCAGCACACAGGCGCCACACCCGAGGCGCGCGCGAACGCCAATCGCCTGCTCGATTTCCTCACCCCGATCACCAAATCCTGGCCGTCGCAGTGGTGCCTGGAGGCCAACAGCCTGGCGATCCAGGTGCACGGCGGCTACGGCTACACGCGCGAATACAATGTCGAGCAGTTCTACCGCGACAACCGCTTGAACGCGATCCATGAGGGCACCCACGGCATCCATGGCCTGGACCTGTTGGGGCGCAAGGTCATCACACAAGACGGCGCGCTGTTCAAGGCCATCAGCGCGCAGCTGGCCGATACCGTCGCCAGGGTGCGCGCGGCCGATGTCGCCGTCGAGCTGCAGGCCAACGCGGATTTGCTGGAAGAGGAATGGCTGCGCATCGACGCGGTCACCAAGGCGCTCTACTGTGAGCGCGACCTGAACAAGATCCTGGCCAACGCCAGCCTGTATCTGGAAGCGGTCGGCCACACGGTGATCGCCTGGATCTGGCTCGAACAGGGCTTGGTCGCCGCCCGCAAGCTGCCGTTTGCGGACGGCACCGAGAAGCATTTTTACCAAGGCAAGCTGCAAGCCTGCCGCTATTACTTTCACTGGGAATTGCCCAAGGTCCAGCATCAGCTGGAGCTGCTGGCAAGTGTTGATACCACCACGCTCGACATGCGCGACGCGTGGTTCTGACAAGGACGTAAAAAATGATCAAGCACATCGTGATGTGGAAATTGAAGGACTTCGCCGAGGGCAGCGACCGCGCTGCCAACGCCCGCAAGATGAAGGACAAGCTCGATTCCTGCGCAGACCTGGTGCCGGGCACGCTGGTGTTCGAGGTGGCGCTGGGCCAGCCGGGACTGGAGGCGACCTATGACGTAGTGCTGTATTCGGAGTTCGCCAACAAGGAAGCGCTCGACGCCTACGCGGACCACCCGCTGCACCAGGCCATCAAGCCCTTCATCGGTGCCGTGCGCGAATCGCGCCAGTGCATGGATTACGAAATCTGAAACCGCCAGGAGACTCTATGCGCACTACCCAAGAATTGTTTTCCCTCGCCGGCAAAACCGCACTGGTGACCGGCGGTTCGCGCGGCCTGGGGCTGCAAATGGCCGAGGCGCTTGGCGAGCAGGGCGCCCGCATCGTGCTGTCCTCGCGCAAGCAGGGCGACCTCGATGAGGCGGTGGCGCACCTGAAGGGGCGTGGCATCGAAGCGTCCGCAATTGCGGCCGACCTGTCGAAGGAGGCGCATATCCTGCCGATGGTCGAAGAAGCCCTCAAGCGGCTTGGCCAGATCGACATCCTGATCAACAACGCCGGCGCCAGCTGGGGCGCGCCGGCCGAGGACTATCCGCTTGAAGCCTGGGACAAGGTGATGAACCTGAACGTGCGCAGCATCTTCCTGGTCAGCCAGGCGGTGGGCAAGCTGTCGATGATCCCGCGCCGCTACGGCCGCATCATCAACATCTCGTCGATCGCGGGGCTGGCCGGCAATCCCCCCAATACCATCCAGACCGTGGCCTACAACACCTCGAAGGCGGCAGTGATCAACTTCACGCGCGCGCTGGCCGGCGAATGGGGCCGATACGGCATCACCGTCAATTCGATCGCGCCGGGATTCTTTCCGTCGAAGATGACCCAGGGCGTGCTCGAGACGATCGGCGCCGAGGCCCTGGCCAAGGATGCGCCGCTGGGCCGGATCGGCGACGACGAAGACCTCAAGGGTGCCGCCCTGCTGTTCGCCTCCGACGCTGGCAAGCACATCACCGGCCAGACGCTGGCCGTCGACGGCGGCGTTTCGGCGGTCGGATGATGGACACTTTTCAACGCATCGTGCTCGCCGCGCGCCCGCGCGGCGAGGTGCTGGCCGAGCATTTTCGCGTCGAACAGGTCGCCGTGCCGAAGCTGGCCGACGGCGAGGTGCTGGTTCGTAACGACTACCTCTCGCTCGACCCGTACATGCGTGGGCGCATGAGCGAGGCGAAAAGCTATGCGGCGCCGCAGGCGCTGGACGCGACCATGATTGGCGCGACCGCCGGCCATGTGCTGGCCTCCAGGGATCCGGTGTTCGCGGTCGGCGACGCGGTCGTCGGCATGCTCGGTTGGGCCGAGATGGGCGTGGCCGAGGGCAAGGCGCTGCGCAAGGTCGACACCGCGCTGCTGCCTTTGCAGGCCTGGCTGGGTGTTGCGGGCATGCCCGGCATGACCGCCTGGTACGGTGTGAACCGGATCCTGGAGCCTAAGCCCGGCGAGACGCTGGTCGTATCGGCGGCCAGCGGGGCGGTTGGCAGCGTGGTCGGACAATTGGCCAAACAGCGCGGCTGCCACGTGGTGGGGATCGCCGGCGGTGCCGAAAAATGCGCCTATGTCGTCAGCGAGCTCGGATTCGACTCTTGTGTCGACTATAAGGCCGGCCAGCTGGCGGCCGACCTGGCCGGCGCGACACCAGGCGGCATCGACATGATTTTCGAGAACGTCGGCGGCCAGGTGTTCGACACTGCGCTTGCACGCACCAACGCCTTCGCCCGCATCGCCTTGTGCGGACTGATCTCCGGTTACAGCGGCGACGTGCAGCCGCTGCAAAACCTGCGTTACATGCTGACCAGCCGGGTAAGCCTGCGTGGTTTCATCGTCACCGAGCATCTGGACTGCTGGCCGCAAGGCTTGTCCGAACTGGCGTCGCTGGTCGCCGCCGGCAAGCTGCGCTACCGCGAAACGGTGGCCGACGGCCTGGCCGCAGCGCCCGAGGCGTTCATTGGCCTGCTCAAGGGCCGAAACTTTGGCAAACAACTGGTAAAGATCCGCTCATGAAAAATTTTGAAAACAAGGTTGCCGTCATCACTGGCGGCGCCAGCGGCCTGGGTCGCGAATTCGCCAACACCGCCGCCTCGCTGGGCATGAAACTGGTGCTGGCCGACGTGCAGCAAGATGCACTTGACCAGGCCAAGGCCAAACTGGAAGCCCGGGGCGTGGCCGTGCTGGCCATGTTGTGCGATGTGCGCAAGGGCGAACAGGTTCAGGCGCTGGCAGACGCCACCATGGCCGCTTACGGCGGCGTGCACCTGCTGTTTAACAACGCCGGCGTCGGTTCCGGTGGCTTGATCTGGGAAAACAGCGAGGCCGATTGGGAATGGGTATTGGGCGTGAACGTGTGGGGCGTGATCCACGGCGTGCGCATATTCACGCGCCTGATGCTCGAGTGTGCCGCGCGCGATCCACAGTTCGAGGGCCACATCGTCAACACGGCTTCGATGGCCGGCTTGCTCAATGCGCCCACCATGGGGGTCTACAACGTCTCCAAGCATGCGGTGGTGTCGCTGTCGGAGACGCTGTACCACGACCTGCAGCTGGTCGATGCGCCGATCGGCGCCTCGGTACTGTGCCCGTATTTTGTGCCAACCGGGATCAGCCAGTCGCACCGAAATCGTCCATCTGACGTGAAGATGACGGCCGGCCCGACGGCCAGCCAGATGGCGGCGCAGGCGATGACGGTGAAGGCGGTCGAATCGGGCAAGGTGTCGGCCGCCGACGTGGCGCGCATCACATTCGACGCGATCCGCGATGGCCAGTTCTACATTTATTCCCATCCGCAGGCACTCGGTGGCGTTGGGGAGCGCATGGACGACATTGTCCACATGCGCAATCCGAGCGATCCGTACAAGGCAACGCCACATGTACGCGAGATGCTGCGCGCCAAAATGCAAGCTTGAACAGATTTACGTTCCACAAACTCGTGCAAGCTGTGAAAACAACTAAAACTTGACGCGTCGTTCCCGCGCACGCGGGAACCCATACTTTGCGTCATGTTCGGCGGCGTATGGGTTTCCTCCTGCGCGGGAACGACGCTTTTGACGAGGAATCGAACTTTCACCCACCACAGGGCGGAATGCGCTGCGTGCTTCTTCGCTACAGTTTCAGTTTGCGGAAGCGGGCGTACAGCAGCAGGTCGTAGGTGATTTTCAGGCTGGCAGCGGCCACCAGCGGCCAGCCGAAGCTCGATGCGCCCAGCATCAGACCGGCCAGCATGGGGCTGCAGGCAGCCACCAGGCTGCGCGGCACGGACGTGATGCTGGCCGCCGCGGCGCGCTCCCCGGCGGGCACGATGGCCATCACGAAGGCACTGCGGGTGGGCACGTCCATTTGCGAGAGCATGCTGCGCGCCAGCAGCAGCCCAATCGCCCAGCCCAGGCTGGGCATGAACGGCACCAGCAACAGCAGGACATTGGCCGGCAAATGGGAAAACACCATCGTGTTGAGCAGGCCGAAACGCCCCGCAACGCGCACCGCGATCAAGTACGACATCGCCGAGCAGACTCCGGTCCAGAAGAAAATACTGCCCGCCACCAGCGTCGAGAGCTGGAATTTCTGGAACAGCCACAAGGCCACCATCGATTGCGCGACGAATCCGCCACCGAAGGCGTCAATACTGAACAGGGCCGCCAGCGTGTACACGGTCTTCCTTGCGCTGCCGAGCGGCGCGGCGCGGGTTTTCACTTCCGGCACGGCTCCGACAGGCAGCGTCGCGTACAACAGCGCGGCCACGACACCCAGGACACCATATAGCCCGAACATGGCCTGCAGCGCGGCCAGTGGACGCACGTGCAGGCTGGCCGCAAGCAGGTCCGGCAGACCGGCGGCGAGGGCGCCGAGCGCCGCGATCAGGGTGCCGATCATGCTGTAGCGTGCGAACCAGAGCGTGCGCTCGTCCTGCGCCACGCTGCTGGTCAACAAGGCGTGTTCGAGCGGCAGGAAGACGCTGACATCGCCGCCCGACGGGTTCAAGGTCCCCACCACGCCGATCACGAGCAAGGGCCAAAACGCCGTCACACCGGCGAAGCCGAAACCGGTGGCCGCCATCAGGCAGCAAGCGGTCAGCAACAGCGTGCGGTACTGGAAGCGCCAGGCGTGGCGTCCGAGCAGCAGCGTCAGCAAGCCCGAGCCGAGCAGGGTGCCGGTGGTCAGGACACCCACCTGCAGCGTGCTCATGCCGAGCGCGAGCAGGTACAAAGGCAGCAGCAGGCTGATATACCCGTCGGCGAACGAGCGCAGCGCCTTCACCCACAGCAGGCGCTGGAGCAGGGTTGGATTCAAGATGTGACTCCCGCGAGGAGTGCTACTGGATCAAGCGTTCGTGCAATTCGGCCGGCGCATTGGCAAATAATTTGACGACCGTGGAGCTGCGCGTGCCATAGCCGGGCGTTTCAATGCACACCGCCGACAACACCCGCTCGAGATCGAGTTCGATACCAGTATCAGGCAGGCGCACGTCGGGCGCGCGCGTGGTGTCGGTCAGCATTTCGAAATAGGCGTCTTCCGGCGCACCCTGGCACAGCAAGCTGGCAAATTCGGCCTTCGTGCGCAGCACCTTGGGCCAGGGCGAATCGAGCAGGCCGTTGGAAATGCCGTACACGCCCGGTTCGAGCGGCTTGCCGTTGCGCCCGTCGCTGGCGCCGCGGTTCGAATACCAGATCAGGTGGTCGCGGTCGCCCAGCACCAGGTTGTAGCCATTGTAGACGTCGCTGGCCTGGGCGATGCGCTGCACATAGTCGGCCGCATCGAGCTCGCCGGCCAGGTAGTCGGCCACCAGCGCCCCGCGCGAAGGCGCGTCGCTGCGGCGCTCCTGCGGGCCGCGGATATTGGTCAAGGCTGCAAAGCGCGGGCCGTTCGGTCCACCCTGGGTGATGCCCATCCAGCTGCCGCCGCCCTTCAGGTCGCGCCCCGCATACACTTGCGGATGCTCGGGCCAGTTGCCGGCGGCGGCGGCCGGGCGGTCATAGAATTCGTCGCGGTTGGCAGCGGCAACCAGGGGAACCCCGGGAACGAGCTGCCAGGCAAAAACGATCAGGCACATGGTCAGAAATCCGTAAAAAGTTCGGTGTGGCGTGCGCCGTGGATCTGGTCCGTCACGGCGTGGGTCTCGACTGCGGCGCCCAGGACGCCGTCGAAGCCATCCGGGGTCGCAGGATAGATCTCCATCCAGGTTTGCAATCCATCGCTGGCAACCGGGCGGCGCATCAGCTTGCCCGCGATGCCGTGGTGCGCCTGCAATGCCGCCTGCATGGCACGCACGCGCGGCGCCAGGCTGGCCGCATCGTTGTCGCGCACCTGATAGTAAATATAAAGGTCTGCCATGACGGTCTACAGCGCCAGCGCGTCCAGCGGGTAGGGCATGGGCAGGAAGACCAGTGGGGGGCCGTTGGCCGAGGCCAGGTGCACATCGCCCTGTTCGAGCGCGGCCAGCTTCATTTCGACCAGCACGTCGCTGCCGCCGGTGCCATTCGGCGCGCCATTGACCACCATGCCGCAGGGCTGGCCCGGGTCGTCGGCGGCAAACACCTCGTCACCGGCCTGGGCCTGGGCGCCAACGCTGGCGAGCGCCGTGCGCCGCTTGAGCTTGCCAAGGTACTGGCTGCGCGCGACAATTTCCTGGCCTGGGTAGCAGCCTTTCCGGAAATTGACCGCGCCCAGCAATTCAAAATTGACCATTTGGGGAACGAACTGGTCCTGGGTCTTCTGCGTGATGCTGGCAATGCCGGCATGGATTGCAGCCAGTTGCCAGGCATCGGCGCCCCCCAAGGCGAGGCAGCCGGCCAGCTCTGGCAGCGCGAATTCGGCTGTTTCAGCCGTCGTGAGCCACTGGTAGCGCGGCGCGCCGAAGGCGTCTGGCAGGCGGATCAGGGTGCCGGACGGGGTGTCGAGCACGGCATAGGGCGCAGCCGGCATGGCGCCAAAGATGGCGCGCAGGGCCGGTTCGGCCCCATGGCCGCCAAAGCCGAGCAGCACCTGGCCGGGCGTGGCGTCGGCCAGTTTGGCCTTGGCGCGCAGCACGAACATGGACAGGCGTTTCTGCAGGGCCGGCTGCAACTCGGACGGCAGCTGCAAATACACGGCATCGGGCGAGCGCCACATCAGGAAGCTGGCCAGCAGCCGGCCCTTCGGTGAGCAGTAGCCGGCCATCCGGGCCTCGCCGGGCGCGAGGTGTTCGACATCGTTGGTCAACTGGCTGTGCAGGAAGCTGGCAGCGTCGTCGCCGCTGACGGCGATCAGGCCGAGGTCCGGGACGATGGCCACGAAACCGGGCGTCAGCTCAGCTACGCCGAGCGTGCTGCCAAAATCCTGGATCTGGCCTGCCGCTTGACGCGCGCCGAGCGACGCGAGATATTCATTCCAGTTATTCATAAAGTCCGATGTTTTCCCGTTTAAAGCTTTATCATTACGGGCTCATTATAGGGTTGTCGGGAAAATCGCGCCGGGGACAGCGAAAAAAACGAAACATAAGCATGGCATTCATAAAAAAAATCATTCTACTTGGTGTATTCCTGGGAAGCGCTGCGAGTGCGGGTTTCATCTACTGGTCGCGCCAGCCGATCGCCTCGGGCGAGGAGCCCATCGACTTCAGCGTCGCCGCTGGCAGCAGCGGCGGTGCGGCTGCCCAGCAGATTGCGGCGGCCGGTGTGCAGGTTAATCCGTTGCTGTTTTCGCTGCTGGCGCGGGTGACGCAAAAGAGCGCCAGGATCAAGGCCGGCAGTTACGAGTTCAAGCCCGGTACCTCGCCGCGCGCCCTGCTCGAGCAGCTGGTGCGCGGTGAGTTTGCGCAGGAGTCGCTGACCATCATCGAGGGTTGGACCTTCAGGCAGATGCGCCAGGCGATGGACGCCAGCAGCGGCCTCAAGCACGACACGGCGAGCTTGTCCGACAAGGAGCTGATGAAGCGCATTTCCGCCGACTTCAAGCTGCCCGAAGGCTTGTTTTTCCCGGACACCTATTTGTTTGCCAAAGGGTCGAGCGACTTGCAGGTGTACCGGCAGGCCCACTCGATGCTGCTCAGCCAGCTGAACTCTGCATGGGACAAGCGCGACCCCAGCCTGCCGTATACCAGCGCCTACCAGGCCCTGATCATGGCGTCGATCGTGGAAAAGGAGACCGGACAGAAGTCCGAGCGGGGCATGATTGCCGGCGTCTTCATCAATCGCCTGAAGCTCGGTATGCTGTTGCAGACCGACCCGACGGTGATCTACGGCCTGGGCGAGAAGTATGATGGCAAGATCCACAAGAAGGATCTGGAAACCGATACGCCGTACAATACTTACACCCGCGGCGGCCTGCCGCCCACCCCGATTGCCTTGCCGGGCGTGCAGTCGCTGACCGCCGCGCTGGGGCCGGCCAAGACCGACGCGCTGTATTTTGTCTCGCGCGGCGATGGCACCAGTAAATTTTCGGCCAGCCTGGGCGATCACAACCGGGCCGTGAACCAATATCAGCGATAGGCCTATGACATACAGTAATACCGCCAAATTCATCAGTTTCGAAGGCATCGACGGCGCCGGCAAGTCGACCCACATCGGTTTCGTGGCCGAATTGCTGGCCGCGCGCGGCAAGACCGTGGTGTCGACCCGCGAGCCCGGTGGTACCGGCCTGGGCGAGAAACTGCGCGAATTGCTGCTGCACGAGACCATGCACCTCGAGACCGAGGCGCTGCTGATGTTCGCCAGTCGGCGCGAACACCTTGCCCAAGTCATCGAGCCGGCCCTGGCGCGCGGCGAATGGGTCATCTCCGACCGCTTCACCGACGCCAGCTTCGCTTACCAGGGTGGCGGGCGCGGCATGGACCGGGCCAAGATGGAGGTGCTCGAGCAGTGGGTCCATCCCCATCTGCAGCCCGACCTGACGCTGCTGTTCGATGTGCCGCTCGAGGTTGCGCGCGCGCGCCTGGACGCCACGCGCACGCTCGATAAATTCGAGCAGGAGCAAACCGACTTCTTCTCGGCTTGCCGCCAGGAGTACCTGCGGCGCGCCGCCGAGTTTCCCGATCGCATCGTCGTGATCGATTCAACCCAGGCCATCGGCGCGATCCAGGCCCAGTTGGGGGGTATTATAGAGTTCATGCTTCACCCAAAGAACGCGTCGCAAGGCATTGTTTAATAATGAGTATTGCAATTTATCGGTGGCAGGAACAGGCCTGGCAACAACTGCAGCAGCTGCGCGCACGCCTGCCGCATGCGATCCTGTTCCATGGGGCGTCTGGCACCGGAAAGTCCGATTTCATTGAATGCTTCGCCCAGTCGCTGCTGTGCGAGGACGTGCGCGCCGATGGCCACGCTTGCGGCGCTTGCGCTTCCTGCGGCTGGTTCGTCCAGCACAATCACCCTGACTACCGCCGCGTGCGCCCCGAAGCGCTCGAGGACGAGCTTCCTGCTGAAGGCGAGGAGGGGGGCGAGGAGGTCAAGAAATCGAAATCTGCCAAGGCCCCGTCGAAGGAAATCAAGATCGAGCAGATCCGCGCGCTGGCCGACTTCATGAACATCTCCACCCACAGGCAGGGTTTGCGCGTGGTGGTGTTGTACCCGGCCGAGGCGCTGAATACGCCGTCCTCGAACGCACTGCTGAAGACACTGGAAGAACCGCCGCCGGGCACCGTGTTCCTGCTCGCCTCGAACAGCCTGGACCGGCTGCTGCCGACCATCCTGTCGCGCTGCCGCAAGTTCGCGCTGCCGATGCCCGATCAGGCGCAGGCGCTGGCCTGGCTCAAGGAACAGGGCCTGGCCGACGCTGACAGTTGGCTGCGCGAGCAGGGCGGCGCACCATTGGCCGCGCTGGCCCAGTCGGAATCGGGCAGCCGTGACGACATGGAAGTGCTGCTGCAAGTGCTGGCCCATCCCAGCATGGACGGCGCGCTGAAGGCGGCCGACAAATTGTCCAAGGCGCCGTTGGCGGCCCTCGTTTCATGGCAGCAGCGCTGGCTTTATGATCTGTTTTGCTACAAACTGTCAGGGACGGTGCGTTACTATCCGCGCTACCAAAAGGAACTTGCGGGCTTGGCGGCCAAAGTGCACACTGCGAACCTGATGCGCGCCATCAAGGGGGCAAACGAGCGCCGCGCGACCGCCGACCACCCGCTGTCGCCGAAATTGTTTGTCGAAGACATGTTGCTTGATTACACTGCGTGCTGTACCTGAAAGGACTTGAATGACCGGCAAACCCACTGACCCGAACGCTTCGCAGATCCCGCGGCCGTCGGTGCTGTCGCTTGCCATCAAGGAAAAAGCAGCGCTGTACGCGGCTTACATGCCTTTCCTCAAGAACGGCGGTATGTTCGTGCCTACCGTTAAGCCCTACAAGATTGGCGACGAGATCTATCTGATCCTGGCGTTGATGGAAGATGCAAACAAGTACCCGATTGCAGGCAAGGTCGCGTGGATCACGCCGGCCGGCGCCAATAATAACAAGGCCCAAGGCATTGGCGTGCATTTCCCGGACGACGAGACCGGCACCCGCGCCCGCCTGCGCATCGAAGAGATCCTCGGCGCCGCCTTGCGCTCCTCGCGCGCGACCCACACCCTGTAAATTCTATAGTGTAGGGTGGAACCCCAAGGGGGCGAGCGCAGTCCGCCATGAGCCCTCGACGACTCTTGGCAGAATAAGGGGCGCCCAGCCCTGTGCTTTTCCGCCCTACCCATCGCTTACAATGACGACATGTTTATCGATTCCCACTGCCACATCAATTTCCCCGAACTGGCTGCGCGCATGCCCGAGATCCTGGCCAGGATGGCCGAGAACAAGGTCACGCATGCGCTGTGCGTCTCGGTCGACCTACCCGATTTTCCGCAAGTGCTGGCCCTGGCCGAGCAGTATCCCCACATCTACGCCTCGGTCGGTGTGCATCCGGATTACGAGGACACGCCTGAACCAACCGTTGAGCAACTAACGGCGCTGTCGGACCACCCAAAAATCATCGCCATCGGCGAAACCGGGCTCGACTATTATCGCTTGCAAGGTGACCTGGAGTGGCAGCGCGAGCGCTTCCGGGTGCACATCCGCACTTCAAGAATCACGCGTAAGCCCTTGATTATCCACACCCGGGCGGCCAGTGCGGACACCATCCGCATCATGCAGGAGGAGGGCGCCGGCACCGACAAGGGCGGCGTGGGCGGGGTCATGCACTGTTTCACGGAGTCGCTCGAGGTGGCCGAGGCGGCCCTGGAAATGGGGTTCTACATCTCATTTTCCGGCATCGTCACGTTCAAGAGCGCCAAGGACTTGCAGGCCGTGGCGCGTGCCGTGCCGCTCGAGCGCACCCTGATCGAGACCGATTCCCCCTACCTGGCGCCAATGCCGCACCGCGGCAAGATGAATGAGCCGGGCTTCGTGCGCCATGTGGGCGAGTACCTCGCCACCCTCAAGGATGTGCCGTTGAGCCAGGTTGCGCAACAGACGACCGACAATTTCTTCCATTTATTCAATGTGGTACGGGACTGACTTCATGTTCAACATGATATTCAAACGGCTGTTTGCGGCTGCTTGCCTGTGCCTGTCATGCGCCACTGCGATGGCCGATCCGGTCACCGACTTCTTCCGGGCGGTGCAGATGGACGATGTCGATACCGTCAAGGCGATGATGGCAAGCAGCTTCGATTTGAACCGGCAAAACCCGATCGGGGGCGACACCGCCATGATCCTGGCCTTGCGCGAAGGTTCGGAGCGCGTGTTCCGCGCGCTGCTGGGCAGTCCCGCCATCGCGCTGGAGGCGACCTCGCCGAACGGGAACACGGCGTTGATGATGGCCGCGTACAAGCGCAACCAGGGCGCGGTGCTGGCGCTGCTGGCAAAGGGCGCACAGGTACAGCGCAGCGGCTGGACGGCACTGCACTATGCCGCCGCCAGCGGCGACGACGCAATCGTGCGCATCCTTCTTGAGCACCACGCGCTGATCGACAGCACCGCCCCGTACCAGATGACGGCGCTGATGATCGCCGCCCGCGAAGGCCAGGAATCGACGGCGCAGCTCTTGCTCGAGCTGGGGGCCAATCCCGGCCTGCACAACAGCGAGGCCATGACGGCAGCCGATATCGCCGAACGGGCCGACAAGCCGATCATCGCAGCGGCCATCCGCGCACGCCAGTAGGCGGAACTGGCACGGAAATACCGGCCAGCTCGCCGCTTCGACCACCCTTGAGTTTGATGATAATAGTCATGTTGACTGTCAGAAACTCAAGGAACCCCATGCTGAACGAACGCGAAATCGAAAGCTGCTACCTGGGACAATTCATCCCGGTCCATTATCACCACAATATGCTGATGGACCAAAACCGCATGCACGGTTTCAAGTCGGCCATCGACTACGCAGTCAAGCCTGGCGCCAAGGTGCTTGAGCTCGGTGGCGGCACCGGCGTACTGTCCTGGTTCGCGGCGGCCAAGGCCGAAAAGGTGTATTGCGTTGAATTCAATCCGGACATGGTCAAGGAAGCGCGCAAGATGCTGGCCATGAACCCGAACGGCCACAAGGTCGAAGTGGTGCACGCCGACGCCTTTGAATACCTGCCACCGGAACCGGTCGATGTCGTCATCTGCGAGATGATCCACGTGGCCATGCTGCGCGAAAAACAGGTCGAAGTGATCGAATCGTTCAAGCAGCGCTACCTGGCGCGTTTTGGCGGACCGCTGCCAGTGTTCCTGCCTGAGGCGGTGATCATGGCGGCCCAACCATTGCAGCAGGAATACGATTTCGAGGGCTTCTACGCGCCCATCGTGCAATTCCAGGAAACCACGGTCATCTATCCGGGCACGGTTGAACTGGCAGCGCCAGCGGTCTACAGCATTCTCGATTTCAGCCAGCCGACGGACACGACCATCGCCTGGGAAGGCAAATTCCTGGTTGAGAAAAGCGGCATGTTCAACGCCCTGCGTTTCGTCACCAAGAACATCCTGGCGGTGGTGAACGAGCGCTCAAGCACCATCGACTGGCTCAATCACTATATGACGCTGCCGCTGGCGCAGCCGCTGCAGGTCGAGGCGGGCGACGTGGTGATGGTCGGCTTCCAGTACCGGGTTGGGGGATCGATTCCTTCGTTGCAGGCATCGATCCGCACCGAAGTGGTGTACGCCGGCGCGGCCCAGCCGGCCTATCGCCAGGCCGCCTACGCCTGATTTTTTGGCGCCGCGCGCCCGGAGAACGTAAAATGTGGAATTGACTCCCCACATTTTGCGTGCCTCCCATGGAAACTTCCGACCAGCGTTACCTCGTCCAACAAAACAAACTCAGCGACGAGGGCACGAAACCGCCCGTGTTCGCCAAGGTCATGCGCGGCAAGGACGGCAGCTTCGAGGGCGTTTCCTTCATCAAGAACAAGGAAAAGGCCACGATCATGAGCGTGTCCGAAGCCAAGGAAGTGATCGACTGGGCCGGCAACAAGAAGGCCAACGCGCACGAATATGCGACCAAGATCATCTGCGTCGGTCAATAAATTCCCACCGAAGGATCCACCATGATGCCGAGTCTGCGCATTGCCTGCGCCTGCCTGATGCTGATCACCGCTCCGGCCTTTTCCGGAGACCTGTTCAACGGCCGCGATTTCAGCGCCTGGGAATTGCAGACCACGCCGGCGGCGGCGATTGGCGACGTGCTGCGCGTGCTGCCCGACGGCGTCATCGCCGTCAGTGGCCAGCCGGCCGGATTCTTCGCCACCAGCGCCAGCTACCGCAACTACCGCCTGCATGTGGAGTGGCGCTGGAGCGGCAAGGCAGGCAACGCTGGCGTACTGTTGCACATCAGCCCCGGCCCCATGGACAGGGTGTGGCCCGTAAGCCTTCAGGTGCAAACCAAGAGCGGCAACGTTGGAGACCTGCTGCCGATGGCTGGCGCCTCGTTCGCCGAAGCGTTGACCAGCGCTCCCGGTTCCTATCCGCAGATCAAGGCGCGCATTGCACCGGACAGCGAGCTTGCGCTTGGCCAGTGGAACAGTTGCGACGTTGTCAGCCGCGACGGCATGGTGGAGGTGAGCGTCAATGGCGTGCTCCAGAACCGCATCACGCGCGCCTCGCAGCAGCAAGGGCGGGTTGGCTTCCAGCTCGAGGGTACCGCCTACGAATTGCGCCGTGTGGTGCTCGACGCGCTCGACTAAGGCGCCCAAAAATCAGATTATCCACGACCCCTTGGGGTTCCACCCTACGGTTTGTCTTGAGTCCTGATTCGCCGGTGATGTTCTAGCGGCGCACCGGCGTCATGCCGCCGAGCCGGTACGACAGGCCCAGATAGATCAGGCGACCGTCGTAGCGACGCACATTGTCTTCCCTGAGCGTGCTGGTGTCGGTCAACGTCTCGATCTTGTTGGTGTTGAAGGCGTCGGTCACGTTCATAACTAGGAACAGGCGCGGCGTGATCGCATGGCGCAGTCCAAAATTGGCCGTGGCGTTCGGCTGGCGCACGCCTTGCCCGGCCAGGGAGCGCCCCAGCGTTTGCAGCGTCGCCTGCACCTGGTCGTCCACTGTAGCCTGCCAGTTCAGGCGGGTGCGCCCGCTCAGTGCCATTACGCTGTGAGTGGCCGGCATGCCTAGCGCATCAAGCACCGTCAATTCGTTGTGGGCCAGGTTGGCGCTCGCGTTCAACGTCAGCGCCGGCAGCAGCTTTCCGCTCGCGGTCAGTTCCAGGCCGCTGGCCCGGTTGCTGCCGGCATTCTCGCGCGTGGTCAGCAGCACGGTGTCGCTGATGAAGTACTTTCGGTCCAGGATGGTGTCGTTCTCCTTGCGGAAGTAGGCGCGCAGATTGGTCTCGAGCGTGCCAACCCGGGTTTCGAGGCCAAGCTCGAAGGAGTCGGTTTGCGCCGGCTTGAGTTTGGGATTGCCCGAGGAGACGTTCAACTCGTCGCGGTACACCACGAAGGGATTGAGATCGCCCGAGTTGGGGCGGCGAATCCGGTGCGCATAGCTAAAGCGCACAATGGTATTGTCCGATGCCCGGTAGCTGGCGAACAGGCTGGGGATAAGATTGAGGAAGCGGTTGGCCGCGAAAATCTGTGAGGTCAGTTGCTCGATATCGAGACCGGTGCGCTCGGCGCGCAGACCTGCCAGCAGGCCCCAACTGGCATTCAGGCGCACCTGGTACGAGGCGTACAGCGCCAGCGTGGTCTCGGCCAGCCTGAAGCGATTGCTGCGTGCCGTGTTCAGGCTCTCGGCCAGGCTGGCCGGGTCGATATTGGTATACAGCGTGCCCTGGTCGCTGGCGTGGCGTGCCGCCTTGTATCCGAGTTTGAGCACGCCGCGCCCGTCCGGGCGTTCGTAGTCGCCGCTGAAATCGATGATCTGGTTGGCGCTGTCATTGGCCTGTCGGCTTTGACTGTCGAGGGTGCCGCTGGCGCTATAGTTGTACTGGTTGGCGTACGCGTTTTCGCTGGCGTTGTGCGACGATGATACGCGCAGGTCCAGTTTCAGCGTTTCCCCGTCAATGAGTCCCTTGTGGTCCCAGTGTGCGCCGCCACTGGCGCTGTGGCTGTCGCCTGCGCGCACCGTGTTGCGGACATAGTCGCTGACCGTGGCCAGCGCCTGGTCGCTGTTGTGGTAGTGGTCTTGCGCCTGCTGGTCGTTACTGCGTGCCGAATAGGCGAGATTGGTGCCCAGCGTGTCGCGCTCGCCCAGGTTGTAGCGCAGCGAACCGTTGATCCCGGCATTGTCGTTCAAGCCCGCCGAATGCGATGCCTGGGTACTATGGCTGAGCGCCCCGGTGACGATATCGGTGCGTTCGCGCTCGGCAAAGCCCTCCGCATTGCGGCCGTCATGGCGCAGGCTGATACCGCCTTGGGCACCCCACAGGCCCTGGTTGTAGCTGCCCGAGGCGGCAGCGTTGTAGCGCCCGGCCGTGCCGCCATTGGTATTGACGACCCCAAAACCGCCTGGTTTGCGGCTGCGCCGCATGACGATATTGATGATCGGCCCGCCGCCGCCTTCGTTGCCAAACTGCGCGCCAGGATTGTTGATCACTTCGATCGATTCGATGTCTTCCGCGGGAATCGCGGCCAGCGCGGCGCCGCGGTTATCGCCCTGCATCATGGCCGATGGTTTGCCGTCGATGTAGATCTGGACGTTCGGGCTGCCGCGCAGGGTCAGGCTGCCGTCGGGGTCAACCACCACCGAGGGCACGCTGCCGAGGGCGTCGGCGGCCGAACCGTTGCTGCTGCCGACGTCGGCCTGCACGTCGTACACCTGGCGGTCGATGCGGTTGGTCGGGCGCTCGCCGGACACGGTCACCACCGGCACCGCCGGCGTGCCTTGCGGCGGGGGCGCGGGCGGCGCTTTGGCGTCGACGGTGAGCGGTGGTTTGTCGGGCAGTTGGGCGAGGGCGCTGGCGCAGGCAAGCGCGCCCGGCAGGGCAAAGGCTGCGATCCAGCCAGGGATGGCAATGCTCATCGAGTGTCTTGCGTGAATGGGTCCGGACGGCAGTGTAGCCCGTGCCGCCCGGTTTGGGGTATTGCTCACTGGCGTTTATTTTCGGGCCGCCACCGTTCATCCTTGCGATCGGGGGCTTGATCGCGCCCGTATGCATCTGGTCGCAACGCCGTTGCGCCCGTGCCGACACCGCCGTACAGTCAGCACATCTGGACTTTTCCCCAATGGAGCGTGCAATGTTCGGTTTCCTGATCTGGCTGGTCGTGCTGTTCTTCTGCTGGCCGCTGGCCCTCTTGGCGCTGGTGCTATATCCCCTGGTGTGGCTGTTGACGCTGCCGTTTCGGCTGGTCGGGATCGGTGTCGAGGCCGTGTTCGAGCTGCTGCGCGCCATCGTCATGCTGCCGGCCCGCATCCTGCGCGGCAATCCAGGGCGTTAAATTGCTCGCCGCAAGGCCGCGACCGCAGTAGAATGCGGCACATGAAAGCTTTCCATGTGCTTGTTCTGATGTTGGCCGCGCCACTGTCCTCGCTGGCTGCCTGCCTTCCGGTCGCCGACCTGATCGTGCGCGATGCCCAGTACGAGGAGGCGACCCGGATCGGCGACGCCGCCTTCCTGCAAGACTACCTGGCCGACGACTTTGTCTGGGTGCACAGCCTGGCCTCTGCCATCGAGAGCAAGGCGGTGGTGGTCGAACGGGCGCGCCATCCACCCACCATTCCGAAGTCGCGCAGCACCAGTGAGGTACACGGCCACGTGTTCGGGGACACCGTCGTGTTGCGCGGCCTGAGCAGCGTCGATGCATGGAACGCCGACGGCAAGACCTGGCGCACCTCGCGCTACGCCTTCATGCGTACTTACGTCAACGGCGCGGGAGGCTGCAAGCTGCTTGCGGCACAGACCATGAAAGTCTGGTCCAGCGAAGCAGCCGCCAAGGCTGCCCCTTAACGCGCCGACGCAATCTGGCGCGCCGGCCGGCGCGCGGTCAACGCCGGACGGGTTTTCTGCGCCGCCGGCTCGTTGCCCAGGTTGAACACGGCCATCGTCGCCACCAGGGACCTGGCCTGTTCGTCCAGGCTGCTCGAGGCGGCGGCGGTCTGCTCGACCAGCGCGGCGTTTTGCTGGGTCATGTCGTCCATCTGGGTGACGGCGTCGTTGATCTGCTCAATGCCGGCGCCTTGTTCGGCCGAGGCGGTGGCGATCTCGGACATGATGTGCGTGATGCGCCCGATGCTGCCCAGGATGTCGCCCATTGCCACGCCCGCCTGGTCGGCCAGCTGGTTGCCCGCCTCGACCCGTTCGACGCTGCGGCTGATCAAATCCTTGATTTCCTTGGCGGCCGACGCCGAGCGCTGTGCCAGGTTGCGCACTTCGCCGGCCACGACGGCGAAGCCACGCCCCTGTTCGCCGGCGCGCGCCGCCTCGACCGCCGCGTTCAGCGCCAGGATATTGGTCTGGAAGGCGATGCCGTCGATGACGGCGATGATGTCAACAATCCGGCGCGAACCTTCGTTGATCTCGCCCATGGTTCGCACCACTTGCGATACCACGGTGCCGCCGCGGGTGGCGGTGGTCGAGGCGCTCTGGACCAATTCGTTGGCCTGGCGTGCGTTGTCGGCGTTCTGGCGCACGGTGGAGGTCAGCTGTTCCATCGACGAGGCCGTCTCTTCGAGGTTTGACGCTTGCGTCTCGAGGCGCGCCGAGACGTCAGAATTGCCGCTGGCGATATCGCGCGTCGCGGCCTTGATGGTATCGATGCTGCCGCGCACATCGCCGACGATGGTGCGCAGGCTGTCGTTCATCTCCTTGAGCGCGCGCAGCATCTTGCCCACTTCATTGGGTGCGCCAACGTCGAAGTCGTTGACCAGATTGCCCTGGGCGACGTTCTCGGCGACCTGGATGGCGTTGTTGATCGGCACAGTCACCGAGCGTGTGATCAGCAATGTCAGGTAGGCGGCCACGCCGACCAGCAAGCCCATCGCGCCGAGCATGTACCAGCGCGTGCGGTGGAAGGCCGCGATTTTGTCGGCCAGCATCGATTCGAGTTCGGCGCTGGCAGCCGAGTTGACGGCAAACTGGGCGTCGATGGCCTGGGTCGCCAAGCTGACGTAATTCGGCGCCGAATAAGTCAGGGCTTCAGGCTTGATGATTTGTTCGACCGCCAACTGGCCGATCTTGACGGCCAAATCCTTGGCCGTGTCCATCAAGGCGCCGAGCTTGTTGGCGATCAGGGGATTCTCGGCGGTCGCTTTTTCGTACGCGTTGGCGGTCTGTTCCATGCGGTCGGCGACCCGGGCGGCAATCGAGGACATGACCAGGCGGTCATCCGGAGATGCCTGGCCGGCCGCCAACAGGCCGGCACCCTTGGCCCGCAAGCGACCCAGGTCTTCGGTCAGGTAGGGCAATTGATAGTACATGGACTGGGTCAGCTGGTAGCTGTCCTTGTCCGGATCGCGGCTCAGGCCGTAGTAGTCGCCGACCAATTCGCCGACCCTGAGCAATTTACTGAGCAAGGCGACGTGCGCGGCGTAGCTCTGGGGGACCGTCAGGGCTTTATTCGCCACCCCGGTACGCAGGGTGACCCAGTCACGCTTGGGAGTCTCCCAGGCTTGGGTGATGGCGGCTTGGCCGATTTGCTTGACCACGGCCTCGACGGCCGCCATTGCCTGGTCGGCCTCGGCCTGCTTGGCGCCGCGTTTTTCGACTGCGCCATCGATGCCGCCCAGGACGAGCGCCGACAGGCCGCGATGCTGCTGGACGGTTTGAATGTATTTGAGCACCTTGGCCATGGCCGGCACGCCGGTCTGCTCGGACGCGTAGGCGTCGAGCGACTTGTTCGCCTCGCGCACATACAGCCAGGTGGGGATGGAGGCGAGCAGCAAACCGATCAGGCTCAGGATCGCGAAAGTTTGCCACAATTTGAGTTTGCCAAAGAGCGACTGGATATCCATAACGGCCTCGGGTGGGGGGAACTTGGCAGGGCAGACGTATTTATTCGTCCGTTGCTGCATCATAGACCTGTCTGCGCCCGTGATGGTGAAATTCGGTGTATGCAAGACACACAATTGCGGGAACTGTTGCATCGGCCGGAGGTCTAATAGTTTGCAGTTTTCGCAACTAAGTCAGGAGTAATCATGCGCTTGGATATCTACCGGAGGGCGGAACAGGGCGGCAAATTCAGTTACTTGGCCGTCCCCGAAGCACACTACATCCCCCAGGAGGCCACCGGCACCGATTGGCAGGTCGAGGCGCGCGCGCTCGACATTGCCGATGGCGCCGATCAGCTGCCCGAGTTCGACATCCGTCACCTCAGCGCCCAACTCGCCGAAAAAGGCTACGCAATGACGGCACTGCACTAAGAATTGCGTACCGGATATATTTGCGGCCTGGCGTCCCTGGCGCGAATTTGAAAATTTACGTTTCAGTGATTTTTCGATAGAGTCTTCGCGGCGTTTTTGTGTCACTCTCGAACATGGCGACTTGCAGCCGGCTTTTGGTCCGGCGGCGTTGCCATTGGCCGGGAGGCGGAGTGACAACGACTAGGGCAAGTGCGGGTATCAGCCATTCCTGGGCGCTGGGCGGCTTGTTGCTGTTCGGGGTCCTGGGCGCGGCCGCTGCGTATGCATGGCATGCGCGCAGCGCTGCCCGGCTTGACGGTATGCAAGAGCCACTGGTGATCGCCGCCAATACCGAATACGTGGGCACCTGCCCGATCACGATTGCCAACGAGCGCGGTTATTTCCGCGAGGAGGGCATCAGTGCCACGGTGCAGCAATACAATAGCGGCAAGGCGTCCTTGCAGGCGGCGCTTGACGGCAAGGCCGACCTGGCCACGACGGCCGACATTCCCGTCATGCTGGCGGCCATGAGCGACATCCCGGTCGCCGTCATTGCCACCTTCTTCAAGACCGAGCACGACCACGGCATCGTCGGGCGCCGCGACCGCGGCATCGGCACGCCGGCCAGCCTGAAGGGAAAACGCATCGGCGTCACGATCGGCACCTCCGGCCATTTCGTGCTCGACGCCTTCCTGAACCGCCAACGCCTGTCGGCGGCCGACGTCAGCTTGCTCAACCTGCGCCCGGACCAATTTGCCGGCGCCATGGCGCGCGGCGAGATCGACGCCGTCGCGGGCTGGGAGCCCTTCCTCGGCAAGCTGCTGGCCGACCTGGGCGAGAACGGCGTCGTGTTCTACGGCGAGGAAATCTACGAGATCCCGTACAACCTGGCGGGCCGCCGCGAGTACGTCGAACGCCACCCGGCGTTGATGAAAAAGGCGCTGCGGGCGGTGGCCAAGGGTGTGCAGTTTTGCCGAGCCGAGCCGGAGGCGGCGCGCACCATCATGGGCCGCGTGCTCAAGGTCGACACCGAGGCATGGAAGGCAAACTGGCCGAGCTACCGCTTCAAACTGGCGCTCGACCAGGGCTTGATCCTGGCGCTGGAGGACGAGTCGCGCTGGGCCATGGCCAACAAGCTGGTGCCGGCGCGCGCCACGCCCAACTATTTGAACTACATCTACCTCGACGCCCTGATCTCGGTGGCGCCAACGGCAGTTGGCGTCATCCATTGAGCGCGGCGCCATGAAAATCGCGACCCGCCTCAAGCTGTTCGGCCTGTCCTCGGCCGCCGTGGTCGGCCTGGTCGGCGCGCTGCTATTTTCCACCACCCAGCAGGTGCGCCAGGAGCTGGTCAAGAACGAGGCAGCTGGCGAAGTGCTCAACGCCGCCACGGCCTTGCGCTACCTGGCGCTCGAATACGTGTTGCGCAACGAGCAGCGCGCCCAGGCGCAGTGGCATATGCGCAGCGCCTCGCTGGCCGCGCTGCTGGCCGACGCCAGACTTTTTTCAGGTGCCGACGACGAGGCCAACGTGCTGGCCCTGCGCACCACCCACGACAGCGTGGCCAAGCTGTTCGAGCTGCTGGTGACGACGCGCGAGTTGCCGCCGGGAGGCCCCCAGCACGATCCGGTGGCCGAAGAATTGGCCTCGCGCTTGACGGGCCAGATCTCGAGCAAGACCCAATCGATGATCGCCGACGCGCTCAGCCTGTCCGAGCGCAGCCGCCAGGGCGTACTGAACGCGCAGCAGCGCGAGATCGGGGCCCTGGCCAGCTTTGGCGTGTGCGTGCTGCTGCTGATCGGCGCCAGCACGGCGCTGACCCTGCGCAGCCTGGTGCGTCCGCTCGAGCGCCTGCGCGAGGGCACGGCCAGGGTCGGCGCCGGCAACCTCGATTTCAGGCTGGCGGTGGACACCAGCGACGAGCTCGGCGAACTGGCGCGTGCGTTTGACGGTATGACCGAGACATTGCGCAACACCACCGTCTCGCGCGACCAGCTGGCCGGCAGCAACGCGGCGCTTCAAAGCGAGATCATCGTGCGCCAGACCGCCGAGCAGCGCGCCCACGCCCAGCTTGGACGGCTGAACCTGCTACACCAGATTACCCGCTCGGTGGGCGAGCGCCAGGATTTGCGCAGCATTTTTCAGGTCGTGATCCGCAGCCTGGAAGACCAGTTGCCCGTTGATTTCTGCTGCATCTGCCTGTACGACCAGGGCCAGGCCTCGCTGGTGGTGAACTGCGTCGGCTTGCGCAGCGCGGTGCTGGCCCAGGAGTTTGCGATGGACGAGCATGCGCGCATCGCGATCGACGCGAACGGCCTGTCGCGCTGCGTGCGCGGGCAGCTGGTGTACGAACCCGACATCACCGAAGTCGCGTTCCCGTTTCCCCAGCGGCTCGCGCGCGGCGAGCTCGCCGCCCTGGTGATGGCGCCGCTGCTGGTCGAGAACACCGTGTTCGGGGTGCTGGTGTGTGCGCGTCACGCGGCGCACAGTTTTTCCAGCGGCGAGTGCGAATTCCTGCGCCAGCTGAGCGAACATGTGGCGCTGGCGGCCAACCAGACCCAGTTGTACGCGGCACTCCAGCACGCCTATGAGGAAATGCGCCAGAGCCAGAAGTCGGCCATGCAGCAGGAACGCTTGCGCGCGCTCGGTCAGATGGCCAGCGGCATCGCGCACGACATCAACAACGCCATCTCGCCGGTGTCGCTGTACACCGAATCGCTGCTTGAAACCGAGCCCGGGCTGTCCGAGCGCACGCGCGCCAGCCTGGAGGTGATCAAACGGGCGATCGACGACGTGGCCGCGACGGTGGCGCGGATGCGCGAATTCTACCGCCAGCGCGAACCCCAGATGCACCTGACCCGGCTCGACGCGAACCGCCTGATGCAACAGGTGGCGGACTTGACACGGGCGCGCTGGAGCGACATGCCGCAGCAGCGTGGCATCGTGATCTCCCTGCGCAGCGAGCTGGAGGCGGCCCTGCCGGCCATCATGGGGGTGGACAACGAGATCCGCGAGGCGCTCACCAACCTGGTGTTCAACGCCGTCGACGCCATGCCCGAGGGCGGTACGCTGACCCTGCGCACGCGCAGCGACGCGGCGCGCGGCCAGGTACGGCTGGAGGTGGGCGACAGCGGGATCGGCATGGACGAGGACACGCGCAAGCGCTGCCTGGAGCCGTTTTTCACCACCAAGGGCGAGCGCGGCACCGGACTGGGGCTGGCGATGGTGTACGGGACGATCGAGCGCCACGGCGCGCATGTCGAGATCGATACTGCGCCGGGACACGGCACTACCGTGCGACTGGTGTTCACGCTGCCCGACGCCGGTGCCGGCCCGACGCCGGCGCTGGCCGCGCCGCGCGTGCTGGCGCCGCTACGCATCCTGGCCGTGGACGACGACCCGCTGGTGCTCAACGCCCTGCGCGGTGCACTCGAGAGCGATGGCCACAAGGTGATCGCGGCCGATGGCGGCCAGGCCGGGATCGACCTGTTCCACGCAGCGCTGGTCCGCGGCGAACCGTTCAACCTCGTCATCACCGACCTTGGCATGCCGTACGTGGACGGGCGCAAGGTGGCCGCGGCGATCCGGCAGATGGCGCCCTCGACGCCGGTGATCCTGCTGACCGGCTGGGGGCAGCGCATTGCCTCCGAGGGCGAGCTGCCGGTGCACGTGGACCGGGTCCTGGGAAAGCCGCCCAAGCTCGCTGAGCTGCGCGAGGCGCTGGCCGCCTGCGTCGGCGCGCGGGAGCCGGTGTGACGGCGCGGGCACGCATCCTGATCGTCGACGACGAGGCCGCGCACGTGCGCGCTTTGTGCGACACGCTGCGCGCGCAAGGCTTCGAGACGGTGGGTTGCGACAATGCGCAAGACGCGCTCGAGGTGCTTGGCGAGAGCCGCTTCGAGCTGCTGCTGGCCGACCTGATGATGCCCGGCACCGACGGCATCACGCTGGTGCAGGCCGCGCGCAACATCGACCCGGACCTGGCGTGCATCATCATGACCGGGGAGGGCAGCATCGCCTCGGCGGTGCAGGCGATGAAGGTGGGCGCGCTCGACTACATCCTGAAGCCGTGCAAGCTGTCGGCGGTGCTGCCGGTGCTGGCGCGCGCGCTCGAGACGCGCCAGCTGCGCATTGGCAATGCGCGCCTGGAAGGCCAGTTGCGCGAGCACGCGGCCGAACTGGCGGCGCTGAACCTGGACCTGGACCAGGCGCGGCGCGAGGCCGAGCGTTCCAACCACGCCAAATCGGTGTTCCTGGCCACCATGAGCCACGAATTGCGCACGCCCCTGAACGCGATTCTCGGTTTCGCCCAGATCCTGAACTCGGAAACCTTGCCCTCGACGGCGGAGCAGAAGAAGGGCTTCGCCCGGCATATCCTGCAAGCCGGCAAGCACCTGCTGACCCTGATCAACGAGGTGCTGGACCTGGCGCGGGTCGAATCGGGCTCGCTGACCATGTCGATCGAGCCGGTGGCGCTGGGCCCGGTGCTGCTCGAATGCGAAGCGCTGATCGTGCCGCTGGCCGAACGGCGCGGCATCGCATTGCGCTTTCCCGAGGCGGTCGAGGCGCAGCTGATGTGCGACCGCATGCGCTTGAAACAGGTGATGATCAACCTGCTCTCGAACGCGGTCAAATACAACCGGGAAGCGGGCAGCGTCACGGTGCATTGGCAGGTCGATGGCGGCGGGCGGGTGCGCATTGGCGTGCGCGACACGGGGGCCGGCATGGCGCCGGACCAGCTGGCCCAGCTGTTCCAGCCGTTCAACCGGCTCGGGCGCGACGCCGGCATCGAGGAGGGCACCGGCATCGGGCTGGCGTTGACGCGCCACCTGGTGGAACTGATGGGCGGCGTGATCGGGGTCGAGAGCATGGTCGAGGTGGGCAGCACGTTCTGGATCGAGTTCGACGCCTGCCCGCTGGCCGAGCTGCCGCAGGGCGCGCTGCCGGCCGGCGCCGCGGCCGATGGCGTGCCGGTGCGGCGCTCGCGCTCGCGCCACACCCTGCTCTACATCGAGGACAATCCGGCCAACCTGAAACTGGTCGAGGAGATCATCCGTCCGCGCGCCGACCTTCAATTGCTGTCTGCACCTGACGGCCAGCACGGCATTGAACTGGCGCGCAAGCACCTGCCGCAGCTGATCCTGGTCGACATCAACCTGCCCGGTTTTGACGGCTATGAAATCCAGCGCATCCTGCGCGCCGACCCGCGCACTGCGCAAATTCCCGTGATTGCCGTCTCGGCCAGCGCGATGGCAGGCGAGGTGCGGCGCGGCTTCGATGCCGGCTTCTACCGCTACATTACCAAGCCGATCGACATCGATGTGTTTACGGCAGCCATCGACAGCGCTTTGAAACTGACTGCCATGCGCCAGGGGAACTGATCGGGAACAAGATCGAAATCAAGTGCATGGATCTTGCTCATTCTTGCCGGTAGGTAGTAGAGTGGACGTCACGCAGGTGGGCACCACGATCAACACTGACCAGTATCGGCATTTGCTTATGGATGTTTCTGGAATCACGTATGGCTCAGATATTTCAGGTCTGGTTTGGGGATTTCTGTTTGAACACGACAAAACTGCCGTCACGCCAGTCGGAGCCAACGTGGCTTTGGGCCACTTGAACGGAGACCTGTCGCAGGACACCGCATTCATCTGGCTGCATTTCAATCTTTCGAACGCTGCCAGCGAAAAATGGTTGCGTTCAAACCTGAAATTGAGCGATGAATTCTACGAATCCTTGCATCAAGGCTCGCGCTCGACACGCATTGAAGTTGCGGACGATTCATTAATTGGCGTCGTGAACGACGTTCGTCATGATTTTTCCTACGACGCCCCGGATACATCGGCACTTTGGATCCACGTCACCCAGAACCTCGTCGTGAGTGCGCGACGTGCTCCGCTGCAATCGGTGGAGCGCCTGCGCCAGGCTGTGATGCAAGGGGAACCGATTCGATCGAGCGTTGAACTATTGATCCACTTGCTGCGTGATCAGGCCGATGTGTTGGCGCGTATCGTCAGGGACGCAGTCGAGCAGATTGACAATATCGAAGATTCCTTGCTGGCCGGGCGTCTCGCGCACCGGCGGGAAACGCTCGGCGTGCTTCGTCGCGTGCTCGTGCGGCTAAGACGGCTACTCGCGCCGGAGCCAGCGTCGCTCTTTCGCCTGTTGCAGAAGCCGCCCGCTTGGATGGCAGACGCGGATACCCAGGACCTGCGGCAGTCGACCGAAGAATTTTCGGCCGAACTGAACGACATGTCCTCGCTCAATGAACGAATCAAGCTGCTGCAGGAAGAGTTGGCGGCGCGTGTCGAAGAAGAAAATGGCCGCAGCCTGTTTGTACTGACCATCGTGACGGTTTTGGCATTGCCGATTAACATCGTCGCCGGACTGCTGGGGATGAACGTTGGAGGCGTTCCCCTGGCTCAGCATCCGAATGGTTTTTGGCTGGTGGTCGCAACCGTGACTGGTACGACGATCGCCGCAGGATTGATACTGGCAAGGTTGCAAAAGCGGCGATAGGCTCGCCAAGGAAAATTTTCCAAGAATTATCCGTGTTCGGGCGCAGCGGCTTATACCGTGCATTCCCAACAGTAGCGCCCCTGCCAGCAGCATGCGAATGGCGGTCGGCTCGGGAATTGGAGAAATGGGATCGAGGCGCACGGCGCTGTAGCAGAACGTCCCGGAAGGGTCGCAGGCGTTCGCCAGAATCTGTTGCCGGTCGTTGATGGCCAAAGCGGACACCAGCAAGAATCCGGCGTCAGGGGCAATGAGCGTGTTCAAGTCGGTCATCGTGCCGCCTGCATACAGGAAGGCGTGCCCGTCGATGGAGCCGACGATCTGGCCACGGTTGTTGATGCCGTTCGCCACACTCGATGTTGCCGATGGTCCCAGGTCCGTCATCACCCCGTCGTTGCTGAGGAAGGCATGGGACTGTCCACTGCCCGTGGCACCCGTGCCGACAATCGAGCCAGCATCGTTGACGGCAGTGGCTGTGCTGAAGCTGCCCCCGAGTGTTCCCAGGTCCATGAACCTGCCCTCCGAGTAGAGAAAAGCATGTATGCCCTTGCCCTCGATGAGGAAGTCACCCGCCACATCGCCCGCGCCATTCACGCAGGCCGCCGTGCTGCCGGGCGGGCCGAACACCTCAACTGCGCCGCCGCTGCGCAGCACAGCACTGCGCTCGCCGGCTTGCCCGGCAATGTCGCCCCGGTCGTTGATATCGACGGCGCTGCTCAGTCCATAGGCCAAGGTCAGGTCCTGGATGCGGCCGCCGGAGTACAGGAAGGCGTGATTCGCGCCGCTGGCCGTTTGCGAAGATCCGACTGCCTCGCCGTGGCTATTCAGGCCGCGGATGAAGCTCTCGCTTCCCCCAAGAGTGCCAACGCTTTCCGACATCGTGGCGCCAGAGATGGATCCGATACGATACGGCACATCGGAAGCGAGGTTATTAATGGCGATCTGTCCCGCGTCGTTCAAGGCCACCGCTGAAGTGTACTTGCCTGCAACCGGTGTCAGCGTGTAGGCTGGCGCCGCGGCACGAGCCAGTTGCGGCAGGGCCAGCAACACAATCAGCCAGCCAAAGAACCGTCGCGCCAACATCTTGCCCTCCCGTCGGTCGAATCGGCCGGGGATGGCCGCCTTGGTCATTCTGTCACGGCGATTCAGCCAGTTCGGTAGGATCACGCCTGTTCAATTTTCAGAATCGGCTGTGCCTCGCCGTGCGCCGACCCGGCGCTCCGGGATTCCACATGCTGTCGTGAAAAGAGCATACAGCGTCACGAAATGGAAACGTCCGAAGCTTCCATGGATCCTATGATGCCTCATCGCTGAACCGGACGCGCCAAGATAGGCGCGCCGGTTTCGGGCCCCCAGGACGAGGAGACACCCCATGCACCACCCATCTTGCAGCCGGCCAGACGCCGGTCGGGACTGCTTGCCGCTCCTTGCCTTGACACCCCGGTGAACTGCAGCGCGCAAGCAGGGCTTGCGCGCCTCAGGCATTCGACCCGAGTTACATAAAGACACCTTGAGAGGAGCAGGCGCACCATGAATCCAATACAAGCAAAGCATCCCCTGACCATGCATGCACTGGCGGCCGCCTTGTGCACGATCGGCATCGCCCATGGCGGCGAGATCGACACCGGCCGCAGCGATCTGTCGGTTCGCTTCGACAATACGGTCAAGTACAACTATGGCTACCGCGTCAACGGCCAATACGAGGCGCTGCTGAAGTCCGTCAATTTCGATGACGGCGACCGCAATTTCAACAAGGGCACAGTCTCGAACCGGATCGACTGGCTCTCCGAATTTGACCTGGTATTCGACAAGCGAATGGGCTTGCGGGTCTCGGCCGCCGCCTGGTACGACCAGGCGTATGGCAAGCTCGACAACACGAATGTGGCCTCGTCCAACCACTTCGAAGCGGGCAAGCCGGCCTATGGCCTGTCCGACTACGCCAAGCGCTATCACCAGCGCTCCGGCGAGGTGCTCGACGCCTTCGTGTTCGCCAGCTTCGACGTGGCCGACATGCCGGTCAACGTCAAGCTTGGCCAGCACACCTTGTACTGGGGCGAGAGCCTGCTCACGCCCATCCATGGCGTGAACTACGGCCAGTCGCCAATCGACTTGCTCAAGGGTTACTCGGTACCGGGCTCGGACGCGAAGGAATTGTTCCTTCCGCGTCAGGCGATCTCGACGCAAATCTCGCCGACCCCGGAGCTGGGGCTGGCGGCGCAGTATTTCTTCAACTGGAAACCGGCCCGCTTGCCCGAATCGGGTTCCTTCCTCGGCTTCTATGACTACGGTTTCCAGGGCGCGGAGACGTTCAACCTGGGCGCACTGGGGCCGAATGCCATCAAGCGCGAAGACAGCCACGCACCAAAGACCGGCGACTGGGGCCTGGCTGCGCGCTGGAGCCCGGCCTGGCTGGACGGCACTGTGGGCGGCTACCTGCGCCGCACCTCGGACTTGCTGCCGCAAGCGAACCTGCGGCTTGCCGGCTTGCCGTCGGCCCTGTTTGGTTCCAGCAGTCCGCTGGTGGCGGCCAACGCCAACGCGGCAGCTGCGGCCGTATTGCAAGCGGGCGGGACCGCCGCAGCGGCAGCGGCAGCGGCCCAGCAGGCTGGTGCCGCCACAGCCGTTGCGGTGGGCAACGCCACCTGCAGCGCCGCCATTCCCGGTTCCGCGGTGGCGGGCAGCACCTGCCTGTTCTACCCGGCGGCACTGGGCACGACCAGCCAATACCAGCTTGAATATGCCAACCACATCGATGTGGCCGGGCTGTCCCTGTCCAAGAGCGTGGCGGGCGTGTCGGTGGGCGCGGACTTGTCTTACCGACGCAATATGCCGCTGAACAGTACGCCAGCGTTGCTGATGCCGATCGGCACCAATCCTGCCATCGTGGGCGCGCTCAACGCCAAGGTCAACGGCGTAGTGATCGTGACGGCGGCGGGCATGCCGCAAGCGGGAGAGGTGAGCGGCGCGCGCGGCAACACGATCCACGGCGTGCTCAATTTCTTCGGCACCATGGCCAAGACCCCGCTCTCCGATTCGGCTGTCTGGATCACGGAATTGGTCTGGAACCGGCTCGATAAAGTGACCCAGGGCGAGCTCTTCTTCAAGGGCCGCGCCAGTTACACCGGTGTCGACAAGGTCTCCAGGGATTTCTATGGCATCGCTGCCACCTTCACGCCAACCTGGTTCCAGGTGCTGCCGGGCGTGGATATGTCGGCGCCAGTGAGCTACTCGGTGGGCCTGAAGGGCAATTCGGCGGTCCAGGTGGGCGGCAACAAGGGCGCCGGCAACTACGCCATCGGCACTTCCTTCGACGTGCGCCAGAAATACCGGTTTGACCTGAAGTATGTCAACTTCTTCGGCCCTTTGGTGACCGACCCGACCAGCGGCGCGGTCACTTCCTTCGGCGGCGCTTCGGCACTGCTCAAGGACCGCGGCTTCATCGCAGCCACATTCAAGACCACTTTCTGACAGGACGCCCAACATGATGTTCAAGAAAACCATTTTGGCCGCCTCGCTGGCGGCAGCATGCGCGGCCCAGGCCAGCGTCACGCCGGAAGATGCCAGGCAGCTTGGCAGCAGCCTGACGCCCGTTGGGGCGGAAAAGGCCGCCAACAAGGACGGCAGCATTCCCGAGTACACCGGGGGACTGCAGGCCGCACCGAGCGGCTTCGTCAAGGGCAGTGGCGTTCGCCCCGATCCGTATGCAGCCGACAAGCCGCGCCTGGTCATCACCGGCAAAAACCTGGCCGGGCAGGAAGACAAACTGACCGCGGGCACGCGCGAACTGCTCAAGCGCTTTCCCGATTTCCGGGTCGATGTCTATCCAAGCCATCGCCCGGTGACCTTGCCCAAGGCTGTGCTGGAGAACACGGCCAAGAATGCACTCAACGCCAAGACCGTCGATGGCGGCCTGGGCGTGGAGAATGCGCTGGCCGGGGTGCCGTTCCCGATTCCCAAGAGCGGCTATGAGGTCATGTGGAACCACCTGTTGCGCTATCAGGGCCACGCCTTCACCACGAAGTATGAATCATGGAACGTCGATTCCTCGGGCGTGCCGAGCCTGGCCACGGCGGGCGAGATCTTCGAGGAGTTCCCGCTGTCTGACCCCAAGCACATGGAAGTGGCCAAGCAGGGCGACGTGTTTTTCCGCACCAAACTGGCCTACCTGGCGCCGGCACGCCGCGCCGGCGAAGGCTTGATGGCGTTCGATGCCGTCAATCCGATGGTGCAGCCGCGTAAGGTGTGGCAATACCTGCCGGGCCAGCGCCGCGTGAAACTGGCGCCGGACGTCGCCTACGACACCCCGAACCCAGGTTCGGCCGGTGCCTCGACCTACGACGATGCCTGGGTCTTCAATGGTGCGCTTGACCGGTTCGACTTCAAGCTCGTGGGCAAGCGTGAAATGATCGTGCCCTATAACCAGTACAAGCTGTTCGGTGCCAAAGTGGTGGCCGACATCGCCAAGCCGAACCACCTGAACCCTGACTTTGTGCGCTGGGAGTTGCACCGCGTGTGGGTGGTGGAGGCAACGCTGAAACCAGGCAAGCGCCATATCTACAGCAAGCGCACATTCTTTATCGACGAGGACAGCTGGGTCGCACTGGCTTCGGATGAATATGATGGGCGTGGGCAGTTGTACCGTTCCTCGTTCGATCACATGATCTTCAGCTACGACGTGCAGGCAACCTACACCGGCAACCATGTGATCTACGACTTTGTCAGCGGGGCCTACAATTTGACCGGTATGTCCGGTCCTTACGGTGGCCTAAAATACGTCGACCCGCTGAAGCCAGCACAGTGGTCGCCAGAAGCATTGTCCGGATCGGGCGTGCGTTAACAAGAACAGGCGCCACAGCTGACCGTTG
>JAZJYV010000067.1:0-76949 GCA_040390195.1 Pseudomonadota bacterium | reverse complement strand
TTCCACGCGCCGACCATGAGCTTCCCGGTGCCGGGCACCTTGATGATCGAGCCGACCGAGAGCGAATCGAAGGTCGAGATCGACCGTTTCATCGACGCGATGATCGCGATCCACGCCGAGATCGTCAAGGTCGAGCGTGGCGAGTACGATCGCATGGACAACCCGCTCAAGGGTGCGCCGCACACGGCTGAAGTGGTGACGGCCGACGTCTGGGACCACAAGTACAGCCGCGAGGTGGCCGCCTTTCCGGTCGCTTCGCTGCGCAAGCAGAAGTACTGGCCACCGGTCGGGCGCGCCGACAACGTGTACGGCGACCGCAACCTGTTCTGCGGCTGCGCGCCGATCACCGACTACGAGTAAGGATTGGCGCGGAGCTTACAAACTTCGCGTCAATTTGAAACGCAAGGGCGGATGACGCTGCGCTTTTCCGCTTTGCGCATTGAGTATGGGACGACGCGGGGGTAGGCGAAATGCGCTGTGCTTTTCCACACTATGGTTGACGATTTGGCGGCTCGGAGATTGGTGGAATGCGCTGCGCTTTTCCACCCTACGGGTCGATGATTCGACGGCTCGCGGAGTTGGCGGAATCGTTTTCCACACTTTCCTGCAGCCATTTACCCGTTCAACCAATCTGTGCTTGAGCGGATTCAGGTGGACATAGTCAATATGGGCAGCATAGTCCGCGTCATCGCGAATCGTATGCTCCCAATATCGCCGCTGCCAGACGCCGCGCTCGCTGCGGCTCTTGCGGCTTTCGCACATCGCTTCACCATGCGGAATCGAACGCGAGAACACACTTTTGATCTGCTTCCATCGCCCCGGGTAGTCGGCGGCGTCCTGCGGCCGGGTCCAGACACAGTGCATATGTTCAGGCAGGATCACCCACGCATCGATCCAAAAAGGCCGCTTTGCGCGGACAGTTCGCACCGCCGCGCGTAAAATTGAGATCTGTTCAACTAGCACGGCCGAGCGACGGTCGCTCAGGTTCACTTTAAAAAATACCTTCCACCCGCAACCCGGTTCCTCACATGCGCCGACACGCTTCACACCCGCTTCGACGCCAGCCGCAGGTGCGGATGAGCGCGGTTGCCCAGCAGCGGCGCCCCCTCGTCGAGCTGAAAGCCGGCCACCGCGCGCGACAGGCTCACCGCCTGGTCCTGCAGGCTCTCTGCGGCCGCCGCCGCCTCTTCCACCAGCGCCGAATTCTGCTGGGTCATCTGGTCCATTTCGACGATCGCCTCGTTGACCTCGCAGATCCCGCTGGCCTGAGCGCTGCTGGCGTGGCTGATTTCGCTGATCAGGTCACCGACCTGGCGCACCGAAGTGACGATGTCGGCCATGCTGTGCCCCGCCTCGGCGACCGAGGCGCTGCCGCCCTCGATCTCCTTGACCGACTGCACGATCAACTCCTTGATTTCGCGCGCCGCCGTGGCCGAGCGCTGCGCCAGGGTGCGTACCTCGGCCGCCACCACGGCGAAACCGCGCCCGTGCTCGCCCGCGCGCGCCGCCTCCACCGCCGCGTTCAGGGCCAGGATGTTGGTCTGGTTGGCGATGCCGTCGATCACGCCGACGATCTCGACCACCTTGCGCGAACTGCCCTTGATCGAGGCCATCGTCAGCACCAGGCGCTCGACGACGTTGCCGCCCTTGAGCGCGAAACTCGACGCGCTCTCGGCCAGCCGGTTGGCCACCTGGGCGCTGCTGGCCGTCTGGTTGACGGTGGCCGTCAGCTCCTCCATCGATGCGGCGGTCTGCTGGAGCGAGCTGGCCTGGGCCTCGGTGCGCACCGACAAGTCCGCGTTGCCCAGCGCGATCTCGCGCGAAGCGGTGTCGATTGACTGGGCCGAGGCCAGGATGGTGCGCAAGGTGGTGTTCAAGTTGCGAATGCTGGTGTCGAGTGCGCGCGATGTTTCGGAGATCTCGTCGCGCCCATACTGGCGCTGCCTGACCGTCAGCTTGCCGTTGGCCAGGTCGAGCGCCGCCTCGCCGATCTCATGCACCTCCACCAGCAGCGAGGCGCGCACCGCCATACTGATTGCCAGCGACAGCACAATCGACACCACCACCAGCACCGGCATCAAGGTCGAGGTGAGCTTGAAGTCGGCCGCGGCGCGCTCGATGGCGCGCTCGCTCAAACCCTGCTCCACCCTGGCCAGTTCGGCCAGGCGCTGCGCCACCACCGCGAAGCTCTGCTCGGCCTTGTGCATGGCGTTGGTGCCCATCGACTGGTCCACCTGGGCCAACTCGATCACGTCCGTGATCGCCTTGACGTAGGCCGTGTGCGCCGTCGCAGCCTGGTCGATATAGGCCCGTTCGCTACCGCCCGCCTCGGTCAACCTGGCGATGGCACCGAACCTGGCGTCGATTTCGGCGTGGTGCTGGTGCACCTGGCGTACCAGGGCGTCGATCCGCGTGCCCGAGAAGCTGGCGTTGATCCAGGTGAGCAGCTGGTAGATCTCGGTGTGCGCAAGCTGGGCCGACGCGACCAGCTCGGAGGCACCGCGAATCTGCACGGCGCGCTGCTGCACGATGACCTCGAGCGACTGGTTCTGGCGCACCATGGCGTAGTAGGCGCCGCACGAGGAGATGATCAGCAGCGCCAGCACTACGCCCGGGGCGAGCAGCAACTTCGGCCCGATTCGGAGTTTGGCAAGCATGGCTCAGTGCTTGTAGATGCCAGCTTCCAGCGCCACGTCCCCCACCCGCAGCACGTAGGTGGTCTTCGCCTCAACCTTGCCGTTGGCGGGATTTTTGAACTTGTAGTCGACCCAGCCCCTGCCCTTGCCCTTGGCCAGCGCCACCAGCTCATGGCGAAACGGCTTGCCGTCGGCGTCGGGCACGTCGAGCAGGTTCTTGCCGATCAGGGCGCTGGTCGGATGGGCCACCGTGATCCCGTTCAGGTCGCGCATCGCCAGGTATAGCGTGCCCTGGTTGAATTCGGGATCCTTGCCGTTGATCCTCTTGATCATTTCGTCCTTGCCATTGACCTTGAAGAAGGCGGCGCCCTTCTCGGCCAGGGCAATCGCGTCCTTCTCCGACGGCTCGGCCTGCGCCGTCCCGGCGCACAGCAAAAAGACCAGGGCGGCTCTGGCTAAGCGATTCATGGTGTACTCTCCTGTTTCAAGGGGAAACGCGCAGGCGAGGTGAGTTGGCGCGTCTTTCCTGCAGTAATATTTCCTCGGCGCATTGGGTAATTTACGCCGTCCCGCTCGCGGCAGCTTGTGCCGCGTCAAAAGCGCGGCGGCCCACTTCGGAGCAAAATCACGGATGGATCGATCACTGAAAGCGGCGCTGCTGTCGGCGCTGGTATTTCCCGGCGCCGGACAGCTGTACCTGCGCCGTTATGTGCCAGCTGCGGCGTTCGTGCTGGTCGCGCTGGCACCGCTGTGGTACTTGTCGGACCTGGTGCTGGCACGCGCCACCTCCATTGTCGACCAGGTCTTGAGCGGCGCCCTGGCGCCGGACGCGGCGCTGATCGCCTCGCAGATCGAGCACCAGAGCGGCGCCGAGGGCTTGCTGCCCACGCTGGCCGGCTGGCTGCTGCTGGCCTGCTGGGTCGTTTCCATCGCCGACGCCTGGTGGAGCGGACGCGCCAGGCTGCCGGAGGAATGACGATGAAACAGCTGATCGCGCTGACCGTGCTGCTGGCGTTGACGGCGCCAGCCTGGGCCCAGGGGGTGCAGCGCAGCGCGCTGCTCAAGGCCGATGTCGCCGCACCCGGGCGCGAGGCGGTAGTGGTGCGGGTCGAGATCGACGCCGGCGCCAGAATCGCCCGCCATCGCCATCCGGGAGACGAAATTAGCTACGTGCTCGAGGGCGAAGGGGAACTGCTGGTCGACGGCGAGCCGGCGCGCCGGGTCAAGGCCGGCGAAGCGTTCGCGGTCGCGGCGGGCAAGGTGCATGCCGCGCGCAACGTGGGCGCCGGTCCGCTGCGCGTGCTGGCCGTGTATGTGGTCGAAAAAGACCAGCCGCTGGTGCTGCCCGCGAACTAGATCGCAGGGCGAAGTGCGCAGCGCCTTGCCCGCTACGAGACGCGCACTTCGCCTTTCGGCAGCTGGATGGTGCCGGTGTTGAACGTGTATTCGAACAGGTTGGCGAAGCGGCCCCACTCGATCGCCACCCGCAACGCGCTCTCGGCATCGTCCTCGTCGAGCGTGAAGCGCAGCAGCTTGAGAAACAGGTCCTTGGGCAGGTCGCCCGAGCGGTCCTGGTCCAGGCCATGGCGGATGTACGCAATCAGGGGCACATGCTCGAGCAACTGGCGCCCGAAGATGGCCTGGCGCTGCTGGTTGTCAGCCCCCACGTACTCGCTGCCCAGCGCGGTCAGCGCGATGTCGCCATGCGCCAGGTTGGCAAAGCCCAGCAAAGCCAGTGCCAGCGACACGTCGAGCAGCTCGGCGTCCGTCAGCTCGGTATGTTCGGCCAGCCGCGGCAGGTCGGCGCGCCCCCGGTACGGCTCCTCGGCCAACAATTCAAGAATGCCCTCGATGTGCGCAATGTCGGCCTCGGGCAGGCGGTCGCCCAGCTGCAGCTTGGCCTCCTTCTCCGTGGTGCGGCGCGCGGTGCCGGCCGTCATCAAGCCGTAGACCTCGTCGATCAGGACACGCACCTCGTTGCGCTCGGCCTCGCGCGGGCGCGCCAGCGCGATCGGCAGCTCGGAGCGGATGCGTCCCGGATTGCTGGCAAATACCAGCACCCGGTCGGCCATCATCACCGCCTCCTCGATGTTGTGCGAGACCACCAGGATCGCTTTGGTGGGAATCTTGCCGGACTCCCACAGCCCGAGGATCTCCTCGCGCAGGCGCTCGCCGGTGAGCACGTCGAGCGCGGAAAACGCCTCGTCCATCAGCAGCACCTCGGGCTCCATCACCAGCGCGCGCGCGATGCCCACGCGCTGGCGCATGCCGCCCGACAGCTCGCGCGGCAGCGCGCCCTCGAAGCCGGACAGGCCGATCAGCTCAATCACCTTTTCCGCCCGCAGTGCCCGTTCAAGCGGCGCCACGCCTTGGGCCTCGAGGCCCAGTTCGACGTTCTTTTGCACCGTCAGCCAGGGGAACAGCGCAAACGACTGGAACACCATGCGGATGCCGCGCGCAGCCCCGTACAGCGGCAGGCCGTGGTACAGCACCTGGCCGTGGTCGGCCTCGATCAGGCCGGCCATGATGCGCAACATGGTCGATTTGCCGGAGCCGGACTGCCCCAGCAGGGCCACGATCTCGCCCTCGTGGAGCGTGAAGTCGACGCCTTCGAGCACGGTGCGCAGGGCGCCATCGGCGGAGCGGAACGCTTTTCCGACCGAGCGCAATTCGAGCAGGGGTGTGGCCATGCGGGTATCCTGGTAGTCAATCATGGAAACTAGAAGTGAAGGCGGCTCTCGGCCATCCGGTACAGCCGGCGCCACACGAAGTGGTTAAAACCCATCACGAAAATGCACATGATGCCGATCCCGAGGGCGATGCGCGGGAAGTCGCCTTTGGCCGTCATCGCGGCGATGTAGCTGCCGATGCCGTGCGCCTGCAAGGTGGTGTCGCCCCAGCTCACATATTCGGCCACGATGCTGGCGTTCCACGAGCCGCCGGTGGCGGTGATGGCGCCCGTCACGAAGCTCGGAAAAATGGCCGGCAGCAGGTAGCGGCGCCATTTCAGCCAACCCGACAAGCCGAAGTTCTGGCTCGCGTAACGCAGCTCGGTGGGGATCGTCGAGGCGCCCGCGATGACGTTAAACAGCAAATACCACTGGGTGCCCAAGATCATCAGCGGCGACAGCCAGATATCCGGATTGAGCTTGAACTTGACGATGCCCACCACCGCCACCGGAAACATCAGGTTGGCCGGAAACGCGGCCAGGAACTGCGCCAGCGCCTGCACCCGCTCGGAGAAGCGCGGATTGAGGCCAATCCAGACCCCCAGCGGCACCCACACCAGCGCCGCCAGCAGCAACAGGATGACCACCCGCGTCAAGGTGTAGCAGCCGAGCACGAACACGTGCCCCACCTCGCTCCAGCCGACTTCGGCGTGCACGAAGCGGACCAGGGTCCAGATCGCATAAAACGCCACCGCCGTGATCACGGCATCCCACAGCCGCTGGCGCGTTCCGGTCGGCGCCAGCGCGCGCGCCCGGATCGAGGTGCCGTCGTGGCGCAGCCGGAACAGCCCGAACGAGCGCTCGAGCAGACCGACGAAGCGCGCCACCAGGGCCTGGGTGCGCTCGGTGCGGCGCAGCCACGTCAACAGCCATGAGTGTTGCGCCGTATCGCTGGCGGCCTCCTCGAAGCGGAACTTGTCGGCCCAGGCCAGCAGCGGGCGGAAGAACAGCTGGTCGTACAGCAGCACCCCGATCAGCATGGCGCCGATGGCCCAGCCAATTGCGTGCAGGTCGCGCTGCTCGATCGCCAGCGCGATGTAGGAGCCGATGCCGGGCAGCTTGATGTTCTGGTTGGCCACCGAGATGGCCTCGGCCGCGACGACGAAAAACCAGCCGCCGGACATCGACATCATCATGTTCCACAGCAGGCCGGGAATGGCAAACGGCAGTTCCAGGCGCCAGAAGCGCTGCCAGCCCGAGAGCTGGAACACGGTGGCCGCCTCCATCAGCTCGGCCGGCACGCTGCGAAAGCCCTGGTAGGCGCTGAACGCCATATTCCATGCCTGGGAGGTGAAGATGGCGAAGATGGCCGCGCACTCGACCCCCAGCAGCTTGCCAGGGAACAGGGCAATGAAGGCGGTCACCGTGATCGACAGGAAGCCCAGGATCGGGATCGATTGCAGAATGTCGAGCAGCGGCACGAGCACTTTTTCGGCGGCGCGGTACTTGGTCGCCAGCGTGGCGAATATACAGCTGAACAGCACCGAGGCGCCTAGTGCGATGAACATGCGCAGCGTGGTGCGCAGCAGGTAGTACGGCAGGTTGACCGGCTCGAGCGAGAGCGCCAGCGTCTCGCCGACCAGGTAGGGGCGCGCCATCTGGGCCCCGCCGTAAGCGAGCAGCACCAGCAGCGCCAGCACGATCGGCAGCAGCGCCCAGTCCCAGCGGTTGCCGCCAGCTTCGACCACCTGGCGCGGGAAGAACTGTTTTTTCTCGTTCATTGGACGCCCTCCCGAGGCGAAATGCCGCTGACCGGCCTGTCGTTCACGAGGTGGCGGCACGCCATGGCGCCATCGCCCCCCCTTGGCATGGATACCCGCCGCCGCAGGAACGACGGGTCCGCCAACGATGATACGCCCCGCCTCATGCGCGCAGCAATCGCAAGCCGTTCATCACCACCAGCAGGCTCGCACCCATGTCGGCGAACACCGCCATCCACAGCGTCGCGTGGCCGCCCAGCGCCAGTGCCAGGAACAGCAGCTTGATGCCCAGCGCCAGGGCGATGTTCTGCCTGAGCACCTGCACGGTGCGTGCGCTCAGCCCGATCAGGACGGCGATCTTGCCCGGGTCGTCGTCCATGATGGCCACGTCTGCCGCCTCCATCGCGCTGGCCGTGCCGGCCGCGCCCATTGCGATGCCGATGTCGGCGCGCGCCAGCGCGGGGGCATCGTTGACACCGTCGCCGGCCATGCCAACGGCGCCGTAGCGCGCGCGCAGCGCCGACACGGCGTCTTGCTTGGCCAGCGGCAGCAGCTCGGCCTGGACGTCGGCGATGCCGACGGCGGCGGCCACCATGCGCGCGGTGGCGGCGTTGTCGCCACTGAGCATTGCCACATGCACGCCGCGCGCCTTCAGCGCAGCCACTGCCCGCGCGCTGCCCGCGCGCAGCTGGTCGGCGAAGGCAAACAGCGCCACCGCGCCGGTCGCGTCGCACAGCACGACGACGCTCTTGCCCTGCGCCTCGAAGGCCGTCAGCTGGGCCCCAAGCTGCGCCGTGGCGCAGCCATTCTGGCCGAGCAGCGCGCGATTGCCCAGTTGCCAGCGCTGGCCGTCAAGCTCGCCGGCGATTCCGCGTCCCGGCGTATGGCCGATGTTGTGAAACGTGAGGGCGGCAGCGTCGGGCTGGCGCAATCGCCAGCCGCGCACCAGCGCCTGCGCCAGCGGATGGCTGCTGTGCTGGTCCAGGCTGGCGGCAATCAAGAGGGCCGTCTCGAGTGTCAGCTCGCCCAGCGCCAGCGCGTCGCACAACTCCAGCTTGCCCTCGGTCAGGGTGCCGGTCTTGTCGATCGCGATCGCCTTGAGCAGGCGCGCCTGTTCAAGGTAGACGCCCCCTTTGATGAGGATGCCGCGCCGCGCGGCGGCGGCCAGGCCGCTCACCACCGTCACCGGGGTCGACACCACCAGTGCGCAGGGACAGGCGATCACCAGCAGCACCAACGCCTGGTACAGCCAGGCCGCGCGCGGCGCCTGGCCCAGCCAGGGCCCGAGCAAGACCAGCAGCAGCGCGCCGGCCACCACCGCCGGCGTATAGTAGCGCGCGAACTGGTCGACATAGCGCTGGGTCGGCGCGCGCCGCGCGTGCGCCGACTGCACCGCCTGGGCGATGCGCGCCAGGGTGCTCTCGCCGGCCGTGGCCGTGACGCTGGCTTCGAGCGCGCCGTCCTGCACGACGCTGCCGGCGTACAGCGCGTCGCCGGCCAGCTTCTCGACCGGCAGGCTCTCGCCCGTGATCGGCGCCTGGTCGAGCGCGGCGCGCCCGCTGAGCACGCGCGCATCGAGCGCGACCCGCTCACCGCAGCGCACACGCATGCGCGCGCCGACCGCCACCGAGGCCAGCGGCAGCGCCTGCCACTGGCCATCGACGTCGATCTCGGCCGTCTCGGGCGCCAGCGCGCCGAGCGCGGCGATGGCCTGGCGCGCGCGCGCCAGCGACAGCGCCTCGATCGCCTCGGCCAGCGCGAACAGGAACACCACCATCGCCGCCTCCGGCCACTTGCCCAGCGACAGCGCGCCGGCCACGGCCAGACTCATCAGAAAATAGATATTCAGCGTCACATTGCGCAGCGCGATCCAGGCCTTCTTCAGCGTCGGCAGGCCGGCGCTGGCGATCGCCAGCAGGGCCAGCGCGATCACGGCCGGCGCATCGTCCTGGCCGCGCGACCAGGCCAGCAGCTCGGCGCCGAGCGCGGCGGCGCCGCTCACGGCCAGCATGGTGGCGCCGGCGGCGCTGACGGCCGGCCCGATCGGCTCCGCCGGCGCGTGCGCCTCGAGCAGGCGCGGCCCCATATCGAGGCTGCGCAGGGCGGCGGTGATGACGGCGCCGTCGGCCAGCGCGTGGAACACCGTCAATTCGCGCTCGAGCAGGCGAAAGTCGAGCCGGATCACGCCGGGCATCGCTTCAAGGCGGCGCCGGATCAGCCCTTCCTCGGTCGGGCAATCCATGTTCTCGACACGGTAGCGCAGGGCGCTGGCGGTGGGCGGGGGCGCGCTGGCGGCCGGCGCCGGGGGCGCCTCGTGACCGGCGCAGCACGGCTGCACATGGTGGTGCTGATGGCGCTGCGCCGCCGGTTTTCGGTAGTTCATGGTGGCATTTCCTGGCAAACAATGCCATCATTGGACAGCCTGTAGCTACTACAGGGTCAAGCACTTTTTGAGGAAATCTGCATGCGCATCGGAGAACTGGCAAAACGCAGCCACTGTGACGTGGAAACGGTCCGCTTTTACGAGCGCGAGGGTTTGCTCGAGGCGCCCGCGCGCGAGTCGAACGGCTACCGGCGCTACACGGACGCCCACCTGGTGCAGCTCAATTTCATCCGCCACTGCCGTTCGCTCGACATGGGGCTGGCCGACGTCCACCTGCTGCGCAATTTCCAGGCCAATCCAGCCCTGGCCTGCGCCGAGATCAACCATTTGCTGGATCGCCAGATCGACCGCATCCACCACCAGGTCGAATCGCTGCGCCAGCTCGAACAGCAGTTGCACACCCTGCGCGACAGCTGCCACAGCAGCCAGGCCGGCGCCGATTGCGGCATCATGCGCAACCTGACCCTGGCCGCCGAGGGCGACCCCTGCCCCTGCCACCCGCAAGAGCTGGCGGCTTGACAGCGCGAGGCGGCCATTAAGACGCCATCCTGGCTGCGCCGGCATGCCCGGCTGGGCGCATGGTGCCTGCTCTCGCTGCTGATCCACGTCGCGCTGCTGGCCGCGCTGGCGCCACCAGGGCCGCCGCCGGTGCGCGCGCCAGCGCCCCTGAGCGTGCGCCTGGTCGCGCCGCCGGCGCCGGGCGCGGCGCCAGCGCAGCCGGCGCGCCGCGCCACGCCGCCGCCACCCACACCAGCCCTTGCGGCTGGTCGCGCCACCGGCGCCCCCCCAATGGCGGCGGGCCCGCGGGCCGAGCCGGAGGAACCGGTGCAGATGCCTGGACGCTACCGGGTGCGGCCGCCGCCGTCCGCCCTGCTTGACTATGACGTGGTGCGCAGCGCGCCCGGCCAGGCGCCGCGGGCCGGTTCCGCCGCCCGCATCGATTGGCAATCGGCGGACAATCAATACCGGATGCGCATCGAAGGCATGCCCGACCAGGTCGGCGAGCGCGCGCTCGAGAGCGAAGGCGGTGTCAACGATGCCGGCATCGCGCCCGACAAGGCCAGCGAACAGCGCGCCGGCGCTGGCGCCAGCCAGACCCGCTTCGACCAGCAGGCCGGCAGGATCGGCTTTAGCGACAGCCGCCGCAGCTATGTGCTCAACGTTGGCAGCCAGGACCAGGCATCGCTGATGATGCAACTGGCCGGGATCGGCTTGTCCGATGCGCGCCAGATGCGCGGGGTGATCGAGATTTTCGTGGGGGCGGCGAGCGACGCCGGGATCGTCCGCTTCGAGGTCGGCGCCGAGGAGTCGCTCCAGAGCGCGCTCGGTGCGCTGAGCGCGGTGCACCTGGTGCAGCAGGTCGAGCCGGGCCAGCGCCGGCTCGAATTGTGGCTGGCGCCGCAGCAGCACTGGTTACCGGTGCGCCTGCGCACCACCTGGCCGGACGGCACGGTGGCCACCCAGACGGTCAGCCGCATCGAGCTCAAGCCGTAGGACACAAAGTCCCCAAGGGGCCGCGCGTCATCGGCCCCACGAACCCGGCCGGGCGGTCAGCCGAGCCTGGCCGCGTGTTCGCGCGTGGCGTGGAAGGTCAGCTTGGGCCAGCGTTCCTCGGTCAGGCGCAGGTTCACGTTCGAGGTGGCCAGGTAGGCCAGATTGCCGGCCGCGTCGTAGGCCACATTGTGACCGAGCGCCGCCTCGAAATCGGCCAGCACCCGCTTGTCCTCGCCGCTGACCCAGCGCGCGCTGCTGATGCTGGTGCCCTCGAACACGGCGTCGACCCCGTACTCGTTGAGCAGGCGGCTGGCCACGACCTCGAACTGCAGCACGCCGACCGCGCCGAGCACCAGCTCACTGCCCTGGACCGGTTTGAACACCTGCACCGCGCCCTCCTCCCCGAGCTGCTGCAAACCCTTGTGCAGCTGCTTGATCTTGAGCGGATTGCGGATGCGCACCGAGCGGAAGAAGTCGGGCGCGAAGTAGGGAATGCCAGTGAAGACGAGCATTTCGCCTTCCGAGAAGCTGTCGCCGATCTGCATGTTGCCGTGATTCGGCAAGCCGATGATGTCGCCCGCGAAGGCTTCCTCGACCTGCTCGCGCGAAGAGGCCATGAACGTCACCACCGACGACACCTTGATCTCGCGTCCCAGGCGCAGGTGCTTGACCTTCATGCCGCGCTCGAAGCGCCCCGAGCACACGCGCAGGAAGGCGATGCGGTCGCGGTGGGCCGGGTCCATGTTCGCCTGGATCTTGAACACGAAGCCGGTGAACGGCTGCTCGCCCGGCTCGACCACGCGCACCGTGGCGTCGCGCCCGCGCGGAGCCGGAGCCCAGTCGACCAGCGCCGAGAGGATCTCGCGCACGCCGAAGTTGTTGATTGCCGATCCGAAGAACACCGGAGTCTGGATCCCGGCCAGGAAGCGCTCGAGGTCGAAGGGATGGGAGGCGCCGTGCACCAGCTCGACCTCCAGCTTGAGCTGCTCGATCTCGAGCGGGAACATCTCAACCAGGCGCGGGTTGTCGATGCCCTTGATGATTTCGAAGGCGCCGTCGGCTTTTTCCTCGCCGGCCTTGAACAGCATGATTTCGTCGCGCAGCAGGTGGTACACGCCGCGAAAGTTCTTGCCCATGCCGATCGGCCAGGTGACGGGCGCGCATTCGATCTTGAGCACCGACTCGAGCTCGTCGAGCAGTTCGAGCGGATCGCGGCATTCGCGGTCCATCTTGTTCATGAAGGTGACGATTGGCGTGTTGCGCATGCGGCACACTGCCAGCAGCTTGATGGTCTGGGCTTCGACGCCCTTGGCCGCATCGATCACCATCAGGGCCGAATCGACGGCCGTGAGCACGCGGTAGGTGTCTTCCGAGAAGTCCTGGTGGCCTGGGGTATCGAGCAGGTTGATCACATGGTCGCGGTGCTCGAACTGCATCACCGAGGAAGCGACCGAGATGCCGCGCTGCTTCTCGATCTCCATCCAGTCGGACGTGGCGTGGCGCCCGCTCTTCCTGGCCTTGACGGTGCCGGCCATCTGGATCGCGCCCGAAAACAGCAGCAGCTTCTCGGTCAGCGTGGTCTTGCCGGCGTCCGGGTGGGAAATGATGCCGAAGGTGCGGCGGCGCTCCACCTGGCGCGCGATGACGGCCGGCAGGCGGGAAGCGGACTGGGCCGAGTCAGAACTGTCGGCGGAATCGGAAATCAGGTCATTGGGCATATTGGTGACCAAAATATGGCCCTCGCAAAAAACCCTCAATTATACCGATTCCCGGCCCTCCCCCGTGAACTGTTTGGACCGTGAAACCGGGGTCAGAACACATTTTCCCGCAAAACCGGGGTCAGAACACGTTTCTCGAAATCCCATCGAAAACCAGGGTCAGAACACGTTTCTCGAAATACCGTCAAAAACCGGGGTCAGAACACGTTTATCACATAAAACGTGTTCTGACCCCGGTTTTTGGGTGGAAATGTGTTCTGACCCCGGTTTTTGGCGGAAATGTGTTCTGACCCCGGTTTCGGCTAGTTGGTGACGCGGCGCCAGCCTACTTTGCGCGTGCCCAGCGTGATGGCCGGCTGCACGCCCGAGGTGATGGTGGCCCCGTCGGCGGTCGTGGTGACCATCTTCAGCGCGCCGGACGGCAGGCGGATGATGATGAAGCCCACCGCCGCCGACGTGTTCGACAAGGTGCTGCCGGCCACAACGTCGGCGCCATTCGGGTGCGCCACCACTTTGTTGCCGTTCGCGTCGAGCGTGGTCTGCTGCGTGCCGTCCGAGTTCGGGTCGATGAAACTGCCCGAACAGGCGTTGAGCTGGTACACATTGCTGGTGCCGCCGACCGAACAGGCCGAGGAGGAGCTGGGCATATTGCTCACCACGTTCACGCCGCCGGCAACCACCTTCGGGTCGAGGTTGACGCGCTCGCCGCCGTTCTTGTCGAAATCGACATACCAGCCCTTGGTCGCGGCCAGCGACAGGTCGACCAGATTGTTGCTCACCGAAAAACTGTTGGCATTCACGCCGCTGCCAATCTTGGTCAGCGTCTGCTGGACCATGCCGCTGCCGCGCCAGGCCGCCACTTCGGTGGCCGTGTCCTTGAGCATGTAGACGCTTTGCACGTCGACATTGCCGACATCGACCACGTCGAGCAGGCGTCCGGTGCCAAACAGCACCACCCTCTGGGCGATGAAACCGTTGCCCTGGGGAACCTTGCAGGTGGTCACCTCGGGACGCGTGGTGATCGGCTGCAGGCTGCCGGCATTGCCCATCTTGTTGACCACGACTGCGCCGGCCGCGTCGGTCAGGTCGAAGCGCCACATCTGGCCCTGGTTGTCGCCCCCGTAAATATAGGTGGTGACCGGGTCAAGCACCGGATCGCTGGAAATGGCCGTGATCTTGGCCAGGCCCGGCGGGGTCGCGGTGCTGGCCGTGCCGGCGGCCACCTTGCGCAGCACGTGGCCATTCGAGACGTCGACGATGTACAGGTAGGCGCCACCGTTGCCGCCGCTCACGCCGTCGCTGCCGTTGATGTTGTTGTAGCCCGACGTCAGGTAGACCACCCACTGCCCCTGCCACATGCCGAACTGCGGGTTGCCAAACGAGAGGCCGAGATCGGCGTCCTGGTTGGCGCCGCTGCACACGTTGCCGTCGGCGCACAGCTCCCACAGGGCCGCCGGCGCGGCCGGGTTGGTGACGTCGATCGCGTAATAGCCGCGCCCGCCACCATTGAGGCCGGCCACCAGGATGGTCTTCCAGGTCGAGCCGATCTTGACGTCGCCCAGCTCGGGCGAGCCGTCGGTGCTGAACTGGTGGTTGGTGCCGTAGGTCGTGCTCGCCTGCAGGTGGAGCTTTTGCATGGTGATGCGCGGCACGTAGGCCCACAGCTCCTCGCCCGTCGTGGCCGAGAATGCGTGCAGCATGCCGTCGTTGGCGGCGGCGAACACGGTCGCGGCGCGGTTCGCGTTGTCGACCACGAACTGGTTGTAGCCGGCCAGGGAATAGCCCTTGCGCGGTTCGCGCATGAAAGCCGGCTTGGACGAGGCGATGTCGCCGAGCACGATCGGAATCGGCGCCGTCAGGCCGGGCGGATTGTGGTTGGTCGGCGTGTAGGCGCGCAACACGCTGTCGTTGGCGTACTGCTGCTGGCCGCGCAGCCAGTCGACGATGTTGGCGCCGCCGTTGACGACGATCCGGTCGGCCGCCGAGATCGAGGCGCATTGCGACAGCGCCGTGCACTTGTTGTCGAACCAGGCTTTCTCGGTGCTTGTCATGGCCGAGTACTTGAAGTCCTTGAGCGTGCCGTTGCCCGTGTCAAGCATCGTGATGGTGCGCGTGTCGCTTGCCGCGGCCACCTTGCGCCCCACCATGTCCGAGCTGTTCCACACCGCGCTGCTGCCGACCACACCGGTGACGGTGTCGATCTTCTTGTCCGACAGCTCGCCGTACCATTTCACGGTGGTAAACGTGTCCGAAAAGATGTCGTTGTCCTGCTGCGAGATGTTCGGGGTCGAGGTGGCGGCGGCGGCGGCGGCGCCGATTTTCACCTCGATATTGGCCAGCGCGGCCGACAGTCCGGCCACCACCTGGCTCGGGTCAGAGGCCGAGAAGTACTTGCCGCGCCCGTTGATGGCGGCGTGCCACAGGTCGTCGACCCGCGACTGGTAGGCGGCCGAGCCGCTCGAGTCGCCCGTCATCGGATCGGGCCAGTTGTAGGCGCCATTGCCGTTCCACGGACAAGCGCTGGCCACGCCGGTGATCAGCTTGTAGAAGTCGCCCCCGACCACCGGCGCGGTGTCGTAGTGCGGCTCGTAGTTCATGATGCCGTCCACCCCCAGCCCGAGCGTGTAGGTGTTCATGTGCAAACGCGTGTTGTCGCCGGCGGCGGCCGGCACCAGGCCCGGCTTGCTCCAGTCCTCGAGCGATGGACGCAGCGAATCGCGCACCGGATTCGCTTGCAGGTTCGAGCCGCCGTTGTACCAGTACAGGGCGACGTCGGCCAGCGAATTGGCGCTCTGGGTGGCCGGATCGAGGCAGCCGCGGGCGCGCGTGCAAAAGCGCGCCGCATTGGACACATTATCGTTGCTGACGACGGTGGCGGCGGCCCCGCCGTTCCAATAGCCGTCGGTGGTCATGAAGGTGAAATTCTGCTGGCAGGGGAACTGCACCACCTCCGAACCGGCCGCGGCCACGTAGGGTGCCAGGTTGGCGTACATCTTGCCCACCGCGTGCAGGGCCTGGCGCAGGGGCGTTGAATTGCTGCCCGTCATGTCGTACAGGGTGTCGTACCAGTCCGCGCGCGCCTGGCCGGAAAATGGCATGGGCGGAGTGATCGTGCCCTCGGCGGCGGCCACCGACAGCGCCACGATGCCGACCTTGTAATTGGCCGTGATGGGCTTGAAGGCCAGCCCGACGGAAGTCTTCATCATCTGGTTGCGTGTCTTGTAGTAGGTGTACCAGTTGGCGAAATTGGTCATCTCCTCGTCATAGCTGCAGGCGCTGGCGGCGCAATCGCTGCGGTTGATGTCCTTCGGGTAGCTGTTGCGCGAGGCGACGATGTCGGTGCGCACGAACACGGCGTTGCCGGCCGACAGCGGCACACTCGTCGTGGGCACGGTGTCGTTGACCGGCACGGTGGCAGTGCTGGTGCTAAAGACGATGGTGCCGTTGCTGCTGGTGCCGCCGGCGCCGACGTTGTTGCTCAGGGCGCCCATCAGGATGGCGGCGCCGCCGCCCACGGCCGCCGTGTTGACCACGCACACGCTGCTGGTGCTCGCTGTCGAGCAGGCCACCGACACCGGGTTCGGCCCCACGTAGGCGCTGATGCCGGACACGCCGCTGGCGTTGATCTTGGCGGCGATGGCGCTGGCCACGGCCGGCCCCAGCACGCCCTTGGACAGGCTCAGCGCGGTGCCGCCAAACAGGGCGACACCGCCCAGGCTCATGCTCGCCAGCACCGGCGTGCTGCCCGTGTTGGTCTTGCCGGCGATCGACAGGAGGGCCGTGGCGGGGTCGGCCAGGGTCGGCGAAGCGACCACGATGGCCCAGCCCGAGCGCGTGCTGTCGGGCAGCACCGAGCACTGGCCGATGGCCTTGCTGGTGGCCGCCGAGCTGCAATCAATCGGAATCACGGCCACCATATTATTGGTCGCCAGCGTGATGCCGTAGGCGCTGCACAGGGGCACCGCGGCCGAGTTGCTGCCAGTCGGGGTGCGCACGCAAGCCGTGTACTGGTTGCTCAGGCCGGTCTTGTTGATGATCGACAGCGCCAGGTCGGTCGCCAGGGTGGCCTGCTTGGTGGCGTTGTTGGTGCCGCTGGCGGCCGGCACCGGGCCGTTGGTGATGACCACGTTGCCGCCCGACTCGGCCAGCGTCACGCTGCTGATGGAAACCGCGTTCGAGCCACTCGAGGAGTTGATCGTGATGCTGCCGTAGGCGGCGACCAGGCCGCCGTTCGGGTTCGAATAGCGCGGATAGATGAAGTTGCCCACGTACTTGGCCTGGCAATTCGTCAGCGCCGTCGAATCGCACCAGCGCACCTTGGCCGGCACCGGATAATTGACCGGCGCCGGCGCGCCCACGGCCGTCTGGGTGCAGCTGGTCATGCTCGCGTCGCTGCAATACTCGGCCACGTTGATGGTGAAATAGTAGGCGTTGGTGGTGAAATTGACCGGCTTGGTGAACAGGTTGTCCGGGTAGCTGTAGGTCGCCGAATTGAAGCCGCAATTGCTGGTGTTGGATGGATCGCACCATTTCACGTCGGGAAAGCCGGTCACCAGGTTGGTCGTGGCCACGCTGGTGCCGGTTAGGTTGCTCGCGTTCCTGCCCCAGGGGTCGGTCGAGACCTGGGCCCAGGTGCTGGTGTTGGCGCGGTTCTGGACCTGGTAGGAACTGCCGTCGGCATACACGGGCGGACTGTAGAGCACCTTGGGATTGTAGAACTGCTTGTTGAAGTCGGCGCTGTTGAACGGTGGATAGCCCACCTTGCACGAGCGCGGTCCGCCGGCATCGGCCATCGTCGCCCCCGAGCGGCAACTGGTGGCGTCATCGATGTAGTCGGGCGTGAAGCTGCTGGCCATCGAGCCCGAGTTATCGTAGAGCAGCATCAGGTTCGGCTTGACCGTGCCGGTGCCGGTGATGTTCAGCAGCGGCACCTGGGCGACGCTGGTGGTGCCGGCCTGGGCTGGCCCGGCCAGCAGCGCCAGCGCGAGGAGGAAATACAGGGTCTTCATACTCGTTTCCAATCGAAAAATGCGCTGTCTTCACGCCAGGATCAGGCGCCGATCATCACGACCAGCTGATTGACGACATTGCCGCCGCGCGCGCCGTAGATGCGCGCCGTGATCACGTAATGCACTTGCGGCGTGCCCGCGAAATTGGGGGCGTCCGAGGCCAGGCTGTCGCCGATGGCCACCGCCTGGTTCAGCACCGAGGCCGCCGCCGTCTGCACGCAGGTGTTCGAGGGCGGCCCGATCGCGTCGTAATTGCCGGTCAGCGCGCACATGCGGTGCACCACGTATTCAATCTGGTTGCCGCCGGCGTCGGTCAGGGTGTGCGAGCCGGTCCAGAACGCCGCCGTGGCCGGGGTCTGGGTGGTGTTGAACGTGGCCACGTAGCCATGGCTGGCATCGTCGCCGTTGAGCGCCAGCCTGTTGGCGTTGGCCGTGGCGCTGAGCCATTCGAAGGCCGTCAGCAAGCCCAGGTCGGCCGCCTTGCTCATCGAGGACTGGTAGGCCAGGTTGGACGTGGTCAGGGCCGTCGAATTGCTCGATTTGAGCAGGTAGATGCTGCCAACGAGCATCACCATCAAGACGATCAGCATCACGGGCAGGGCGACCCCGGCCTGGCGTTTGAGCAGCTTCATGCGGACGGCCTCCAGCCGGAATTACGCAAGGGGACAATTGTTTCGAACACGCGGTAGCGGTAGCACTTCCAGTCGACCGGGTCGCCGGCCACGCTGACGTTGACCGACACGGGCACGGCCAGCACGCCCAGCGGCTCGCTCGTGGCGAACACCGCCGGCAGGACCGTGGTGGCGCTGCAGTTGCCGCCGGCGTCGGGTTTCTCGACCGCCTTGCTGCGCGCGACCACTGCCACCCGCAGGGCAGCGATGCGCTGATAATCGCCGGCGCTGCCGCTCACGCCGTCCCCGTCGGCGTCGACCATGGCGCCTGACCAGCGGCTGATCTGCATGCCGTTTTCCGGCGCGAACGTGAGCCCGGGCCGGGTGTCAAAGCCGTATTCGGCCTTGATCGAGACCACATTGTCGATCACGGTGGCCGGCGCAGCGGCGGAGCCGGCCAGGTTGGTCGAGCGCAGCTGCAGGAAGCCGTCGGTGACCGACCAGCTATGGAAGGCCAGGCTGGCGGCCGGGCCCAGGTCGAACATGCGGGCCTGGCCAGCGCTGAAGGTGGCGCCCAGGTTGCCCGAGTTGAAGCGGCTGCTGGCGCCGGCGGCGATCAGCACCTGCTGCTGGGTCGGCGGTGGCAGCAGCGTGGCCGGATTGTTCGAGATTTGGGCGATCGCGCAATTGGGCCCCGGCGTCTCGGGCGCCACCAGGATCACGTCACCCTGGTTGAATCCATAGGGCACGCGATCGACGTTGATGACGGTGCCGGAACTGTAGTTCGCGCTCACGCGCAAGGTGCCGGTGCCGCTGAGCGAACTGCCCGAGAACAGGTGGATGCGGTCCGGGTTGGCGCCATTGGACTCGATCAGCGCGCCCGTCATGGGCCGCACCGTGGCCGCGCCGCGCGCCGCGCTCGGCAAGACGTAGCCGTCGGTGTCGGAAAACACCGTGTTGCAACCGGCTACGATCGGATCGTTCATACCGTAACCGGCCTGGGCGATGTCATTGTCGATCGAGAACAGCGCCAGCATGCCGTTCTGCATGGCATCGGAGCCGCCGATCGAGGCCGATTTGTTCTGTTCGGCGCCGACGATCAGGCGCGTGGCAAACATCAGGGCCAGCAGCCCGACGACCACGCTGACCATCAATTCGATCAGGGAGAAGCCGCGGGCGCGGCGCGGGGTGATCTGGGCTTTCATAGGGATTGCGCGATGTAGGAAGTGAGCTGGTGGCTGTTGAGCTGGCCACCCGTCTTGCGCGTCCAGCTGATGCGCGCCACCACCGCGCTGCGGGTGGTGCCGATGGTCGGGGTCACCGTGATGACGATGTCGGCACCCGGAATCACGCTGCGCGTCTGGTTGTACCAGGCGGCCAGGCGGGCGCCCGGTGTGCCGCCCGAGGCGATGGCGTAGGCGGCCAGGTTGGCCTGGTCACAACTCATCACACCCAGCAGCTTTTCGGTGGCCAGCGTGGCCTCGGCACGCATGGCCGAATCGGACAGGGCCGAATAGGCGCGCGCCTGCAAGCCGATGGTGCCGAGCAGGCCGATGGCCAGGATCAGGATGGCCAGCAGCGCTTCGAGCAGCGCGATGCCCTGTTGGCGGCGTCTCATGGGGGGCACCCGCGTGAATCGTGGGCCAGCGCGTTCGGATCGCACTTGGTCACCATTCCGGCCAGGCTGATGGCCAGGGCGCTGGTGGGAAAGGCGCCGGCCTTGGCAGGCGCGGGCGCGAGCGTGATGCGCGTGACGCGCTCGGCGATGGTGGTGTTGACCCAGCCGAGCGAGGTGAAATAGATGTCGGTGGCGCCGACCGGGGTGAAGCTCTGGGCCTGCACCGTACTGGCCGGCAGCGCGGCGCCGCTGCGCCACACCGACTTGAAGCCGCCCGCCCCGTCCGGGTCGCCGCCGGCGACCGTGGCGGTGCTCGACCAGACGCCGCTCTCGTCGCTGCAGGGCAAGGCTGGGGTCGGAAAACAGATGTCGACCTGCCAATCCATCTGGCCGTTGGCCGGGTTCTCGATCAGCAAGAAGCGGCTGCTGCTGTTGTTGCCGACCGCCTGGGCGCGCGCCAGTTTGATGCCTTCGGCGTAGAACTCTGCCGCGGCGCCCGCTTTGCTCGCCTGCACCCAGTCGTTCATGCGGGGCACGCCCACGGCCACCATGATGCCCATGACGGCCACGGCCACCATCGCCTCGAGCATCGAAAAGCCGGCTTGAGCACGGCCTGCGCTTACTGGGTACATTGTCCACCCTTGCGGTCGACCCAGCAGCTGGCGCTGAGGGTCCAGCCGGCCGGCGCGCCGAGCGTGGCGCGGCTGCCATTCTGGTCGATCGAGTAGCGAAAACTGGCCATATTGCCGGTGCCGGTGGCCGTCACCGTGAAGGCCGAGACGGTCGCCGTGCTCAGCGCATAGCTGAAGTTGACACTCGCTGCCGGCAGCGTATTCAGGCCGACGTAGCTGCGGTTGTTGGCCCAGTACTGTTCGGCCGACAGCTGCACCCCGCCCAGCGCGGCGAAGGCCTCGGACAGGCGCGCGCGCTGCACGTAGTCCTTGTAGGCGGGCAGCGCGATGGCCGTCAGCACGCCCACCACCGCCACCGCGATCAGCAGTTCGACCAGGGTGAAACCAGCTGCCTTCTTGTCCATCACTTGTGCTCCCATCAGGTGCGGCGGCTTGCCGCGCATTGTTGACCTATGGAAACATAGTACACGCCCAAGCTTTCATTTCCCTGAGGAAATGCTGACAAAACGCTGACAATGTGAACTTAGTCGGGAAACTGGACGGAAAACCTGGCGCCCCCGGCCGCCGTGCTCGCTGCAATGGCGATCCTGGCCCCGTGCGCGAGCGCGATGTCGCGCACGATGGCCAGGCCCAAGCCGCTGCCGCCGGAGGTCCCGGCCAGGCGCACGAAGCGGTTGAAGACCCGCTCGCGCTGGGCCGGCGCGATGCCGGGCCCGGAATCGTCGACGTCGAGCCGCCCGCCGCCGGGGCCGGGGCGGCAGCGCACCGTCACCGTGCCGTGCGCCGGCGTGTAGCGCACCGCGTTGTCGACCAGGTTGTCGATCAAGTCGCGCAACAGGAAGGGGTCGCCGGCCACTTGCGTCGGCTCCAGGTCGAAACCGAGGTCAATCTGCTTCTTGGCCGCCTCGTCGACGAAATACTGGACCGATTCGCCCACCAGCTGCGCCAGGTCGACCGGTTCGAGACGCGCCTTCTCGAAGTGGCTCGGTTCGGCGCGCGCCAGCGCCAGCAGCTGGTTGGTCTGGCGGATCATGCGCGCGTTGGCCAGCAACATCAGGCGGATCGACTGCACGCTGTCCGGGTCGCCCGCGTGGCGCGCGGCGAGCCACTCGAGCTGTAGTTTCTCGCCCGCCAGCGGGGTGCGCAGCTGGTGCGCCATGTCGGCCAGGAAGGCCTGCTGGGCGCTGGCGCCGGCGCTCACGCGCGCCAGCAGGTCGTTGAAGGCGGACACCACCGGCATCAACTCGTAAGGCATGTCCTGCTCGCCGATCGGGGCCAGCTGTTCGCCGTCATGCGCGTTCAGGTGGGCGCGCATGCGCGCCAGCGGCAGCAGGCCGTTGGTGACCGAGAACCAGATCAAGCCGGCCAGCGCCAGCGTAAACAGGCTCTCGAGCAGCAGCAGCGAGCGCACCATGGCCGCGCGCACGGCCAAGCGTTTGCGCAGCGTCTTGGCGATCGCCAGCTGCACCGTGTTCGCGCCCACGCGCGCCGTCAGCACCGCCACCCGCACCGGCTCGCCGCGCAGCAGGGCGTCGAAGGCGCGCACCCCGGGCAGGGCCGACGGCGCCGGCAGGGCCGGGAAGTCAAGGTCGCCGGCCAGCAGCGCGCCGCCGCCGTCGCGCACCACGAAATAGGTGGCGTCGAGGGGATCGGCGCGCAGCACCTGCTCGGCCTGCTTGGGCAAATCGACGATGGCCGTCACCGGCCCCGGGCGCAGGCGCGCCGCCAGGGCGCCGGCGGCGTCGGCCAGGCTCTGGTCGAAGGCCAGCTGGGCCGGGGTCCAGGCCAGCAGGTAGGTCAGGCTGGCGCCGGCCAGGTTCATCAGCAGGATCGGCCCGATGAGCCACTTCAGCAGGCGCAGGCGGATGCTGTTCACGGCGCCACTTCGAGCATGTAGCCGAAGCCGCGAATGGTGCGGATGGTGATGCCGGCGTCGGCGATTTTCAGGCGCACGCGCGAGATGTAGACCTCGACGGCGTTGAGCGTGAGCTCGTCGCCCCAGGGGTTGATGGCGTCGATGATCTGCTGCTTGGACACCACGCGCGCGCCATGCTGGAGCAGGAATTCGAGCACCGCCCACTCGCGCACCGACAATTCGATGGGACGCTCGCCCACGCGCGCGCGCTTGGCCGCGGTGTCGAGCGTGAGCGCGCCCAGCGCCAGCAACTCCGGCTTGGGCGTGTTGCGGCGCGCCAGGGCGCGGATGCGCGCCACCAGTTCGGCCGTGGCAAAGGGCTTGACCAGGTAGTCGTCGGCCCCCAGCTCGAGCCCGCGCACCCGGTCCTCGACGGCGTCGCGCGCCGTCAGCAGCAGCACCGGCAAGGCGCTGCCGCGCGCACGAAGACGGCGCACCACTTCAAAGCCGTCGATGCCGGGCAGGCCGATGTCGAGCACCGCCACGGCCACCTCGCTGCGCTGGAGCAGCGCGTCGGCCTGGGTACCGTTGCCGACCACCTCGACCTGCATGCCATGGCCTTGCAGCACGCGCGTGAGGCCATCGGCCAGCACGGCGTCGTCTTCGACCAGTAGTACATGCATGCTTGGCTCACGGTGGTTGGCGATAGACGCATTATGGGGCAGCCCGATCCAGGCGCGCAAGGATGCGTTAAGATACGGTTCCTCCCGCTATGCCAGACCGCCATGACCAGCAGCCAGAACGCCACCCCGTCCGCCCCCGCCGGCAACCTTAATTTCGTGCTGGTATGCGTGTTTATCGACATGCTCGGCATCGGCCTGATCGTGCCGGTACTGCCGCTGCTGGTGGGCCAGTTCGTCGGCGCGCGCGACGAGCAGGCCCTGTGGTTCGGCGTCATGACGATGGTGTTCGGGCTGATGCAGTTCATTTTCATGCCGATGCTCGGCGCCATCAGCGACAGCGTGGGCCGGCGCCCGGTGCTGATGTATTCGATGGCCGGCATGTGCATCAACTTCCTGGCCACGGCCTGGGCGCCGAACCTGGCGGCCCTGTTCATCGGACGGGTGATCGGGGGCATGTCCTCGGCCAGCATGTCAGTCGCTTCGGCCTACGCCTCGGACATCTCGACCCACGAGAACCGCGCCAAGAGCTTCGGCAAGGTCGGCGCCGCGTTCGGCCTGGGCTTCATCTGCGGCCCCATGCTCGGCGGCCTGCTCGGCAGCGTCAGCCTGCACCTGCCGTTCTACGTGGCCGCCGCGCTGTCGGCGGCCAACCTGGTGTACGGCTACCTGGCGGTGCCCGAATCGCTGGCGCCGGCACAGCGCTCGCCGTTCTCGCTGGCCAAGGTCCATCCGTTCGCCGCGCTGGGCAAGCTGGCGCGCCGCACCGAGATCCGCGGCCTGGTCATCGTGTACGCCCTGATGACGTGCGCCCAGATGATGCTGCAGTCGACCTGGGTGCTATATACCACCTACCGCTTCGACTGGACGCCGCGCGAGAACGGGATTGCCCTGTTTTGCGTGGGGGTGTCGGCCGCCGTGGTGCAGGCCGGCTTGCTGTCGGTGCTGATCAAGCGCTTCGGCGAAGTGCGCCTGTCGCTGCTGGGACTGGCCTCGGCCTGCATCACCTACGTGCTGTACGGCCTGGCCACCCACGGCTGGATGATGTACGTGTTCATCCTGTGCAATCTGCTCGCCTTCGCCGCCGGCCCCGCCCTGCAAGGCATCATTTCAAAAGCCTCGCCGGCCAACGAGCAGGGCGAGCTGATGGGCTCGCTGCAATCGATCAGCAGCATCGGCATCATCTTCATGCCCCTTGCCGGCACCGCCATCCTGAGCGTGACGAGCCACCTGCCGGCCCAGGACTGGCGCGTGGGCAGCACCTTCTTCGTGTGCGCGGCGATGCTGGTGGTGGCGATCTGGGTCGCGCGGCGCTACTTCCGGGGCCACCAGCTGGCCGCCTGAGGCCATGTCGGCGCTGGTGTTCGGCGCGCTGCTGTGCGCCGCCCTGCTGCACGCCGGCTGGAACGTGCTGCTCAAGGCGCGCGGGGCCGGTCCCGCCTCGACGGCCTTGCTGACCGGCGGCGCGGCGCTGCTGGCGGCGCTGGCCTTGCCATTCCTGGCGCCGCCGGCCGCCGCCAGCTGGCCCTGGATCGCCGGCTCGACCCTGCTGCAGCTGCTGTATTACCGTTTGCTGGGGGCGACCTACGGCGCCGGCGAGATGAGCCACGGCTACCCCCTGATGCGCGGCGCCGCGCCGCTGCTGGTGGCGCTGGCCAGCGCCCCCTTGCTGGGCGAGCCGCTGGGCGCGCTGCGCTGGGGCGCGCTGGCCTGCATCTGCGCCGGCGTGCTGCTGATGGCGCGCGGCGGCGCCTCGCGCCGCGGCACCGGCTACGCGCTGCTGACGGCCTGTGTGATCGCCGCCTACACCCTGGTCGACGCGACCGGAGTGCGCCTGTCGGGCGCCCCGCTGGCCTACACTATGTGGATCTTCATGCTCAGCGGCGCCCTGTTCTGCGCGCTGGCGTCACGCCCCGGCGCGCTGTGGCAGGCCGCCATTGCCAGCCCGGCCGGCGCGCTGGCCGGTGGCGCCTGCGCGCTGGGCTCGTATACGATCGCCTTGTGGGCGATGACGCAGGCGCCGGTGGCGACGGTCGCCGCCCTGCGCGAGACGGCCATCCTGTTCGGGGTGCTGCTGGCCGCGCTGGTGCTCGGCGAACGCATCGACACCCGGCGCGCGCTGGCCGTGCTGCTGATCGCCTGCGGTGCGGCGCTGTGCCGGCTGGCATGATTCGGCTTGGCTTTTCCGCCCTGATGGGAGAGAATCGAAGGCATGAGCGCACCAGCACCCTCCTCGTCCCTGCGCCGGCTCGCGCTCGCCGCGCTGCTGTGCGCGCCCGCGTGGGCGCGGGCCGGCTGCAAGCGGCCGTTCAACGTGCCGGTATCGGCCACCGGGCGCAGCGTGATCATCAACGGCGACGCCGTCAGCGGCATCTATCCAGAGCTGCTGCGCAGCCTGTCGGGCAAGGGCGGCTGCGAGTTCAAGTTCTCGGTGGTGCCGCGCGCGCGCCAGGAGGCGCTGTTCGAAGCAGGCAAGGCCGACCTGCTGGTGCCGGCCACGCGCTCGCCGCGGCGCGACCAGCTTGGCTTTTTCGTGCCCCTGATCGGCAGCCGGCCAACGGCCATCTCGGTCAATCCGGCCCTGCCGCCTCTGCGTTCAATTGCGGAACTGATGGAGCGGCGCGAGCTGCGGGTGGCGCTGGTGCGCGGTTTCGACTACGGCGACGCCTACCAGGCGATGGCGCGTGAACTGGGCACCCAGGGCCGCCTGTTGTGGGAGGCCGATCCGACCGGCGTGGCGCGCCTGCTCAACGCCAATTTCGCGGACCTGACCGTGATGTCGCCCAACATCCTTGCCGGTGCGGTGATGGGCGACCCGCGTGTCGAAGCGCTCGGCGCGCGCCTGCGCATCGAAGCGCTCGAGGAGCTGCCCTGGACCGAAGCGGGGGTCTATGTCTCGCGCAGCTCGGTGTCGGCCGGCGAGCGCGCCGCGCTCGAGCACCTGCTGGGCGCGGCCGCCAAATCGGGCGCCGTGTACGACAGTTTCAAGCGCTACTATCCGCCCGAGATCCTCAACGGCACCATCCGCCAGCGCTAGCCCCGGTCTTAGTAGGCGTACCCGAAAATGATTCCCATTTCATCTTCGCTCGACAAGCCAAACGTGATCACCCGGGTGCTGGTGTTGTTGTAGGTGATCTCGGAAGTGAGTCCTTCGCCCGCTTTCAGTGAGATGGGGGGATCGAAGGTGACGATTTGCGGGCTATCCCATTCGAAGTTCTCGTACACCTTTTCACCATTGCGCGTCCCGCCATTGATCCGGATGACAAAGTGTTCGCCGCGCGCGTGGCTGTGGGAGGTGAGCATCAGGATCTTGGTCGCACTCTTGAACGTGAATCCCTTCGAGACGGTGCTGCGCGAATTGGGCTGCAACACCATGCTGGTATTGTCCAGCTCCAGGGTAAACGCCGTGTGCTGCACTTGCGCCGCGTCGATCGTGTGCAGGTTGACGAAGGCTTCACCCAGGATTGGCGTCGCGCCCGTGTTGACGAAGTGCGAATTGAGGTCCAGCGCGGTATCGGCTGGCAGCCGCATGGCCACCCCAGGCGGGAAGGTATAGCCGCCATTGATGGTCATCGAGCCGCCGAAAAAAGTGTGGTAGCCCATCGGGACCATGTTCAGGAAATTGAGGCTGTTGTCGGGATTGCGGATATCGCGCACGGTGTCCACGGCCGGAAAGACCGACGCCGGCGTATTGGCGTTGAAGGTGTAGGCCAGCAAATGGTGGCTGTTGTTGCGCATCCTCGTTTCGATCTTCGACACATAGATCGGGTTCGCGTTGCCCAGCTTGCGGTAGATGAACAGCTCGCGTTCGAATTCTGGCGCCACCGTGAACAGCCCGGTGGTGATCTGGAAGCCCTGGCCGGCGGGCGGCGGTGCCAGCGGCTCGAACGGCTGCGGCGCCGGGATGGTTGTGTCGTCGAGCAGCGCGGCATCGGCCACCTCGCCAGTCTCGGGCGCGCCGGCGGCGATCCAGCGCCGGACGAACTCGATTTGTCCCACTGAAAGCGAACCGCCACCGAGCGGCATCGCGGCGCCGTAGCGCGGCGCATGGGCCGGATCCCACATCAGCAGCTTTTGGTACAACAAGCTGTTCGCGGCGTTGCCGGGCAGGACCCGCTTCAAGCCATCGCCGGCGGCGGCCAGGCTTTGCGGCGTCACATTGACCAGGTTGGCGTAAGCGCGCGCGTCGAGCACCAGCCCGCCGCTGGCCAGGGTGCTCGAGTGGCACGTCGTACAGTTGGCGCCGAACAGGCGCGATTGCAGCAGCGCGAAACTGGAAGTCACCGGCGTGTAGTCGATACCGCCGGCGATGGCGGCGCCCGTGCGCGCGACGTTTTCCGCGCTTTCGCTGAAGGCGGCGAGCACGTCCTCGCGCGCGCTGCCGCTCCTGATCATGGCGACCCAAAAATCGAATCCACCCTGGTCGTAGGCCCGGTGCAGTACGTTGTTGTACAAGTTCGTCACGAACGACTCTGTGCTCGGCGCCGCACCGTAGAGGGCGGCGAATTCGGCACTGCCGATAAAGGCCGAGGCGAGCTGGCGCAGGCTGGCCCCCTTGTCCATCTGGGCGAGCCAGAAACTGAGGCCGCCCCGGTCCGGCGTCCGGTCGAATGCCGCCTGGTAGAGACGGTAGGTCTGGCCGGCGGCACCAGCGAGGTCGAAGGCGACGCCCTGGTCGGCAAACAGCAGGCGCGAACCGGCGGCGACGCTGCGCTCGCCATCCGTGCCCTGGTTATCGCTGACCATGAAACCATCGCCCGACTTGACGATGAGGTAGTTGGCGCGCACGCCATGAAAAACGATGGACGGCGGTGCCGATGGCGCGCCCGCCGACGCCAGCGCGGCGCGCTGGCGGCCGGCGCTACCGGCCTCCACGCTGCCAAGGCCGTCGCTGCAGGCCGTCAGCAGGACGGCGCACGCGGCGAGCAGGCAAAGGCGGGGAAGAACCATGCTTTGCCTCATTTTAATTATTAAAACACCAAGGATAAGTCATTGCAAAACTTCCGTCCAGAACTTGCCCGCATGCCGCTGCGCCCTCGCCCAAGGCCGGCGCCTCCTGAAACGCAAAATTGCCTTGACGGTGACGCGCGCCGTTATAATTCGCCATCCTCACTCTGACCAGGCCCCTATCGTGTCGCGCTTTAAGGTATTGCCGCAGTATCTGCTTCCCAAGTTGGCGCTGACCAGGCTGTTTGGCCGGGCCGCCGGCGCCAAGGGCGGTGCCAAGACCACCAGCCTGATTCGCTGGTTTGTCGGCAAGTACCAGGTCAATATGGCCGAGGCGCTCAATCCGGACCTGGCCAGCTACGCCAGCTTCAACGACTTCTTCACACGCGCGCTGCGCCCCGACGCGCGTGCGCTGGCCAACAGCGCATTCATCTGCCCGGTCGACGGCGCCATCAGCCAGTTCGGCCCGATCGTCGACCACCAGATCTTCCAGGCCAAGGGCCACAGCTTCAGCACCACCGCGCTGGTCGGCGGCGACGCCGGCCTGGCCGCCCAGTTCCAGCACGGCAGCTTCGCCAACCTCTACCTGAGCCCCAAGGATTACCATCGCATCCACATGCCCTGCGACGGTCGCCTGACGCGCATGATCTACGTGCCGGGCGCGCTGTTCTCGGTCAACCCGACTACCGCGCGCGGCATTCCCGGCCTGTTCGCACGCAACGAACGCGTGGTCTGCGTGTTCGATTCAAACGAACACGGCACGTTTGTGCTGACCCTGGTGGGCGCGACCATCGTCGGCAGCATGGCCACCACCTGGCATGGCGTGGTCAACCCGCCGCGCTCGGCCGAAGTGCGCGAATGGCGCTACGATGATCGGGAAGTGGTGCTGAAAAAGGGCGAGGAAATGGGCCGCTTCCTGCTCGGCTCGACCGTCGTGATGCTGTTTCGCAAGGACAGCATCGTCTTCAATTCCCAGTGGGCGCCCGAGCGCGCCTGCCGCCTTGGCGAGCCGATGGGCGACGCAGCGGCCAGCTAGGGGCCCGGCTTGCGCTTGCGCGCCTCCTCGCAGCACAGCTCGGCCATCATGTCGAGGAACACCCGGGTCTTGGCCGGCATCAGGCGCCGCCCGGGAAACACGGCCCAGCCCGTGGCAGGGGGCAGTTCCCACTCTGGCAACACCCGCACCAGCTCCCCGCTGGCAAGGTAGGCATCGGCGAACAGGTCCGAACTGGCCGCGATGCCGGCCCCCGAGACGGCGATGCGCGCCAGCAGGTCGGGCGAATTGGCCGTCAGGCGTGCCGGCAGCTCGCGCTCCCAGCGCAGCTTGCCGCGCGAGAGCTCCCAGCGCTGCGCCCCGCCATTGCGCGACAGGATGCACAGCAAATCGTGCCCGATCAGCTCGTCCGGATGGCCGGGCTGGCCGCGCCGTGCGATGTAGGACGGCGCCGCGTACAGTCCCATCCGCTCCCGCACCACCCGGCGCGCCGCCAAGGAAGAATCGTCGGGCAGGTCGCCCATCCGGATCGCGATGTCGAAATTCTCCGACACCAGGTCGACCCGGCGCGGCGACAGGTCCAGCTCGAGCGTGATGGCCGGGTAGCGCGCCATGAAGGCGCTGAGCACCTGGTTCATACCCAGGTTGGCGAAGTCGCCCGGCATGGAGATGCGCAGCCGGCCACTGGGCGCCAGCTGGCGGTGCTGCACCAGCGCGCCGGCCGCCTCGACCTCCTCGACCACCTTGCGCGCATGCTCGAGCAGGCTGGCCCCGAACTCGGTGAGCATCAGCTTGCGCGTGGTGCGCTGCAACAGCCGCTCGCCCAGTTTGGCCTCCAGCAGCGCGATCCGGCGCGACACGGTCGACTTGGGCAAGTCGACCCGTTGGGCCGCCAGGCTGAAGCTGCCCGCCTCGACGATCCGGGCAAACAGCAGCAAGTCATTTGGCTCGACGTTCATCTTGATTGTCCCATACAGAGAATAATGTTATCCATTTTAGCGTCTTCTGCATTGATTTTGGAACTGCTACAGTACTCTACATCGCAGTCCCACTCAAGAAAAGGTAGCCACCATGAACATCTTGCAGATCAATTCCAGCGCCCGCAGCAACGGTTCCGAGTCCACCCGCCTGGCCGACGCGATCGTCGCCAAGCTGCTGGCGGCCACCCCGGGCGCGACCCTGACCCGGCGCGACCTGGCCAGCGCGCCGCATCCGGCCATCGACGAGGCGACCCTGGGCGCCCTGTTCACGCCGGCCGAGCAGCGCAGCGCCGAACAAGCGGCCCGCGTGGCGCTCGACGATGCCCTGATCGCCCAGGCGCAAGCTGCCGACACCATCGTGATCGGCGCCCCGATGTACAATTTCGGCATGACGACCCAGTTGAAAAGCTGGTTCGACGCGGTGGCCCGCGCCGGCGTGACGTTCCGCTACACGGCCACCGGTCCGGAAGGCCTGCTCAAGAATAAAAAGGTATACGTAACCCTGGCGCGCGGCGGCATGCACAAGGATGGCGCCACTGACACCCAGGTGCCGCACCTGAAGATCATGCTTGGTTTTCTTGGCTTGACGGACGTGACGTTCGTCTACTCGGAAGGCCTGGGCATGGGTCCGGAAGCGGTCGCCAAGGCGCAAGCGCAAGCCGACGCCGACATCAACGCAGTACTGGCCTGAGCCCCGCGCGGGGCCGGCCAGCAACAGGAGAAGCAAAATGACTGAACAGTTGCTGGAACAGCGCGTGCAGACACCGCGTGGGGTCGAACGCCTGATCAATGGACAGTTCGTGATGGACGGTGCCGGGGTCAAGATCAACCGCGTGCTGACCCAGCCGCTGCAGCGCCGCCTCGACCCTTTCCTGATGCTCGACGCCTTCGGCAGCGACAAGCCGGGCGACTATATCGCCGGCTTTCCCGAGCACCCGCACCGCGGCTTCGAGACGATCTCGTACATGATCAACGGCCGCATGCGCCACAAGGACAGCGCCGGCCATGAAGGCTTGATCACCAACGGCGGCGTGCAGTGGATGACGGCCGGACGCGGCGTGGTGCACTCGGAGATGCCGGAGCAGGACGAAGGCTTGATGGAGGGCTTCCAGTTGTGGCTGAACCTGCCCGCCAAGGACAAGATGAGCGCACCCTGGTACCGCGACATTCCGAACGCCGAGATTCCGCGCTTCACCACCGAGGACGGGGTGACGGTGCAGGTGATCGCCGGGGCCAGCCACGGCGTGGCCGGTGCGGTGCAGCGCGCGGGAACGGAGCCGCTGTACCTGGACGTGGCGCTGCCGGCCGGCGCAACGTTCGAGCAGCTACTGCCGGCCGGGCACAACGCCTTCCTGTACGTGTTTCGCGGCCAGGTGCTGGTTGACGAGCAGAGCGTGCCCCAGACCCGCATGGCCATTCTCGACAATGCCGCTGGCGCCGACGGGGTGCGCATCATGGCAGCCCAGGACAGCCGCCTGATCCTGATCGCCGGGCGTCCGCTGAACGAGCCGATCGCGCAGCACGGGCCGTTCGTGATGAACACCCAGGCCGAGCTCGTGCAGGCGGTCGAGGACTTCCGCGCCGGCCGCTTCGCCGGGTAGTGGAAAAGCGCAGCGATGGCGCTGCGCTTTTCCACACCACGCGCTACACTGGCGACATGTTTCCTCAATTGACCCGGGCTCTGGCCTACCTGAGCCGCGTGTGCGGCCTCGACACCGTTGACTCCTTCCCGCCCGGGCATGCTTACGCGCGCACGCGCTGGAACCCGGCTTATTTCGACATCGCCTCCGACCTCAAACCCGAGCAGATCGAACGGGCGCTGTGCGAATCGATTGCCAACACGCCGACCATTTTCGCCCATATCGAGCATCCGACGCCGCGCATGCAGCGCGCGTTGCTGGCCGTGATCGAGACACGCATGCGCCGCTCGTGCGGCAACCCGGCCGAGCTGGCGGCCTTGCTGCTCAAGGCCTACCGCAGCCCGTCCACGCCGGAAGCGCTGCCCGGCATGCGCGCCGCGATCGCCGCCAGCGAGGGCGAGGGCCTGGCCGAGCGCACGCGCAGCCTGCTCGAGTTCCTCGGCGCGATGCCCGCCGCGTTCGACGTGATCGATGGCTAGCATCGTCGGCAAGACCGGACACCTTGTGAATCCATCAGAAATTTGATTCCTCGTTCCTGCGCAGGCGGGAAGGACGGCTTTTCACGGCAGCAGGCGCTCGCGCAGCGCCATGCAAGGCGTCTCCACCACACGGTACAAGAGCCAGCCGCAGGCCAGCGCAAGCGCCAGCAGGGCCACGATCGCCAGCGGCGACTCCGGCCCATAACCCATCTCACGCAGCGGCCACATGGCCAGCAGGCACACTGGCTTGTGCACCAGGTAGATCGCGTACGACCACAATGCCAGGCTGGCCGCACCGGGCACGCGCAGCCGGTACAGCAAGCTGGCCTCGCTCAGCGCCGCCACGATCAGCAGCGCGAAGCCCAGCGCCAGCAAGGGATATCCGAACACGGTCATGCCGAAACCGAGATGATCGGACAGGAACAGGCGAAACGCGAGCGCCGTCAGCGCCACACCGGCTGCCAGCGTCCAGTTGCCCAGGCCCGTGATGCGCTGCCACAGCGGCGCATGGTAGTTCTTGAGCAGCGCCAGCGCCACGCCCGCGACCAGCTCGTCGAAGCGGCAGAACGAAGAATAGTAAATATACTTGTAGTAGAACGTGCGTCCCTGCAGATTGTCGTCAACGAATTCGTCCCACACATAGCCGCGCACCAGCATGCCGGCGGCGAAGGCGAGCAGTACCGCGGCCCAGGTCCAGCGCAGCGAATGGCGCAGCGCCGCGATCAGCAGCGCCAGCGCCGGCAGCAACAGGTAGAACTGCTCTTCAATGCACAGCGACCAGGCATGCGAGAACGCGGTGCCGGGGTTGAGGTTCAGATTCATGGTGAAGCTGAGGAACTTCCACAGCGGGGGCAGCGTCTGCCCGCCGCGAAACGGTGGCCACAGCGCGTAAATGGCCAGCACCACGTAGAAATTCGGTAGCGTGCGCAGCAGGCGCCGGCCGTAGAAACGCCCCACCCGGAAGCCGCCCTCGCCCCCCATGGCGTTGAATATCTGGTTCCCGATCAGGTAACCGGACAAGGCGAAAAACAGGTCGACCCCGACCCAGCCGATCTCGCCAAGCCAGCCGAAGGTGTCCTCGCCGCTGACGAACAGCACGTAATGGTGCAACACCACGAGCACGATCGCGAGCGCGCGCAGGGTGTCAAGGCCATCGAGTCGGATTCTGGCGGATTGGGCGTTCATGCGGCAGACGGAATGGAAATGCGCAGATCATGCCACGCGCATACCACGCAGGCCAGCGTTTCCCGATAAAATACGGCCACCCAAACCGAAGGAACCGCCATGACCGTGCCGCGCCAACTGCAATTCAAATCAATCCACTATACGGGCCTGGCCAGCGGCCCGCGCCTGATCGTCACCGGCGCCGTGCACGGCAACGAGACCTGCGGCACCAAAGGCATCCTGCGGGTGATGGAAATGATCGACAACGGGGCGCTGCACATCGCCGCCGGCAGCGTCACCTTCGTGCCGGTGACCAATCCGCTGGCCTACGCGCTGGGGCAGCGCGGTGGCGAACGCAATTTGAACCGCAACCTGTTCCCCAACGCCGATCCGCAAGACTTCGAAGACCAGGTCGCCAACTGGCTGTGCCCCTTGCTGGCCCAGCACGACGTGCTGCTCGACCTGCACTCGTTCAACGCGGAAAGCGAGCCGTTCGTGATGGTCGGCCCGCGCAACAACGACGATCCCCTGCAGCCGTTCGCGCACGCCGAACAGGAACGCGCGCTGGCGCGCCGCCTTGGTGTGCGCCGTTTCGTCGATGGCTGGCTGGCCACCTACGGCCAGGGCGTGCAGCGCCGGATCGGCAAGGGCGACGCCGCCCAGCTTGAAACGGTGCTGCGCTACGGCGTGGGCACCACCGAATTCATGCGCAGCACCGGCGGCTACGCGCTCACGCTCGAATGCGGCCAGCACAAAGACCCGGCCGCGCCCGAAGTGGCGTTCAAGGCAATCATGAACACGCTGGCCCACCTGGGACTGATCGAGGCGGAGGCGCCGGCCCCGCTGGCGCTCGACCAGATGGAGGCGCTGTCGATGGTGGCGGTGCACGACAAGCTGCACGTGGACGACCGTTTCACGCGCAGCTGGGCCAGTTTCGACCCGGTCGCAAAGGGCGAGCAGATCGGCGTGCGCGCCGACGGCACGCCGGTGACGGCCCAGTTCGACGGGCGGATCCTGTTTCCGGACGCCGCAGCCGGCGCCAACCAGGAGTGGTACTACATGACGCGCGTGAACACGGAGTTCGAACGCTTCACTGCCTGATGCCCCAGACAAAGGGATCGTCCTCGTCGAGCAGCAGCTGGGCCTGGGCGTTGACCCAGGCGCGGCCCCGGATGGAGGGCATCAGCTGGCCGTCGCGCAGCCGGTAGGACGCCTCGAAGACACTGCCGATGATGCTTTCCTGGCGCCACAACTGGCCCTCGGCCAGCTTGCCGTCGGCCGCCAGGCAGGCCAGCTTGGCGCTGGTGCCGGTGCCGCACGGCGAGCGGTCGTAGGCCTTGCCCGGACAGAGCACGAAGCTTTGGCTGTCGGCCCCATGACGCGAAGGGGCGAACAGTTCAATATGGTCGATCAGGGCGCCGTCGTCGCCGCGAATGCCTGCCTGCTCGAGCGCGCCGGCCAGCGCCGCCGAAAATGCCGTGAGCGCCTCGACGTTGGCCAGCTCCAGCGCCATCGCGTGCCCGGACACCAGGAAAAACCAGTTGCCGCCCCAAGCCACGTCCCCATGCACCACGCCATGGCCGGGCACGTCGAGCGCCACATTGCATGCGCTACGCCTGGCCGCGACGTTGTTGACGGTGACGCTGGCGTCCGCGTGCAGCTCGGCCTCGACTACGCCGACCGGCGTGTCGATGCGGTGCACACCGGGGTTGAGGCGGCCGAGGAAGGCCAGCGAGGCCACCAGGCCAATCATGCCGTGCCCGCACATGCCCAGGTAGCCGACGTTGTTAAAGAAGATGACGCCAGCGGCGCAATCGGGCGCATGCGGCGCGCACAGCAGCGCCCCGACCAGCACATCCGAGCCGCGTGGTTCGCATACAACGGCCGAGCGCAGATGGTCGAAGCGCTCGCGAAACAAGGCCAGGCGCTGCGCCAGCGGCCCCTCGCCCAGCTCCGGGCCGCCGGCGATGATCAGCCGCGTGGGTTCGCCGCCGGTGTGGGAATCGATCACAGAGATGGTTTTCATGGGTGCAGGATAGCGCCAAACCAGCCACGCGTCTTGTCTGCCGCTACGGGCCAGTGTCGCGAAATGAGCACAAGTACGCGCTGACACCGGCCGCTTTCATGCGACAATTAACTGGTGGCATCATCCGCACAGATTGAACAAGCATGATTCAGAATCGACAACGCCTGCTTGCCTGCGTTCTTTGCACATCCCTGGGACTGGCGCAGGCCGAGCCCCTGGTCGTGACCATCATGGCGCAGGAGAGCATTCCGCCCAAGTGGGTGCAGCGCGACGGCCGCATCGAAGGCGTGTGCCCTGAAATTTTGACGGCGCTCCAGAAAGTCGAGCCGCGCCTGCGCTTTACCGGCTACGACAACACGCGCTCGCTGCTGATGATCGAAGCGGCCCTCGAGTCGGGCAAGGCGCTGGCCGCTTGCGCCCTGCTCGACTCGCCGCGCCGGCGCGCCTCGTCGCAGGTGATCGGCAAGCCGCTTTTCATCGTGCGCCACCGGCTCGCCGCCGCCGCTGGCGACAATGCTGTCATCAACAACCTCGACGACCTGGCGCGCCTCAAGCCGCTAATCAACACCAACCGCGGCGCCGCCTACACGGCCCAGCTGATCGCGCTGGGGATCGAAGTCGACGACAGCAGCGGCGACAGCATGGTCAACCTCAAGAAGGTGCTGGCCGGGCATGGCAGGTTCACCTATATGAACGAACTGTCGCTGGGCTGGTTCCTGCAGTCCGAATCGTTGCGCGGCAAGCTGCGCATCCTGCCGGCTGTGCTCAAGGAAGAGCCGATCTATTTCTGGATGAGCCGCAAGGCAGAGCCGGAGGCGGTACGCCTGGTCGGACGCGGCCTGGACAAGCTGCGCGCAAACGGTGAACTGGCGCGCATCTACGAGCGCTGGACCCACGTCAAACCACCTATCCCGGGGTCAGCACCTTGAGGCCGGCGATACCGGCCACGATCAGGCCGATGCAGGCGAGGCGCAGCGCGCCGGCCGGCTCGCCCAGCAGCAGCATGCCGGCCAGGGCGGTGCCCACGGTACCGATGCCGGTCCATACGGCGTAGGCGGTCCCCAGCGGCAGTTGGCGCATCGCCAATCCCAACAGGGCGACGCTGCCGGCCATCGCGATCAAGGTAAACAGCGACGGTCCGAGGCGGGTGAAACCGGCCGTGTATTTCAAGCCAACGGCCCACGCCACTTCGAGCAGTCCGGCGGCAATCAAGATCATCCAGGTCATGGTCCAGCTCCAGTCACGTCAAGGTCGTCCGTCGCAGGCTTGTTCGCGCCGGAGCGGGCCGAAGTATACCAGTTGGACAAAACGCCGTTCCCACGCAGGCGAATGGAGGCGCGGCCAGCGAAAAATGGTGGGCTGGGCCATAATCGACGACGCCACTACCAACGCCGAGGACCGCCAGTGAAACACCACATGACACCGACCGACATATTGATCGCACTGGCGGTCGTCACCATCTGGGGCGTCAATTTCGTGGTCATCAAGATCGGCTTGCAGGACCTGCCGCCGATCCTGTTTACGGCGCTGCGCTTCCTGTTCGCAGCGCTGCCGCTGGCGCTGTTTGTCAAGCGCCCGGCCGCGTCGTGGCGCCTGGTGGCCGCCTACGGCCTGTTCCAGTTCGCCTTGCAATTTACCTTGCTGTTTACCGGCATCAAGCTGGGCCTGCCCGCCGGGCTGGCCTCGCTGGTGATCCAGCTACAGGCGTTCTTCACGATCGGGCTGGCCGTGCTGATGTTGGGCGAACGGCCGCAGCCGGTGCAATTGCTGGGCGCGCTCGTCGCGCTGGGCGGCATGGGACTGGTGGCGATTCACCTTGAGGGCCAGGCCACGCTGGCCGGCTTCGCGCTGGTGGTGCTGGCGGGCGTGTGCTGGGCGCTGGCCAATATCGCGACCAAGAAGATGGGCCAGGTCAATGCCTTGTCGCTGGTGGTCTGGGGCTCGCTGGTGGCCGCCCCGCCGCTGCTGCTGGCGTCCTGGCTGTTCGAAGGTCCCGCCGCATGGCAGTGGGCGGCGGGCCGCTTCAGCATCAACACCGCTTGCGCCGTGCTGTTCCAGTCTTACCCGAACACCCTGCTCGGTTTCGGCATCTGGTCGATGTTGATGCGCAAATACGCCACCGCCACCATCGCGCCATTCAGCCTGCTGGTGCCGGTGGCGGGCATGCTCAGCGCCGCCATCGTGCTCGGCGAGCAGCTGCAATGGTGGAAGATCGTGGCCGGCGCCATGGTGCTCGGTGGCCTGGCCCTGAACCAGTTCGGCGCCCGCATCTGGACGCTGGCCCGCGCGGCGCGCTAGGCTGTACACTGTGGCCTGACTACCACGACAAGGGAAGCCCCATGGCCATCGCCGCACAAGTGTTGATCGCATTGATCCTGCTGCTGCACGTGTATTTCGTCCTGCTCGAGACGGTGCTGTTCAAGACGCGCGGACGGCGCGTGTTTGGCCTCACGGCCGAGAAGGCCGAGATCATGGCGCCGGCCATGTCGAACCAGGGCTGCTACAACGGTTTCCTGGTGCTGGCGCTGGCGCTCGGCCTGCTCCATCCGAATCCGCAAGTGGCCAACGCCTTCGTCGGCTACGGCCTGCTGTGCGTGGCCATAGCCGGCCTCTGGGGCGCGCTCACGGTCAAGAAAACCATCCTCTATATCCAGACCGTACCGGCCGTCATCGCGCTCGCGCTAGCCCATTTTTCGCATTAGTCTCAGTAGACTTCTTGGCGATGGAGCAGCACCGCCTTGTAGATTCCAAAGACGATGCGCCCGGTGGTTGACGGCAGCCACGCCGGCGCCACGGTCGTCACATCGACGCTGCCGCTGTTGCCGGCGCCCGGTGCCCGCAGGCGCAGGCGCGCCGCGCCCGCGTTCAGTTGCACGCTGGCCGGCGTGGCCACCAGCGCCGCGGCGCTGCTGCATTGGCCAACGCCGGCTGCCAGGTTCTTGCGGCAGTCGGCCAGCCGGACATCACTCAACAGGATGCTATTGACGCTGTCGGTGTTGCTGCTCACGTAATGCGCGCCATCCCAGTATTGCGCGTACACCGACACTGGCGCGGCGACCAGTTCCGAGCCGTAGTTGTGGGCGATATAGAGCCGCCCGGCGAGCACCATCAAGCCGCCTTCGACCGAAGACACGCCGCGCAGCGAGCTGACGCCGTCGCTGTCGTCGGCCCGGACAAACACATTGGTCGGCGCGGCAGGACTGGCGCTGGCAGGGTACAGGGCGGAAAAATTGTAGGCTGGCGTGATCGTGCCGATGCCGGCGTCAAACATTGAGCCGGTGTTGGCGCTCATGCCGAGCGAAACGGGGCTGGCAGGCGGATTGGAAACAGCCGTGCTGCCGGCCGCTCCCCAGCCCGACAGCGTGACGGTTCTGGCGAAGGTGTCGGCCGGGCTGGCCGCCTTGCCGAAGTTCCTCGATTCGGTGCCGTCCAGATTGTAGGCCGTGACGGTGACGCTGAATGGCTGGCCGGAATAGGCGAAGCCAACGGCCGGACAGGTGCCCGAGAGCGCGGCCGGACAGGGCTGCTTCGCCACCACAGTCGTCGTGTAATAGGCCGGCGTGAAGCGCCCGACATTGGCGCTGAGATTGGCTGGCGGTTTGAAGGTTGGCGCGCTGGCCGTTCCGAGGTAGCCGTTCGGATTGGCGAGTGTGGCCCCGATCTTGATAATGCCCACCTCGGCCCACGTCAAGCTATGCACGCTGGCCCCGGCCACGTACGCGCCCGCCACATCGGTCAACGGCGGATTGGCGCCGCCCGTCAACAGCGTCGTCGGCGCCACCAGGATCCGGCTCAAGGCGACCGATTCGGCCAGCCCTTCCCTGCCAAAATTGGGCGTCGCGGCGGCGCCGCTGTTCAAGGCCGTGATGGTCGCCAGAAAGGCCTCGCCCGCCATGACGAAAGCGCCCCCGGCAGCGTCCGGTGCTCCCGGATTGGTCTTGTTCGGCGCGACGGCCTGTTTGAACACTGAAAATCCGAAGCTCGCCGGCACGGAAATGAAGCTGGTGCTGCCCGTCATCGACAAGCCGGCGTCCACTCCCGCGCCAGCGTAGCTCGCGTTCAGCTGCACCTTGCCGACGTCGGCGTAGATCATGTCGAGCGCGGCTACGCCACTGGCGTCGAATGCGAGTGCGAAGTCCCTGCCGCCGCTCGTGCACGCGCTGGCAAGGCCGGCGCCGAGCGGCACGTTGGCGCCAAGGCGCACCGGCAGCGTGCCGCTGGACGGATCGCTGTACGCGCAACTCAGGTTGACAGTCTTGCTGATGCTGGCGAAGGCCGGCGTGCAGGCCAGGCTGTTGTCGGCCTTCTTCACGGCGCTGACGCTCAGGTGCTGGCTGGTCTCGGCCGCGTGGCTGGCCACGCTGCTGAACAGGAAACCGGCGTCGGCCGCCGTCATCGCGCAACTGCTGGCGCCGGTGCCCGTGTTCAGGCAGGTGGCGGCGCCGGACGTGGCGCTGGTCGAACTGGCGGAAATGGTCACGCTACCCGGCACTGTCGGATGCACACTGGCCGCGGCATTGATGCCGCTGGCGCCGATCGCGAAGGTCAGGCCGCCGGGCGAGAGCGTGACGTCTGCACCTCCCCCATACAGGCTGCTGCAGGCCGCGTTGGCGCAGGCGCTCACCGTGACCGGCTGCGGGGTGCAGGTCAGCGCGCTGCCGGGGTGGCTGATCATGAAGTGGTGAAGTGCGGCGACCGTGCTGCAACTGGTGGGGTCACCGCTCACGTTTTGGCAGGCGCAGCTGGGCGAAGCGCCGCCGCTGCACTCTACCGCATGGCTGATGCTGCCATGCGGGCCCCGTGTCACCACGCGTGCGGCGACGCTGCCGTCGACGTCGGCATTATTGGCAACGACGACAGTATCGGCCGTGATGTCGCCGCTGATTTCGCTGTTAGGGGACAGATCGACCGTGTCGCTGGCGCTCACGCTGCCGCTGATCGAGGCGTGCGGACCGAGGCTGACGTTGGTCGCCGTCACACTGCCGACGATGGTCGCCGCATTGTCCAGCGTGACGTCGCGGCCAATCAGGTTGCCGCTGACGCTGACGCCGTGGCCGATGCTGATGTCGAGATTGGGATCGAAGGCGCTGGCCGTGCAAGTGTAGTTGCTTCCCGAGAGGGTGCAAGCGGCGACGGCGCTGCCATTGAAGTTCAAAGTGCTCGCTGCAACCGGTGCGGCAGCGCCCAGTAGCAAGCAGGTCAAGACGATCACTAATTTCACGAATTTGCCTGAATCCCGGTTCTTTGAACGGCAGTGTATCAGTAGCTTGATCTAAATCAAAGTTGTGCGACTGGGATTGTGTTAAATGCAAATCAACACGTTTGCAGCACCCCCCGCTAGGCATGGCGGACGGCAGCGGCCGTCGCCACTGCCAGGGGGTCACATGCTGCAAGCCGATGCCATCATCACGCTCGACGCCGGGCGCTACCGCCTGCGCGCGCCGCTGGCCAGTTCCAGCTACGGCGTCATCTGGCGCGCCAGCGGGCCGCGCGCCGAGGTCGCGCTCAAGCTGGTGAACTGCCAGCAGATGGCGCGCGCCGAGCCGGCCCAGCGCCAGCGCTGGATTGCCAGTGCCAGCAAGGAGATCGCCTTCCTGCGCGCGCTTGAACCATGGGACGAACGCCACATCGTGCGCCTGCTCGACAGCGGCGCGCACGGCGCGCTGCCGGTCATGGCGCTCGAACTGCTCGATGGCGACCTGGGCCGCCACGTCGCCACCGAGCGCAACGCCGGGCGCCCGATTGCCTTCAATCAGGTGCTCGCCTGGCTGTCCCAGGTCAACCAGGCGCTGGCCAAAGTCCACCAATACGGCTGGCGCTATCTCGACCTGAAACCGGCCAACCTGCTGCTCGACGCGCGCGACGGCAGTGTCAAACTGGCCGACTTCGGCACCAGCCGGCCGCTGGCCGAGCGCGTCGCCCATGCCTATTCCGGCAGCGCCAACTGGCAGGCGCCCGAGCAGTTTTTCCCGAATCCGCAGGGCCGTTTCGACACCGATGCGCGCAGCGACTATTTCGCCCTGGGCGCGATGTTCTACTATCTCGTCAGTGGCGGCGTACAGCTGCGCTTTTGCAGCGATTGCGGCGCCGCCTACCGCGCCTTCGAGGGCGCCGGCGCGGCGCAGCTGCTGGCCCAACACGGGGGCCAGGTTCCGGTCACCCTGCGCGCCGACGAGGCCGCGCTGTTCCTGCATCGGATCGCACGCCAGGGCAGCGGCGGCCCCGATGCGCTGGCGCTGTTGCGCGCCCTGCTGGCGCCCGAGCGGCAGCAGCGGCCCTGCCATGGGCTTGAGATCAGCCGCATGATCGGCGCAATCCGCGCCGCGCGGAGCCCAACATGAGCGCGCGCCTGGCTGCATGCGCGGCCCTGGGCGTGCTGTGCCTGCTGCAGTTGCTGTGCATGGTGCGCGCGCCGGCCGCCTGGTCGCCCTCCGCGATCGACGTGTCATTGCAAAAGGGCGAAGCGCTGGTGCTGGGCCAAGCCGAACTGGCCACGCCACAGGCGAAAGCACGCCAGCTGCTGCTGCGGCGCGACGGCGCCGGCCAGTGGTGGCTGCGCAACCTCAGTTCCGCCCGCCCACTGCTGCTGCAGGGCGAGGACGGCGAGCTGCGCGCCGGCAGCGTCGCGCCGCGCACGGGACAGCAGTTCCAGATCGGTGCCCGCCGTTTCGCAGTGCTGGCGGCCAGCCCGCGCGAGGTGACGCTGGCCGATGGCGCCCGCGAATGGCGCTTCGACGGCGCCAGCCTGCTGCGCGACGGCCAGCTTCAGCCGCCCTGTCCCGAAGTCCATCTGCTGGAACGGGCCATCGCACGCTGGAACGGCGTCGCGCCGGCAACCCTGACGCTGGCGCGCGCGCTCACCTTCGGCGGCAATCTCGACTGCGGCAACCGGATCGGCCTGGCGCAACTTGCGCCGGGCAGCGCCGCGCTGGCACGCAGTGGCGCGCGCCTGCTGCTCGCTGCCAATGGGGGCCAGCAGCCGCGCAGTCCGGTGTTGCTAAGCACCGGCGACGGCCCCGCCGTCGAGCTGGCGCAACAGGAGAGCGCGCTGGCCGGGGTGCACGCCATCGTCGCCGGCCATACGCGCCTGGCGCTGGCCATCGTCGGGCAGCGGATCGAGCTGCGCCCGAGCCGGCAGGTGGCACTGTTTGCCCAGCCGCAGGCGACGCTGGCGCCGCAGGTGAACTGGCGCTGGCAGCAGCGCGCACTCTGGGCGCTGCCTGCGAGTCCTCTCTGGTGGCTGGCTGGCGCCCTGTGCGCGCTGCTGGCGGCGCGCGCTGCGCTGGCCTGGCAGCGCGGCCCGCGGCCATCGGCGCACGGTGCCGCCAGCGCCTTGCTGGTGGTGGCCGGGATTACCGGCGTGCTGCTGCAGCGCGCCGGCACGCCCCCCGGCGCCGCGATCTCAATGCTGCTGGCCTGGGGCGCGCTGTGGTGCTGGCTGCTGGTGCCGGGCCGCGCCACCTTGGCCGGCACGGCCGCCACCTTGCTGCTCGCGGCCGGCTTGCTGGCGCAACTGGAGATGGGACTGGGCGCGCCCGAGTCGTCCTGGCTGCGCTATTTCCAGAAGACGGCGGCGTTGCTGGCGTTCGGCCTGGGCGCCGCGCTGCAGCTGCGCTTGCACTGGCGCGCGGCCGTGCCGCAATCGCGCGTGGAATGGATGCTCGCCGCGCTGGCCGCCTGCGCGCTTGGCGCGCTGCTGCTGCAGGTCCTGTTTGGCGACGAAACCGGGGTGTTCGACCTGCAGCCGGTTGAATTCGCCAAGCTGGCCCTGAGCGCCGTGAGCGCCCATTGCATTGCCGTCGGCATGGGCTGGCAGACCGGCGCGCCGCGCCGCCGCTGGCTGCGCCTGGTGGCGCCGGCGCTGCTGTTTGGCGCCCTGCTCGCGCTGGCGCTGATCGAAGTGGACGACTACTCGCCCCTGGTGCTGCTGATGGTCTGGAGCACGGCGATGGCCCTGGCCTGGTCGCTGGCGGCGCGCCAGCGCGGCGCCGTGGCTGCGGTGCTGCTGCTTGGCTGCGTGGCGCTGGGCGCCATCGCCGGGCTGCGCGGCGCCGGCGCCGACGGCGTGGCGCAGTGGGGTTTCTACGCCGACCGTTTCCTGGTCTGGCTCGACCCTGCCAGCCATCCGCACACAGGCCAGCAAATGCTGGCCGGGGCGCGCGCGATCGCCGAGGGCGGCTGGTGGGGCGCCGACCAATGGCTCGGACTGGCCAGTCTCGGCCAGGGCGCAGGCTCCGTGCTGCGCATTCCGGCGGTGCAGGACGACTTCGCGCCTTCATTTTTCCTGAACCGCCACGGCCTGGCAGCGGCGCTGGCGCTGTGGGGCCTGCAAGCGCTGCTGCTGTGCGGCCTGCTGCAGACGGCCGCGCGCGCGCTGGCCGCCAGCACGGCGGCGCGCGACTACCGCCAGGCTTGGCGCGGGCGCTTCCACTGTTTCGCCCTGTGCGGCGGCGCTGCCTTCCTGCTGGGCCATTTCCTGCTGTCCTGGGGCACCAACCTGGCCATCTTTCCGGTCATGGGCCAGCCCATGAGCTTCCTGTCAGCCGGCGGCAGCCATTTGCTGTTTTTCATCTGCCCCCTGCTAGCGTTGAATGCGATCAGCGCGCAAACTTTCGAGGAGAATTCATCATGCCGGTCTATGTCCAACATGAAGTACTAGGCAAGGTCAACGACGTGTTCAACGCCGAGGCGCTGTGGCAGGCGCCGGCCCTGGCGCTGTTCACGCGCCGCCCGCAGCTGCGCGACCTGCTCGAACGCTCGCCGCGCGAACAGCGCGGGCGTGCCGCGACGCGCTGCTTCTCGCACGTGACGCTGATGCTGCCGCAGGACGAGGTCGACGATGACCGCCACCTCACGCGCGGTGCGCGCGTGCGCGACCTGGCCGAATCGCTCGCCGCGCTGCACCAGAAGGACTTCGGCGACCTGCTCGGCGGCGACGAGGTGCGCTACGACGTCGTCGGCACCGAGGCGCTGCAGCCGGGGCAGGTTGAGGTCAAGTTCGGACACGCGGTCTATCTGCCGGCGCCCGGTGAAAAAATCTTGTACGCGGTGAGCGCTTCGTGCGACGGCGCCCACTGGAAGCCAGTGTGCGCGCTGTACCCGAGCCAGCGCCTGGCGCTGGTCGGGCACGACGCGCAGCAGGCCAGCCACGCGGTGCCGGACTGGCCGTTCGGCGCCGACGGCGCGATCCTGCTGATCAATGACGGAGCGCAGGCGGCGCTGGAGGTGCAGGCGCGCCCGAAAGGCGCGTTTGCGCTCAGTTTCGATCCGCTCAATGGCTACCATACCGTCACCTCCAGGCGCGCGGGCGCGGCCGGCCGCTTGCTGCTCAAGGTCACGCGCCTGGCGCCGGCGGCCCCGAACGTGGTGTGGAAAACCCGCAGCCGCACCGACGACGGCGAGCAGACCGCGGTGCCACTGGGCCAGCGCGCCGAGGCCGACGCCACGTTTGCGCCCCTGGCGCGCCAGTGCGTGCGCCTGGCGGCGCTGGCGCTGCCGCGCATGAGCCGCTACCGCGACAGCGGCGCGCTGGCGCTGGAAATCGGTTTCGACCGTGCGCTGGCGCTGGCCGCGCCTGGCCAGCCGGCCGCAGTCGGCATCGCGGTCGATGCCAGCGATGGCATGTATGCGCTCACCGAGGCGGGGCGCGAACGGGTGAACGCGCCAGCTTGCATCACGCCGGCCGATGGCCCGACGCTCAAGCTGCTGGCCGTCGATCCGGGGCTCTCTGAACGCTATGCGGCCTTGCTGTGTTTGCCGCAGGCGGAGGGCGTGGCCGTGGCCAGCGGGGTGCGGCTCGTTTTCGGGCGCAATACGCCGGTGCTGGCGGCGCTGCGCGTGCTCGATTCGCCGCGTTTCCTGCGCCGCGCCGATGGCGTGGCCGCGGCCAGCGCCGACCGGCTCGGGCTCTCGCGCAGCGCGTTCAGTTTCGAGGCAGTCAGTGGGGGCTATCGGATCGTACGGCAAAGTGCGACCCAGGCGCTGTTTCACCTGGATGGGCAATTGACAATGGTGGCCGCGATCGTCGACGATGCGCCCTATGTGCTGCCGGCCGGGCATCACCTGGTGGCCGGTCATTACGTGCTGCGTTTCGATGCTTGACGGGAGCTGACATGGGCCTTTTCGCTTATGCCGCCGCGCTGGTGATCACGCTGGTGCTGGCCGCCTTTCTTACACCTGCGCACTGGTGGCGCCGGGCCAATGCGCGCGCAGCTGCCCTGCTGGTGGTCGGCACCTGGGGCATCGGCGGGCTCATTTCCGGCGTTTTGGTGCAACCGCAGAAGGTGGAAGGCGCTACGCTTTTCCACCCTACGGGGAGCTTTCGGGTGTACCAGGATTTGAATTTGCGCGCTGCCAGCGGGACGGCGGCACTACGGGTGGCGGTCGTGCCGGCCGGGGCGCTGGTGACGAGCACCGGCGCGCACGAGGGCGACTGGTGGGAACTTTCCGCCAGCGTCGACGGCAAACCGGTGCGCGGCTGGGCCAGCAGCCTGTGGCTACGCCGGCCCGACGAGCGGCGCCGCTGACGCAATCAGACGCATCGGCGTGCTTTCACGGATGGTGAATCGCGCCGCCAGTCATGAAACGGGCTGGCCAGCGCGGCAATGTCGTCCCGTTCAATTGCGCGTATCTGGATCGCACAAAAATACCATAGCCGGGGCGAATGTAGACGTATGTATGTTGACGCTGAGCTATATCGGGCCGTAGACTGTACGGATCATGCAAAAAGAGAGTTTGACCGTTCCCCTGCCGGCGCCGCCCTTGCGCACCAAGGTGCCCTTGTCGAAAGCGCTGCGCCACGCACGCTACCGCCACTTGTGGATCGCCAACCTGATCTCCAACCTCGGCACCTGGACCCAGACTTTCGCTTCCGCCTGGCTCATCGCCTCCCTGTCCCACTCGGCATCGACCACTACCCTGGTGCAGACCGCCACCTACATCCCGATTTTCCTGTTCGCGCTGTTCGCCGGCGTGGTGGCCGACGCCGTCGACCGTCCCAAATTCCTTTTCATGTGCAATCTGTTCATGGCCGTCTGCGCCTGCGCCATGGCGCTGCTGGTGGTGAGCGGACATGCGACGGCCGGACCGGTGCTGTTTCTCACGTTCTGCCTGGGCAGCGGCTCGGCATTCATGTGGCCGGCCTGGCAAGCGTCGATGTCGGGCCTGGTCGAGCCGGACGAAGTGGAGGCCGCCGCCACGCTTAACAACCTGAGCTACAACGTGGCCGCCATCGTCGGCCCGGCGCTGGGCGGCCTGCTGTTCAACTGGATCGGCGCCGGCGCGCTGTTCCTGGTCAATGCGCTCTCCTTCATCGGCCTGCTCAGCGCCTACTGGAGCTGGTGGCAGGAGCGGGTGCCGGAGCCGGTGGCGCGCGTGCCCTTCCTGCGCAGCCTGAAAGACGGCCTGCGCACGGCCTGCGGCTGCGGTCGTTACCGGCGCATCCTGGTCAATGTGTGCACCGTGTTCTTCGCCACCATCGCCTTCGCCTCGCTGCTGCCGGTGTTCGTGCGCGACGTGCTGCGGCTTGACTCGAGCGTGTTCGGCATCCTGATGGGCAGCCTGGGCGCCGGCGCGGTGCTGGCCGCGAGCGTCTTGCCGACCCTGCGCACGCGGGTCGACAAGACGCGCCTGCTGGCCGGCGCACTGGCCGTCTACGGTGCGATGCTGGTGCTGATGCCGTTCGCGCGATCGCTGCTGGTACTGGTGCCGCTGATCATGTGCGGCGGGATGGCCTGGTCGGCGATCGTATCGACCATGAACGCGGCGGCCCAATTGTCGTTCCCGGCCAGCATACGGGCGCGCACCCTGTCGATCTACCTGTTCGTGATGGCCGGCGGCTATACCCTCGGCAGTGTCGTGTGGGGACGGGTGGCCGATCATTTCGGGGTGCAGGCCGCGTTCGCCACAGCCGGCGCCTGCGTGCTGGTCAACGCGGTGGCGCTGGCCACCGGCAAGCGCGAAACCTGCATCTGAGCGGGCGGCAAAGGGCCCTCTTATCGTCGTTTTGAATCGCCCCGGCATGGAGTAAGCTCGGGGGATGAACACGCCCGCGTCCGACCGCCTCCAATTCGGCCCCCTGCTCGAGCTTGCCGCGCACAGCAGCGCCGGCGTGCATCCGCGCCTGGGTCTGGAAAACCAGGACAACTACCTGCTGATCGACGTGCACGGGCGCGCCGTGTTCCTGCGCGATCAACAGGAATGCCTGCAGCGGGTGGCGCACTGGCCCGCCGGCCATGCGCGCGTCGCCGTGCTCGACGGGATGGGCGGCCACGGCCAGGGCCGCCAGGCCGCCGAGGCGGTCGTCGCCGGCCTGCTCGCCATTCCCGCCTGCGCCACGCTGGGCGCGCTGTCGGCCCAGCTCGACGCGCTGCACACCAGCTTGCAACACCATTTCGGACTGCACGACAATCCGGCGCGCCGTCCCGGCACCACCTTGACCATGCTCGAGCTGCGCCCCGGCCAGCCGGCCCTGCTCTACCATGTGGGCGATTCGCGCCTGTACCAGCTGGGTGACGGCCAGATCACGCCGCTGACCATCGACCATGTCCCGGCCACCGCGTATGCCATGGCCGGCCAGCTCGACGAGCACGAATGGTGGCAGCAAGTGCACGGCGAGCACCGGCCGCAAATTTCGCAAGCTTTCATCCTCGGCAATGCGATCGCCAACACCACGCTGCTGAGCGACCCGCTGTTCGAGCTCACGCCGCTGAACCTGCCCACCTACCTGTACCACCTGCAGGACCGGCGCGCCCTCGAACTGCGCCCCGGCTGCAGCTACCTGCTCGCCAGCGACGGTTTCTGGGCCTGCGCCGAGCCGTTCGGCTGGGTTTCGCGCTGGCCCGGCTTGTTGGAAGGGCGCCACAGCGCGCGCGCCGCCTGCAACGCGCTGTTCGATGAAATCGCCAACCGTCCGCCCGACCTGCTGCACGCGGACAACCTGACGGCCATCCTCATCCGGGTCAAAGAGATGTCGTGAAGAAAATAATATTGTTCCAGCGTCAAAAAAGCGCGTAAGCTAAGCACTCCACGAGCGGCCATTTTTCCATGAGAAAATGCAGTAACCCCGAGCATCCGCACTGCACCTTCTGGGTCATGCCAGGGGAGCACGCGTGCGCGGGCGGCCACCCGCAAGGGCCAGCGGGCGGCTCCAGCTTCGAGCTGCTCAAGGCGCTACGCTCGGGGCGCGGGGCCGAAGTGCCGATCGCCGCCGCGCCAGTGCGCAAGGCGCACCTGCACATCAGCGGCTTCGATCCGCGCGCCGCCGGCGGCCGCCAGGCCATCAAGCTCGAACTGCGCGGCCTGCCCGCCGCGAGCGCGCCCCTGCTCACGGTGCAGCTGCAATCGGCGCTGATCGCCCACGGCGCGGTGCGCCACACGCTGGTGCGTTCGCTCAACGGCGAGTGGCGCCCCCTGTTTATCGAATTTTCCTCGCGCGGCAAGGAGCACGGCCAGTACCAGCTCGACGTCGAGCTGCACAGCGAGCAGCAAGGCGGCGTGCGCCGCAAATGGGTATGCACGCTGCTGCTGCTGGTGCCGCGCGCCGACGCCACGCTCGCCGAAATCCACCAGGTGTTCCTGTCGACCCACAAGAACGTGCGCGTGATGGCCGACGACGCCTCGATCGCGCGCGTGAGCGCGCAGACCGGCGGCGGACGGCTCGACATCGACGTCACGGCACGCAACGCCGGCATCGCCCACCTGAACCTGGACGCGACGCCGGGCAAGGTCGACCTCGGGTTTTCCACCATCGCCTGGGATGAAGACTTGATCGAACTGGATGTGCCGTCGCTGCCCGAACTGCATCCCCATCCAAGCCATGCAGCCTGCCTGGTCAACGCGGCGCCCGAAGCGGGGGGCCAGCGCCAGGTGCGCCTGTTCGCGCTGCGCGAATGCGTGCTGGGCCGCTTCGAACAAGTGGCGCCCGAAGCGGACGTGCTGCTGACCCACTTCGGCCAGGACGGCCAGGACCGCAATGGCCTCACCCGCCGCCTGTCGGGGCGCCATGCGCTGATCCGGCGCGGCAGCATGGGTTTTGAAATCGAGGACGTGTCGCGCTATGGTTTGCTGCTTGACGGCGTGTGGCCTGGCAAGCAGGTGCCAGTCGCGCTGCGGCTGGGCATGCGCATCGAACTGACGGCCAGCATCAAGGGCATCGTGGTGCTGGGCGTGACGGCGTTGCTGCCGAACGGGGTGATCTTGCACCGGCTGGACCAGGGGGAGCACGCGGAGTGTTTCTATTTCCTGGAGCCGGAGCGGCATCCAGGCTATCCGCTGGCCGCTTTTCCGGCGCTGCCGCGCGCGGCAGCGATGCCGATGCTGTTCCACCTGCACGGCGGCTTCTGGCAGCTCGATCCGGCCAGCGGCCGGGAAAGCGCGCTCTGTCCCGGCCAGCTGCCGCGCCATAGCCGCTTCGCCGCCGCCCCCTACCCGGAAGCCGCCATCGAGCGCCACAGCGCCTGCCTCACCGCCTAAGGCCATCAAGGGGTCAGACCCCGGTTTTTCTGTTAGGGGTCTGACCCCGGTTGCGACGGCGCCCGCGAACCGGGGTCGGACCCCCATGGGAAAAACCGGGGTCCGACCCCTGCTCCCTTACCGCAGGGGCTTGGGCAAGGGAATGAACTCGGTTTCGCCCGGCACCGGTGCGAAACTCTGCTGCTCCCAATCGGCCGCCGCCTTGGCCAGGCGCTCCTTGCTCGACGCGACGAAATTCCAGAACAGGAAACGGTGGCCGTCGAGCGGCGCGCCGCCGATCACCACGCACTGCGCGCCCTGCGCCGCCGCCAGGCACGGCGCGCTGCCAGCTTCCAGGCAAGCCATGGTGTGCGCCCCGAGCAGCTCGCCGTCGAGTGTCAATTCGCCGCTCACGGGATAGACCGCCGCCTCTTCCGGCAAGTCGTCAAGCACCAGTTGCGCGCCCGCTTCCAGCGTGATGTCGAGATACAGCGTTTCGCTGAAGGTCGCCACCGGCGAGCTCAAGCCGAAGGCGTTTCCGATCAGCACCCGCACCGTGGCACCGGTCGGCCGCGCGACCGGAATCTTTGCCGCCGGTGTGCGGGTGAAACCGGGCGCGGTCTCCTCGAACGCGCGCGGCAGCGCGGCCCACAGCTGCAGGCCATGGCTGCGCCGCGCCTGGCCTGCCAGGTCAGGTGGGGTGCGCTCCGAATGGACGATGCCGCTGCCGGCGGTCATCCAGTTGATGGCGCCGGGCTCGATGCGCTGCACCGAGCCGAGGCTGTCGCGGTGCAGGATCGCGCCTTCGTACAGGTAGGTCACCGTGGCCAGCCCGATGTGCGGATGGGGACGCACATCATGCTCGGCTTGCGGCGCGACGTCGATCGGCCCGAAGTGGTCGAAAAAGATGAACGGACCAACCGCCTGCTTGGCGGCCGCCGGCAACAGGCGCCGCACCGTGAAGCCGCCGCCCAGGTCCTTTTCGTGCGGTTTGAAAAAATAGGCGATCGGCATGTCAGGCCAGGGTAGTGGTGATTTCAGTCGTCACGGTGCTCATCAGCTTGTGCACCGGGCATTTCTGGGCCACTGCCAGCAATTCCTGGCGCTGCGCCTCGCTCAAGTCGCCCGACAGGTGCAGTGCGGTGGCCAGCCGGTACACGCCATGGCGCTCTTCGCTGGCGTCGCGCTCGACCGATACTTGCACGTCGCTCAGGGCGATGCCCTTGCGTTTGGCGTACCAGACCAGCGTGAGCGCCTTGCAGGCGGCCAGCGCGGCATCGTACAGGTCGTGCGGCGAAGGGCCGGCGTCGCTGCCGCCTTCCTCGAGCGTGCCGTCGGCGGAGATCAGGTGCTTGCCGACATGGACAATGTGCCGCATCGGCAGCGACTGGTCACGGATCGCGGTGATCTGCATAAGCTTCCTTTATTGGGTGGGTGCGCAAAGCTCGAATTTACACTCTTTTAAAGGAGGCTGCGCGCGACCCGGAAGCCGACGATGTCGTTGCTGAGCGCGGCCGAGAAGCCGTTGCGCAGCGCCGAGCGCAGGTAGCGCGGGTTGTACAGCCACGAGCCGCCGCGCAGGATACGCCGCCCCGGGTCGCCGCCCTCCTCCCACGCCTTGCCGGTCGACGGTGCGCCGTCGTAGGTGTCGTGCACCACGTCCTGCACCCACTCCCAGACGTTACCGTGCATGTCATACAAGCCCCAGGCGTTGGGCGGATAGGTGCCCACTGCCGACGTGCCCTGGCGGCACTCGCCCTTCGGACTGCCGTTGTAGGTGAAATTGCCGTCGTAATTGGCCAGGCTGGTGTCGATGCCGTCGCCGAAATTGAACGCCGTCCTGGTGCCGGCGCGGCAGGCGTACTCCCATTCGGCCTCGCTGGGCAGGCGGTAGGTCTGGCCGGTCTGCCCGCTGAGCCAGCGCAGGTAGAGCTGGACGTCGTCCCAGCTCACCCCCACCACCGGATGGGTGTCGGTCTGGCGAAAGCCAGGTGCGGCCCAATCGGTCTCGCCGTGCGAGGACCAGCCGCTGGCGCGCGCGAACTGGCGCCATTCGGCCACCGTCACCGGGTAGCGCCCGAGCGCCATCGGCTGCTCGATGCCGACCCAGTGCTGCGGGGTTTCGCGCTCGACCCAGGCTTGCTGCGAACCGGCCTCCATGGCCTTGCGCCGCTCGTGCTCGGGCGAACCCATCTGGAAGCGGCCGGTGGGGATCAGGACCAGCTCGGGGCCCTTGCCGCTGGCGTCCAGGAAACGGTCGCGCAGCACGCCGTCGGCGTCGGCCACGGGGCTGGCCGCGCTCGGCATCAGCGCCGCCAGTTCGGCCGCGCTGCGCGCTGCCATGTCCGAGCGCGCGCGCTGCTGTTCGGCGCGGTAGGCGGCGGCAGCCTTGGCCTGCAAGGCTTTGCGCTGCTGTTCCTCCTGCGCCTGGCGGGCCAAGGCGGCGTCGGCCTCGCGCCTGGCCAGCAATTGCTGGCGCAGCGCCTCCTTGCGTTCGCGCTTGCCCGCTTCGGCTTCGGCGCGCGCCGTGGCCTCTTGCGCGCGCCGCTCGCGTTCCCTGAGCTGTTGGGCCGCAACTTGCGCCTCGGCCTGGGCCGCGCGCTGCGCGATGCTGTGCTTGAGGCGCTGCTCCTCGCGCGCGCGCGCGAGCGCCTGCTGCTGCGCCAGTTCCTGCGGCGTGGGGCCGGCCGCCTTGTGCAGCGCCTGCAGCAGCTCGGCCACCGACGCCATGCGCTCGGCCGGGTTCCACGCGAAGCCCAGTTGCAGCGCTTGCCACTGGCGCTCGGTCAATGCCGCCGGCATCGAGGGCTGTTGGCCCTCGCTGCGCGTGGCGTCGAACGGCATGCGCCCCTCGACCATCTGGTACAGCATCACGGCCACCGCATACACGTCGAGCGTGCGCCCGGGCTGGCGCTGGTGGGTGCCGGCCTCCGGCGCCCGGTAGCCGGCCGTACCGGAATTGGACGGCGCCTCGATCCCGATGCTGCTCGCGCTCGAGCGCGCGCGCGCCGCGATGCCGAAGTCGAGCAGCTTGATCTCGCCGCCTCTGGTGAGGAACACATTGCCCGGCTTGATGTCGCGGTGCACCAGCTTGTGCTTGTCCCAGCCGTAGCCGAGGGCGGCGCCGAGCGGCGCCAGCAGCGCCAGAGCGCGCTCGAGCGAGAATGGTCCCTCGCGCGCCAGCAGGCTGTCGAGGTCCTCGCCCTCGAGGCATTCCATGATGATGAAGTAACTGGCCGTGGCCGGATCCTGCGCCCACTCGTAGACCCGCACGATGTGCTCGTGCGCCAGGCGCCGCGCCTGGGTCGCCTCCTCGATCAGCAGGCGGGCGTGGATCGGGCTCTGGGTCAGCTGGGGCGGCAGGATTTTCAGCGCCACCGTGGCGCTGTGTCCCAGCTCGGCGTGGGTGGCCAGGTCGGTGGCCTGCCAGACCTGGCCCATGCCGCCTTGCGCGATCAGGCGTTCGAGCCGGTAGCGGCGGTTTTGCGGACCGACCTCCTGGCCCGCCATCAGCCCGATCTCGGTGCCCTGGCGCAGGTGCACCGGGCTCGCCGACGGCGTGGCGCTGCCGCCCGGCGGCGGAAACTCCGCGTCCAGGATGGCGTTCTTGCGGCTGTCGAATTCCTGCAGGCTCAACAGGCCATCTTCATGCAGGGCGCGCAGTTCGCGGATCTTGTCTCTTGCCGTTTGCATTTGTCCCGTCAGGTAGGCGCTGGGGCGCCGCAGCGGGCGCAGAATTGGTCCGCGGCCGCCAGCGCATGGCCGTTCGCGCACAGGCGCGGCGGGCCCGCCACGCGGCCCTGGGCCACGCCCACGCCCAGCTGCGACTGCGCAGCGAGCGCGGCCTTGTTCACCTCGTTTTGCAGGTTCAGCAGGTCGAGCTGGTGGCGCCGGTCCTTGTCCAGGTCGGCGTCGCGCAGGGCCCGCTCGTGCAAGGCGCGCTCCTGGGCCACGCGTGCCGCCTCGCCCGGCGTGACGCTGTTGCTGGCCGCGACCACGCCCGACAAGGCTTGCAGCTGCTGCGCGCTCATGCCCGCGTGCAGCTGGGTCTTGAGCACGTCGGCCAGCGCTTGCGCGTTCGGCGCCGCTGCCAGCGCCACCTTGGCCGTGTCGCTCAGGGCGCCGATCGCTTCGGCACGCGCGGTCTCGATGCGCCCCATGTCGGCCGCGTGCGCCAGCTGGGCGAATCGCGATTCCCGCTCATGCTCGAGGCGGCGCAGCTCCTGCTGCCAGTGCGCCTCCTGCTCGCGCTGCTTCATGGCGTGGCGCTGCGCGTCGCCCTCGAGCTGGACCTGCTGCTGCTGGCGCGTGTGCTGGCCGTCGGCCTCGATCGTGCGCAGCAGCTTCTCATGTTGGCCGATGGCGTCCGCCTGCGCGCCGCTGCGGCGCAGCGTTTCGATTGCCTGGTTGACCTGCTCGAGGTCGGCCCTGGCGCCGGCGTCCTTGAGCGCGTCGGCGCGCAGCAAGGCGCGCTGGCGCTCGAGCGCCAGCTGGTCCTCCCATTCCTGCTCGCGCTCGGCGCCGCGCCGGTGCGCCGCATCGGCCAGCGCCAGCGCCTGCAGTGCCGCCTGGTGCTGCCCGGCGTCGATCGCCTGCGCGCGCTGGACTTCCTCCTGCGCCGCCTGGTGCAGGCGCGCCAGCTCGGCGCGTTTGCGGCCTTCGTCCTCGATGCCAAGCGCCTGGGCGATCTTGTTTTCTATCTGCTGCTGCAACAAGCGGTGCGAGAAGCGCTGTTGTGCCAGCTGGTGCGCCTCCAGCGCATCCTGCTGGGCGATTTCGAGCTCGGTGCGCATGCGGATCTGGGCCAGCGCGCGCAGGTGCGCCCACTCGGTCGATTCATCCTCGCGCGCCGCGCCTTTTTTGGCCAGCGCATGGTCGAGCTCATCGAGTACGTCGCCGGCGCCCCGCTCGAGCGCCTGTTTCCGGTTCTTCGCTTCGACGATGCGTCCGAACAGGTCGATCTCGCGCGCGCGCAGCGCTTGCGCGCGCTCGGCGTTGTGCAGCGACAGTTCGACCCGCTCGATCGATTCGTCCTGGCGCAACTCGGCGCGGCGCGTGCGCAGCCGCCCCTGCTGCTGCTCGCGCCAGATGCGCTGCCACTCCTGGTCGTCGTACAGCTGGTCGAGCTGTTTGACGTGTTCAAGCTTGACATGGCCCTCGTCGACCACCAGCCACAGCGAGCCGATGCGGGCACGGTTGGCGTCGAATTTGTCGTGGCGCAGCGCCAGCGTGTCCACCTGCGCCACGGCCAGGCCAAACTGGGCCAGCCGCATCTTGAGCGCGCCCTGCAGGCGTTCGTCGAGCTGGGGCCGCAATTCGCGGTTGGCCGACATGTCGCGCAGCGATTGGCCAGCGATGAATTCGGCGGCCAGCTGGCGCACCGAAGGCGCCAGCAGCTCGCGCAGGTTGGCGCTGCTGACGGTGCCGGGGGTGGTCATGAAATGGCGCGCAAAGGCGCTCACCTGCTCGATCTTGACGCTGACCACGAATCGCGCCGACACCGCCAGGTGTTCGGCCGTGTGCAAGTCGTCGAAACAAAATTCGATCGGCAATGCGCTGCTGCGGGTAATCAGGATCTCGGCGTGGTCGTTGCGCAGCAGATGGTTCAGGCGGGTGAAAAATCCTTCGATCTCGTATTCACCCTGCGGCACCTCGGTTGCCTTCTCCCCTTGCAGGATGAACGCGCGGGTGGTCGCTGGCACGCGCAGCGTCTTGACGAAAATGCCCGACAGCTCGCGCACGCCGAAAAACACCGCCAGTTCGTCGGCGGCCGGGATCCAGCGGTTCTCGCGCAGCACCGGCTCATTGCGGGCCGCGCCCGGCGTCAAGCCGCATTCGGCGCAATAGCCGGCGCTGTCGACGCCGGCGTGACCGCAGCGCGGGCATTTGACGCCACCAAACCCAAACATCTGGAACATGTCGAACTCCTGTTTATCGTTGTGCCCGCCTTCCCGGCCGATTCTAGCAGGGCGCGGCGTTGTTTACCCGGCGCGCGCAATCGCGCGCCGCCATGCCTAGATCATCCCGATGCGCTCGATGCAGACCACGCTCGCCCCCCTGGCCCGCAGCGCCGGGCCGCAGGCGGCGGCCACCGCGGCTTCCCAGGCCTTGGGCAGCAGCACCCGGTCGCCGGCCACCGCCGCGCGTTCGATCAGGGCGCATTTGGGCGCGCAGCCGTCGACCGGATCGACCCGTCCGGCGTGCCAGGCCGACGAACAGCCGCTCGCAATCAGGCGTCCCGGCGCCAGGAACTCGCGTCCGCGCGCCATGCGGTCGGCCATCACCAGCGCCAGCTCATACGAGTTGCCGCTAAAACGCGCCTGTTCGAAGCGCACCACGCTGCGCCAGCGGCCCACGGCGCGCGCGTCGAAATAGCGCGCGCCGGCCAAGGCCTGGCGCACCGCCGCCTGCCCGGCCAGGTCCTGACCGGGCACGGCGATGGTGTCCTCTTCGTCCGCGCCAGGGGCGGCCAGCGGGTAGACGCTCACCTCGACCCAGCACAGGCTGTCGTGGATGCCACCGCTGTGCAGAGGGAACCAGGCGCGTGCCGACGACACGGCGGCCGAAACGTCGCCCTGGCCAGTCAGCGCGCCCAGGTGCGGCAGGCCGCCGGCGCCGCCCAGGATCGCGCCCGGCGCGGCGCCGTCGTGGCCGTCGACGCGCCCGAGCTGCCAGTGCTCGGACCAGCCATTGGCCAGCACCGGCGCGCCGGGCTGCCACAGCCCGCGCGCGATGCGGTCGGCCAGCACCACCGCCAGCTCCCAGTCGCGTTCGTGCGCGGCCGGCGCACGGTCCATGCTGATGACCACCTGCTCGCGGCTGTCGAAGCGCGGCTCGGTCAGGCGCGCCAGCCGCACCACCTGCTGCATGCGTTCGGCCAGCAGCGGCGCGCCGCTGGCGCTGCACTTGACATCGGCGCGACCGGCGCGCGCGCGGCGCGTGGCCGTCACGGTCAGCCACTGGCCGCTGGCGAGCAGGCTGCGGCATTGTGCGCCCATGCTGTTCATGCGGCCTCCCCGTAGCAGGTGCGGCGCGCGGCGAGGTCCAGCTCGAGGTTGGCCGCGATCCGGTCGGCGTCATCGAGCAACGCCGCCAGTTGGTCGGGAGCGGCCCGGTTCAGGCGCGCCAGCAGCGCCCAGGCCTCGTCCAGCGCGGCGCTCGCGCGCACGCTGTGGCGGGTGCGGCGCTGCTGCTGGAGCGGCGCCAGCGGCTGGCCAGGGGCCGCCAGTTCGAGCGCCGGCATGGTGCCCACCGACAGGCAGGCCAGGTCGAGCCGCTGCAGCAGCGCCTGGTGCTGCCCAAACAGCCCTGGCGCCAATACCACCTGGCGCAGCGCGCCCATCAGGCCCGGCAACTCGAGGAACAGGCGGCGCAGCGCCAGGGCATCGCTGGCCGGCAGAACCGCCGCCTGGGCAAGCACGGGCGGCGCGCACTCGGCGCGCGCGAGCAGCAGTTGCGCGTAGTCGACCGATTCGCCCAGGTCGACCGGAATGCAATCGTCGACCATCACGCCAAAGCGGGTGTAGAGCAGTTGATTGAGACCGGCGCGAAACAGATGCCATTCCTCGAGCGTGGTGCAAGGCGGCAGGGTCAGGTTGCCCTGCTCCAGTTCGCGCCGCACGGCCGTCTCCATCGCGCGCCCGAAATCGACGGCCGCCAGCGGCAATTGCGCCTCGCTTGCCAGGTACAGGTCGAAGCGTTGCTGGGCCACGCGGGGATCGGCGGCACCGACCGCATACAGCAGGCGCAGGCCGATTTCGGGGGCGCCCGCGAACGGCGCCAGCTCGAACCGGTAGGGGCCTGGATGAAAACAGATAGCGCGTTCGCCCGCGCCCGGCTTGATGCGCGCGCCCGGCTCGATGCGCCGCGTGGCGCCAGTGGCGTCGCACAGCACGCCCACGCAAGCCGGCGCCAGCACGGCGCCGGCCTCGAGCGCGAGCGTGGCCGTGCCCAGCGCCGCAGCGCCCTCGTCGGCTTTCCCGCGCTTGAAGAAGTCGATCATCGCGCCACCGGCTCGACCCGGAAGCCGGCCCCGTGCTGCTGGAAGTGCGGCCCAGGGGCGTTCATGAACGGCCACGCGCTTTCGCATTCGCCGTCCGCGTCAAGCTGCCCTTGCAGCACGGTCGCGCCGGCGCCGTCGAGCACGCGCAGGGTCGGCCGTTCCCTCAGCAGTCGGGCGGCGAACGGTGCGTGGGCCGCCAGCGCCAGGATCACCTGCCAGCGGCCATCCTGTTCCACCAGGTGCAAGGTCCAACAGCCGTCGTCGGTGACCAGCCCGGTCAGTTGCGCACCGCCGGATGCCGCGCGCAACAGGCCGTCGCTGCCCTGCCAGGCGGCAGGTACGCGCCGTTCAATGGACAGCTGGCGCAGGCGGCGCAGTGTCAGCGGCGACTGCTGCAAGGCTGCGCGCTCGCTGGCGGTCAACGCGCGCCTGCCGTCAAGCGCCGCGGCCAGCACGGCGTCGGCCAGCATCAGGCGGTCGCTCTCGGCGCGGGACGCCAGCAGCACGCTTTCCCGCAGTTTTCGATCGAGCTTGTCGCTTGCCTGGTTCACATCGTTCTCCCGGTGGGTGCCGCGACCAGCCTGGCGATGGCCGCGTCGCGGCGCTTGCGCAAGGTGGGCAAGGAAATCTCGTCGAGCATGGCCAACTGCTGCATGGTCGGCAGTTCGCCGCTTGCCGCGTCGAGCCATTCGACAGGATAGCTGTCGTCAAAGCCGCCCAGCACTTTCTGGTAGACCGCCAGCCGCACCGGCAAGGAATCGCCTTCCATCATGCGCGCGCTCCAGCTGGCGCCGTCTTGCGCGGCGGCCGCCAGTTGCAGATAGCGGGGGGGCAGTGAAACGCTCACGGCAACGGCCAGCGCGCGCGCGTCGGCCTCATCGCCCGGATCGGCTGGCGGCGCCGAAGCGGCGAACTCGTCGGGCGCTGCGGCCAGCAATTGATCCTGGTCGGCGCTGGCGGCCTGCCCGGACTCGGCCAGCACGCGCTCGAGGTCGTCGAGCCAGAGCCCGCAATCGGCTGCATCCTGCAGCCAGTCGCGGTCGCGGTTCGAAGACAATTCCTCATAGTCGCCGATTTCGGCCAGCATGGCCGAGATCTTCGCGGGATTGTCCTTCAGGTTGGCGAAGCGTTTCGAGCGCGTGTGCAGCGGCCCGGGGCTGCCGCCGAACTGTTCGAGCGAGGCGCTCCAGCGCAGCACCCAGTCGGCCTTGCAGGCGCCGATCGATTTCATCTGGCGCACTTCGATCGGTGCGGCAGAGAGCAGCCGTCCGAGGATGGCGCCGACCTGGGCTGCATGCTGCTGCCAGTCGGCGAACAGGCGCGCGATTTCGCCGTAGGCCGTGTCGAGCATGCGAAAGGCATAGATCCGGTTCGGGCTGCAGGGGCGCCCGCAGGCGGCCTGGTAGTTGTCGGCGTCGACCCGGTCGCGCAGCCCGGCGAACATGTCGTTGACCTTCTTGCGCAGGCTGGCCTCGCCGCCGGGCGCACTCCAGAACGGTCCGAGCCGCTGCGCTTCGCTGCGCACCGCTGCGCCGAATGCGCTCCAGGCGGCACCGTGCGCCTGCAGTTCGTAGACCAGGGAAAGCGCCAGCTCCTGCACACTCTCGCCATAGCTGTTGCCCGGTCCGGGAGCACGCGCCACGTACAGCGCTTCAGCCACCAGGTCGAGGTACAGGCTGCGCACTTCGTCCTCGCGCGCCGGGTCGAGCAGCAGCGCCGGCGGACAGGCGCCAAACGCCCGCAGCGAGCATTGCCCCAGCAGCTTGCGCACTTGTTCCCAGCCGTGCTCTTGAAACCGGGTTCCCGGCAAACGCATACCATCCTCATCATTGTATTTTGCTCCTGGATGATGCCATGGATGGCGCCGCGGCAAGGCGCGCTGGAACGGGCGGATTACCCCTCTGTTCGGGATTCTGGCCGGCCAGCGCCGCCAGCAGCGCGGCCACGATCGGCGCCGCATGGTCGCCGCCGCTGGCCTGCGAGTGGCTCACAAACGCCGCCAAGGCCAGCCGGTGGCGCTGGCCGGGCAGGCTGCCGGCCTCGAGCCAGCCGGCGAACCAGACGGTGGCCGAGTCGCCGCTGGGCGCGGTGCCGGTCTTGCCGGACAGGCCGCGCCGCACGTCGTCGAGCGCCGCCCCGCGAAAGGCGGTGGCTGCGGTGCCGGCGTCGACCACGCCCTTCATGCCGGCGCGGATGCGGTCCAGCCGCACGCCCAGCGGCGCCATCGCCGGCTGCGCGGCGGCGCGCCCATCGAGTTGCAGCAGCAGGCGCGGCGTGATCAATCCGCCCTGCCCGACCGCGCCGGCGGCCAGCGCCATCTGCAGCGGCGTCGCTTGCATGCGCAGTCCGATGGCCATCTGGCGCAGCTCGTGACGGCTGTGGATCGGGTCGATGTGAGCCGGTGTCGTCTGCAGCGCGTCCCACGCCGACCAGGCGAAATCGGCCGGCAGCAGGCCGCCGTCGAGGCGTAGTGCCTGTTCAAAGCCGAGCCGGTGGGCCATCGCCACGATCGGGCGCACCGGGTCGATCCCGCGCTGCTCGAGCGCCTGCAAGTCCGGTGCGCCGCCGTCGGGCCGGCCAAACAGGCTGCGGTCGCTCAGTTCGGACGACCAGGCGAACCAGGTGTTCAGGCTGAAGCTGAGCGCCTGCGCCAGGCCGAGGCGACCGTCCTGGGCGCGCCGGTCGAGCACCTGCTCCTTGTAGTTGGTGATGTGGGCCAGCGTGGTGCCCATCGGGTAGACCGCGGCATCGGTCTGGAACGCAAAACCGTCCTGGCGCGCCAGCCGGTTGATGGCTGCCAGCGGCATGCCCGCCAGCAGGGCGTCGAGCCGCCGATCGCGCTGTGCCGCCAGTTCCAGGCCCAGCGCGCTGACGATCTTGAAAGTCGAGCCGGGGCTCTGGTGGGCGCCGCCATCGTGCTGCAGGGCGGGCAGGCGCAGCGCGCTGCGCGCCGGATTGGCACGGTCGAAGTCGCGCACCTCGGCCCAGTTGGCGGGGTCGACTTCACCGGCCCCGGCACCGGCCGCGGCCAGCACGTCGCCGTTCTCGGCGTCCAGCACCACCAGCCCGGCACGCCGGCCAGCCGGCGCTGCCTGGCCGCCGCTGCAAGCCTTGCCGTCCCAGCGACCGCGCCGCATCCCGACGCATTCGAGCGCCTGCTGGCTGGCCGCCTGCAGCGCCAGGTCCAGCGTCAGGCGCGCGTGGTGGATGGACGGCGTTGCCACCCGCGCCAGCATGCCGGCCACGCTCGCCGTGTGGCCTGCGCCCAGGCCCAGCAAAGGCGCCAGTCCAGCGGCGCGTGCTGCCGCACTAGCCGCGCCGTCGCTCCACAGCAGTACACCGTTGCGGTCTTCCAGCGTCACCCCGGCCAGCGCGGCGCGCGGCACGGGCAGCGCGCTGGCCAGCGGCTGCCAGTCAAGTTTGCCATCGACCAGCCGCAGATGGCGGTACTGGGCGTCGTAGGGCAGCTCCAATGGCACTACGTCGAAGGCCACCATGCGCGCGCCCGGCGCCAACTCCAGCGTCAATTGCTGGACCGCCTCCGGCATCGGGCAAGCCCGGCCAGTGCAGAGCGCTTGCACGGCACGCAGGCGTGCGCCGGCGATCGCGCCCGGGCGGCCAATCAGCATCAGGTGCAGCAGTTCACCGCCGGCGGCCGGCTGCGCCAGGCTCAGTGTGAGGCGCGCCGCGCCGCCCTGTGGCCAGCTCGCGACCCGGGCCCAGGGCGACCATCCTTGTGCCAGCTCGGCAAACAGGCGCGCCGCGCCGGGCGGCATGGCGACGCTGGCGCCAACCGGCGCCGCGCCCACAGTGACCTGCCAGTCGCCGGCCACGCTGCCCGGCCGGGTACGCCACGCCAGCAGGCGCCGCTCGCTGTTGAACACCTGCACCTGGGCGCGCACGTAGTCGCCGTCGGCCATGCGGTACAGGCGCTGCAGCAGCTTGCGCGCCGCTGCGTCCATCAGCACCGCGTCCCAGCCCGTCGATGGCGTGGCGCGTGCGGCCGATGCAGCCACCTGCCATGCCGCCAGGTCGCTTGGCGCCAACTCGGCCTGTCCATCCCCACCCAGGCGCACCAGGCCATGTGCCTGCAATGCGCGAAACAGCGCCTGGTCTTCGAGCGCCGGGCGTGGCAGCAAAGGCACCGTGTAGCGCCCTGCCGCCAGCCAAAGGCTTTGTGGCGCGCCGCGCTCGGGATAGACAATCACCTGCGCACGGCCAGTATGCGCGACATCGGCCCGGAACAGTTGCACCAGCAGCTCGCCGGCCTGCGCGCAGGATGCGCTGGCGCGCCTTTGGATGCGCAAGGCGCCGGCGTTCCACACCAGCCAACCGTCGCGCAGCAGCGGCACCTGGCCACGCGCGCCTTGCGCCAGGCGCCCGCCGCTGGCGTCGCCCAGCCAGCGCACCGACACGTCGCGCCCATCCCAGCCGACCTGCAGCGTCGTCGCGTTGCCATGCACCTGCACTTGCGGCATGTCCGCAGCGCCGGGACCGGCGAGCACGATATTGCGCACGCCGACCTTGCCAGGCTGCTCGCGGTTCATCGCAACCCAGCGCGCGACGTCGCCGAAACCGGCACCGATCCGCACCGGCAACAGATGTGCGTCTGTCCGGCCGGACAGTTGCGCGCACAGGTCGATGTGCAGCGGCGCTTCGGCATGCATGCCGGCGGCGATCAGCAGGGCCGCGCCGGCATGCTGGTCGACCACCATCCCGGGCGCGCCGGGCACCGTGAAGACAGCGCCTGGCAACAGCGGCTGCAAGGCATCCAGGGCGGCAACGCCAGGCTCATTGAGAGGCTCGGCAGCTGCCACCAGGTGGCGCGCATGCGCCGCGATCAGCACGGCCCCGGCCACGCAGGCGGCCGCTCCCGCCAGCCACGGGACCGGCAGCCGCCCCGCGCCGGCGCGCCGCGCATTGCGCGCACGCCGCCATGCCGTGCGCCGCGCCGCGCCCGCCTTCACGATCCTGTCGAACCAGCTGGCCATCGTTTCCCCGCATCTGGACGCCCCGCTTCAACTGCGCACGGCTTGCCAGGCCTTAGCGGAGGGGCGTGCAAAACGTGATCGAAAAATTATCGTTTCGGCCCCGCTTTTATGCAGGTCAGGCCGCCCAAACTGCGGCTGGTCGCAAACGGCTGGAGACGTGGCGGGCCTTTCGCTACAGTGATCACATCGAAACTGAAACAGGAACAGGAACCACATCATGAACATTCTTAAACACATGGAAGCTGCCTTCGTCGTCGCACTCGGCCTGGCCAGCTCGGCCGCCTTCATGGCCGGCTCGCTGCCGACCGCACACGCCCACGCGCCGACAGCGGTAAGCGCCTCGGCCACCCCGTCCGACATGATGGTTGTCGTCGTCAGCGCCAAGCACATGAGCGCCGAAGAGAAGCTGCAATCGCTGCAGGAAGAGCAGCGCCTCGCCATCGCCCACGGCAGCAGCGCGCGCCGCATGTAGAGCGTGCGCTTGAGGTAGTTTGTTTCAGTTGTAAGCACATGCATCAGTTCTCTTGTTGCGCCGCGCGCCTTGCTATATTGGGCTGGTAGGCAAACACACAGGAGACGCACCATGAAACGCACACTTAGCTTTGCAGCCTTGATGACACTGGGCGCCGCAGCACTGGCGCCACTGCCAGCGATGGCGCAAAACGTCAGCCTGGTGATCAGCTCCGCACCACCCGCACCGCGCTTTGAGACTGTACCGGCTGCACGAAACGGCTACGTCTGGGCGCCTGGCTTTTGGAACTGGGATGGCCGCCGCCACGTGTGGCTGTCGGGCCACTGGGAAAGCCAGCGCGAAGGCCACGCCTATCTACCGTCGAGCTGGATCCGCGATGAAGGCGGCTACCGCCTGCAGGCCGGCGGCTGGATGCCGCTCGCCCAACCCGGTTACGCCGCGATCCAGGTCGCACCGCCGCCGCCGCGCTACGAGCGCATGCCGCAGGAGCGGCGCGGCTACCTGTGGGAACCCGGTCATTGGGAATGGCGCGGCAACCGCCATGAATGGACCTCCGGCGTCTGGATCGCCGAGCGTCCCGGCTACCAGTACGCCCCGCCGCGCTGGCAGCAGCGCAACGGCGGCTGGTATTTCGAGCCGTCGCGCTGGACCGACCGCAACCACGACGGCGTCCCCGACCGCTACCAGCAGCGCGGGCGTGACCGTGATCACGATGGCATCCCCGACCGCTACGAGCGCCGTGGGCATGACCGCGACCAGGACGGCGTGCCGGACCGGCGCGACGCCGACCGCGATGGCGACGGTGTGCGCAACAGCCGCGACCGCGAGCCGGACAATCCGCGCCGCAACTGATGTCGCCAGCGGCGGGCAAACCGGTTATGCTCGCCGCATGGATCAATTCGAGCGGCTGCGCGAGGCAGCATTCAAGGTCGAGCGCGTGGCTGCGCGGCGCCTGTCAGAGCGCAGTGACATCGGCGAGCAGCAAGCCTTGCATGACACGCTGGCGCTGGCGGCCGGCGCGCGCGGACTCGAGGCGCTGCTGGCCGAACGGGCCGCCTTGCGCGATCTGGCCGCAGCGCGCAGCGCTCAGCGCGAGGCGCAACGGCAAGCCGCACAGAGCGTGCGCAACGCACGCCACGACGGCGCGCCCACCCCATGGCGTGCCTGGTTCGACGGTTCTGCCCATCCCAATCCAGGGCGCTGCGGCATTGGCGCCCTGCTGACCGGGCCGCTCGGTGAACGGATTGAGATCTCGCAGGCGGCTGGCCACGGCAATAGTGGCGAGGCCGAATACCGCGCCCTGATCGCCGTGCTCGGCGCGGCCGTTCGGGCCGGCGCCCACGCGCTGACCGTGTACGGGGACAGCCGGGTGGTCGTCGACGACGTCACCGGCACGCGACCGGCCGCCGCTGCGCTGTCCGAACTGAGAAACGAGGCACAGGCGCTATTGGCCCAGCTGCGTGAAGTGAGCCTGCGCTGGATCCCGCGCCACAAGAACGGGGCGGCTGACGCCTTGTCGCAGCGCGCGGCCCGGGAACCCTGAGCCCGGACGGCTCAAGGCACTGCCTACTTGCTGGCCGCGTCCAGGCGACGCAACAGGTCCACGTGCAGGCTGCGCGTGTGCTTGCTCATGTGCTTGCGCGCGTGTTCGATCTCGACCATCTGGCGTTCAGCGAGCCCCTGCTGGCCCTGGGCCAAGGCCCACAGCGCATACTCGGCGCGCAGCTCGACGCCGGCAAAGCGCGCCACCAGCTGTTCGAACTGCGATCCGGCCTCGGCCTGGAGACCCGCCGCGTCGTACGACTTGGCCAGCAGCAGCCCCACCTGCTCGGGCCGGAATCCCGGATGGTTCGTGCCCAGCGCCAGCAGCAGCTCGATCGCCGCCTGCGGCTGCTTGTGCGCCAGCCGCGCCTGCGCCGCGCCCAGGCCAATCTCGGCATCCTTGGCGAACGGGCCGCGCAGGCAGGCGTCGTACTGCTCGACCGCTTGCGCGACCATGCCCGCGGCCAGCAAAGCCTGCGCCAGGCGCATCTGGTTGTGGGCTGTCGGCGTCAGGTCGAACGCCTGCTGGGCGTCGCGCAAATCGCGTCCCGGATCGAGGCTGTTCTTGACCACCGTGCCGGCCTTGCGCAAGCCATGCTGCAGGCGCGATTGGGGCAGGTAGACCGCAAAGAAATAGACCAGGCTGCCGATCCCGGGAAACATGAACAGCAACACCACCCAGTACAGCTCGCGCCCGGTGCGCACCGCATGGATCGCGAAATAGATCGCGATCAAGATATGTATCCCAAGTCCAAAAATCGTCATGCTCGCTCCTATTGTGTCCGTCGGCATACTAAACAATCGGCGCCCGATATGCAAACCTGTCCTGCTTCATGATGGCGTCATATTCGAGGTGCATGCTTGTGGAACTGCAAATACTTGCCTCCCATGCTTACACTATTCCAACCAGCAATTTCCCTCATGCAGCGCCTGCGCTTGCTGCCCAAATTCATCCTGGTCTGCCTGGTGTTCCTGCTGCCGCTCATCCTGGTGAGCGCACGCCTGATGGCGGAACTGGAAAAATCGATCGACGCCAGCGAGCAGGAACTGGTCGGCCTGAGCTATCTGACCCGGCTCCAGGAGATCACCGGCCTGAGCCAGCAATTGCGCGGCGAACAGCACCTTCACCTGAGCACGCACGCCGCCGGCACGGCAGCGGCGCTGGGCGCCGCCATCGACACCCGCATCAAGGCGCTGGACGCGTTTCAACGCCAGGCGCCGGGGCTGCAACAGCTGCCCGCCTGGAGCGCCGTCCAGCGCGACTGGCAAGCCTTGAACGCGGCCCAGTCGGGGTTGAACGCGCATGACAGCTTCGCGCGCCACTTGGCCCTGATTGAGCACCTGGCCAGCCTGCGCACGCAGGTAGCGGAGCGCTCGCGCCTGGTCCTCGACACCGAAATGGCCAGCGCCACCCTGATCGCGCTGGCCGTGCAGGACGTGCCGGAGCTGTCCGAGCAGCTCACCGAGATCGGCGCGCGCGGCGCCGCCTACATCGACACCGGCCTGTTCGAAGCCAATGAAGACCAGCTGGTCAACGCCACCACCCTGATCGCCCGCCACGGCCTCGAGCGCACGCCCTTGCGCCTGGCACGTTTGTTCGAGCAGGAACCGGCCCTCAAGCCGTCCCTGCAAGCCCAGATGGACGCCTTCGCCAGCGCTTTGGCGTTTCTCGAGCGCACGCACAGTGAAGTGGGCAATGCCTACAACCAGAGCTCGGGCCGGCAATTCCTGGCTGCGGCCAATGCCAGCGCCGCGCGCCTGGCGGCCCTGGGCGACGCCGCCTCCAGCGCCACCGGCGCTCTGCTGCAGGCACGCGCCGCGCGCGACCGCCTGCACCGCAACGGGATGCTGATGGCAATCCTGGCGGCGCTGGCGCTGGCCGCATGGCTCTTCGTCGGCTTCTATGCAAGCTTCTCGCGCGACGTGCAGCGCCTGCGGCGCGCGGTACGGCGCGCCGCAGGGGGCGACCTGACCTTGCACATCGATTCCCACGCCGGCGATGAAATCGGCGACCTGGTCAACGGTTTTGGCGCCATGACGGGCAAACTGGTGTCGCTGGTCACCGACATCCGCACCAGCGCTGCCACCATCGGCAGCGCCACCGACCGCATCGCCGACGGCAATGCCGCGCTGTCGCACCACACCGATACCCAGTTGCAAGCGCTGGGCGCGACGCTCAGCTCGATGGACGCCTTGCGCGCGACGCTGGCGCACAGCGCCGGCCATGCCGCCGAAGGCCGCCAACTGGCCGCCAGTGCGTCCGCCGTCGCCGAGCACGGCGGCCTTGCGGTCGAACAGGTGGTCGCCACCATGGCCTCGATCCGGGCCAGCTCGCACAAGATTGTCGACATCGTCGGGGTGATCAACGGCATTGCCTTCCAGACCAACATCCTGGCCCTGAACGCGGCCGTCGAAGCGGCGCGCGCCGGCGCCCAGGGACGCGGCTTCGCGGTGGTAGCCGGTGAAGTGCGCAACCTGGCGCAGCGCTCGGCCGCCGCCGCGCTCGAAATCAAGGCCCTGATCGGCGACTCGGTGGCCACGGTCGACGCCGGCAGCGCAATGACGGCGGCGGCCGGCGCCACCATCGGCCAACTGGTCCAGTCGGTGCGCCAGGTGGAGGCCGTGATCGGCGCGATCGACGCCGATGGCCGCCAGCAATCGGGAGAATTGCGCGTGCTGGCACAAGCGATCGCGCGCATCGGCGAGATGACGCAGCAGAACCGCGCCCTGGTCGAAGCGGCCAACGCCGGTTCAGCCCACTTGCATGGCGAATCGGGCAGCCTGGCACGCGCTGTCAGCCGTTTCCAGCTCGACCAGGCGGCGCTGCCCCGGCTGACCGCCTGAGCCCGGGTCCCAATAGTTACCGCTTTCAGTTACTTTTCGCCCATTCCCCCCAGTAGGACTGGTCTTACAAAAGGTAATGCGCACTGCCTACACAAGAGCGACTGCTAATCTTATGTTCGCCAGCGGACTATAGACCTAAGGTAGACACATTGCGATGCGCAGTGCTGGTGTTCCAATAACCAGCCCGGCAAGAATCAGCCGAGTCGCATCGCCAGTGTAGGCAAAGTCAGCGAGGAAAAGATGAACAACACTCAACTCCGAAGTGGGCCCCAGCAGGTCCGACCGGCCAGCCAGTTTTCGGTCGGTTCGCAGGAGTTCAACGTCGCTTCCCGGCCCGTAGTGAGCTACAGCGGTACCCAACAGAATGAATTGCTGGGCGCCTTGCCGCGCACCGAGCTCGAAGCCTTGTTCGAACACCTCGAACTGGTCGCGCTGCCGTTCGGCAAAGAATTGTTCGAATATGGCAGCCCGCTCGAAAATGTATATTTTCCTACCACCGCCATCGTTTCGCTCCTGTATGTAATGGAAGATGGCGCCACCACCGAGATTGCGGTGATCGGCCACGAGGGCGTGGCCGGCATGTCCCTGTTCATGGGTGAGCGGGCCATGTGCAGCGCCGTGGTCCAGAGTGCCGGCTACGGATACCGCCTGAAAACCGAGCGCCTGCGCGAAGCCTTCAACAAGGGCGGCGCCCTGCCTCAATTGCTGATGCGCTACACCAATGCCCTGTTCGCCCAGATGGCACAGAATGCCGTCGGGGGACGCCACAGCTCGATCGAACAAAAGCTGTGCCGCTGGCTGCTCGACCGCCTCGACCGCTCGCCGACCAATGAATTGAAGGTGACCCAGGAACTCATCTCGATCATGCTCGGTGTGCGCCGCGAGAGCATCACGGCTGCCGCCGGAAAATTGCAGGACGATGGGCTGATTGCCTACCGGCGCGGCAACATCACGGTACTTGACCGCCAAGGTCTGGAGGACTATGCGGGAGAGTGCTATAAGGTAGCGAAGACGGAATACGATCGACTGCTGATGGATGTGGCGCGTTAGCCATGTTGGCCTGTGGCGCCACCTCGGGCGGCGCGGCTGCCAGCGGCAGGAACGCTTCGACGCAAGTGCCCACGTCGTTGACGCCACGCCGCACCCGCAAGCTGCCCCCGAGCAGCAAGGCGCGTTCGCGCATGCCCAGCAAGCCGTGCGATTTTGGCTTGCTGACAGCCTCGATGTCGATCCCGACACCATCGTCGACCACTTCAAGCACCAGCCCGCCATCTTCGCGCGTCAGGTGCACGATCACGTTGCGGGCCTGGGCATACTTGGCGATGTTGTTGAGCGCCTCCTGCACGATGCGAAACACGGCGATCGCATGCATCGGGCCGGCCACGTCGACCTCGGTCTCGACCAGCACTTCACAGTCAAGCCCCGTGAGGCGCGAATACTCTTCGCAATAACTGATCAGCGCCGCCGCCAGTCCCAGGTTGTCGAGCAGGCTGGGACGCAGGTTTTCCACGATGCGCCGCTTCAGCTCGACCGTGTCGAGCAGTGTCGCGCGGGCCCGCTCGAGCATGCGCGCCAGGTGCGGCTGGTCCACTCTTAGCCGGTCCAGCACGCTGTTGACGTCCATATTGATGGCGGTGAGGTTGGCGCCCAGCTCGTCGTGCAGCTCGCGCGCCAGCTTCGCCTTTTCTTCCTCGCTGATGCTGATCAGGTGGCGTGACAGGACGGCCAGCTGTTCGGTACGCAGTTCGACCATGGACTCCAGGTTCTCATTCGCGCTTTGCAAGGCGCGCTGGGTCGCGATGCGCACGAAGAAGCTGCGCCGGATCAGCCGGTAGAACAGGGCCAGCACCAGGATCGCCATCAGGTTGATGCCGATGCCGAGCATTACCGCATTCTGGTATTCCTTGTAGAAGGTGGCGCTGCGCGCCTTGAGCAACTCGTTCTGCTCCTGCGCCATGATCACCACCAGCAGGCGGATTTCGTCCATCAGCGAGCGGCTGTCGGAATTGGCGGCGATCTTGACGATGTCGCGCAAGCCGCCCTGGCGATATACTTCGAGCGCCTCGTTCATGGTCGACAACTTGCGCCGCACCAGGGTGCGCAACTGGGCCAGGTTCTTGAGCTGGGTAGGGCTGTCGGCCAGCAGGGTGTCGAGTTCGGTGAACTGACGGTCGATTTCGGACGAGGCGGTGCGCCAGGGGCCCAGGTAGACGTCCGAGCCGGACAGGAAATAACCGCGCAGGCTGCTTTCGGCATCCATCACCAGCACGTTCAGGTATTGCACCTTGTCGGCCACGCGCGCCGTCTTGCTCTGCAGCTCATTGGCACCGCGCAGCGAATCGAGGTTGTGAAACAGGCTGATGCCGTTGACAATCAAGATCAGCACGCAGGTCAGGAACAGCAGCGTCTTGTAGAACGGCAGGGTCGGCTTACCAGCTGATTCGGTGGTGAAATACATCCTTGGCAGTCCTTGAGCACACAGCAGTGGCAGTGTGGGGGATTATAGTCGCGACTGAGGGATGCTGCAGTGAGGTGGCGCAGGCGTGCGCGCGGGCGGTAAGATTCCCTGCACCTTGAGGAGACCGACCTGGCCAAGCCGGATCCAGGCCGACTGTTGCCTGGAATTCGACGCCGGGCGGACACCGGCGAAAGCCGGGAAGCGGAAGACGCCGCCTGGCCATATTGCATCGAATCGAAAATGAGCTGTATTTTTCGCCACCCCGGTCCGGCAAGTCCATGCCTGCTGAATTTCCAGATCCCGAGGCCGCGTTTTACCTGATCGTCTGGAAGAATACCTGGCTGATTCAGTATCAGGGGACGTAGCGTACGACTATATCATTGGATTCGTCAGCGTTAGGCGGAAAATACAGACGAATCTGGTCGTCGTCGGATGCAAACAAGTTCTTTTCAACCGCCCGCACCCGGCGCCGCAGGCCACTGTCGAGTGTCACAAATAATGCATTGCCCTGTTGCGACAACTTTAAATGAACATGATTGCTCAGGGAATAAGATCCAATATACACAGCAAGCTCATCTTGCGTAACGCCATAAACGCTGCGTTGAATCGTTGCAGCGGTAAATGCGGCAGGCGTCGTTGAAATCAGATTCGGCGATGAAGCGCTGATAATAATTGCAGAGCTTGCCGACGTGCTAACCGCGCCGGCGGATGCGGCAACAACTGAAATGCAAATGGCAAAGCGGAGGTGATTAAGCATGGAATAGTCTCCAGATTAGTTGCGTTCAAACCAGAATTTCCCGCTTTGGATCGATCTGACCATTATGGTCAGCAAGAAGCCAAGCAAGCACGGGGCGGTGGCCCTCAGTTTCAAGGAACCTCTGGTTAGTATTGCTCAGAAAAAATATGCCGAAATTGAAAATAATCAACTACATGCAGGCGGGTAGTAACATCGGTATGGGAATTTCCGACTAGTATGATATTTTGCAATTTTCCAATATGGCGTTATCCCGCCGCGCATCTCATATTCTGTTCGGAACACGTCCATTTTATTATCAGGGTTGCGCTTCATTCAATAGAATCGCCGTTGCAACCGAAACCATCGGCATGGCCAGCCCCAGTTATTTATTTTGTTTGAATTTACAGGAAGTGATTGCAGTCGAAGAGCGACTGAATCTGGGTCAAAAAAGGGAAGACATGAATAAGTGCGAAGCAATTTAATTGATAATGGGATTATCAATTGCGTCTGCACTGATTGAGGCGGCAGCTTAGCGGAAAATAAAATGATTTCCGAAGCGATGGATTGGATGTCGAGGCAAGGCTGTCGGAATCAGCCGGAAGCTACGAAGCGCGGCGTGGCGGATGGATCAATCGAGCAGATTGTTTTTCATCGCGTAATAGGTCAAGTCGCTGTTCGACTGCAGCCCCATCTTTTCCATGACCCGGGTGCGGTAGGTCGACACCGTCTTGATGCTCAGCGACAGCGCCACCCCGATGTCGGACACCGTCGCGCCCTTGGCAAGGCGCAGGAAAACCTGGAATTCGCGGTCCGACAATTCCGTGTGCAGCGCCGTATTCGGGTCGCGGTCGAAACTTTGCGCCAGCAACTCGCCCACGATCGAGCTGACATAGCGCCGCCCCTGAAACACCGTACGCACCGCCGTCTTGAGTTCGTCGGCCTCGCACTCCTTGTTCAGGTAGCCATTGGCCCCCATCTTGAACAGGTTTAGCGCGTATTGCTGGGCCGGATAGCCGGACAGGATCAGCACCGGCAGATTAGGCTGGCCCTGGCGAATGGTGCGCAGGATGTCGATCCCGCTCTGGTCGGGCATTGCGATGTCGAGCAAGAGCACGTCGCACACTTCGCGCCGCGCGATGTCGAGCGCTTCGCGCCCGGTGGCGCCCTCGGCCACCACGTCAAAATCGGGAGAGGATGAAAATATCTGCTTGAAGCCGGCTCGTACTATCTGGTGGTCGTCACAAATGGCAACGCGTATCATTGTCTTCCCTTAAGTTAAACAGGGAGCCCGAGGCGAACCTCACGCCCGGCACAGCGCATGCGTGGCTATTCTAGCACTGTGGCTGTGGACTTGACCGTCGCGTTCCTGCCGCACCGCCCCTATTTCAACAGAGCGAGAATCGCCACCAGTTCACTGCGAATCAGGGCCAGATCGGGCATCGGCGCGCGGGCCATCGTCAAGTCGTCGGCAGAGAGCGCGGGTTCGCCGCTACGGCTGTCGAGCTTGTTTCGCGCGCCGCTGATGGTAAAACCCTGCTCGTACAGCAACTCTCGTATGCGCCGTATCAACAGCACCTCGTGGTGCTGGTAATAGCGTCGGTTGCCCCGACGTTTGACCGGTTTAAGCTGGGTAAATTCCTGCTCCCAGTAGCGCAGTACGTGCGGTTTGACGCCGCATAACTCACTCACTTCGCCGATCGTGAAATAGCGCTTGGCCGGGATGGCCGGCAGCACGATCAAGTCAGTCTTGCTCGGACGATCGTTCATGGTTCACTTTAGGCGACGCGCGCCATCGGGCTGCTCTCTTCGACCATGCCTTTGAGCTTTTGGCTGGCATGGAACGTCACGACGCGGCGCGCCGTGATGGGGATTTCTTCACCGGTTTTCGGGTTGCGACCGGGCCGCTGCGGCTTGTCGCGCAGCTGGAAGTTGCCGAAGCCGGACAGCTTGACCGCCTCGCCCCGTTCGAGCGCATTGCGAATCTCGTCGAAAAACGTCTCGACCATGTCTTTCGCTTCGCGCTTGTTCAAGCCCACCTGTTCGAACAAGAGTTCAGCCAGTTCGGCCTTGGTCAAGGTCGGCAGGTCCTTCTCCGCGTCCTGGCGCACCTTGGCCACCTGCATCGCACGATGCAGGTCAGCCGCGAGTGCCGATTGGAGTACCGCGGTATCGACGTCGTTGTTATTAATTTTGCAGCCCTGCCTTCAATTCAAGCTCGTCCTGGAGGATTTATGCGCGTAATCTCGCGCCATGTTTTTGTCTTGCAGCTTCGGCCACGGCCGTCATGACGGCATCGACCACGTCGTCCTGCAATGTGTTTTGAGTATCTTGCAAGCTAAAGCGGAAAGCAAGGCTTTTTTCGTCACTTTCCAAACCTTTTCCCCGATATTCATCAAACAAAACAATGGCTTGCACAATGTTTCCAGCAGGATTTTCCTGTACCGCCGAGGCGAAAGCGTCCAGTAGATCCTGCGCCGCGACCGCTTGCCCGACCACCAGGGCGAGGTCGCGCGTGGCGCCGGGGAACTTCGAAATCTCTTCATACTTTGGCACGTTGCGTTGCTGCAACGCAACCGCGTCCACCTCGAACAAGACTGGCGCTTGCGGCAAGTCGTATTTCTGCAACCAGCGCGGGTGCAATTCACCGACGAAGCCGATTATTCGACCATCGAGTTCGATGTTGGCGCTGCGCCCCGGGTGCAGCGCCGGGTGCTCGGCCTTCACGAAGCGCAGCGGGCGCGGCGCGAACAGGGCCTCGACATCGGCCTTGACGTCGAAGTAGTCGACCAGGCGCGTTGCCACGCCCCACTGCTCATCCACGGCCTGGCCGTAGGCGATGGCGGCGACCCGCTTGGGCTGCTCGAAGCCGGCGATCGACAGCGGGCCGTCCTGGGCATCCGGATTGCGCTTGAAGATGGCGCCGAGCTCGAAGGCGCGCACGCGGCCGGCCTTGCGGTTCAGGTTGTAGCGCACGTTGGCGACCAGGCTGCCGATCAACGACGAGCGCATCACGTTCATCTGGCTGGCGATCGGGTTTTGCAGCATGATGGGATCGGTATTGTCCGAGAAATCGCTTTCCCATGCCGACTCGACGAAGCTCATGTTGACCACTTCCTGGTAACCGAGGTCGGCCAGCTGGTGGCGCACGGCGAACAGCGAACGGGTGTTCTCGGGCGCGATGATCATCTGGCTGGCGGCCACCGGCGGCAGCGCCGGAATGTTCTCGAAACCGTAGACCCGTGCCACTTCCTCGATCAGGTCTTCCTCGATCTCGATGTCGAAACGGAAGGACGGCGACTGCACCGCGAACTCGCCCGGCTTCTGGGTGAATTGCAGGCCCAGGCGGGTGAAGATGTCGGCCACCAGTTCGTCGGTGAGCGGCACGCCGATCACCTTCTGGGCGCGCGCGGTGCGCATCGTGACGGCGCCGCGCTGCGGCAGGTTCACGCTCTGATCGTCAACCGGGCAAACCTGGGTGTGCGCGGTGCCGCAAATTTCCACGATCAGCGCAGTGATGCGCTCGATGTGCTCGACCGTGGTGGCGAAGTCGACCCCGCGCTCGAAGCGGTGCGCCGCGTCGGTCGAGAAATTGTAGCGCCGCGCGCGGCCCTGGATCGCGTTCGGCCACCAGAACGCCGCTTCCAGGTAAATGTTTTCGGTGTCGAGCGAGACCGAAGTAGCATCCCCACCCATGATGCCGGCCAGCGATTCGATCTCCCTGTCGTCGGCGATCACGCCGACCCACTCGTCGATCTCGACCGTGTTGCCGTTCAAGAGCTTGAGCGTCTCGCCCTTCCTGCCCCAGCGGATGTCCAGTCCGCCGTGAATCTTGGCCAGGTCGAACACATGTGACGGACGGCCCAGCTCCAGCATCACATAATTCGAGATATCGATCAGCGCCGACAGGGGGCGCTGGCCGCTGCGCTCGAGGCGCTGCTTCATCCAGTCCGGGGTGGCCGCCTTCGCGTTCAGGCCGCGGATTACGCGGCCGGAAAAGCGTCCGCACAGCTCGGGCGCGCTGATCTTCACGGGCAGCACGTCGCTGCCGTTGACCGGCACTGCGCGCGCGGCCGGCACGATCAATGGCGTGCCGGTCAGTGCCGACACTTCGCGCGCCACGCCGAGCACCGACAGGCAATCGGCCTTGTTGGGGGTCAGCTTGATGGTGAACTTGAGGTCGTTGAGCGCCAGGTAATCGCGGATGTTCTGGCCCACCGGCGCGTCGGCCGGCAGCTCCATCAGGCCGCTGCTCTCGTCCGACAGTTTCAATTCCCTGGCCGAGCACATCATGCCCTGCGACTCGACGCCGCGCAGCTGGCCGACCTTGATCTCGAACGGCTTGCCGTCGGCGCCGGGCGGCAGGATAGCGCCGGCCATGGCGCAGATCGCCTTCATGCCGGCGCGCACATTGGGCGCACCGCACACGATGTTCAGGTGGGTACCGGTGCCGACGTTGACCGTGCACACGTTCAGGCGGTCCGCATTCGGGTGGCGCGTCACTTCCAGCACTTCGGCCACGACCACGTTCGAGAACGGCGGGGCGACCGCTTCGACTTCTTCCACTTCCAGGCCGGACATGGTCAACAGGTGGGCCAGTTCATCCGAAGTCATCTTCGGATCGACCATGGTGCGCAGCCAATTTTCAGAAAATTGCATAGTGTATGAACCTTGAATTAGTTGAATTGCTTCAGGAAGCGCAGGTCGCCTTCGTAGAACAGGCGCAGGTCATTGATCCCGTAGCGCAGCATGGTCAGGCGCTCAAGGCCGGAGCCGAACGCGAAGCCGATGAATTTTTCCGGATCCAGGCCGAAGTTGCGCACCACCGTCGGGTGCACCTGTCCGGCGCCCGACACTTCGAGCCAGCGGCCCTTGAGCGGACCGCTGCCGAACGCGATGTCGATCTCGGCCGACGGTTCGGTGAACGGGAAGTACGATGGGCGGAACCGCACCTGCAGGTCGTCGGTCTCGAAGAACGCTTTGACGAAATTGAGGTACACACCCTTCAGGTCGGCAAAGCTGATGTCCTCGGCGATCCACAGGCCTTCGACCTGGTGGAACATCGGTGAGTGGGTCGCATCGCTGTCGACCCGGTAGGTGCGGCCCGGCGCGATCACCTTGATCGGCGGCGTGTGGGTGCGCGCGTAACGCACTTGCATCGGGCTGGTGTGGGTGCGCAGCAGCAGCGGCTTGCCGGTGCTGTCATTGCCCTCGATGTAGAACGTGTCCTGCATCGAACGGGCAGGATGGTTTTCCGGGCTGTTCAGGGCCGTGAAATTGGTCCAGTCGTTCTCGATTTCGGGGCCGTCGGCCACGTCGAAACCGATCGAGCGGAAGATCTCTTCGACCCGCTCCCAGGTCCGCATCACGGGGTGCAAGCCGCCCATGGCGCGGCCACGGCCGGGCAGCGTGACGTCGATCGCCTCGGCGTTCAAACGCGCTTCGAGCTGGGCGTTGGCCAGGGCGTCGCGGCGCGCCGTCAGCGCGTTCTCGATGGCCATCTTGGCGGCGTTGATCAGGGCGCCCTGCGCCTTCTTCTGATCCGGGTCGAGCTTGCCCAGGCCCTTCATCTGTTCGGTGATCTGGCCAGTCTTGCCCAGGTATTTGGCCTTGGCGTTTTCCAGGGCGGCAGCATCTTCGGCGGCGACAAAGTCAGCCTGGGCCGAGACGACGAGTTCTTCCAGGGAGTTCATGCGTGAATGGTTTCCGTAGGAGTGGGTCCACAATCAAAAACGGGGCACAGGTTTGAACCTCTGCCCCGCTCTTGCCACCCGAAGGCGGCGCTATCAGCTCAATCGATGCTTACGCAGCGATCTTTGCCTTGACTGCATTGACAATCGCAGCGAACGCTGGCTTGTCCATCACAGCCATATCGGCCAGGACTTTACGGTCCAGCTCGATCGATGCTTTCTTCAAGCCGTTCATGAACACGCTGTACGTCACGCCATGCTCACGGGAAGCGGCGTTGATACGGGCGATCCACAGGCGGCGGAATACGCGCTTCTTGTTGCGGCGATCGCGGTAAGCGTACTGGCCAGCGCGCATGACTGCTTGCTTGGCAACACGGTATACCTTGCTGCGGCGACCACGGTAGCCTTTAGCTTGGACAAGAATTTTCTTATGACGGGCACGAGCTGTAACCCCACGTTTTACTCTAGGCA
>JAZJYV010000066.1:0-35628 GCA_040390195.1 Pseudomonadota bacterium | reverse complement strand
ACAAGAATTTTCTTATGACGGGCACGAGCTGTAACCCCACGTTTTACTCTAGGCATAGTAACTCCTTAAATTGAGTGTGAGATTAAGCGGTCGGCATCATACGCATGACGGACTTGACATCCGCTGCGTCGACGTTCGTGATCCCGCGCAGATGGCGCTTGCTCTTGGTCGTTTTCTTGGTCAGGATGTGACGTTTGAAAGCGTGGCCCGATTTAACGGTTCCACCTGGACGCACGCGAAAACGTTTCTTCGCGGAGCTTTTGGTCTTCATTTTTGGCATAGTAGTTCTGTCCTGTTGGACAGCTCCAATATAGGATTGCAGGTGGCAGCAACGCGCTGCGCTTAGATGCCTGCTTTCACATTAATTTCGCTCTTTGCAGAACGAAGCCGCAGAGTATAGCATACTTTTTGCGGTTTTTTGCACTTGCAGGCTGGAACCCCAAAGGGTCGGGCGCCTCCCACCTTCTCAGGCGCCTGAGAAGGTGGAAGGCGCTCGACCCCTTGGGGTTCCACCCTAGCTACAGAATGAGCTTATTTCTTTTTCTTCGGCGACAGGATCATGATCATCTGGCGGCCTTCCATCTTCGGGAACTGTTCGACCTGGCCGTACAGTTCCAGATCCGCCTTCAGACGCTCGAGCATGCGGAAACCGATGTCCTGGTGCGCCATCTCGCGACCGCGGAAACGCAGCGTGATCTTGGTCTTGTCGCCGTCTTCCAGGAACTTGATCAGGTTACGCAGCTTGATGTTGTAGTCGCCATCGTCGGTGCCCGGACGGAATTTGACTTCCTTGACGAGGATGATCTTCTGCTTGAGCTTCGCTTCGTGAGCCTTCTTCTGCTCCGAATACTTGAACTTGCCGTAGTCCATCAGACGGCACACCGGTGGCTGCGCCGTCGGCGCAATCTCCACCAGGTCCACGTTGGCTTCTTCGGCCAGGCGAAACGCTTCAGCCAGGCTCACAATGCCGAGCGGCTCGTTGTCCACCCCGGATAAACGCATTTCGGGGGCAGTGATTTCGCCATTGATGCGATGCGACTTGTCAGTAGCTATGTTGTTTCCTTTTAATATCTGATGAAATTGGCCGGCGAGTTGCCTCGTTACGCCTTGGAGTCGATCTCGTGTTTGAGACGCTCCACCAGGGCCTCGACGGACATTACGCCCAAATCGACATTGCCACGGGCGCGCACGGCCACAGTGTTGGCATCCCGCTCTTTATCGCCGATCACGAGGATGTACGGCAGTTTTTGGACGGAATGTTCCCGTATTTTATAGGTTATCTTCTCGTTGCGCAAATCAGCATGAACGCGGAAGCCCGCTTTCTTCAATTGGGCCGCCAGGTTTGTTGCATATTCAGCCTGAGCGTCGGAGATGTTGAGCACCGCCACTTGCACCGGCGCCAGCCACATCGGCAGCGCACCGGCGTAGTTCTCGATCAGGATGCCGATGAAGCGCTCCAGCGAGCCGACGATGGCCCGGTGCAACATGACCGGCACCTTGCGCGAGTTGTCCACCGCAACATACTCGGCGCCGAGGCGCTCGGGCATGAAGAAGTCGACCTGCATGGTGCCGACCTGCCATGGACGGCCGAGGCTGTCTTTCAGGTGGTATTCGATTTTCGGACCGTAGAAGGCGCCCTCGCCCGGCAACTCGGTCCAGCTCACGCCGCAGGCGCGCAAGCCCGAGCGCAGCGCCTCTTCCGCCTTGTCCCACACTTCGTCGGTGCCGATCCGGTTGTCCGGGCGCAGCGCCAGCTTGACGTCGATGTTCTCGAAGTGGAAGTCGGCATACACTTCCATCGCCTGGGTGTGGAAGGCCACCACTTCCGGCTCGATCTGCTCGTCGGTGCAGAAGATGTGGCCATCGTCCTGGGTAAAGCCGCGCACGCGCATGATGCCATGCAGCGCGCCGGACGGCTCGTTGCGGTGGCACTGGCCGAACTCACCGTAGCGCAAAGGCAGGTCGCGGTAACTGCGCATGTTGCTGTTGAAAATCTGCACGTGGCCCGGGCAATTCATCGGCTTCAGCGCGTAAGAACGGTTTTCCGACTCCGTCACGAACATGTTTTCGCGGTAGTTTTCCCAGTGGCCCGTCTTGCCCCACAAGCTGCTGTCGAGGATTTGCGGCGCCTTCACTTCCTGGTAGCCGTTGATCTGGTACTTGTGGCGCATGTACTGCTCCACCTGCTGCCAGATGGTCCAGCCTTTCGGATGCCAGAACACCAGGCCCGGCGCCTCGTCCTGGAAGTGGAAGAAGTCGAGCTGCTTGCCCAGTTTGCGGTGGTCGCGCTTTTCCGCCTCTTCCAGGTTGTGCAGGTACAGTTCTTGATCTTCCTTCTTGGCCCAGGCGGTGCCGTAGACCCGCTGCAGCATTTCGTTCTTGCTGTCGCCGCGCCAGTAGGCGCCGGCCAGCTTCATCAGCTTGAACACTTTCAGCTTGCCGGTCGAAGGCACGTGCGGGCCGCGGCACAGGTCGGTGAAGGCGCCTTCGGCATACAGCGACACGTCCTGGTCGGCCGGAATCGAGGCGATGATTTCAGCCTTGTAGTTTTCGCCGATCGACTTGAAATAGGCCACCGCCTCGTCGCGCGGCATGACCGAACGCGTGACTTTTTCATCCTTCTTGGCCAGCTCCGCCATTTTCTTTTCGATCGCCACCAGGTCGTCCGGCGTGAACGGGCGCTTGTAGGCGAAGTCGTAGTAGAAGCCGTTTTCGATCACCGGGCCGATGGTCACCTGCGCATCCGGGAACAGCTCCTTGACGGCGTAGGCCAGCAAGTGGGCGGTCGAGTGGCGAATCACGTCCAGCCCTTCCGGGTCCTTGTCGGTGATGATGGACAGCTCGGCGTTCTGCTCGATCAGGTGCGAGGTGTCGACCACCTTGCCGTCGACCTTACCCGCCAGCGCGGCCTTGGCCAGGCCAGTGCCGATGCTTGCAGCGACTTGAGCTACGGTGACTGGGCCATCGAACTGGCGCTCGGAACCATCTGGAAGCCGGACTGTTAGCATACTGTTCTCCTGAACAAAGACTGATAATAACGACAAACAAAAACGCGGACGAAAAAAAACGCGGGCTAGCCGCGTTTCTTCTTTGTTTGAGCAAAAGAATCCACCTCGACTAACGTCGCTCCCACAACCTGGTTGTAGTTCGCGGTGTCATAACCGTGGTGCCTTTCTCGCTCTTACTATGCTGGTACTGCGTAATCTGGTGGGCGGTGCAGAATTCGAATCTGCGACCCCTTGGATGTCGACCAAGTATTCTAACCAGCTGAACTAACCGCCCGAAGACCAGCATTATAGAGAGGCTTCCCGAGAAAGACAAGGGCCTTTTTCAAGATTGCTTTTTGGGTGCGCCAGGATTGCTGTTTAGCATCGTCGCCCTGCCACCTTCATCCCGGGCGATTTGAATTACACTCTATGCCTGACTCCCCAATCGCGCCGTCCGATGCCAACAAAAACACCACTGCCCTCCTCCGCCCATTTGCACGCCCACCATGACGGCGACGCCAAGCATGCCCATTATTTTGAAGCGCGCAGGCAGAGCGCCCTGGCCTGGGCCTTGGGCCTGACGCTGTGCTTTGCCGTGGTCGAACTGGTGGCCGGTTTCACGTCCAATTCGCTGGCCCTCATTTCTGACGCCGGGCACATGGTGACCGATGCCGCCGCGCTGGGCCTGGCCCTGCTGGCCCAGATGATCGCCAAGCGGCCGCCATCGGCGCGCCATTCCTTCGGGTTCGGACGGGCCGAGGCACTGGCCGCGTTCGTCAACGGCCTGGTGATGCTGGCCGTGGTGGGATGGATCGTGTTCGAGGCATTGGGCCGCTTTCGCACGCCGCAGCCGGTGCAGGGGGCGATGGTGTTCGTGGTCGCCTTCATTGGCCTGATCATCAACGTGGTTGTCGCCTGGGTGCTGTCGAAGGACAAGCAGAGCGTGAACACGCGCGCCGCGCTGGTGCACGTGATGGGCGACTTGCTGGGCTCCGTGGCGGCCATCGTGGCCGGCGCCGTCATCTACCTCACGGGCTGGGTGCAGATCGATCCGCTGCTGTCGCTGTTTGTATCGCTGCTGATTTTGAAGTCGACCTTCGGCGTGCTGGCCGAGTCCTACCACTTCCTGATGGAAGGCGTGCCGCACCAGATCGACTATCTGGAAGTGGGCGCCGACCTGGCCCAGATCGGTGGCGTGGTCTCGGTGCACGACCTGCATGTTTGGGACATGTCGCCGGGCCAGCCGGCCCTGATCGGCCACCTGGAAATCGACGACCTCGATGCCTGGCCGCTGGTGCTCAAGGCCGTCAAGGCGATGCTGCTGGCAAAGCACGGCATCGACCATGTGACGCTGCAGCCGGAAGCGCACCACTAAGAAACCTCAGACGCCTGGCGCCATCGAACCGCGAGGGGTCTGACCCCGGTTCTTCCCTTAGGGGTCGGACCCCGGTTTCGGCCCAGGCGGCGTGGCCAGTGCAATGCGCCGCTCGATGCGGGCCGCCTCCGCGCTGTCACCTGCCGCTTGCGCGCGTTTCAGCGAGACGCCCAGCCACATCAGCAGCGGCCGGCGCCAGCCCTGGGCGGACGCTGTCTCGGTCGCAACGGCGATCTCGGATGGCGTGATGCGCCCGGTCTCGAACAAAACACCGGCTGCGACCAATTGCGACAACGGATCGCCAATCGCCGCCAAACCGCCCTTGCCGCCGGCACTCGCGCGGTGCTGCTCGGGCAGCAGATTGACATCCTGACCTTGCAACTGGCCTGCCAGATAGGCAGCATAGGCCCGCTCCGCAGGCGAAGCATCTTGCGCCATTGCGTCGAAGCCCGCGCAGGGCGCAAACTCGAGACTGGCAACGCGGGTGGCGCAGCGCACCAGCTCGGCCCTCGCCACCAGTTCCGGCTTGCCGGTGCTGGCGGTCTCGCTGCGGGCGCGAGCGAACTCAAGGTCCGCAATCGCACTGTCGCCGCGCAAATAGGCGTCGCTGAACGCGCCCAGCGAACTGTAGGCGTTGGACTGCCACGCCGGAGCGGGCGGCTTGCTCGAACAGGCCGCCAACATGCACATCGACACCAGCAGGATGTTCTTCATGGCAGCTTCACCTCGTTGTCGCGTGCGAACGGCCACTTGCGGTTGATTTCATCGACCAAGCGCGTCACCTTGCGCAAGCTGGCATCGACCTCGGCCCGCAACTGCCCCAGGTCCTTGGTGGCCACGCGGGCATTGGCGCCCACCGCCTGCGCTTCGGCCAGCACGGCGTCGACCTTTTTCAAGCTGGCGCTGGCGTCCAGCAGCACCACCTTCAGTTGCGTAATGGCTGTCTGTGCGCCATCCATCACCCCATCCTTGCCGTAGATGCGCTGATCGGTCTTGGCCAACAAGCCATCAGCCTTCAAAAGCAGGCCATCCACTTTTTCCAGCGTGCCTAGCAGCTTGCGCGCCTCCTCGTCGCTGCCCAGCGCCGTGCCCAGCAAGCCGTACTTTCCGGCCAGCCTGCCGGTGGCCGCCTGCACATTGGCCAGGCTGGTGTTGATGGCCGAGTCGCTGCGCGTCATCGATTCGAGATTCTCGAGCAGCGCGCGCGCACTCGATACCAGGCGTGGAACTTCGGCCGTGGCGTCGCCGCGCAGCACGTGGCGCACCGCACCGTCTTCGAGTTGAGGATCGGTCAGCACGCCCGTGAAGGCGCGGATCCGGGTCTCGCCGACGACGCTGCGTTCCATCGTGAACACGGTCGAACTGCGCAGCCAGTTGGCGTCTTTCTTCGGCACGTCGACCAGGATCCGCACCTTGCCGTCCGGCGCCAGTTCGACCTGGCGCACACGACCCACCGGAAAACCGGAAAACGTCAAGTCCATGCCCGGAATGACGCCCTCGGAGTCGTCCGTCATCAAGACCAGCCGCTGCGTGCTTTCGAACACGCCACGCGCATACATCACATACAGCAGGAACAGCGCCACCAGCAGCGCCATCAGCACCAGCAGCAGCACCGCCTTGGCCTCGACGTGGGGTACCGGTTCGGCATCGGTTTCGGGCATCTTGGTTTCCTCGGTCATATGTATTTGACTGCCAGCGACAGGCCCTCGATCAGCACCAGCACCAGTAGCAGGCGCACCGCGCCCGGCTGCACGGTGGCGTCGGCCCGCCGGCCGTAACGTTGGGCCTCGATCAAGGAGGCCGTCGGGATCACCGCCACCGCAAGACCAAAAAACACGGTCTTGAGGCCGAAACCGATGGTGACCGTGGGGTCGAAAACGCGCCCCACGGTGCGCGTGTAGTCGCCCAGCCCCCACGGCGAAAAGCCATACACGCTCAGGTAAGCCAGCACCAGCACGATCACGCTGCTGACCATGGCCAGTGTCAGGACGGCGAAAGCGTTGGCCAGCACTTGCGGGGCCAGGTTGCGGCGCAATTCACCCACGCCTTGGGCATCGGCCTGCGAAACCAGTCCGGCGCGCAGCGCCACGAACAATGCTGCCGACAGGGGAATCAGTTCCAGCACCAGCACCCGCACCACCATCTCGAGCGCATAGCGCGACAGACCGTAGCTGAGCGCCGTCACCACCACGATACGGATCAAGACCATGCTCACCAGTGTCGAGAGCAGCGTAAACCAGGGCAGCACGCGCCAGGTCGAGGCGTAGATGTGGCGCGCCGCGATGACGCGGTTGGCGCGCCGGTAGCTCGACGGCGATAGCGCCATCACCAGCGCAATGGCTCCAAGGTAGACCATGCCCCACCAGCTCAGGATGATGCGCGCGACCAGCGCGGACCACTGGCTCGGATTGGTGCGGAGAAAGGATGGCGGATGCATGAGCAAATCATACATCCATGTGGCGAATTCGATAACACCGTTGCAAGGAATGGGAAAGGCGCTGGCGAGTCGCTGGCAAACCGTTGAACCATCGTAGCGCGGAACGGCGCAGCGCCTTCCACCTTGCCGGCGTCGAAAAGGTGGAAGGCGCTACGCTGTTCCACCCTACGAGCTTACGAAAAATTCGATTCCGCGACCATATCGTCATCCCCGCGCAGGCGGGAACGACGGATCAAGTCTTCGAGTTATTCACAAATGGTACAGTTTGTCGGCGCCATGTTCATCAGTGGCGCCGCGCCTCTTGCACCCCATTGACTTCGGTGATCGCCGAGAGCGCTTTCTGCAGTTGTGCAGTCGATCCGATCTCGGCCGTAAAGGTCATGCGCGCCTGCCCCTTCGAGCTTTGCGTGTTCACCCCGATGACGTTGATTTTCTCGCGCGAGAAGACCTCGGAGATATCGCGCAGCAGTCCCTGACGGTCGCTGGCGAGGATGAACAAGTCGACCGGATACACCGTGTCCTGCCCGGCGCGGCCCCAGTCGGTGTGGATCACCCGCTCGGGCGCCTTGGCCCGCATTTCGGCGAAATTCTTGCACGTGGCGCGATGGATCGACACGCCCTTGCCGCGCGTGACGAAGCCGACGATGCCGTCCGGCGGCGCCGGCTTGCAGCACTTGGCCAGCGCCGTCATCAAGCCGTCGGTGCCCACCACCAGCACACCGGACTTGGCGCCCTGCTCCACGCTCGATGCGCGGCTCTTGCCCAGTACCACCGTGTCTTCCGGCTCGGCCGGTTCGCCCGTGTCGTGCAGGGCCTGCTCGACATGGCGCAGGCTGAACTCCTCCTTGCCAACCGCGACGAACAGCTCGTCGACTTTGGCGAAGCCGAGCTTGTGGGCCAGCGACTCCAGGTTGACCGCCGTCTTGCCCTCGCGCTGGAGCGACTTCTCGACCAGCGCTCGGCCGTCACCGAGTGTCTTTTCAAGGTCGATCGCGTGGAACCAGGCGCGCACCTTGGAGCGCGTGCGGGTGCTGACCGTGTATTCGGGATTGAGCCAGTCGCGCGACGGGCCGGCGGTGCCGGGCGCGCCCTTGGCCGTGATGATCTCGCAGGTCTGGCCGTTTTTCAGCGCCGTGTTCAAGGGCACCATGACACCGTCCACCCGCGCACCGCGGCAGCGGTGGCCGACCTCGCTGTGCAGGTGGTAGGCGAAGTCGATCGGCGTGGCGCCCACCGGCAGTTCGAGCACCCGCGCCTGCGGCGTGAGCACGAAAATACGGTCGTCGAGCGTGGTCGACTTGAGCTTTTCCACCCATTCGCGCTGGATTTCCTCCTGCCCGACGACGGCGTCGGCGACGTCGCTCTTCCATGCCAGCAGCTGGCGCAGCCACGCGATCTTCTCGTCGTAGGCCTGGCCCTTGAAGTCCGAGCCGCCCTCCTCCTTGTAGCGCCAGTGCGCCGCAATGCCGTACTCGGCGAAATTGTGCATCTCCTGGGTGCGGATTTGCACTTCGAGCGGGCGCCCGTCATCGGCCGTCACCACCGTGTGCAGCGACTGGTAGCCGTTCGCCTTGGGCCGCGAGATGTAGTCGTCGAACTCTTTCGGAATCGGGGTCCAGATGTTGTGGACCACGCCCAGCACCGTGTAGCAGGTCTTGTCGTCGGCCACGATCACGCGGAAGGCGCGCACGTCGTAGAGCTCATTGAAGTCGAGCTCCTTGCCGCGCATTTTGTTCCAGATACTGTAGATGTGCTTGGGCCGGCCGAACACTTCGGCCTTGATGCCGGCTGCCGCCAGCTCGTCCTGCAGGCGCACGATGGCGCCCGAGACGAAGCCTTCGCGCATCATGCGCTTTTCCTCGAGCATCTTGGCGATGCGCTTGTAGGTGTCCGGCTCGATGAAGCGGAACGACAGGTCTTCGAGCTCCCACTTGAGCTGCCAGATCCCGAGCCGGTTCGCCAGCGGCGCGTACAGGTCGAGCGTCTCGCGCCCGTAGGCGTGGGTCATGTCGTTGAACAGCTTGATGTCGGCGAAATAGCGCAAGGTGCTCACGCAGGAGGCCAGGCGCACCAGCACCACGCGCATGTCGCTGGCCATCGCCAGCAGCATCTTGCGCAGCGTTTCGACCTGGGCCACGGCTTGCTGGGCCGCGCCGCGCCCGCGCCCGACCGTTTGCTGGCCGACCGTCATGTCGCGCAGGCGGATCAACTGGCGCACACCCGAGACCAGGTCGGTGACCTCCTTGCCGAAGCGCGCCTCGAGCCCCTCGGTCGCCTTCGGCTCGAGCACCGTCAGCTCGAACACCAGGCCGGCGATGCGGGTTTCGGCGTCGCTGCGCAGGAATGCGAGCGTGCTGGCCACGCCGATGGCGAATTCGAGCGCGTTCTGGCCCGACGCGCACAGCTTGTCCTGGTAGGCCTCGCCGGCAAACTCCAGCGCCGCCGTCACGCGTGCGCTGTCCTCAGGGCCGAGGCCCTGCACCAGCTGACTGGTCGCGCTGCCCAGCGCCGCGATCGCAACCATGGCTTAACGCAAAGCGGCGGTGACGACGATCTCGACCAGGCAGGCCGGATTGGCCAGTTTCGCTTCGACTGTCGCGCGCGGTGGCGTGTGGCCAGCCGCGACCCACTCGTCCCAGACATCGTTCATGCCGGGGAAATGGGCCATGTCGGCGATGAAGATCTGGCACATCAGGATGCAGCTCTTGTCGCTGCCCGATTCGGCCAGCAGGCGGTCGACGTGGCCGAGCACTTCGGTGGTCTGGCCGACGATATCGGCCGTGGTGTCGTCGGCGATCTGGCCGGCCAGGTAGACCGTGCCATGGTGAATCGCCACCTCGGACAGGCGTTTTCCTACGTGTAGTCGTGTAATGTCCATCTTCTCTTCCATGTTTAGCCGACTAAAAATTTGCGCGCAATGGCGATCTGGTCTTCGTGCAGGAAGGTCGGCGCGTGGCCAACGCCGGCGATCTCAACCAGTTCCGGTTTCGGGCCGCGCCCGACCATGATGGCGGCCGTCTCGCGCGAGAGCAGGTCCGAATCGGCGCCGCGCACCAGCAGCGTCGGGCAGCGGATCGCATCGTAGGCGGCCCACAGCATGGCCTCGTCGGTGGCCGCCGAATCGGGTGTGGAGGCACGGATCGGCAGCGCCAGGCCCATGTCGTAGTGGCGGACCCATTGGCCGCCCGCATCCTGGCGCAGCACGTCGCTGGCCATCTTGTGCCATTCCGATTCGCTGTGCTCGCCAAACGAGACCGACACGTCGCGCACGAACCTGGCGCCGGCTTCGAAGGAAGGGAAGCGCAAATCCTGGCCGATGTAGTCGCCAATGCGCTGCAGCGCCGCCGCGTCGAGCGTCGGGCCGATATCGTTGAGCACCAGCTTGTGGATCGGGGTGTCGGGCAGCGAGGCCAGGCCCATGCCAATCAGTCCGCCCATCGAGGTGCCAAACCAGTCAACCTTGGCATCGGCACTGTGATCGGTCACGCGCGCGATCAGCGTCACCATGTCGCTCACATACTGCGGCAGGCGGTACAACTGCGGATTGCGCAGCCGGCCGGAGCGGCCGCGGCCGACCACGTCGGGGCAGATCACGCGGTACTCGTCAGACAGCGCGCGTGCCAGGTTGTCGAAGTCGTCGCCGACCCGGGTCACGCCGTGCACGCAGACCAGCACGCGCCCATTGGCTGGGTCGCCCCATTCCTTGTAGGCAATGTGGTGCAAACCGGCGAGCGAAATGCACTGGACGGATTTTTGTTTCGCTTCAATCATGCCGACTCCTGGTGGGCGTTTGTCCGTCGCCGAATTCAAATTTGTGTCAATCTTGGGCCAAGCACTAACATTTCAAAGTGCGTTCCGTTTAGAATTCTACCAAGGTGTAGAGCAATACGCTTCGAATCGCCCATTCCCCCCATCATATAGAGGTCTCAATGAACACCAACATGCTCAGCGGTAAAACAGCCCTTGTCACCGGATCGACCTCGGGCATTGGCCTGGGCATCGCGCGCGCCATGGCGGCGCAGGGTGCAAACATTGTCTTTAACGGTTTCGGCGACGCCGGCCAGATCGAGGCGCTGTACGCCGGCGTGGCCAAGGAATTTGACGTGCAGACCGCGTATCACAATGCCGACATGTCCAAGCCGGACGAAATCGCAGCGATGATGGCGTTCGCCACCGCCAAGTTCGGCGGCGTCGATGTGCTGGTCAATAACGCTGGCATTCAGCACGTGGCCAATATCGAGGAGTTTCCGGTCGAGAAGTGGGATGCAATCCTGGCGATTAACCTCACGTCGGCGTTCCACACGACGCGCCTGGCGCTGCCTGGCATGAAGCAGAAAAATTGGGGCCGCATCGTCAACCTGGCTTCGGTGCACGGCCTGGTCGGGTCGGCGCAGAAGTCGGCCTATGTGGCAGCTAAGCACGGTTTGGTCGGTTTCACCAAGGTCACCGCGCTTGAGACAGCGCACACGGGAGTGACCTGCAATGCGATTTGCCCGGGCTGGGTATTGACGCCGCTGGTGCAAAAGCAGGTCGATGACCGCGCCACGCGTGAAGGCATCAGCAATGAAGCGGCCAAGAAGGCGCTGCTGGCCGAAAAGCAGCCCTCGGGCGAGTTCGTCACGCCTGAAGAGCTGGGCGCGCTGGCCGTGTTCTTTTGCAGCCCGGCCGGCGACCAGGTGCGCGGCGTAGCGTGGAACATGGATGGTGGCTGGACCGCGCAATAAGCGTCCCGGACGACACTTGGCGGATGACGCTTCGCGCTCCCGTCAAGTGGCGTCGAACCGAGCGCATCGAACAAGGCATCACCCATCCAATCCGCTTTGCTTCTCCCTCCGCTCAAAGCCGCTCTCCATTTCTTCAATCCAACGTTAATTCTCCATTATGATGGCGCCTCCACCATCACGAGGACCATCATGCACCGGACCTGGAGAAATTGCGCGCTGGCAATACTGACACTGATCGCCTGCGCCGCCCATGGCGCCGACCCGCGCTCCGTCCTGCTGACCGCCGACCGCGTCTGGACCGGCGAAGGTGACGCTCACCCGGGTTGGGCCGTGCTGGTTTCCCAAGGCCGCATCCAGGCCGTCGGCCCGCTTGAAAAGCTCACCATTCCCGCCGATGCCGAACGCATCGCCCTGCCCGGCAAGACCCTGATCCCCGGCCTGATCGACCTGCACTCGCACCTGCTGCTGCACCCCTACAACGAAACCAGCTGGGACGACCAGGTGATGAAGGAGGCGGTCGAATACCGCACCCTGCTGGCCGCGCGCCACGCCAGCGCAACCTTGCAATCGGGCTTCACCACCTTGCGCGACCTGGGCACCGAGGGCGCCAACTACGCCGACGTGGCGATCAAACGTGCCATCGACGAGGGCGTGATCCCCGGTCCGCGCCTGCTGATCGCCACGCGCGCCATCGTCGCCTCCAGCAGCTACGGTCCGGCCGGCAAGAACTTTCGTCCTGACATGGAACTGCCGCACGGCGCCCAGGAGGCGACCGGGGTCGACGAAGTCACCCGTGCCGTGCGCGAGCAAGCCTCGCGCGGGGCCGACTGGATCAAGTTCTACGCTGACTACCGCACCGGCGTGGACGGCTCCTCGCGCCCCACCTTCACCATCGAGGAAATGAAGGCCATGGTGGCGGCGGCCCACGTCACGGGCCGCAAGGTGGCGGCCCACGCCAGCACCGACGCGGCGATCCGCATGGCAGTGCTGGCCGGCGTGGACACGATCGAGCACGGCTATGGGGCCTCGGAGGCGACCTTCCGGCTGATGGCCGAACGGGGCGTGGCCTATATCCCCACCCTGACTGCGCCGGAAGCCACCGGCGAATACTTCCAGAAACACGTACGCGGCGGCGCCCCGACTGCAGCCATGCAGCAAGCTGCGCGCGCATTCCAGCTGGCACGCCGACTGAACGTGGTGATCGGCTGCGGCAGCGATGTCGGCGTGTTCGCGCACGGCACCAGCGCGCGCGAAATCGAATGGATGGCAAGGCTCGGCATGACGCCGGTCGAGGCCCTGCGTGCGGCCACCTCGGTCGCCGCCGCCATCCTCGGCAAGGGCGCTGACCTGGGCCAGCTCAAACCGGGCCTGCTGGCCGACGTGGTGGCCGTCGACGGCGACCCCACACGCGAGATCGGCGCCGTGGCCAGGGTCGGATTCGTCATGAAAGGTGGCGTGGTGGTGCGCACACCCTAGGATCCCGCATTCCCAATTGCGGGAACGGCGGCAGGTAGTTCCGATTGCGGATATCCACAATGGCAGGCGGCGGTTTTTTGGATCATGATGAGTACACCATCACCACAACCATCGAGACCGCCATGAAAAAACCTTTCTACAAGATCCTGTACGTACAGGTTCTGTTCGCCATTTTCTGCGGCGTCCTGCTTGGCGTGTTTTATCCCGCCAACGCGGTCGACATGAAGCCGCTCGGTGATGGCTTCATCAAGCTGATCAAGATGATCATCGCCCCGGTCATTTTCTGTACCGTGGTTGCCGGCATTGCGGGCATGCAAGATATGAAGAAGATTGGCCGGGTCGGCGGCAAGGCGCTGCTGTACTTCGAGGTGGTCTCGACGTTCGCGCTGGTGATCGGCCTGATCGTGGCCAACGTGATCCGCCCCGGCGACGGCTTCAACGCCGACCCGACCAAGCTCGACACGAAGGCAATCGCCGAATTCACGGCCAAGGCCAAGTCGCAAACGACGACCGACTTCCTGATGAACATCATCCCCAACACCTTCGTCGACGCGTTCGCCAAGGGTGACATCCTGCAAGTGCTGCTGATTGCCATCCTGTTCGGCTTCGCCCTGTCGATGCTGGGGGAGCGCGCCCGTCCGGTGACCAAGCTGGTCGACGATGTCTCGCACGCCATCTTCGGCGTCGTCGGCATCATCATGAAGGTCGCGCCGATCGGTGCCTTCGGCGCCATGGCCTTCACCATCGGCAAATTCGGCCTGGCTTCGCTGCTGCCGCTGGCCAAGCTGATGGGTTCGTTCTACCTGACCTGCGGCCTGTTCATCTTTGTCATCCTGGGCACCATCGCCAAGCTGACCGGCTTCAACATTTTCCGCTTCATTTCCTACATCAAGGAAGAGTTGCTGATCGTGCTCGGCACCAGCTCCTCGGAGAGCGCCCTGCCGGCCTTGATGCGCAAGCTGGAGAAACTCGGTTGCTCGAAGCCGGTCGTCGGCCTGGTGGTGCCGACCGGTTACTCGTTCAACCTGGACGGCACCAACATCTACATGACGATGGCGGCCCTGTTCGTGGCGCAGGCCACCAACACCGACCTGACGCTGATGCAGGAGCTGACCATCCTCGGCGTGGCGATGCTGACCTCGAAGGGCGCATCGGGCATCACTGGCGCCGGTTTCATCACACTGGCGGCGACGCTGGCGGTGGTGCCGACCATTCCCGTGGCTGGCATGGCGCTGATCCTGGGGATCGACCGCTTCATGAGCGAATGCCGTGCACTGACCAACTTCATCGGCAACGGCGTGGCCACGGTGGTGGTATCGCACTGGGAAAAAGAGCTCGATCATGAGCGCCTTGCCAGCGAGCTGAAAAACCCGACCCACACCGACGACGACAAGGAACTGTACCCGGTGCGCCAAGCCGCGTAGGTTTTCGTAGGGTGGAAAAGCGGAGCGCATTCCACCGTTGCCCGCGTCGCGTTGACGCAAGCAATGGTGGAATGCGCTCCGCTTTTCCACCCTACGTGTCCGCTCAGGAGCTGATTCGTTCGTCATGGCCCGGGTCGAGCGTACCCATCATTCGGTCCCAGAACAGGAAATACCAGCCGTAGTTGTAGCGCCCCTTGCGGTGATGGACGTTGTGCGCCGTCGAGGTGTTGATCCAGCGCCCCATCCGGCGCGGAAGCAGCTCGTAGCCCAGGTGCCCGTACACGGCATACACCGTGTTGATCCAGCTGAAAATGATCAAGGCCAGTCCGGTCACCGGCAATAACATCAAGATCAAAATCGAGGCGCCGCTGTCAACCACTGCCTCCAGCGGCGCCACCGAATAGGTCGTCCATGGATTCGGCGTGACCGAACGATGGTGGGTCCGGTGAAACCAGCGAAACAGCAGCCGGCTGTGCATCAGGCGATGGCTCCAGTAAAAATACGTATCCTGAATCACCATCATGAGCACGATGCTGAGTACGAAATACAGCCAGCCACGGCTGCCGATCTGCCAGTAGAAGCGCGTGTACTTTCCAAACCCAAGCGCGAACAGCAGCGGCAGGATGCTGCCGAAGATCAGGATGCTGACCACGGAGGTCAGCATTTCGCGCCCGATCTGGCGCCCGCCGACCTGCGTGGCCTGCAAAGGCGCACGCCGCCCGGGTCGCAGGCGCCACCAGCACCAGGCACCGAAGAACACTGCCACCACCACCAGGTAGTAGAAAGCCGTCATCTCCACACTGCGCTCGATGGCGCTCCAACGCAGATTCGCCATTTATTTGATCCGGAAAATCACATCCACTGGCTGATCCATTCTCAGCACCTCGATACTGAGGAAGTCCTTGCGGGTCGGGATCTGGCCCCTGCCGCCATTGCGGAAATCCGAAGGCACCAAGCCCATCGAATTGCCCAGGTTACGCAGCGGGCCGGAGCTGACTGCGGCTGGCGCGCCCAGTTTCTTGCCCAGCCCAGCAGCCATGCCCTCGGCCCGTTGCATGGCATCCTTGATGGCTGCGCTGATCAATTCCAGCTCGATCTGCTTGCGGTCGCTGACGGCAAAGGTGGTGGCAAAACTGCCCAGGTTCGGCATATTCAGCAGCGGGAGCATGATCTCGCGCCATTTCGTCAGGTCGGTCACGTGAATGTGCACGCTGCACTTGATTTCGTAGGTCGGTGCGCTGGCACCCTGCTCGCCCCTGCGCACCTCCTTGCGCACGTCGCGTGTTTCCACGTCGGCACTTGGCACCCCCTGCCCCTCCATCAATGCGCGGATGTCGGCAACGCGCTGCTCGACCAATGCGCGCGCCGCTTCCGTGTCGCCATCGAAGGCGACGACCTCGAAATCGATCTCGCCGATGTCGGCTGCCACGTACCGGCCCGCGCTGCCGTTGGCGTGAATGAAAGGATAGTCGGGCAGCTGCGACGCGTGGACGGCGAACGGCACCAAGAGGCACAAACTGACTACGGCGATTTTTTTGAACATACAGTCTCCAGTGGGTAAATTATTAGTCTCGAAATGCAAGCACGGGCGCGATCCGCATGGCGCACACGGTCTGCCAGCCGGTGGCTGCCAGGGCGACCAGCGCGACGCTGGCCAGGGCCGCCAGCAATGGCCAAAATCCCATCGGCGCGCGCTCCACGAAACCGGACAAATAACGCGCCATTCCCAGCCAGGCCAAGGGCAGTCCGAGCGCGCTTCCAATGCCGATCAACACGGCAAACTCGGCCACCATCAGGCGCCCGATGGCAGCGGCGCTGGCGCCGTGCAGCTTGCGCAACACGATCTCGCGGGCGCGCCGCTTCACGCTGTAGGCGGCCAGCACGTAGATGCCGAATGCGGCGAGCAGGGTCGCCACCACGCTGGCGGTGGCGAGGATTTTCGCCAGCCGCAGGTCTTCGCTGTAATTCTGGGCGAAGATTGCGCCGGCCGGCTCGACGTCGAGCATGTCGTTCGGGTAAAGGCGATGCCACAGCGATTCGACGGCGATGCGCGCCGCAGTCATGTCACCGCTCACGCGCACCGTCAACACGGCTTGCGCCGGATTGAGCTGGTACACCATCGGCTCGCTGGGCTGGCGCAGGGTGCGATAGCGCAGGTCGGGCGCCACCCCGATGATGCGCGCCGTCGCCGTGAGCATCTGGCCGACGGCAGCTTCGTTCGAGGCGTAGCCCAGCGCCTTGACAGCCACCGCGTTGAGTATGACATTGGTGCTGCCCGGCCGCTCGCGCTCGGCGCCGAACAATCGTCCCGACAGCGGCGCTACGCCGTACACATCGAAGAACGACGGCCCTACCTGTTTCAATTCGAGCGGCAAGGTGCTGCCATCGGGCCGGTTGAACATACCGATGATGGTGTTGCCGTCGCGCCCGACCGCTTCCGAGATGGCGCTCACGCCGGCGATGCCGGGCAGGCGCGCCAGTTGTTCCTGGAAGGCCGGTGCGCCGTTGGCTTTGTCCGGCATGCTCAACACCAGCAAGGGCCGCGCGTCGAAGCCCGGATCGGCCGTGCTGGCGAAGCGTGTTTGCCAGCCGACCGCCAGCGTCACGCCAACCAGGCAGATCGCCACTGCAAACTGGAACACCGTCATCGACCGCCGCAGTTGCTGGCCGCCGTTGCCGGCCTGGCCGGTGAGCGTGGCACGCACCGGCAAATTCCAGGCAAGCCAGGCCGGATACAGCGCCGAGAGCACGCCAAGCAAGGCACCCAGCGCCAGGGCCGCGGCGCAGTACGCCGGCGCGAACAGGCCGCCGAGCTTGCGATTGACCAGCTCCGCAAACAAGGGCAGCGCCACCCAGGCCAGCAGTAGTCCAATCACGCTCGCTCCCAAGGTCACCAGCAGCGATTCGGCCACGAATTGCCGCACCAGCTGTCCTGCCCCGGCGCCCAGAGACTTGCGGATACCGATCTCGCGCTGGCGGGCCACGGTGCGCACCGCTGCCAGATTGACGTAATTGGTGCAGGCCAGCAGCAGAATCAGCACGCCGAGCGCAGCAAGCCCGCCCAGTGCGGCCTTGCTGCCGTAGCGCTGACCGGCGCGGCTGGCCGCCAGGTCGGGATCGAAATACAAGTCCGCCAGGGGCGCCAGCGCGATTTCCCGCAGGTGGCCGTTGGGACCTAGCTTGGCGCGCCAGCTCGCATTCATCCAGCGCGCGTCGCCGTCACGCTCGACCGCGTCTTGCAACACCCTGGAGAGCAGGCTGGGATCGACCTGCGGCCCTGTCTTCAAGTAGAGCGAGACGGCCTGGCGCCATGCCACGTCCGGCGGATCACTGGCCTTGGGCGCGTCCCAGCTGTGCACACCGGCGCCAAGCAGTGCGTCGATATGCACGGTGCTGTTGGACGGCTGGTCAGCAAGTATGGCGCGTACTTCAAACGGCACGTCGTCGATGCGTACCAGCTTGCCCAGCGCCGGTCCGGGGCCGAACAGGCGCAGCGCCGTCGATCGGTCCAGCACCAGTGCATCGGGGCGCGCCAGTGCGGCACCGGCGTCGCCCTCGATGGCTTGCACACCGAAAAAATCGAGGAAATTGGCATCGACCACCTGCAGCGTCAGCCCCATCGTATGCTCGCCAATGCGTGCTGCCAGTTCGTAGCCTTTCGCGCGGGTCGCCTGCAAACTCATGCCGCTGGCCAGCGCCGTGTCACGCAGGGCGGACGGCGCCGAGGCGCGCCACTCGGCGCGCGGCAGCATGTTGCGCTTTTCCTTGACCGCGTAGATCTGCCTGGCATCGGCGAACTGCTGGTTGTAATTGAAGCTGTAGCGCACGTAACCAAGCAACAGGAAACACGCCGCGAAACCGACTGCCAGCCCCAATACCACGGCGCTCGAATACACAGGCTCCTTCATGAGCAGGCGCCAGCCAATGCGAAAATCCCGAAGTTTCATGCGCCACCCAGAAGTAGACAATGATGTCTATATTAGGATGCGATCTTTTTAATAGCAAGCAATTTGCGCAAGCCTGGCAAAGAAAGTACCATAGACATCACTTTCTAGATCGGGTACTCTACAACGATGAAGACTCCTGCCCCACCGAAACCGACTGCAGCCGAACTCGACCTGCTACAAACGCTCTGGCCCCTCGGCGCCGCCACGGCCAAGCAAGTACACCAGCAAATCCAGAAAGAGCGTCCAGAAGTGGCCTATGCGGCCGTGCTCAGGCTCATGCAAATCATGCATACCAAGGGTTTGCTGATTCGCGACGAGAGCGAACGCTCGCACGTGTACGCTCCCGCGCAGGCGCAAGACTCGCTGCAGACCAACCTGCTCAAGGACTTGATCCAGAAAGCGTTTTCCGGCTCGGCCAAGGCGCTGGTGCTGGCTGCGCTGCGCAGCGGGATCACCAGGAAAGAACGCGAAGAAATCGAATCGATACTCAAGGAAAGCGACAAATGACGCCGCTCGTCAGCAGCATCGGCTGGACGCTGGTCCATTTTGCATGGCAGGGTGTCTTGCTCGGCTTTGCAACCGCGCTCCTTCTGACAGCCATGCGCAACGCGCGGCCGGAGCAGCGCTACGCTGTGGCCTGCAGCGCCCTGCTGCTGTGTATTGCGTGGCCGGCGGTCGAATTGTATATGCGCCTGGATGGCAGCGGTGCGGCCACGGCGACCATCCGCTTCGCCGATCAGGTGCTCGGGCGTGACGGCGCTGCAGCAAGCGGTGGCGTGCTGGGATTCCTGCAAGCGAATCTGATGCCGATCGTGGTCCTGTGGGCAGCATGCGCCGCCGGCCTGGCACTGCGCATGGCGCTTGGCCTGCTGTGGATCGGCCAGGTCTCGCGCCGGCGCACCAGCAATGTGGAATGGCAGGCGCGCGTCTCGCGCATGGCGGCGCAGTTCGGCGTCACGCGCGCGGTGGGTCTGCGCGTGGTCGACAATCTCGCCAGTCCGATCACGGCCGGCTGGTGGCGCCCGGTGGTGCTGCTGCCCGCAGCCCTGGTCAGCGGTATGCCACCGGAGCTGCTGGAGGCCTTGCTGGCGCATGAGATGGCGCATGTGCAGCGCTTCGATTATCTGGTCAATCTGGGCCAGAACGTGATCGAGATCCTGCTGTTCTACCACCCTGCCGTGTGGTGGATTTCAGGCCGCATCCGGGTGGAGCGCGAGCAGATTGCCGACGACATCGCCGCGCGTCAGCTGGGCGCACCGCGCCGACTGGCGCTGGCCTTGTCGGAGCTGGAGAAGTTTCAGTTTTCAGGTCATCACCTGGCAATGGCGGCCAATGGCGGCGACCTGATGGCGCGCGTCAAGCGCCTGCTGCGGCCGGATAGCCAGGCGCTAAACTGGAAAGCCGCGATTCCAGTGCTGGGCCTGGCGGTGGCCTGCCTGGCCGTGTACATGCACGCCGATGCCGCGCCGAAGCCGAACCGGGTGCCACCGGTTGCCGATTTTTCTTCATGCAAGAAGCCGCGCTGGCCGACCGAGTCGCTGCAGGCCGAACACACGGGGACGGTGACCTTGAAGTTCCTGATCGGCGAACAGGGGCAAGTGCTTGACTCGCAACTCAAGACGTCGAGCGGGCATCCGCTGCTGGACGAAGCGGCGCGCAATGGCATTCAGCTGTGTCATTTCAAGCCGGCCCGCCAGGACGGCGTTCCGGTGCAATCCTGGATGCAGATGAAATACGTCTGGATGCTGCAATAAGGCGTACAACTTGTGAATTCATAAGAGCGAAGCGTCATCGACCACAAGCCGTCGACGGCTCATGGTGGATGACGCTCGGCCCCTTGGGGATTCCACCCTACAAAATCAACAAGACCTAACCATCATACTGCGGTGGTGTCGAGCTCCGCGGCGGTGGCGGCAACCACTTGTTCCTTGCTCACGCCCGGTGCCAGTTCCACCAGCTTCAGGCCGGCGGGCGACACTTCGATCACGCCCAGGTCGGTAATGATCAGGTCGACCACGCCCACGCCGGTCAACGGCAAATCGCACTTCTTGAGGATCTTGTACGAGGTGCTGCCGTCCTTGGCCGTGGCCACGTGCTCCATCACCACCACCACCCGCTTGACGCCGGCCACCAGGTCCATCGCGCCGCCCATGCCCTTGACCATTTTGCCGGGGATCATCCAGTTGGCCAGGTCGCCATGCTCGGAGACCTGCATCGCGCCCAGGATGGCCAGGTTGATTTTGCCGCCGCGGATCATGCCGAACGAATCGGCCGAGCTGAAATAGGCCGCGCCCGGCAGTGCCGTGACGGTCTGCTTGCCGGCGTTGATCAGGTCCGCGTCCACCTCCGCGTCGGTCGGGAACGGGCCGATGCCCAGCAGCCCGTTCTCGGACTGCAGGTACACTTCCATATCGTTGGGGACGTAGTTGGCGACCAGGGTCGGCAAGCCGATACCGAGGTTCACATAAAAGCCGTCTTGCAGTTCTTTCGCCGCGCGCGCGGCCATTTCATCACGAGTCCATGCCATGTCGATTCTCCGTTGGTCTTAGTTGGCGCGCACGGTGCGCTGTTCGATGCGCTTTTCCGGCGTTGGGTTGACGACGATGCGGTGCACGAAAATGCTAGGGGTGTGCACCTGGTCGGGATCGATCTCGCCAATTTCGACCAGCTTCTCCACTTCCACCACGGTGATCTTGCCGGCCATCGCGACGTTCGGATTGAAGTTGCGCGCCGTCTTGCGGTACACCAGGTTGCCCGCGCGGTCGGCCATGTAGGCCTTGACCAGCGCCACGTCGGCCACCAGGCTGCGTTCCATCACGTACTGTTCGCCGTCGAATTCACGCACTTCCTTGCCGTCGGCGACGATGGTGCCCACGCCGGTCTTGGTGAAGAAAGCGGGAATGCCCGAGCCACCGGCGCGCAGTTTCTCGGCCAGCGTGCCCTGCGGCGTAAATTCCAGGGTCAGTTCGCCGGCCAGGTACTGGCGCGCGAATTCCTTGTTTTCGCCCACATAGGACGCGATCATCTTCTTGATCTGGCGGGTCGTGAGCAACTGGCCAAGGCCGAAGTCGTCAACGCCGGCATTGTTCGAGATGGCGGTCAGGTTGGTGACGCCAGAGTCGCGCAAGGCCAGGATCAGCGCTTCCGGGATGCCGCACAGGCCAAACCCGCCGACCGCGATGGTCTGGCCATCTTTGACGATGCCGGCCAAAGCCGATGCAGCGTCGGGATAAACTTTATTCATGCTCGCGTCCCTTTTGTAGTTAAGCTAAATTCGCCGGTGGTGTACCCCAGAGTAGATTCTCAGCATAAAATAGGCCAGCCAAAAGCACAATACCGTAGAACTACCTGTCTGCCCACCCTACCGAGACTGCGCCCGCAATACATGAATGCATCATACGCCATCGACTACGAAATGATCTTCCAGCATGCGCCAGTGGGCATGTGCATTTCCGTCAATCGGGTGATTCAGTCCTGCAACGATGCGCTGGCCTTCATGTTCAACTACGGCCACGGCGAACTGGACGGCCAGTCCTTCCTGGTGCTGTACCCGACCATGGACGAATTCCTGCGCACGGGCGACCGCATCATTCCGATCATGAATGCGCGCGGGCGCTATTCGGACGAGCGTATCATGCGCCGCGCCAGCGGGGAGCTGTTCTGGTGCCATGTGAGCGGGCGCGCGCTCGACCCCCGGGAGCCGTTGGGCGCCGGTGTGTGGACGTTCGAGGATTTGAGCGAAAAGCGCCCGGTGACGGCCGAACTGACCCCGCGCGAGCGCGAGATCGCCGCGCTGCTGGTCGAGGGCAAGACCAGCAAGGTGATTGCGCGCGAGACCGACCTCAGTCCGCGCACGGTGGAAATGCACCGTGCCAAGCTGATGCGAAAATTCTCGGCTTCGACCTCGTCCGAGCTGGTGCACAAACTAGTTGGCGTGTCGCGCTGAGACCGCAAGCACGCGAATAATTCGACAAGCTGATTCGTCGTTCCCGCGTGCGCGGGAACGACGAATCAATTCATGAATTGTCCAATTACTGCGCCGTCATCCCGTCATCGGCGGTGATGATGGCACCGTTGATGAAATGGGTCTCTTCGGCGGCCAGCAACAGCAGCAAGCCGTCCAGGTCTTCCGGCTTGCCGGGCCGTTTGCGCGGCAGCATGTCGATCAACTTCTTGCCCTGCTCGGTGGAGAAATATTCCTCGTTGATTTCGGTCGAAATATAGCCGGGGCAGATCGCGTTGACGTTGATGCCGTACTTGCCCCACTCGACGGCCATCGCCTTGGTCATTTGCACCACGCCGGCCTTGCTCATGCAGTACACGCCGATCTGCGGCAGCACGCGCAGGCCCGCCACCGAAGCGATGTTGATGATGCGGTGCTGTTTCTTCGGGTCGCCCTTGGCGCGCGCGATCATGCGCTTGGCGGCCTGCTGGGCGACGAAGAAGGCGCCGCGCAGATTGGTGTCCATCACATAGGAATAATCTTCCGGCGTCACGTCGACCAGGCGCTGGGTGGTCGAGACGCCCGAATTGTTGACCAGGATGTCGATCGGCCCGGCCTCGGTCTCGGCGTGCGCGATGGCCGACTTGATGCTGGCCAGGTCCGTCACGTCGAGCGAAACCACGTGGGCGGCGCCGCCATCGGCTTCGATCTCGGCGCGCAATTCCTTGAGGCGGTCAGTGCGGCGCGACGCCAGCACCACCTGGGCGCCGGCGCCCGCCAGGGCCTTGGCGAAACGCGCCCCCAAACCGCTCGAAGCGCCCGTGATGAGTGCGATTTTTCCTTCAAAATTGACTTCTATGCCCACGATCGACTCCTGTGCGGTGTGCTTGCGAAAGCATAATGATTACATATTTCCCTGCGATTAGATGGTGGCATCTAATATTGCCCGTAAAATGGCGCCAAAGTTGCAATCTGCCCCAAAAAGCCGCACACTCGTGCTTAAATTTTCGACTACCCATGACCACACCATGACTGAAGCTATCAATATTCTCGAACAATACGGCCCGCGTGACACGATGGAATATGACGTCGTCGTGGTCGGCGGCGGCCCGGCCGGCCTCTCGGCGGCGATCAAACTGAAGCAACTGGCGGCCGAAAAGGGCCAGGAGGTGTCGGTTTGCGTCCTCGAAAAAGGCGGCGAACTGGGCGCGCACATCCTGTCCGGCGCCGTGATGGACCCGCGTGCGCTGACTGAATTGATCCCGAACTGGAAAGAGCTCGGCGCCCCGCTCAATACCGAAGTCACCGAAGACCGCATCCTGTTCCTGACGGCGACCAAGGCAATTCGCACCCCGAACTTCATGGTGCCGGCCTGCTTTGAAAACCACGGCAATTACGTCGTCTCGCTCGGCAACGTGGTGCGCTGGCTGGGCCAGCAGGCCGAGGCGCTGGGCGTGGAGGTCTTCCCCGGCTTCGCGGCCGCCGAGATCCTGTACAACGAGGACGGCTCGGTCAAGGGTGTCGCCACCGGCAATATGGGCGTGAACCGCGAAGGCGTGCCCACTGACGCCTTCCAGCTCGGCATGGAGCTGCACGCCAAGTACACCTTGTTCGCCGAAGGCGCGCGCGGCCACCTGGGCAAGCAACTGATGGTCAAGTATAACCTCAACAAGGGCAAGGATCCGCAGTCGTACGGCATCGGCATCAAGGAGTTGTGGGAGATCGATCCGTCCAAACACAAGCCTGGACTCGTGATCCACACCACCGGCTGGCCGCTCGACTCGAAGACCTATGGCGGCTCCTTCCTGTACCACATGGAGAACAACCAGGTCATGGTTGGCTATGTGGTCGGGCTCAATTACGAGAACCCTTACCTGTCGCCGTACGAGGAATTCCAGCGCTACAAGACGCACCCGGAAATCCGCACCTTTTTCGAGGGCGCCAAGCGCATCTCTTATGGTGCACGGGCGATCACGGCCGGCGGCCTGCAGTCGCTGCCCAAGCTGGTGTTCCCGGGCGGCGCGCTGATCGGCTGCGACGCCGGTTTCCTGAACATGAGCCGCATCAAGGGCAGCCACGCGGCCATCAAGAGCGGCATGCTGGCCGCCGACGCAGCCTTCGGCGCGCTGGGCGCACAGCGCCAGCACGACGAGCTGGAAGCCTATCCGGCCGCGTTTGAGGCGTCCTGGCTCAAGGAAGAGCTGCACGTGGCGCGCAACGTCAAGCCGTGGCTCTCGCGCGGCCTGTACCTCGGTTCGATCATGACGGGTATCGACCAGATCGTCTTCCGGGGCAAGGCGCCGTGGACCCTGCATCACAACCATGGCGACCACGAGTGCCTCAAGCCGGCCGCCAATTACACGCCGATCGTGTACCCGAAACCGGACGGCAAGCTGACCTTCGACCGCCTCTCTTCGGTGTTCATCTCGAACACCAACCACGCGGAAGACCAGCCGATCCACCTCACGCTCAAAAATGACAGCGTGCCGGTATCGATCAATCTGGCCACGTACGCTGGTCCGGAAGCGCGCTACTGCCCTGCCGGCGTGTATGAGTTCGTGAAGACCGAAGACGGCAATGACCGCTTGCAGATCAATGCGCAGAACTGCGTTCATTGCAAGACTTGCGACATCAAGGACCCGACACAGAATATCGTGTGGGTCACGCCCGAAGGCGGCGGCGGGCCGAATTACCCGAATATGTAAAGGTTCGATTTACGTAGGGTGGAAAAGCGAAGCGCATTCCACCATGGGCCGTCGACGGCTCATGGTGGAATGCGCGTCGCTTTTCCACCCTACGATTTTGTGGTTAATTCATTTTCTCGACCCTAGTGCGGCAACAAGGGGATGCTGGCGCAGGCCATCGCTTCAAATTCGGCGGCCGGCATCGGCCGCGCGAACATGTAGCCTTGCGCGTAGTCGCAGCCGGCATCGACCAGCAGCGCGCGCTGCACCTTGGTCTCCACCCCTTCGGCCACCACCTTCAGCCCCAGCTTGTGGGCCATCACGATGATCGCCTCGCACAAGGCCAGGTCGCCCACGTCGTGCTCGAGCGTCGCAACGAACGACTGGTCGATCTTGACGAAGTCGATGTCAAAACGCTTCAGGTGCGACAGCGACGAATAGCCGGTGCCAAAATCGTCAAGCGCCACCTGCAAGCCCATCGCGCGGTACTGGCGCAGTCGCTCCACCACCTGGGCCGCGCCTTCAAGCAGCACGCTTTCGGTGATCTCGACGACGATGCTCTGCGGCGGCAGCCCCAGCGTCGTCAAGTACTCCAGCCAGCTGCGGTACAAGCTGGCGTCGTGGCGGAACTGTACCGGCGACTTGTTGACGCTGACCTGGAACCCCGGATCGATCGTCTTTTGCCATTTCTGCGCCTGTTCGGCCGCCTGGCGAAACACCCAGTCGCCGATCTCGACGATCAGGCCATTGGACTCGGCAAACGGAATGAATTCGGCGGGGCCGAGCAAGCCGCGGGTCGGATGGCGCCAGCGCAGCAGGGCCTCGGCCTTGTGCACGGCCCCCGTCTGCAACGACACGATGGGCTGGTAGAGGATCTCGAACTGCTGGGCCGCGATCGCCACCCGCAGTTCGCTGGCGATGTTCTGGCGCAGCTGCGCCGCGTCCTGCAGGTCGGGCGTGAAGTAGCTGAAGCGGTTGCGCCCGCCACTCTTGGACGCGTACATCGCCTGGTCGGCGTTGGCCAGCAAGTCTGCCTCGTTGCGGGCGTCGGGCGGATACAGGGAGATGCCGATGCTGGCCGAGATGAACACGCGCTCGGAGCCGAGCTCGAACGGCTGCGCCAGCGCCGTGATGATGGACTGGGCGATGCGCTCGACGCTGCCAACATGGTCGATGCCGGCCAGGAGCACGGTAAATTCGTCGCCGCCCAGGCGCGCCAGGGTGTCGGACGAACGCACGCAATTGCCGATGCGGCGCGCCGTCTCCTTGAGCACGACGTCGCCCATGCCGTGGCCGAGGCGGTCGTTCACTTCCTTGAAGCGGTCCAGGTCGATGAACAGCAGGGCCAGGAAGGCGGCGCTGCGGTCGGCCTTGCGCGTTTCCAGGCGCAGCCGGTCGAGGAACATGTGGCGGTTCGGCAGGCCGGTCAGCTCGTCGTAGTTGGCTTGGCGCCAGATGCGCTCGCTCGATACCTTGCGGTCGGAAATGTCAGTCACCAGCGCCAGCGCGCCGAGGTAGTCGCCGGCGGCGTCGAAAATCGGGTTGGTCGCCATCGTGGTCCACACGTCGCGCCCTTCGCGGTCGACGAACTTGAACTCGTGGCGCTCGGCGATGCCCTGCTGGCGCCGCTCGAGATTGCCTTCGAGGATGGCGCGGCCCTCCTCGTCCATGAAGGCCGCCAGCGGCTTGTCGAGCATTTCCTCGATGCTGTAGCTGAGCATCGCGGCCATCTTGGGGTTGACGAAAGTGGTGTGCGAGCGCGCGTCGATCTCCCAGATGCCCTCCTGGGCCGTGTGGACGATGCGGCGGAAGCGTTCCTCGCTGCGCTCGAGTGCGGCCAGCTTGCCTTCGGCCCGTTCCACCACCACCCGGCAGGCCTGGCCGCTGCCGTCGGCGCTGGCCATCAGCGTCACCTGCAGCGGAATGCCCGTGCTCGCACGCATCATCTGGATGCGGCACTGCAGCGGCGTTTCGCTGTTGAGCGCGTGGCCGATGAATTTGTCGAAATCGGACAGGAAACTGGCGCTCACGAAGGAACGGAAGCGGTAGAAGCCGGGATTGCTGCGGGCGATGCCGAGCAGGTCCGCGCCCACCAGGTTCACCTGCAAGATGGTGCTGTCGAAGGCGACCAGGAAGTAGCCGACCGGCGCCAGCAGGTATAGATCGTTGAAATACGCTTGTTCTTCCTCGAAGCGCAAGCGCGCCACGGTCACGCCGCAGGGATCGATCTTAGGTTCGCTGCAATGCGGATTGAACGGCGCCGGTTCGGCGAAGCGGCTTGCGGGGCGAAAGCCGAGCGTGTCGCCCGCGCGGCGCGGAATGCCAGGCGCGATGCTGCCGTCGGGCGCGAAGCGTGCGCGCTCGTGCGCCTGGGGCGCCGAATCATGGTTCTTGTCCATTTCAGCTCGTCCACGGTAGTCTGGCGTGAATTAGATTGGCTTCTCGGCTTAGACTAGCATGCGACAGGCCGCCATGTCGAGGCCGAAAAATGCGACCAGGACACGGGAGGCTTTTTCACCCTGCAATTGCAAGGACTTTCCGACTCGGAGCACTAGCGGTGGGCGCGGTTCAAGTGCGTTTCGGCCCGCCGTTGCAGGTTTTCGAAGGCCAGGCTCAGGCACCAGTAGATGACGGCCGCCGCCATGTACAGGGGCAGCGGGCGGAAGGTGGTGGCAATTACTTCCTTGGTGGCAAGCATGAGCTCGGTCATGGTGATCACCGACACCAGCGAAGTGTCCTTGATCAGGCTGATCAAGGTGTTGCTCATTGACGGCACGGCCACCCGCAGTGCCTGCGGCAGCACGATGTAGTACAGGGTTTGCCAATACCCCAGGCCGAGGCTGAAACTGGCGCGCCACTGGCCCTGGCTGATGCTCTGGATCGCGCCGCGCAGGCTTTCCGACAGGTAGGCGCCGGCATTGAGCGAGAGCGCCAGCACGCCCGCCGTGACGGGCGTGAATTCGATGCCGATGCTGGGCAAGCCGTAGTAAATGACGAACAGTTGCACCAGCAAGGGCGTGCCGCGCATGACGCTCACATACAGGGCCGCCGGCCAGCGCAGCAAGCGCCAGGTCGACATGCGCAGCACGGCCGCCGGAAAACCCAGCGCCAGGCCACCGACCATCGCCGCCATGGCGAACAATAGGGTGTAGCCGGCGCCGGCCAGCATCACGGGCGCGGCGCCGCGCAGCAGTTCGATCAGGTCCATGGCTTACGGCGCAGCGCGGCTGACGTCGATGCCGAACCACTTGACGGACACCTGCTTCAGGCTGCCGTCCGCGGTGGCGTCGGCCAGGGCCTTGTTCAGCGCCGCCTTGAGCTGCGGATTGCCTTTCTGGATCGCGATGCCGGTGCGCTCGATGTTGCCCACCCGCGCGCCCGCTTTGATCGGCAAGGGTGAATTCTTGAGCAGGTAAGCGACCATCAGGCTGTCGTTGAGGGCCGCGTCGATGCGCCCGAACGCCAGGTCTTGCAGGTTCTCGGGCGCCGCCGGATAGCTCTTGACCTCGATCCCGCTCACGGCCCTGGCCTGCTGTTCGAACACCGAGCCCTGGCCGACGCCGACCTTCTTGCCTTTCAGGTCGCTCAGCGCCTTGTAGCTGGCCGTATCGTTCTTACGTACGATCAATTGCGGGCTCGAGTAGGTATAGGGCTCGGAAAAATCGAAGGCTTCCTGGCGCTTGGCCGTGATCCCAACCTGGCTGACAATGGCGTCGTATTTACCGGCACCCAGTCCGGCCAGGATTGCGCTCCACTCGGTGCTGACGAATTCGGGCTTGAGGCCGAGGCGTGCCGCCACCAGCTTGGCCACGTCGACGTCGTAGCCGGCCAGTTCGCCGCTCTTTGGATCCTTGAAATTGAATGGCGGATATGTGCCCTCCATCGCGATGCGCAGCGTGCCACGCGCCTTGGCGGTGGCCAGCAGGTCGGCGCCAGCGGCCGGCAAAGCCAGGCAAGCGGCCGCCAACAGGGCGGCAAGAGTCAATACACGTCGCGGGTACATCATGAATGGGGATCCTCTTGGTCGGGCTGAATATGCGTTTATAGCGTAAAACCGGCTGCGCGCGCTAGTCAAATTGCAAATTTGGGAAGGCGGCTGCCAAAGCGGTGGCCGCTGACCAGGACGCTGCTGGCCACCAGGCTCGACAGTCCGACGATCAGCTGCACCAGCTTGTCGTCGGGCAGCACCCAGTAGTGGCCGGGCGGCGGCTCGGCGCCGGTGGCGGCCACGATCAGCGGTGTGATCCACTGGGCGTCGGCGTCGACATCGAGCAGCACGGCGTCGGCGCTGGTCTGCAAGTAGAGATTGCCGCCCTCGGCCAGCGTGAAGCAGACCCCGACTCCGGTTTCCTGCGGACCGATCAGTTCTTGCATGCAGCGGTTGTGCTCCTCAATCCAGGCTTCGACGTCTTGCGGCGTCTCCAGCGCGACCCAGGGGCGCGGGCGAAAGCGCGGGGCGGGCTCGGCTGCCGGCGCTGTCGGCGGTGGTTCGTGATTCATTGCATCCTGGAAGTAAGCGGGTATCGGCGCGTATCGTACGGCATTTTGCGCGCGCCGTACATGGCGAACCTGTGGGTTTGATCGATGTCATAGCTCGGTTGAAAGGAGGCGCCATGAACAGAAAAACTGAGCGATATCGTATCGGGCACGGGGGATACGTATCAGAATTTACACGATTCCTGGACAATTACCTGGTCCAGCACCCGGAAGTGAAGGAAGACCAGCGGCGTGCGTGGTACATCCTGTGGGACAGGCACGTCGACCTCGACGCACTCGAACGTGAGCGCGAAGACACGGTACCGGCAAAACCCTATCAGTTCGAGTGAAATCCTTTAAAGTTTTTATATTGATTTTGGTAAATAGTGATTGCATCCTAGCAAAAAAGGACTACTATTCTCCCTGCGAGGCTCGCTTATTGGTAAAGCCCAGTCAAGATCGGTGCAAGACCTACGACTGATAACCAGGTTCGATTCCTGGGCCCCGCACCACACACAGGAAAAGCGCCATCGTCACCGATGGCGCTTTTTTTCACATATATCCCAATTTTTTACGCGAAATCAAAGAGTTGCAATTGATGAGGACGGCACTTGACGCGCCTCAAGCCCACACCGTTTCGCACCGTTTGAAGAAGTCAATTCCCCAGAATTTACCCTATACTCCCCACTCAGCTTTGTAGGGGAAAGTGCCATGGCCTCCATCACCTCTCAAAAATCGGGCGGGTATCGAGCTCAAGTATGTGTAATTGGCGCATGCCCACCACGTGACTCCAAGACATTTTCGACACGCAGCGAAGCAATGGCTTGGGCCGCCCAGCGTGAAGCCGAGATGCGCAAGTACGTAAGTCAAGGAGTCAATGCGGATCATACATTTACCGAAGCTGTAGAACGAGATGTCGACAAGGTCTCGGTTCACAAGAAGGGTGCTCGCTGAGGGTGCTCGCTGGGAATCCATATCATTGTGAAGTCTTCGTGAACGCCGACATGACGCGATCCATAGCGGAAAAAACTAGCTCAATGCTATAGCCGGCTAAAAATGCAAGGGCAAACGGCGAAATACTCTTTGCTGCGCCCTCCTCCGTTGGGGAGCTAAGAAACCAAGCCGACACGATGCCCCCGAGCGTTCCAAGGCATAGACGAATCCGAAAATCGATATTGGACGAGTCCGAATACGTCCGTGTGCGAATCTGGGCCGTTAGCGTGCGCAGTGTATAGGCACAGGCTCCAAGAAAGCCGTACAAGAGCGGAAGAAGATACAGCTTCAGGTTGTTTAGGACGACACCAGCCGCTTGCATACGTGCGATTTTTTCACACGCTACGATCTTGCCGTGATCATCTGGAGAATTCTGCGCGCAGCCACGACGAACGATACGATCCCCTTCCCATAAGGAGCTCCATATTTCAAGCATATTAAAACTAGAGCCTTGCTCGACATCGAGATTTGCTTTTTCGCTGTCGAGAATAGTCAAATCGCTCGTAAGGGCGGCCTCGCTTCGGACGGCCTTTGGATTTGCCCGTGCCAAGATTCGAGCTTCATTAAGTTGAGAGATCTTGCCCTTATTTACGCCAATTGTTTGCTTGATTTGTGCAAGGTCCTGGGTAACAGTAACCCCAAATAACCAATAGATTTGAACACTCAACAAAACAAGAACGGCAACAACTGTAAGCACTGTGTATGCCCGAACCGCGCGTCGCGCAAGTGAGTCACTTCCGAACCCCAAACCTAACCATTTCCGGAGCTTGCTCATCGCCGGTTTGATCTTCGTGTGCGAGTCCATCGTTGCCCGAAGGCTGGATACCGTTACAGGACAAAGGAGCTTGGAAAGAGCGTCGAACGCCAGCCAGAACTCAGTTTCCTTTGCAGCTGTTATCGCTCCAGAGGAGATTAGCGCATCCGACTCGACGATGGTCGCGACCATTTTCGGATCCAAAGCGGCCCCGTCACGCGCGGCATGAGTCAACAACAGCTGAGCATCCAAAAGTGCGTCTGGGAGTTTGGAATTCATAGTTGCTATCCCGGTTTTCGCGCTGGCGTTGGTACGTCGCGCCGGCTCTGTACTTGAAATGGAAATGAGCAGTCTCGTCGCTCGCCATTTGCATCACTGCAAGCAACAGGCTCATCATTTTCCCAAAGGACATCGACTCTCCAATCCCCCGGAATGACCTGCTTATCGCTCCAAGTGCGCCAGGTGAAGAAGCCTGTTGCTACCACTTGGTTCTCAAGTGACTGCAGATCTTGCTTGCTGCCAATAAACAGAACTTGATCGCGTTCAGTCTGCACCTCATCCTGTACATATCGCCGCCAAACGTGACGAATACGGACCTGGCCATTGGGATCGTTCTTCATCGCCGCCAGTAGTTCGGGAGTGCCGCGAACCAAGGTCCAGAACGAAATCTGAGGCGGCGAAACTGGACTGGTATATGCGCGCTTATAGGTCTTTAATCCATGATCAACACCATCGGTGAAGACTCCTTGTTGAACCTGAAGAAGTTCTTGCGCCGAAGCTTCTACAAACGCTTCCATGGCAAATAACAGCAAGAACAGCAGGTAACATGCTCGAATCGGAAAATAGCTCATGATGGAACTTAGTGCCTTTCACATGTTTGACCCGACGAAAAGAACTAGAAAATCGTGACCATTTAGTTCGCTGGTTATTTCTGCGGTGGCATAGTCGGCGCGCTGGCGCCACGGATCAATGCAGTCGCGCCATCCGCCAACGTGGTGTTCTCGACGACATAAAACAGACCTCCTCTGCCATTCTGACTACTGCTGCAATCGGGGCCAGAGCGAGTTCCTTGTTGGTTCATATCACCAAAAATGGAGAGGCGATGGTACGCTGGGTTGCTGGGACAAGTCGCTGGGTAAACCTGGTGCGGTCGAGATCGCGACAACTGGCCAATGGGGCGGTGCGCCAATTGGGTTACGCGGCGGGTCTGGTACTGACTTTAATCATGCCAAGATCGGTGTCTCCACCAGTGGCGACCTGACCACGTCGTCTTTGCTTAGGCGTACCGCGAAAAAGTGCTGGCTCACCAGTACATTGTCATCGTGTACACAGGTGAGCGTGTTGCCATCGCTACTACGTGGAAACTTATTACTGCCGGCTGCGGGCCATGAAGGAGTAGACACCTGCATCACCAGACCCGCTCCAGTGTCGTCCCTGCAAGAATCCGAGTGCCCCCAAGGACCGCCGCAGTCTTGCTTGCAGCCTTTGATTTGCGGGTCGTCATAGAACAGATCGTTCCAGACCACGAAATAGTAGGCACCGGAATAGATCCGTTCATAGGTCGCCCCTACTGGATCCGAGTCTGCCCCTCCCAAGCATCCTCCGCCCTTTTTCAGATCAGAGGTGGAACTCGACGCCGACACATACTGCTGGCCGAACTTGTATTGCTGCAGATCGCCGCCGAACGGGCAGGCACGGACAGCGTTATCGCCGCAGCCAGGGAACACCTTAGTATTGAATTTGAATGCGAACCACCAATCGACAGGGTGGTCCGCACCAGCCATCGGTGCAAGTTCCTGTTCGGGAGCAACCCTAGGCGCTGACGCCCCTGCTTCTGCGACTACTGGCGTTACGACGCCGCTCGCAAGAATCACACACAGAACTAGAAGTGTGTGCCACATCACGGCGCATCTCTTAGCCAGATGGAAATGAAAATCGATTTGCATAGTGACGCGTCCCAATATAACTATTTTCAACCAAGAATTGTCATCAACATACTCCTTAAAATTGAACAAATGTACACACATTATCACAACAACAAAATAAAATAGTCATTGCAAAACCTGGAAGCCGAGCAATACGCCGAAGGACCTGTCGGATTCAATTGGAACGCTCTTGCGCATTCCGTTGACCATGATGGCGACCAACGTGGGCAACTTGCGGTGGCAGGAAAAGACGTTGTCGGTGCAGCAGGCAACTTCGCGGTTGTTGACTCCTCTCATTTACCACGATACAACGTGTCGCCATCCGCTACCCAGTGGTACCCATTGGTGGCACTTTACATTAAGGCATTCAAGACCCGGCCAAGAAATCACCGACACCGACCTCAAGCACGCTCACAATTTCAGATCGCAGTATGGGCGACGGCAATGCTTTCCCATCAAGCCATCTTCCATGCGCTTCTGGAGGATATGTTTACCCACGGTTTTCGGGGTTCCTTGAAAACTCCTTGGAATCAGTACCTTACGCACAACGCGCACGTACGGCAAAAAGGCAACGCGACTATGGCCGTTCGCCTTTGTACTGCTGATCGTGGTGCGCGTCGTTGCTGCGCAGCATCATCACGGCGACTTCAAAGGTGCTCTGCTCGGGCGCTAGTGGTTTGGCCCGCGGCTCTGCGCGATGCGACAAGGTATAGAATCCGGCGCCCGTGACGTTAATAGGCTAAAGACGGCTGCCGCCGAGGACAGGAGGCTTATGAAGTTGCCCAGTATAAATATCCCAGCGAAATCTTCTGCGGCAGCGACGCCTTCCACCACGCCTGCCCTGGAAACGCCAAGGTCCACCGTGCCGCCGATGGCGCCTGCGTTGGGTGGCACGTCCGGCCCGCCGCGGCTCAGCGCAACAAGCACGTCCTCTCCTCCCCCACAGCAGGCCGCCTCAGCGCAGTTTGCGCGGCCCGCCTCGTCAAGTTCCGCGATGTCGCCAGCGCCGTCAGGTTCCTTGCGCGGACCGGGCGGACCGCGCTCTTCCCAGGCCCAAGCGAAAGCCCCCAGCGCTGGCCCGGCACCGATTGGCCCCTACAGTAATGCGGCCACTTTCGAAGCCATGACCATTCCAACTTTCGCGTTGGAGGACATGCCATTGCACCCGCGTCCACACGGCTTGTCGCCAGCCGAGCTCAGGAGCTGGACCCAGACGTTTGAGGCGCGCAGGAAAATTTCCGCGTTCGTCCGCCCAGCGTCCGCCGACACTGAAGAGGTCGAACTAAAAAGCTCGGGCCCCGCGCGAGTCAGGACTGAAACAACGACCACAACGTCGCCCCGGGCCGGCCGGTCTTTGTCCAGCTTCAGTTCGACGCCGTCAGCAGCGGCACAGCGGAGCAGCTTGTCGGCCAGCCCGTCTTCTCCACGTGCCAGCACGACCAGCTCCTCGCTGTCGGCTTTTCAGCCGAAAAAGGCCGCAGGTCGTGGTGGCGCGCGTGGTGGAAGGAAGCCGGAGGCGCCCACGTCGCAGGCTTATCCCGTGATATTTGGCCATGACGACGACGGCGCCGTCAAAGTCCTGGTCGGCCGCAAGACCGTGCTCAATGCCTTTACGACCGAAAGCGGCATTCAGATCCCACAAAAGCCGCTCACCGAGGTCAAGGGCGCTGGCCAGTTCGCCCTGCCCGGCGGCCGGGCAAGGCCCGAAGCCGATGCAGCCACGTCGGCGGCCGACGAAGCCTTAGCCGAAACCGGGATCAACGTCAGGAGCGCCTCGTTCGCCGTGTCAAGCACAAGTTCCGATGGCACTGCCAAGAAAGGGGATCAGCGCAGTCACACCTTCTTCCGATACCGGGGCAATATCGATCAATTGGCTGCCCGCGCCAATGCCGTCATCCGGGCCGGCCGTACGGCTGACAACGAGGTTGAATCGGTCCATGCGTTGGACCCGCAAACGGCCCGCACTTATATGCAAGAATCCTTCAATCAGGCCAAACAAACCGCCAAAGAGGTCGGCCTGGACAAAGAAGCAAGCAAGCGTTTCACCGACTACGGCCAGGACTGGCATTTTGGCGCCATGGACGCGGTGGTGCAAAACGTCAAGCCACGCACGGAACCGGCCGTGCCTCGCCCGCGCTCCAACAGTGTACTTGCGCTGCCGCCGGCGGCAAGCGCTTCAGCCACAGTGCATGAGTCACCTTCTGCCTCGTCGCCGCCTTCGCACAGCGTGTCGAATTCGGTATCACGCCTCGCGCCGCCACCCGACCAGAAAAAGTAGCAGTTCAGGGCAGCGCACTAGCACCTGAGGCACATTTCCGTCGCAGCACTCCCTTCTCCTATCAGAGCAGATAGGTGCCGCCCTCCCCGCCTGACGGCGTGGCGGTGTTGGCCATCTCGCCATAGGGAAATCTCCGGCGACGCCCGGTCACCGTTACACATTTCCGCATGTGATAATTCACACAGATGCCAAATCGATAATATGA
>JAZJYV010000065.1:0-80379 GCA_040390195.1 Pseudomonadota bacterium | reverse complement strand
TCGAAGCGCTGATCGCGGCCAAGAAGCAGATCATCATCACCAGCGACACCTATCCGAAAGAGATCACCGGCATGGACGACCGCCTGATCTCGCGTTTCGACTCCGGCCTGACGGTGGCGATCGAGCCGCCCGAGCTGGAGATGCGGGTGGCGATCTTGCTCAAGAAAGCGCATTCGGAAGGGGTGACCTTCTCCGACGACGTGGCCTTCTTCGTGGCCAAGCACCTGCGCTCGAACGTGCGCGAACTGGAAGGGGCGCTGCGCAAGATCCTCGCGTACTCGCGCTTCCACGGCCGCGAGATCACCATCGACATCGTCAAGGAAGCGCTGAAGGATTTGCTGTCGGTGCAGAACCGCCAGATCTCGGTGGAGAACATCCAGAAGACGGTGGCCGACTTCTTCAGCATCAAGGTGGCCGACATGTACTCGAAGCGGCGCCCGGCCAACATTGCGCGGCCGCGCCAGATCGCGATGTACCTGGCCAAGGAGCTGACGCAAAAGAGCCTGCCCGAAATCGGCGAACTGTTTGGCGGACGCGATCACACGACGGTGCTGCACGCGGTGCGCAAGATCGCGCTCGACCGCACCAAGAACCCCGAGTGCAATCACGAGCTGCATGTGCTGGAACAGACGTTGAAGGGCTAGAGTAGCAATTTCTGGCAAAATATGGGGGTCCGGAAAGGTGGAAGGCGCTGCGCTTTTCCACCCTACATGCCGGGTCCCAGAGAACTGTCGGGTGGAAAAGCGCAGCGCCTTCCACCTTTGCACCACTTATAAAGCGTCAATTAATAGCATTTTTGATAACCCCTACCGAGGATAACCATGCAATTGGTCAAAACCACCCGAGATACCCTTCTCCGGCCACTGCAGATCGTGAGCGGTATTGTCGAGCGTCGGCACACTATGCCGATTCTGGCCAATATCCTCATCCGCAAGGACGGCGAGAGCGTCTCATTCCTGTCGACCGACACTGAAGTGCAGATCACCACGCTGGCCAACATCGGCTCGGGTGCCGAAGTGGCCGGCACCACGGTCGCTGCGCGCAAGCTGCTCGACATTTTGCGTGCGCTGCCCGAATCGGGCGACGTGACGATGACGCTGCTGAACAAGCGCCTGACGGTCCAGACCGGGAAATCGCGCTTCGCTCTGCAGACGCTGGCCGCTGAAGAATTCCCCACCGTGGCCGTGGCCGAGACCTTTAGCGCGAGCGTGACGCTGCCGCAAAAGACGCTCAAGCACCTGTTCAACATGGTGCACTTCTCGATGGCGCAGCAAGACATTCGCTATTACCTGAACGGCCTGCTGCTGGTGCTGGACGGGCGCAACGTGATCGCCGTGGCCACCGACGGCCACCGCCTGGCGTTTTGCCAGGTCGAGACGGAGCAGGAATTCGAGCGCCAGGAAGTGATCATCCCGCGCAAGACCATCATCGAGCTGCAACGCCTGCTCGAAGAGAATGACGAGACGGTCCAGCTGGACATCGCCGCCTCCCAGGTCAAGCTGCGCTTTGCCGACATCGAGCTGGTCTCGAAGCTGGTCGAGGGCAAATTCCCGGACTACACACGCGTGATCCCGAAGGGCTACAAGAACGACTTCACGATCGGCCGCGACGAGCTGCTGCGTTCCCTGCAGCGCGCCGCGATCATGACGAGCGATAAATTCAAGGGTGTGCGCTGCATCATCAGCCCGGGTAGCATGAAGATCAGCTCGACCAACGCGGACCAGGAAGAAGCGGTCGAAGAACTCGAGATCGACTACGGCGGCGATTCGGTCGACATCGGCTTCAACGTCACCTACCTGCTCGACGTGCTGAACAACCTGAAGTGCGACCAGATCAACATCGCCCTGGGCGATTCGAACTCGTCGGCCCTGATTTCGATTCCTGACAATGCCGACTTCAAGTACGTCGTCATGCCGATGCGAATCTAAGGCCGTCGTTCCCGCGCAGACGGGAACGACAGAAATTGTAGCGATTGATTTAACAGTTTATTTAGAAAGCAGTTCATGTCCGAGACAACACCAGTCATCCCCGCCAAAGTTGAAGAATACGGCGCCTCCTCCATTCAAATCCTGGAGGGCCTGGAAGCCGTACGCAAGCGTCCCGGCATGTACATTGGCGACACCTCGGACGGCACCGGCCTGCACCACCTGGTGTTCGAAGTGCTGGACAACTCGATCGACGAATCGCTGGCCGGCCACTGCACCGAGATCCACGTCACGATCCACTCCGACAATTCGATCTCGGTCACCGACAATGGCCGCGGCGTTCCAACGGGCCTGAAATTCGACGACAAGCATGAGCCAAAGCGCAGCGCCGCCGAAATCGTGATGACCGAGCTGCACGCTGGCGGCAAGTTCGACCAGAACTCGTACAAGGTGTCGGGCGGCCTGCACGGCGTGGGCGTGTCGTGCGTGAACGGCCTGTCGAAACTGCTGAAACTGACCGTGCGCCGCGACGGCAAGGTGCACTACATGGAATTCGTGCGCGGCGTGCCGCAGAACCGCGAGATCGAAACCATCAACGGCGTGCAGTGTTCGCCGATCAAGGTGATTGGCGAAACCGACAAGCGCGGCACCGATGTGCACTTCTGGGCCGACGAGCAGATCTTCACTCACGTCGAGTTCCACTACGAGATCCTGGCCAAGCGGATCCGCGAGCTCTCGTTCCTGAACAACGGCGTGAACATCAAGCTGACCGACCAGCGCACCGGCAAGGAAGAAATTTTCGCCTTCGAAGGCGGCACGCGCGGCTTCGTTGAATACATCAACAAGGCCAAGACGGTGCTGCACCCGACCGTGTTCCAGGCCACCGGCGAGCGCATGTCGGACCAGAACACGAACATCAGCGTGGACGTGTCGATGCAGTGGAACGACGCCTACAACGAGCAGGTGCTGTGCTTCACGAACAACATCCCGCAACGCGACGGCGGCACCCACCTGACCGGCCTGCGCGCGGCGATGACGCGCGTGATCAACAAGTACATCGACGAGCACGAATTCGCCAAGAAGGCGAAAGTGGAAATCAGCGGCGACGACATGCGCGAAGGCCTGACCTGCGTGCTGTCGGTGAAAGTGCCTGAGCCGAAATTCAGCTCGCAGACCAAGGACAAGCTGGTATCGAGCGAAGTGCGCGGCCCGGTTGAAGAGATCGTGGCCAAGACGCTGACCGACTACCTGATGGAAAAGCCGAACGACGCCAAGATCATCTGCGGCAAGATCGTGGAAGCGGCGCGCGCGCGCGAGGCCGCCCGCAAGGCGCGCGACCTGACCCGCCGCAAGGGCATCATGGACGGCCTGGGCCTGTCGGCCAAGCTGGCCGATTGCCAGGAAAAAGACCCCGCCCTGTGCGAACTGTACATCGTCGAGGGTGACTCCGCAGGCGGCTCGGCCAAGCAAGGGCGCGACCGCAAGTTCCAGGCGATTTTGCCGTTGCGCGGCAAGGTGCTGAACGTGGAGAAGGCGCGCTTCGAGAAGATGCTCTCGTCCGAGCAGATCACCACGCTGATCGCCACGCTGGGCACCAGCATCGGACCGGACGAATTCAACGTCGACAAGCTGCGCTATCACCGCATCATCATCATGACCGATGCCGACGTCGACGGCGCCCACATCCGCACGCTGCTGCTCACGCTGTTCTACCGCCAGATGCCGCAACTGGTGGAACGCGGCCATATCTACATCGCGCAGCCGCCGCTGTACAAGGTGAAGGCTGGCCGAGACGAGCGCTATCTGAAGGACGATGTCGAAGAGGCGAGCTACATGATGACCGTGGCGCTGAACGGCGCCGCGCTGACCCCGCGTGATGGTGCCGACGCCATCACCGGCGAGCCACTGGCCGAGCTGGTGCGCCAGTTCAACCTGGCCAACGCGATCATGATGCGCCTGACGCGCGTGATCGACCGCGCAGCGCTGACCGCCATCATGACCGGTGTGATTTTGAACCTCGACACCGTGGACAGCGCGGCGCAATCGGCCGTGGCGCTGGAAGCGACCATCAACGACAGCGCCGTCAAGGTGAGCGTGCGTTCGGATGAACTGAGCGAGAAGCACGCGCTGCGCATCGAGCGTATGCATCACGGCAATATCAAGGTCACGTCGATCGATGCGGATTTTGTGCAGGGCGCGGACTACGCAACCCTGGCCAATGCGGCGCAGACGTTCAAGGGTTTGATCGGCGAAGGCGCGTTCATTCGCCGCGGCGAGGGCGACCGAGTGAAGGAGTCGGCCGTCGATGACTTCCACCACGCGATGCAGTGGCTGCGTGACGAAGCCGAGCGCACCGTCAGCAAGCAGCGCTACAAAGGGCTGGGCGAGATGAATCCGGAGCAGCTGTGGGAGACCACGATGGACCCGACCGTGCGGCGTTTGCTGAAGGTGCAGATTGAGGATGCGATTGCTGCCGATCAGATCTTCACGACCTTGATGGGCGATGAGGTGGAACCGCGTCGTCACTTCATTGAGTCGAATGCGCTGCATGCTGGCAACATCGACGTCTAGGTAGAGCCAAATACTGGCATTTCGCACAGATAGAGAGAAGAGCGGTTTTGAATAACCTGACTACGCGCCTGCGCAAAGGGTTTTCAATGTGAGAACTGCTCTCTTCATCCAGCGCGGGCCCTGGCGTTTGAGCAATGCGCTGTTGCTCTCCTTGCTATTTCACGCGCTGCTTTTGAGCGTCACCTTGGGCGGTCAGACATTCGGACTTCCAGGCCTGAACTTTCCCTGGAAGGAAAGGCGTCTGGGGGCTGACGATTTACGCATTCAACTTGCACCGGCGTTGCCAACGGCGCCGGCAGGTATCTCGCCGACAGAAATGACCAATCCGGTGCACGCCGCGGTGGTAAAGCCCACAGTTGCGAGCAACACGACACCAATGACGATGCCGCCTCCTGCCGTTGCGCATAGTGAGGTGCCACCCGTATTGACACCACCACCACCACCACCATCACCCGCGCCTGCGCCTGCGCCAGCACCTGCTCCCGCGCCGCCATCGGTGCCGGCCATTTCGGCAGCGAAGCGTCCCGACGTGAACCTGCCGATCGCTCCCGACGCGCCACAGGTGAAAGCGCCCGCAAACTCCGTGGCGCGAAACCTTCCTGTCCAGGGCAGTGAGGTACCAGTACCCAGCAGTGTGAGCGATGCCGCGCAAAAACAGATTGAACAGGATACGCGGGAACGCGCGCTCGAGAAGGCCAGGCTCGAGCATGAGAAGCAGGCCGCAGAACAACAGCGCCAGACGGAATTGAAGGCGGACGCGCAGCGAGAAGCGGCGCGGCAAGAGCAGCTACGACAAGACGCAGCCCGCGCTGAGCAAACGGCCAGGAGCGAAGCGGCGCGAATGGAGGCCGAACGTCAGGAGCTTGCCCGGCAAGAGAGCCAGCGTCGAGAGGCACAGCGACAAGAGCGGGCAAAACAGGACGAGAAGGCGCAGCAGGACGCCGCTCGGCAGGAAGTGGAACGTACCGAGGCCGCGCGACTGGAAGCTGCGCGCAGGGAAGCCGCACGACAGGAACGGGCAAAGCAGGCGCAACTTGAAGCGGCGCGGCAGGCGCAAACCCAGTTGGAAGCCGCGCGCCAGGACGCGGTCAGGCAAGAGGCGGCGCGACAAGACGCAGGTAAGCAAGAGGCCGCACGGCAAGAACGAGCAAGATTGGAACTGGCGCAACGGGAGCGGGCAGATCAGGAGGCGAAACGCGAAGAGCGGCTGCGCGCGATCGGCCGGCAATTGAACGAGGAAGCGGCCCAGCGCGACGCAGCGTCGAAGAACCCTTCACGCTCGCTGCTGCCCACGGAAAGCAGCCTTCGCCGCGGATGGCTGTTCGGACGCGCCGACCCGAATGGCGATCTCGTTCTATACGCGGAAGCCATGAGCCGGAAGATCGAAATGAACATGACGTTCGATATGGTTCGTGAAGCGGTAAAACAGCCTCACGTTCGACCGACAGTGACGGTGGCAATCCGCGCCGACGGCTCCGTAGAGAAAGTGACTTTCGTGGTCTCCAGCGGTGTGCCAGCTATCGACGAAGCAATACGCAAAGTCGTGGCCAGCCAAGCGCCCTATGCCGCGTTCCCGCCCGCTCTAACACGTCAGTACGACGTAATCGAAATTCGCCGCACTTGGATATTCGACACAGCCATACGCCTGCAGTAACGACGAAAACCGGCGGCGGCAGTGCGCCCGCATGAATAACCATATTTCGTGCGGTCGCGAGAATTAGACAATTTTGTCTTCCAAGTCTAGTAATCGGTTGCTCAGCACAAAATTCTTCGAATCTCCGTCCTTACCGTAATGAATTTCACGGTGACAGGCCGGACAGATAGCGCCGACAAATCTGGGATGATCTGCACCACCATCTGACAATCGAGTTGTATGGTGGGGTTCGAGATAGGGGCTCCCGTTCTCACGCAAAAAAGGGGCAGGCTTGGCGCACGACTCACAGATTCCCGGACGCGTTCCGCCGTGTGTCCTCCACCTGTCGATGCGGTGGCGCTCCTTGGCTGTAGGACGCTCCAGTTCACCGACAAACACTCGATCCAATCCTTGTGCTTGTCGTCCATCGATTCGCCTTTGATACCGTCGATTTGCAGATATACGTCGATTGCCATATTGCCTCCAAATTGTGGGGGGAATGTGCCTCGGCGATTGTGGCTCTGCGATTCGAAGACTGTATTGGGATTGGTCAAGACGGGGGTGCCTCAGAGAAGATGCGCTGCACTTGCATGAGATTGGGTTACTCTTACGAAATGTGTAACCTCATAGGTTCGTCAAGAACAGAAACACAGATGATTGTGGAGGCACTTGATGGGAAAAGGAGCAGCTAATTGGCTTAACCGCGGGGCCCTGTATGCGCTCGCGCTACTCGCCTTACTGTTTTGTGCCAGCGCACATGCGCGCCCTTTGCCGATCGATTACCTTTGCACGTCGGCGCCGTTCTTCAATGCCTCCTCTGCTCCCACGTCAAACTGGCAACACGCCGACGAAGGCGTCATGCTCATGCAGGCCCAGTTCGATACCTGCTGGATGCGCCTCTCCAAACTGCCCAAGGCCGGCGAGCAACTCACTATCAAGAACGGCTGGGCGAACGTTGTCCTTTTCGATTCGCGGGGCAATCTGCTGGCGCAAGGCAATCGCATCGGCGAACGTAGCCACGCGACGATCAGCGCCAACTATGTCATTTTCCAACATGACCCAGACTTGAACGCGCCGATGTATGTGCGCGTATTTCCTCGCTCCCAAGGACTGGCAATTCCTGCCAGAGTCGTTGCTGAGGCGCAGATCGGTCCTGCCCTGCTGGACGCCGGAAGTCGCCAAACGAATATCAGCCTAGCCGTTGCGTCTGCCGTTTTGGTTGTGGCGTTCTTCTCTGCGGCGTTCAGTTTCGTGATGCGCGATGGCGCCTACGCGCTGATGTCGGGCTATTTGCTGCTGTCGGTCGTCATTCGCGTATTCAATCCGTTCGAGCCGCTGATCTTTGAGCTGACGCCCAATTTCGACTACGCGCGACTGGTGGCGCGACTGATGTACCCATTGATCAATGCGGTGTGGATGCTGGCCTATGCGCGCGTGGCGGACTTTGGTGTGCACGCCCCACGGATCAATCGCCTTTGCCAAGTCACGGCACTGCTCTACCTGCTGGAGATCCCGTTCTGGCTCGCTGACGGCAATCTGGCTTCGACGATCAACTGCGCTTTGATCATTTTCACGACCTACCCATTGCTGTTCAGTGGCTGCTGGATTGCGTGGCGCAAGGGCAGCGCCGCAGCGGGCATTCTCTTGCTGAGCAACTTGATGCTTGCCGTGTTCTGGGCGCCGAGCCAGCTTTACCAGGTCTGGCCGAGCGCGGCTTTGCTGAACTTCATCAATTCCAGTGCGCAGCTCGGCTCCCTGAGCAGTTCGCTTGGCGTGGCATCGGACTTGTTGATGCCGCTGCTGTTCTGCGTCGCACTGGCAATGCGGACGGCAAACCTGAAACAGACTGCCATGCGCCTGATGTCATACGATGCTCTGACGGGCATGCCGAACCGCGAGAACATTCGCCGCATGGGCGATGCCCTGTTGGCGAGGAACGACAAGCTCGCCGTGCTGGTGCTCAATATCGACCGCTTCCGCGCCATCAACGGTGCGTTGGGTCCGGAGATTGGTGACCAGCTACTGGTGGTAACGGGCACACGCGTAGCGGCGATCAAAGACGCCCAGGTTGGCCGCCTGCATGCCGACCAGTTTTGCTTGTTGTGGCCGGACATGAATACCTTGCACAGTTTGCGCCAGCGGATCGAGCACGACTTCTCGCACCCGGTGGACGTGCACGGGCAGATGGTGGATTTGACGCTGTCAATTGGCGTTGCCACGGCATCGGCCATGCCGGCGACGATGGCGCAACTGTTAAGGCGTGCCGAGACGGCGCTTGACGCGGGCCGTGCGCTGCACCTGGAATGGATGGAGTATCGGGCGGAACTGGAAAGCGATCTACGGGCTGACCTGGGCCTGCTTTCTGAATTGAGCCGCGCAATCGAGAAGGGTGAATTGCGCATGTACTTGCAGCCCAAGGTGCGCCTGGCCGATGGCGCGGTCAACAGCGCCGAAGCGCTGGTGCGTTGGCAGCATCCACGGCGCGGGAGTGTGCCGCCAGTTGAATTTGTTCCGTTTGCCGAACAGACGGGCCGGATTCACCTGATCACGCAATGGATGCTGGGCGAAGCAATGCGCTTGTGCACCAAACTGCGCGCGGAAGGTTCGCCGCTGCAGATCTCGGTGAACATATCGACAGCGGACCTTGCGAAGGCGGGTTTCGTCCAAGGGGTAATCGCTCTGGGCGAAGAGATCGGCGTGCTGCCAGATGATATTCGTCTGGAGGTGACGGAAAGCGGAGCGATGCAAGATCCGGCATCCGCCCTGCTCATCATGCACGCGCTGCGCAATGCGGGGTTCACATTGTCGATCGATGACTTTGGTACTGGCTATTCGTCCCTGGCTTACCTGCAGAAAATGCCCGTGGCCGAACTGAAGATCGACCGATCGTTTGTACGAGATGTTGTCGCCGGCAGCGACGGCGCGGTCCTGCTGGAATCGACAATCGAACTCGGACATCGCCTGGGCTTGTCGGTAGTCGCGGAAGGCGCCGAAACCAGAGACGAATGGGATGTCTTGCAAGCGCTCGGTTGCGACTATGTTCAGGGGTATTTCATTGCGAAACCAATGCCGGCAACTGATTTCCTTGGGTGGCGTGCAAACCACCCTGTCTTTCAAGCAATTCAAGTGAAATCTGCCGTCGATTAGCGCCCCGGTTCAAGCAACAAGAAGGAGTATTGATAAGGATTGAGGCGAGCACTCGCAACGGTTCAGACAATCAAGGAATCTTGATCCAAAGCGGCATCGGCAGTGGCCCGGTGCGACTTGGCATCGGTGGCCGCTCCGGCGGACTCAAGCCTGTAACCAGATCAGCGATCCGCACCGACTTTCCCGTTTCGAAACAGCGGTTCGCGGCGATGCCGACCAGGGCCGAATAAGCACCAGCCCGCTCGTCGGAAACACGTTTGTATTTGTCGTTCGGCGCGTCGCCGAAAATTTCGTCGAGCATGGCATCGTCACCGCCGCCATGGCCGCCAACGCCGGTCCAGGGTTCGATATCGCGCGCCGCACCGCGCAGTGGAATGATGCGCGTCGAAACGCCCGTGCTCTTGCTTTGCACCGCGGCCGCGCCCGCCGTGCCGGCCGATTCGACGATGCGGTGTTCCAGGCGGCCCTTGGTGCCGTTGAACGCGATGTGGTAGCCCTCCCACGCGTCGTAGGCCTGCAGTGCGTACTTGAGCTGAACGCCGTTGTCGTAGCGAACCATCACGCTCATCGTGTCTTCGATGTTGATTTCCGGGCGCCACACGCACTGGTCGCGGAAGTAGCCGTCGTGCTTTTCATTGTCCAGATACAGCGCCTTCAAGCCCGCATCGCCGGCCAGGTCGAAATAGAAATTGCACTTGCTCTTTTCCGGACAAGTCAGGCAACGCTCATGGTGGCTCTTGAGGCCCATGCGTTTTGCCGTGGCTGGCGTGTAAAACTGGCGCGAACCGAAAGCGTGCACCAGTTCGGGCTGGGCGCCCAGCCACCAATTCACCAGATCGAAATGATGGGTCGCCTTGTGCACCATCAGGCCACCGGAATTGGCTTTGTTGCTGTGCCAGCGGCGGAAGTAGTCCGCGCCGTGTACGGTATTGAGCAGCCAGGTGAAGTCGACCGACAGCACATCGCCGATCTCGCCGCTCATCAACAAGTCCTTGACCTGGCTGCGCGGCGGCGAGTAACGGTAATTGAAGTTGACCCGGATATGGCGCCCGCTGCGCTTGACGGCGTCGAGGATGCGCTGCGCCTTTTCAGCCGTCGTGGTCATCGGCTTTTCGGTGATGACGTCGCAGCCCGCGTCCAGCGCGCGCACGATGTAGTCATCATGCGTGGCGTCGATGGTGGTGACGATGACAAATTCGGGCTTCGTTTCGCGCAGCATGCGGTCGAAATCGGCCGCCGCGTAGGGGCGTGGCTGGCTTGCGCCGGTTTCCGAGATCTTCCTGGCGGAGAGCGCAAGGCGGCCAGCGTTGGAATCGCAGACGGCGACAATTTCGTGGCCATCACGGTATTTTCCGGTGATGGCGTTGATGTATAGCCGTGCCCGCGAACCGACTCCGACTACGGCGTAGCGCTTGCGCGCCGTCGCTCCATAGGCGCCTGTTGCCAATGAGAGGCTTGCCGCTCCTGCTGCCTTCAATACGGTTCGTCTGTCGAGCATGCTGGAATCCTTGTCGTTTAATCTACGCAATGATGTTAGCGTTAAGGATTAAAATTGGCAAGGCCAATTTTTGGGATTCGCCGATATTGGCCTGACCACATTAGGCAATGAATTCAAAGCTTCGCTGCAAATGTAGAGTGAAAAAAGGGGGCCGCCCTACGAGTTTGTGAATAAACCTCAGTCATTCCCGCGCAGACGGGTATCCATGCACCGCAAAATGAGACGCGCAGCATGGGTTCCCGCCTCCGCGAGAACGACGGTTCGGGTTTTCGATTTATTCGTGAGTTGAATGATCAGGTCGACGATTTTCCACTAGGCCGGCAAACTGCCAACGCTCGCCGCGTCGCGCGGCGAACCACCCCAATGACGGCTCCAGGCACGCCTCAGTTGCAGTCCTGAGCGGAAACCCGCCACTTCCGCGGCGTACGTCACACTCGCACCATGCTCGATGGACTGGCGCGCCCGCTCGAGCCGGATCGATTGCAGATAATGCAGCGGCGATACCCCCGTGTGGTCGAGGAACAGCCGCAGCAAATGGCGCTCGGTCACGTGGCCGACCGCCGCCAGCGCCGCCGTATCCCAGTCGCGATCGTGTTCGGCATTGATCGCATCCTGCACCCGGTGCACGGCTGCGTGCAAATGGTTGCGGTGCACAAGGAACGGCGACAGTTCCGGATCGCGCGTCGAGCGCCTCAGGTACACCACCATGTCCTCGGCGACGCTGGCGGCCAGCGCCTCGCCGCATTCGCAGGCAATCAGGTGCAAGGTGAGATCGATGCCCGCAGTGATGCCGGCACTCGACGCCAGCGGACCATCAACCAGGAAGACCCGGTTGTCGATCACCTGCGCCTCCGGTGCCATCGCGCGCAAGGTCTTCAGCAGTTCGTGGTGCGTCGTGCACTGACGTTTGGCCAGCAATCCTGCGCGCGCGGCCAGCAGCGTGCCTGAACAGATGGTCAGCAGCCGGTGCTGCGTGTCGGTCGCGCCCAGCGTCTCGTACAGCGTGTGATTCAACCACTGCGCGGTGGCGACAATCGCCGGCGTGACTTCCTTGACGTAGGCGGTCGGCTGGCCTACCAGCACGACCCAGGTTGGTGCCGTCAGGCGCGGCGGCAAGGGTTCAAGTTCTGCGATTGTCAGTCCGACCGATGTCGACAAAGACGACACAGGCCCGGCAAAGCGTAGCCGAAAGCGCGGCGGCAGGCCGCATGAAACCCGGTGCAGATTAGCCAGGCGAAACGCTTCCGCAGGTCCGGCAATATCGAGCAACAGCGAGTGTGGCGCGATGACGAACAACAGGTCGATGAGCGGACTAGGGGTGATCATTTTCGGACATGGTGGTTGACCTGAATATACACCGTATTCTGGAAATAAACGCCGAAGGCGCGGGTCAATGTCCGAATTTGATCCATTCGTGTCGGGCCGCGCCACGACAGAGGGGCGCGCAGACCCTATCATGGTTTGCACTTTCCATCGACCTTTTCAGAGCCCACGCCCATGTTCAAAGTCCTCTCACGTCCATTTATCGCACCGTCGCTGCTGGCCATGGCAATTGGCTGCGCGCCAGCGCAGGCGCAAACGCCCGCAGAGCCGGCCGCAAAAACCATCGAACCCGGCGTCGACGCCAGCATCAAGCCTGGCGACGATTTTTTCGCCTTCGCCAATGGTGCCTGGCTCAAAGCCAATGACATTCCGGCAGGTAAGCCGCGTTTGATCGTGCGCGATGAGCTTGCGACACTGACCCGCGCACAGGTCGTGAAATTGGTGGACGATGCATCCACCGCGCCGGCGGGATCGACGGGCCGCAAAGTGGCCGATTTCCGCGCGGCCTGGCTCAACGAGGCCGCCATCGAGGCCAAAGGCACCACCCCGATCAAGCCCATGCTCGATCGAATCGATCGGGTGAACGACAAGCGGGCGCTGACCAAACTGCTGGGCAGCGGCGTGCGGGCCGACGCTGATCCGATGAACCTGGCCGTGTACCGCTCCGCGCATTTGATCGGGCTGGCGGTACAGCCAAGCATTCACGGTGAAAAAAATTACGCCGCTTTTCTGCTCCAGGGCGGCCTTGGCCTGCCGTCGCGCGAGCACTACCTCAGCGCCGATCCAGCCATGCGGGCAGCGCGAACCCGCTACCAGGAGGCCATCGCCAGTGTGCTGATGACGGCCGGCTTTGACCATGCGCCTTCCGCATCGCAAAGAGCCGAAGCGGTCATGGCCCTGGAAACGGCGATCGCGCAGAGCCACGCCACGCACGAGGTCTCGGACAACGAGCGCAATGCCGACAATCAGTGGACGCGCGCAGATTTCGCGCGCCAGGCACCAGGCATGGACTGGCCGGAGTTCTTCGCTGCCGCGGGCGTGGCAAGGCAAGTTTCTTTCGTCGCCTGGCAGCCCAGCGCGATGAAAGGCGCGGCAGCCTTGATCGGGTCGCAGCCGCTGCAAACGTGGAAGGATTACCTGCGTGTGCGCGTCATTGCCACTTACGCGGACGTGTTGCCGCATGCGTTCGCCGATCAGGCCCTGGCGCTGCGTGGCGAAGGCGCCGTCGGCCAGCGGCAAGCTCCGCGCGCGGAACGGGCAACGGATGTAACCCTGCTCGCCATGAGCGAAGCGATCGGCAACTTGTATGCCGAGCGCCACTTTACGGCGGCGCACAAGGCACGCGTGCAAACCATTCTCGCCAATGTCAACGCCGCCTTCAGCCGCCGGGTCGAAGCGGTGACGTGGATGTCAGCCGAGAGCAAGGCAGTGGCGCTGGCGAAGTTGAAAGCGATGTACTTCGGGCTTGGCTATCCTGAAAAATGGAAGGGAATGTCGGATTTGGCCATGGACCCGACGGACGCGGTGGGCAATGTGCAGCGCCTCTCCGAGCGGCAGTATCGCCAGACACTGTCCCGGCTTGGAAAGCCGGTCGACCATACAGAATGGTCAATTGCGCCGCAGTTGATTGGCGGGGTACTGATGTTCCAGCAGAACTCGTATAACTTTTCGGCTGCCTTGATGCAGTTGTCGAAGTTTGACCTGGCCGCTTCAGACGCCGCGAACTACGGCGCGATCGGCGCCATCATCGGCCATGAAATGAGTCACACAGTCGATACGCTGGGTGCCGAGTATGAGGTGAACGGACGAGCGCGGCGCTGGTGGACGCCGGAAGACATCGCGCGCCACATGGCAGCGTCTGCGCCTCTGGCAAGCCAGTACAACGGCTACCAGCCGCTTCCGGATGTGGCCGTCAACGGCAAGCAGACGCTGAACGAAAACACCGCCGACCTGTGCGGATTGAACTCCGCCTTCGATGCCTACCGCGCCACGCTTGGCGACAAAGTGCACGATAAGGCCTATGTGCACCAGCAGGACCGTCAGTTCTTCATCGCCTTTGCACGTAGTTGGCGCGGCAAGTATCGGGAAGAAGCCTTGAGAAAGCAGCTGGCCACCGACAACCACGCCCCGGAGAACTATCGCATCGCCACCGTTCGCAATCTCGATGCATGGTATGAGGCATTCAACGTCCTGCCCGGGCAGCAACTCTATCTGGAGCCTGCGGCGCGCGTACGGATCTGGTGAGCGCGCTCACCGTTCGACCGTGACGACATGAGCCTGGATGCCGCCATCCACTGCCCCGTCACCAAATTGCCTGGCCAGTGCTTCGGCGACGATACGGGTCGCCTCCAGCAGCCCAGGGACGCCGCGCGCCTCAATTTCACCGCGCCACGGCGTACCCTGGCAGTACGCCGTGGCGGCAATGCGCGCCGACGCTGCCCGGCTGCGCATCGGCACTGTCACCATACTCGGCGTCTGGCTAAATCCCGCCCGCTGCAAGTCGTGCGCGATCACCGCCACATCATGGTAACCATGCGGAATGCGCGGCATGAAGCGCGGCGGATCGGCCGGATACAGCTCGGTCAGCGCCCTGGTTACGGCATCGGCAAATTCATTCTGCTCAATCCGGTCCCACACATTGAAGAAGAAGGCGCCGCCAGGACGCAGCACGCGGCGTGCTTCCGAGAATGCTACGGCCTTGTCCGGAAAAAACATGGCACCAAACTGGCACACGACGACATCGAAGGTGGCGTCGGCGAATGGCAAATGCATCGCATCGGCCTGTTGCCATATTACTGGGCGGCCGGTGCCAAGCGTGGCGGCCTGGTCGAGCATCGCCTGGTTGAGGTCGCTGGCGACGATGGTGGTCGACGCCGGCAGTGAACTGGCCAGCTGGCGCGTCACCACCCCCGTGCCGGCGGCAATCTCGAGCACGCTGCCGGGCCGACGCAAGACCGCGCGGCGGGCGATATCTTCGGCATACGGCGCGAAGATGAGGGGCACCATATATTGCTCGTAGAGTTGGGGGATGGTTCCCGCGAATTCCCTGGCCGCATCCGAAGTCTGCATGATCGCTGTCCTTGTCTTGTCCTCGACCTAAGCTTCGCAGAAGTTTCGGGCGAACGCAACCGGGGCTTACGACGACACTTTCGACGGCGCGGCGCTATTAGCGCGAACGATCAAATACAGGGCCAGATAATAGGTTCCGAGAATGAGCAGCGGTGCGGCTGGAATGGCGGCATAGAACTTGTCGTACGCGATCAAGGTGTCCGACAGCAGGAAAGCCAGCGCTCCGAACGCGGTCATCCTGCTGTTGGGCGTGCCCAGTTGCTGGGCGCGCGAGGCCGCCTGCGCGCACATGCCCACCAGGCACAGCATATACACGAGCACTGGCAGGTGCAGCGGGCCGGGTATGGTCGGCCACAATGCGAACAAGTTGCCTGCGCTTGCCACCAGCAGCGCGACCAGCGGCAGCGGCCGGCCGAACAGGGTGGCATCGCGCGTGAACGCCACCAGGAACAGCAGGTGCGCCACGAGAAAACTCGCCAGGCCAAGTTCGAAACCCATCGCCAGGAGCGACTTCGGCAGCATCAGGAAAATATCGCCCAGCAAAGACATCAGGATGGCAGAGCCGGTGGCACGCCATGCCGTGAGGTTGACGGGCGGCGCACTACCTTGCAGCCGCAAAAAGATCAGGATGGTGGTGAGTGGCTTGAACAGGTAATGGACCCAGATCCCGTCCCCACCCACGGTCGCACCCAGAATTGCCAGTGCCGCCGACGCGACGATGGCCCAGTCCAGCCACGGATACTTCTGCATTCGATGATCTCCATCGTCATTACGGTGGTGCATGATAAGCCGAAGCGAATTGTAGTGCGCCCTTTTCCCCCATTCTCATCATTTTGAATTCCTGCTCAAGACTGCATCATGCATGCTGGCGTTTTTTGCGATGCAGATTGAATGCAACTCCCCTAAGGGATCAAAATGACGAAGATGACTACCGCACTGCCGTTTCCCACGCTTGCCGAACTGGGCAAGCCACTGAGCCCGGCTGTGCTGGGCGATGCCAGCGACCTGTCGATCACGGCCAAGCGCGAGATCCTGGTGCTGTCCGGCGCCCGTCCGTTCCGCTTCGGCGCGGAATTGCTGTTCACCTGGGTCTGGATCGCCGCCTTCATGACGCTCGGCGTGCTGGTCGACAATCTGGCCGTGACGATGCTGTGCGTGCTGCTGATCGGCACGCGCCAGACCGTGCTGGCCCTGCTGCTGCACGAGCAGGTGCATCGCCTCGGCTGGCGCAGCAAGTACGCCGACTGGGTGATCAATGTGCTGGCCGTCTATCCGCTGTTCGTCACCAGCGTAGAAGACTACGCCAAGGTGCACCTGTCGCATCACAAATACTGTTTCACAAAGGACGATCCCGATTTCCTGCGCAAGGCGGGCGAAGAATGGACCTTCCCCATGTCGCTGGGCAAGATACTGACCATCGTCGGGCGCGACCTGAGCGGCATGAATTTGCTGCGCCTGATCCGCGGCAAGACCGCGCCCAAGACCGACGAATTCACGCGCCGCAACCCGTCGCCGGTCTGGCTGCGCATCGGCTTTTTCGTGCTCGCCGCCACCGCGCTGACACTGCTCGGCGGCTGGAAAGTGTTCCTGATTTACTGGCTGCTGCCCATCCTCACCGTTACCCAGCTCATGGTGCGCTGGATCGCGGTGTGCGAACACCAATACAACGTCGAGAATGGCTCGATCCAGGAGACGACACCGTTGATCCTGCTGAGCTGGTGGCAGCGCGTTGTGTTCCCCGACCTGAACTTCGGCCTGCATGCCTATCACCACATGCATCCGGGCGTGTCGTTCTCGAACCTGCCCAAGGTGCACCAGATCTACCAGCGCGAAGGCCTGGTCGACGAGAGTGCCATCTACCGCGGGCAAGGCGCCTATCTGAACTACCTGGTCTCAGCGCATTGATCGCGCCGGCGCTCTGCCAGTGCATGATTCGTCGTTCCCGCGCAGGCGGGAACGACGACGAAAACCTGCGACTGATTCAACTGTTACAGTCCATTAGAACGCGTGGCGAATACCCACGTCGTAGTAGCGTACCGCCGTAGCCGCTTTCTTGTTCGAGGCATCGACATAGATGTAGCTGCGCTTGGACAGTGAATGCTCATAACCGATTGACGCCTCGCGGGTCGCGACGACGCCGTCGGGCTGCTTGCGGCCGTAGCCGGCCAGCAGTTTGCCGGCGCCGATCGCATAATTCACACCAATCACCCAGGCCTTTGTCTTGCTGTTCGCCGCAAGCGTATGGCCACGGTCTTGCCTCGAGTAGTCGGCCATCAGCTTGATGTCGCCGCTGGCGATCACCGAAGCGCCGAGCGTCCAGAGTTTGGATTCGACGACGTTGCGCTCATAAGCCGCCAGCGCGGCGACGGGGCCGGATTTGTAGGTTGCCGACACCGAAAACGGATTGGCCGACGCTTGCGCATTGGCCGGGTACTGGGGCAGCGCCGCGGTGCCGCGACCGATCAGCGCGATGCCGCTGTTGGCTTCCTTGGTGGCGACTGTGGTGTTGAGCTGGAAGCCGTTGAACTCGGGCGAATTGTAGAACAGTGCATTCGACATTCGGTTGAAGGAATTGCCTGCAGCGTCGAGCGGCTGATTGGTGTAGCCAGCCACAATCACATCGGTGTAGAAGCCGGTCGTCGTCGGCAGGCCGTGGAAAGGCTCGAACGCCTGGATCGACTCCATCAAGGCACTGACGCCGCGCCCAAGGCGCAGCATGCCGAAATCGCCTTGCAGGCCAACCCGGCTCTGGCCCTGGAACAGCGGCCGTGTGACGCTTTCGAGCGTACCGGTATCGGGTTCAAAGCGGATCTCAACCTGGAACAGGGCCTTCAGGCCGCCGCCGAGATCCTCCACGCCCTTGAATCCGAGCGCATTCGAATCGCGCTTGCCGATGGCCAGGGTGGTGTCGGTCTTCTTGACCAGCCCCACATCGACGTCGCCGTAGACGGTGACCGACGATTGGGCGTGGGCGGCATTGAGGCATGCGCCCGCAATGGCCAGGACGAGTAGCGATTTCTTCATTGGATTTTCCTTGGGTTGAAAGACGGTGCAGGAAATATATCCCTCGACCCAGGGCGCAGAAATAGGTGGTTTCCCGCTTGTGGCAATCCCCAATTGTCCGGGTTGGCGCATCGGTGTACGGTGGATAAGCGCAGCGCAATCCGCCGCGCGAAAATAGGATAAGCTGCGGCTTTGCTTCCCTCCTTGAATTCATGCAGCCATCAATTTCGCGTAACGCGCGCATCGACTTCTTGCGCGGCATCGCCATCAGCTGCGTGCTGGTGCTGCATTTCGCGCTCGCCTACGGCCTGAAAAACAGCCTGCTGGGCGACTGGATCAATCCCGCACTGCTGCGCGCGATCGCCTTCAACGGCAATTTTGGCGTGACCATTTTTTTCGTCATCTCGGGCTATCTGATCACCTCGCATTCGCTGACACGCTGGGGCGAACTCGAACACATCGACGCCCGCGCGTTCTACCTGATGCGTTTCGCCCGCATCATGCCGTCGCTGCTGCTGGCCTTGTCGATCATCGTGGTGCTCGGGTGCTTCGACGTCGCGTTCTTCAACAACAGCGATGGTGGCCATCATCGACCCGCGTCCTATTTCATTGTCGCCGCCGGCTCGGTGCTGACGTTCTGGCACAACCTGTTGATGCAGTCGGCCGGCTATTTCAATTACTGCCTCAACGTTTATTGGTCGCTGTCGGTGGAAGAAGTGTTCTACCTGCTGCTGCCACTGGCCTGCCTGCTGCTGCGGCGCAGATCGATGATCGTGGCGCTGTGCCTGGCCGCGATCGTGGCCGCGCCACTGTACCGCGCTGCGCACAGCAGCAACGAGATTTTTTTCATGTACGGTTACCTGGCCTGCTTCGACGCCATCGCCATCGGCTGCCTGTGCGCCTTGCTGGCACGCCGCTTCACAGCCGGGGCACGCTACCGGCGTGGCTTGCGCGTGCTGGCCTTGCTGGCCCTGGGCGCGGTCTATCTGCGCGGCATCGACGGTCACGAGATGTTCGGATTCACCCTCATTGCGTTCACCAGCGCGGCATTCCTGCTGGCCGCGTCGAACGACAATAGCGCCGGCTGGAGCACACGCGGCTGGAGCTCCGGCCTGCGCTGGATGGGCCGCCACAGCTACGAGATCTACCTGTTCCACATCATCGTGCTGGCCCTGATGCGCAACGTGGTGGTCAAGACTGATCTGAGCTACGCGGCGCGCCTGCCGTGGCTGGCGCTGTTTCTGGCCGCGACCATGCTGGCGGCGGCGCTGGTGTCGCGCTGGGTGTCAGAGCCCGCCAACGCGGCAATCCGGCGCCGCTGGGGCACTATCCCTGTTGCATGTAAATAAATCGAAAAATTGACTCATTCACAAGTTCGTAGGGTGTGTTAGCGCATTCCACCCTACGAACTTATGAATCATGCAGGATTTAACGGACCAAGGCGGAGCCCTGGGGCACTTCCGGACCCTTGAAATTTCCCGGCACCCGGCGCTCGCGCAGGCGCATGAACGGCTGTTCCACCAGCCGGTACAGCAGCCACCCGCCAAGCAGCGATGCGGCCACGATCAGCGCCACGCCGGCCGCCGATCCGGGCGCAATGCCGGCGCCGCCGGCCAGCTTGCCGAGCATGAATCCGATCGGCTTGTGCGTGAGATAAATCGCATACGACCATGCTGCCAGGCGCGCCGCGCCCGGCACGCGCACGCGATACAACAGCGACGCCGGGCTCAGTGCCGCCAGCGTCAGTACGCCAAAGCACAGCGCCACCAGTGAGTAACCGAATCCGGTCATGAAGTAACCATAGCCGACCCCGTCGACGTCGTAGGCAGTCACCAGCAAATACCCGAGCACCACCGCCCCCGCCAACCCCAGCGCCAGCAGCGCCTGGCCATGGCGCATCAGCCGATCCCAAACGGGGCGGTGGAAATTCTTGAGCAGGGCGATGCCCACCCCGGGCAGCAGTTCATCGAAGCGGCAGAATGTGGAGTAGTAAATATTCGGATAGTAGCCTTCGATGGCGCCGCCGGCGATCTGTCCGTAGCGCAGCCACAGCAGGCTACGCAGCGTCACCGCAGCCACGATCAGTCCCCCCAGTGCCCACCACGCCAGCCGCATCGGGGCACCGAGGCGCTGCGCCAGCACCACCACCAGCGGCAACAGCAGATAGAACTGCTCCTCGATGCACAGCGACCAGGCATGCGAAAACGCCGTGCCGGGGGTGAGCTGGTAATTCTGGGTGAAAGTCAGGAAGGTCCACAAGGCGGGCGGTGTCTTGCCGCCCATGACAAAGGGGAACAGCAGGTACAGCGCCAGCACCACGTAGTAGTTCGGCAACGTCCGTAGCAGCCGGCGCGCAAAGAACGAGGGCAGCGAGAGCCGCTTGCCGGCGGCGATCCCGGAAAAAATCTGGTTGCCGATCAGGTAGCCGCTCAACACGAAGAACAGGTCCACCCCGACCCAGCCGGCCATGCTGGCCCAACCGAAGGTGGCCTCGTGGCTGACGAACACCATGTAGTGGTACATGAAGACCAGCAGGATGGCGGCCGAGCGGAGTGTGTCAAGACCATCATTGCGCTTGTTTGCTGGAATCTGTGTCATTGCGGTGCTTGGCTGGGTGAATGGAACGGCGCACATGGTTACACAGAATTTATTTTTCGACCAGCGGGAATATTCCGGCCACGGTGCGGGTTATGCATGGTGTAGGGCGCACGTCGCCCGGACCGCATCAGGACACCAGCACATGACCCGCACACCTCACACCCTCCTGGCCGCCGCGCTGCTGTGCGCCAGCCAGCTCGCCGGCGCCGCCGGCAACGCGACGCACGGCCAGGCGCTGTACCAGGCCATGTGCGCGGCCTGCCATTCGATCGAGTACAACGGCGTCGGGCCGGCCCACAAGGGCCTGCTGGGCCGGCGCGCGGGCAGCCTGGCCGACTACGCCTACTCGCCCGCCCTCAAGGCTTCGGGCGTGGTGTGGGACGAAAAAAGCCTGAACCGCTGGCTGACCAATCCCGAGCAATTCATCCCTGGCCAGAAAATGGGCTTCCTGGTCAAATCGGCAAAGGACCGCGCCGACCTGATCGCCTTTCTCACATCGGCCACCAAGGCCAACTAACCTGGAGTACACCATGATCGACCGCAGGGATTTCCTCAAACTGAGCGCCGCCGGCGGCGGCGCCGTATTCATGTCCGGCCTGTATTCGCACGCGCTGGCCGCCACGCCGTATGACGATTTCTATTTCGTTCAGCTGTCGGACTCCCACTGGGGCTACCAGGGCGATGCCAATCCGGACGCCGCCAATACGCTCACGAAGGCGGTGGCCGCCGTCAACGCGCTGGCCACGCCACCGGACTTCGTGTTCTTTACCGGCGACCTGACCCACACCACCGACGATCCAGCCGAGCGACGCCGCCGCCTGGCTGGCTTTCGCGAGATCGTCTCCGGGCTGACGAACAAGAACGTGCGCTTCATCCCGGGCGAGCACGACGCTGCACTCGACCATGGCGCCGCATTTCGCGAAATGTTCGGCCCCAGTTTCTACAGTTTCGACCACAAGGGTGTGCACTTCATCGCGCTCGACAATGTGTCCGATCCCGGCGCACGCATCGGCGCCGAGCAACTTGCCTGGCTGGCCAAGGACCTGGGAGGCCAGGCGAAAGAGGCACGCATCGTGGTGTTGACCCATCGCCCGCTGTTCGACCTGGCGCCGAAATGGGATTGGGCCACGCGCGACGGAGAACAAGCGATGGCGCTGCTGATGCCCTACCCGAACGTCACCGTGTTTTACGGCCACATCCACCAGGAGCACCATCACAGCACCGGCCACATCGCACACCATGCGGCCAAGTCGCTGATCTTTCCGCTGCCGGCACCGGGGTCGCAGGAAAAGCGCACACCGCTGCCTTGGGATCCAGCCTCGCCAAGCCACGGACTTGGCTTTCGCGAAATCGAGGCCGAACCGAAACAGGCGCATTACCAGATCGCCGAATTTCCTGTCGCAAAAGGATGAACATGGACCGCTCGCGACGCTTGCTGCTTCTGGGCGCACTTGGAACGCTGCTGTGCGGCGCGGCGGCGGCGCGCGCCAAGCCGCGTGTGATCAAGATCGTGGCCAAAAAATTTGCCTACGTGCCGAACCGGATCATGCTCAAGGCCGGCGAGCCGGTGGTGCTCGAATTCACCGCGCTCGATTTTGTACACGGGATGAACCTGCCCGATTTTCACATCCGGGCCGACCTGGTGCCAGGGCAGCCCACGCGGGTGGCGCTGACGCCGCCCAGTGCCGGCAAATTCACCTTCTTGTGCGATAACTTCTGCGGCGACGGCCACGAACAGATGAACGGCGAGCTGGTGGTCACGTAAAAATGACCGAGGGGTCAGACCCCGGTTCTTCTTTTCAGGGGATCTGACCCCGGTTTGAGGCGGCGTCCGTGAACCCCGGGGTCAGACCCCCAACAGAAAAACCGGGGTCAGACCCCTCGAACGCTTGTGCGATATCCTCCGCCGCGACAGCCAAGGCCGGGGTTGAGGCGGCGTCTGCGAACCCGCAGGCAGCCCCCTTGCATATTCACTCTCACCTGAGCAGTTGACCAAACGTGGTCAGCTCGGCCGCGCTCAAATCGGACACGGCCCAGAAATTCATCCCCTCGCGCCGCCAGTGCAGCACCTGGAAACCCTGGCGCGAGTCCAGCTTGGGCGCGCTGTCAGCCTGTCCCGTGGCCGGCCAGATGAACAGGTTGATCAAATGCTGGCGATGGCGGTAGGCCAGCGCGGCGGCGGTGCGCTGCTGCAGGTACTCAAGCCGCCCGCCAACCAAAGGATAGCCCTGCGCCGCCAAATCGACCACCGGTGGCGCGAAATCGAGTTTGCCGGTGAACCACGGCTTGACCGTATGCTGGTCGGTCGAGGCCACGTCCGTCAGGTGATCGGCCAGCAGCGAGCGAAAATGGCTGGCCACGATCTCCTGGTCGAGCCGCTCGGACTCGGACGGCACCGCCAGCTGCAGCGCCAGCAGCGCGGCGCACGCGGCAGAAGCGGTGGCCGCTGCCCCGAAATTGATCCAGGCCCAGTTCCAGCGCCGCACCCTGGGCGCGGGCGTCTCCTGGCGCAGCCCGGCCAGCACGCGCTGGCGCAACTGGGCCGGTGCCGCCTGCGACGGCGCGTGCGCCTTGAGCACGGCGCCCAGCCCGCGCAGATTGTCACGCTGCGCACGGCAGGCCTGGCAGCCATCCAGGTGGGCGTGCAGCGCCAGCATGCCGGACGGGTCGATCTCGCCATCCATTTCCGCGCCGAGCAGCACTTGCGCGTCTTTACAGTCCATGTACTTCTCCTGATGCGTATTCGTGCAGGTAGTCGGCCAGCAGCTTGCGTCCGCGCGCCAGGCGCGACATGACGGTGCCGATCGGGATGCCAACCACCTCCGCGATTTCCTTGTACGACAAATCCTCGATCTCCTTGAGCATCACGATTTCCCGGAACACGCGCGGCAGCCGGTCCAGCGCCTGATGCACGACCCGCCCGGCGTCTCGCGTCTCGAACAGCGTGGCCGGATTGTTGGGCAGGCTCGTATCGCTGTGCAGGGCCTCGTCGAAGCCGACATCGCCGTCCTCGCGGCGGCGGTCGCGCAGCGCGCTGAAATAGGTGTTGCGCACAATCGTGAGCAGCCAGGCGCGCGCGTCGCCGCCGTGAAAGCCGTCAAAAAAACGAAATGCCCGCACAAAGGCCATTTGCACCAAATCTTGCGCATCCTGGTCGTTGCGCGTAAGCCAGCGCGCCAGGTTGTAGGCTGCATCCAGGTGCGGCAGCGCCGCCGCCTCGAACTGGCGAGTTCTGTTGTCGTCGTTCAAACGGAGATCCATGACTAGTCGATACCTGCTAAGGGAAGAGACCCGCAAGCGGCGTCGTTTATTCCCGAATGTTTCCAATTTTTTTCATTCTACGCACTTGCGCCGGGAAGCTATCACAAATCTCCAAAGACAATTTTGTCTGCAGTCAACGGCATCATTGATAAGGATCATATTTCGTATGATCATGCTCGGAGACACTGGCTGGGTATGTCCACGCGACGCTGAGGATCCGAATGCCATCAACCCACATCACCACCCGCATGCTGCTTGCCGGTGGCGCCGTCTGCGCCACGGCCGCCGGCCTGTACGCGGTCGCGTTCAATCCACCTGCCGCGCCAGCGTCCGCGCCGCATGTCCTGTACGTTTCCCAGAACGGCGCCGACAACAATCCGGGCACCGAGACCGCTCCGTTTAAAACCATCGTGCGCGCCTCGAGGGCGGCGCTGCCGGGCACCAGCATCCGGGTCGCGCCGGGCAGGTACGAAGGCGGCTTCAAGACCACCGTCAGCGGATCGGAAATGAGCCGCATCTACTACATTTCGGCCATCAAATGGGCCGCCCGCATCGTCCCGCCGTCCAATTCGTCGAGTGACACGGCATGGGACAACCGCGGCAACTACGTCGACATCGACGGATTCGAGGTTGACGGCGGCAACCCGCACGCCGGTACCCGATGGACCCATGGCATCTACAATGGCGGCTCGTACAACGACATCCGGCGCAACCACGTGCATGACATCGCGCGCGACGCGCCCTGCAACGGCGCCGACGGTTCCGGCATTGGCGTGGACAGCTACTACCGCGGCGAGCAGACCGGCATCATTGGCAACAGCGTGCACGATATCGGGGCGCCCGGCTGCAAGACCCTCCATGGCATTTACATCGGCAGCTCGGGAAGCGCCAGGAACAACGTGGTGTACGCCATCGGCGGCGCGGCGATCCAGATGTGGCACGATGCGAACAACGTCATCGTTGCCTACAACACCGTCTCGAACGCCAGCACCGGCATCCTCGTTGGCGGCGGCGACTACTACCACGCGCGCGGGCCGAATGACTTTACCATTGTGTTCAACAATATCGTGTATGACAACAAGGTCGGCATCTCGGAGCAGGGCGCGACTGGGATTCACAATAGCTACCGCAACAATCTGGTATTCCGGAACAGCAGCGCCAACTGGGATTTGCGCAACGGCCTCGCGCACGAGGGCACCGTTGGCGCCGAGCCGCAGTTCGTGCGCTACTCGCGCGCCGGCACGCCCGACTTCAGCTTGCTGAAAGCCTCGCCGGCAATCGGCAAGGCCAACCAGATGCACGCACCGGAAGTCGACTTCGATGGCCGCCCGCGCAGCCTGGCCACCGGCTATGACATCGGCGCGTACCAGCATTAGCCCGTCGTTCAGCTCAGGGCGTCGGCCCAGATGTTGCGCGCCCAGTCGGCGGCAAACTGACCCTCCGCTTCGCTCGCTGCCGGCGACAGGCCGCCGGAACCGGGCACCACCATCAGCGTCTTGTGCACGGCATCGTAAGCGTGCACCGATGCGATATGGATTACCGCCTTGTCCGACACGTAGCTGTAACAGGCATTGGTGAGCATCGGAGTCGGATTGGGCGCCATACCCTGAAGCAGGTCGAGCACCGCCGCCGCGCACACCTTGGCGTGCTGGTTGGCCATGTGGCCAGACTTGGGCATCAGCGGCGCAGTCTGGATCGCGTCGCCCAGCACGTGGATGTGCGGCGCCTGGGTCGATTCGAAGCTCAGGAAATCGACCTCGCACCAGCGCTTGTTGGCATTGGCCAGTCCTGCCTGCACCGCAATGGCGCCGGCGCGCTGCGGCGGAATCACGTTCAGCACCGCCGCCTGCACCCGGTCGTCGAACTCGGAAATCGCGGTGCGCGTAGCGACGTCAATGTCGGCCGTGCGAAACCCGGGCCGATACTCGACCATGCCGGCATAGCGCTCGGCCCAAGCACGTTTGAACAGGGCGCCTTTCGATGCCACGTCGTCGTTGGCGTCGAGGATCAACACCTTCGATTTCGGCTTGGCGCGTTTGAAGTAATGCGCCACCTGGCAAGCGCGCTCGTAGGGGCCGGGCGGACAGCGGAACGGCGTGAGCGGCACCGTGATGGCGAACACGCCGCCGTCGGCCATCGCTTCGAGCTGGGCGCGCAATGCCAGCGTCTGGGCGCCGGCCTTCCAGGCATGCGGCAGGCGTTCCTGCGCGCCGGGATCCTGCATGGCCGGCAGTTCGTCCCACATGAAGTCGACGCCGGGTGAGATGATCAGCCGGTCGTAGGCCAGCACCTGGCCGCCGGACAGGCGCACCGTGCGCCTGGCCGGGTCGATCGCGTCGGCGCGCTCGTGCAGCACGCGGATGCCGCGCGCGGCCAGGCCGGCGTAGCTGATGGTCAGGTCCGCCATCTGGCGCGAACCGCCCAGCACCAGGTTCGACAGCGGGCAGGAGACGAAGTTGGCGTTCGCTTCGATCAGCGTCACGTCGACCCGGGCCGCGCCCCACATCTGCAGGTATTTGGCCGCCGTGGCGCCACCGTAGCCGCCGCCAATGACCAGCACCTGGGCCCGGGCATGGGTGGCGATGCTGGCACAGCCGGTGCCGGCCAGCAGCGTCGCGCCGAGAAAATCGCGGCGCCTCATTTGGGCGCCACGCTCAGGAAGGCGGCGATCTCGACCAGCTGCGCATCGCTGTAGCCCTTGGCGATCTGCGTCATGACCGTGGCGGCCCGCGTGCCGGCCTTGAACGCGCGCAGGCTGGCTAAAAGCTTGTCGTTCGGCTGGCCGGCAAGCACCGGCAGTGTCGGCCCCTGGCCGGCGCCGTTGCTGCCGTGGCAAGCGGCACAGGTGGCGACCAGGCGCGCGCCGCTATCAGCGGCAAAGGCTGGCGCGCACAGCGCCAGCAGGATCAGCAGTTTCATCGTGTCTCCTCAGTCATGGCCGCACGCCGGGCGATTCAAGCGCCATGCCTTGGGCGCGCGCGGCCAGGTACAGTTCCAGTTCCACCAGTTCTTGCGCGTCGAACGGCGGCATCCCGGCGCGCACGCCGCTCATGCAATTGCGCAGGCGGCGCTGCAGCGATCCCATGTCCTGCCACTCGAGGCGGTAGATCGGATAGGCGTTGGCATGGCCTTGCGGGATCGTGCTGCCGCCCAGGCGCTTGCCCCAATTGTCGTCGTGGCACTGGGCGCACGACAGGTTCAGCTGGCCGATGCGCTGGAAGAACAGCTGCTTGCCGCGCGCGATCGGCGCCGCCAGCCGCGCGTCCGGCGCAGGGCTGAGCGGCATGCCGCGCGACTGGTAGGCGACGTAGCTCTCCAGCGCCAGCAGTTCGTGCGACTCGGGGCGCATCGCCGCGCCCTGCTGGTGCCGGCTGCGGCATTCCCTGATGCGCTGGCCAAGGTCGAGCGGGCGGGCGCGCGCGGCGTCGAATGCCGGATAGCGCGCCGCCACGCCGCGCATGCTGGTGGCGGCGTCGCCGTGGCAGCTGGCGCACGAATTGGCGCCGGCTTTCCATAGCGCGGCGCCATCGGCCACCCACAGCATGGCCGGGTTTTGCGTGTCGTCGCGCTGCATGGCCTGCGTGCTCGGGCTGGTAAATTCCAGTCCCGAGCGGCGCGCATCGGGCGCGCCGGCCAGCGCCAGCAGCAACAGGACGACGCTCATCCGCTGATCACCTGCACCGACGTTTCGGTGTGCACGAAGCCATGGTCGCCCTGCCAGCGAAATTCGAGGGTGCCGGTGTCGGCCAGGACGAAGAACGACAGGTAGGGATTGGCCGATATGGCCGGATGCAGATCGGCGGCGAACACCAGCTCGCCGTTGAAATGGCAGGTGAAACGGCGGATGATGTCGCGCGCCAGCACGCGCCCGTCGGCACCGGGCCGGTAGCCCGTTTCCATCGGGTGGCTGATCAGGGCGCGCACTTCCATCGGCTGCCCGCGCGGCACGTTCGGCGTCAGGTGGATCAAGGCGCGCGCCATGGTTCAGCCCTCTCCCTCGATGCAGGCGGCCAGCGTGACGATCACCTCGGCCGTATGCGACCAGCAGCTGCCATCGCTCATACGCGCCACCGCCGTCACCTTTTGCGAGGTGGCCAGGCGAATGCGGGTGGCCACTTGGGCGCGGCCGCAGCGCGGCGTCAGGGTGAACTGGACCACTTCCGTTTCCGGATTGCGCTCGTTGAAGATGGCGATCGCGTTGACGTGATCGGTGGGCGTCATCGGGCTTGCCACGCTGACCGTCACCGGCACCGTGTTGCCGTTATCGACCAGCGGCGCGATGTCGAATGCGACCCGGCCCGGCGTGGGCAGCACGCCGCCGGTGAAGGCGCGAATCGCCGCGGCCATGCTGTCCGCACTCGCCTGCGCGGGGCGCACCAGCACGGCCAGCGCAGCGCCTGCCATCAGGGAACGGCGGGTGATATGCATGCTCACTCCAGGCTCTGCAGATACGCCACCACGTCCTCGATCTGCTGGTGGTTCAGGATTGGTTGGCCCGACAGGGCGGCCGGCACACGCGCCAGGCCGACCGTGGCGGCGTAGGCCGGCATGATGGTGGCAGGATTCAGGCTGGCCGGGTCGCTGACGCGCTGGCGCAGCTGGTCCGCGTTCCAGCGCTTGCCGGCGCCGGCCAGGTCGGGCCCCAGGTTGCCCTGGAAACGCTGCTCCGGAATCGGCGCCGCATGGCACAGCAGGCACAGGCCGAGCTGGCGGTCGGCCACGATCGCGCGCCCGCGCGCGGCATCGCCGGGGCTCGCCAGCGCCGGCCCGGCCAGCAACAGCCACCAGAACAGGCAGGATTTCACACCTTTTTCAGGCTGTGGTTCTTGATCGGCAGGTCGCGGATGCGCTTGCCGGTGGCGGCGAAGATCGCGTTCAGCACGGCCGGCGCGGCCACCGCAATGGTCGGTTCGCCCACGCCGCCCCAGAAGCCGCCGGAGGGCATGATGATGGTCTCGACCTTGGGCATCTCGTCCATCTTCAAGACCTGGTAAGTGCTGAAGTTATCCTGCTGCATCTGGCCATCCTTGAGCGTGCACTCGCCGTAGAACGCGGCCGACAGGCCATACACGAACGAGCCTTCGACCTGTGCCTCGATCTGCTGCGGATTGACGGCGTGGCCGGAGTCGGTGGCCGCGACGATGCGGTGCACCTTGACCTTGCCGTCCTTGCCGACCGACACTTCGGCGCAGGCGGCGACGTAGCTGCCGAAACCCATGGTCTGCGCCAGTCCCCGGAACACGCCCTTGGCCGGCGGCTTGTTCCAGCCCACCCGCTCGGCCACGGCGTTGAGTACCGCCAGGTGCTTGGGATGGTCGAACATCAGCTTGCGGCGCAGCGCCAGCGGATCCTGGTGGGTGGCGTGCGCAATCTCGTCGATGAAGCATTCGAGGTAGATCGTGTTCTGGTTCAGGTTCACGCCGCGCCAGAAACCGGGCGGCACCGGCGGATTGCGCATCGAATGGTCGACCAGCAGGTGCGGAAAGCTGTAGCCGATCGACGCTTCCGGGCCAGGCGCGTTCAGGCCCTGGAACACCACCGGATCCTTGCCCTCCTTGATGCTTTGCGGCGCCAGCGCCGCCAGGATCGACTGGCCGGAGATGCGGATATGCAGGCCGGTAATCTCGCCCTTGGCGTCCAGCCCGGCGGTCAGCTTGCACTGGGTGATCGGATGGTAGCGCCCGTGCAGCATGTCCTCTTCGCGCGTCCACAGCAGCTTGACCGGCAGGCCCGGCATCTCTTTGGCGATCAGCACCGCCTGGCGCACCCAGTCGTGGGTGGCGCCGCGCCGTCCGAAGCCGCCGCCCAGGTGCATCTTGTAGACTTCGCACTGCGCCGGCGGCAAGCCCGCCGCTTCGGCCGTCGCGGCCAGCGCCGCCTCGCCGTTCTGGGTCGGGGTCCACACCTCGCAACGCTCGGTCGACCATTTCGCGGTCGCGTTCATGGTCTCCATGGTCGCGTGGTTCTGGTAGGGGAAGCTATACACCGCCTCGATCTTGCGCACCGAACCGGCGATCGCGGTCCTGGCGTTGCCGTTCAGGTTGCCGACCACGGAATCGTTGGCGTCGAGCCCGACTTTCAGGGTGGCCGCAATGTCGGCGCTCGACAAGTGCGCGTTGGGGCCTTTGTCCCATTCGATTGCCAGCGCGTCGAGCGCGGTCCTGGCGCGCCACCAGGTGTCGGCCACCACCGCCACCGCACTGTCGCCGACCTGCAGCACTTTCTTGACGCCGGGGCGCCCCGCAATGCTGGCCGCGTCGAAGCTTTTCACCTTGCCGCCGAAAACCGGACAATCCTTGATTGCCGCGTTGAGCATCCCGGGCAGCTTCAGGTCGATGCCGTAGACCTGCGCGCCGGTGGTCTTGGCCACCGTGTCGAGCCGTGCCAGGCGCTTGCCGGCCAGCTTCCAGTCTTTCGGGTCGCGCAGCTTGATCTCGGTGGGCGGCGTCAGCTTCGCCGCCGCCTCGGCCACCTTGCCGTAACTGACGGTGCGCCCGCTGCCGGCGTGCGTGATCACGCTGTTCGCTGCGCTGCACTCGGCCACCGGCACCTGCCAAAGCTCGGCGGCGGCCTGCAACAGCATCATGCGCGCGGCGGCGCCGCCCTTGCGTACGTAGTCTTGCGAACCGCGGATGCCCTGGCTGCCGCCGGTCGAATAACTGCCCCAGACGCGCTTGCGCGCCAGGTTCTGGCCCGGCGTCGGATACTCGGTGCTGACCCGGCTCCAGTCGGCGTTCAGCTCCTCGGCCACCAGTTGCGCCAGGCCGGTCAAGGTCCCCTGGCCCATTTCAGAACGCGCGATGCGGATCACGATGCTGTCGTCGGGGTTGACCACCACCCAGGCGTTGATCTCGGGCGCCACGCCGTCCTGCGCCTCGGCGCCGAAGGGAATGTGGAAGGCCACCACCAGGCCGGCGGCGGCCGAAGTTTTCAGGAAGCCGCGCCGCGACGCCGATGCGGGTGCCAGGCGGTTCATGCTTTGGCTCCTTGCGGATGGACGATCTCGAGGCCGGCGCTTTTCGGGTCGCCTCCCTTGGCCACCACCTTGATCGCCGCGCGCACCCGGTTGTAGGTGCCGCAGCGGCAGATGTTGGTCATCGCCGCGTCGATGTCGGCGTCGGTCGGTTTCGGTTTCTGTTTGAGCAGCGCGCTGGCCGCCATGATCATGCCCGACTGGCAGAAGCCGCACTGCGGCACGTCGAGCGCGGCCCAGGCTTTCTGCACCGGGTGCGAGCCGTCGGCCGACAAGCCCTCGATGGTGACGATCTTCTGGCTGGCCGTGACAGTCGACAGCGGGCGCACGCAGCTGCGGGTCGGCTCGCCGTCGATGTGCACCGTGCAGGCGCCGCAGGCGGCGATGCCGCAACCGTATTTGGTGCCGGTCAGGCCGAGCTGCTCGCGCAGCACCCACAACAGAGGCGTGTCGTCCTCCGCCTCGAAATCACGCATTGTTCCGTTGACGTTCAGCTGTGCCATACCGCGCTCCCTGGGATGATTGACCGTTGCACATATTACACTGCATTTTCCCGGCTTGCCGAGCACTTGAGATTGAACAAAGCCGGGCTGGCCGACGCCCCTAGAATGAAGACCGTGCCTCGTTTTCAAGGAAGGTGGGCTGGCATGGCGCGCGACCGTTTCCAACTGTGCAGTCTGTGCCTGGCCACCGTGCTGGCGGCGGCGGGCGGCGTGGCGAAAGCCGGCGACGGCGTCGATTTCCTGGCACCGGCCGCGCCCGCGCCACGCACCCTGGTGGCGGAGCCAAGACTGCAGTTTCGCTTCCAGCTGCCGCTCAGCCGCAGCGCCAGCCACGGCCCCTGGTTTGTGCAACTCAAGCTGGGACGCGGCCCCTGCGAACTGCCGCTTGCCTCGACGCTGCCGCACCGCCAGGGCGGCAGTATCACCATCGGCGTCGAATTCTGAGCCGCTTGCAGGAACCGCAACAGAGGCTATACTGCGTGGGCTGACAACCACAGGAACACCGCCATGCGCAGGACATTGCTATTACTGACACCTTTGCTGCTCGCCGGCTGCGTCAACGAGTCGGCCAGCTATTTCGTCAGTGGCAACGAGCACACCCTGACCGTGCGCGCCGAGCAGGATTATTTCTGGCAGGACGAGGTCACGCTCAAGCTGATCGCTGCCCGCCTGCCCGACTGCCAGCGCCAGTTCACGCTGGGGAAACTGCCCGCCACCGGGCTGGTGGTCGAGTTGTTCGCCGCCGGCGACAATGTGTTCACCCTGCGCGCCGGAAAGCAGCTGTGGCAGATCGAAACCCAGACCTGCACCCAGTTGGCCGCGCCGGCGCCGAACGCCCTGGGCGACCCCCTGGGCAGCTTCAAACTGAGCGACGACAAGATGGTGTTCGAGGCGGCCGCCCCGGCCAAATGATGGGCCGCAATCGCGCGCCCGTCCTATCTCGTGTTTAGATAATCGTGGTCATTATTTAGACCAAAGCCCTCGACTACACTAGTCCCGGGCCGCCCCATTGCATGCCGGCCCAGCTACCTCAAGCGGCCAAAAAAACTGCCGCGCCCGAGGTCGGGCCCTGCCCGGCCGCCGCACAACTGCGCCCTGAAGGGGTCTGGCTATGAAACTTCGCAACTTCAGTATCGCCGCCCGTCTTGGCGCCGGCTTTGCCATGGTCTTGCTGTTGATGCTCGTGCAGGTCGGGCTGGCGCTGGTGCGGCTTGAGAGCATCGACGCCTCCAGCACCACGATGATCGAGAAGGATTGGGTCAAGGCCGACGCGGTGGGCGTGATCAGCGCCGCCACCAAGGCCAATGCGCGGCGCACGATGGAACTGCTGATCGCCCCGGACGCGGCTTACGCGGTCGGCGTCAAGGAGCACATCGCGGCCAACAGGAAGCTCATCGATGACGCCGTCGCCACCTTGGACGCACTGATCTACACGGTGCAAGGCAAAGCCCTGCTGGACACCTTCAAAGCCAGGCGCGTCCTGTATGTCGCCAGCTTCGGCCAGGTCGCCAAGCTGATCGACGCAGGACAGCGCGAACGGGCCAGCGCGCTGCTGATCGCGGAAACCTTGCCGCGCCTGGACGAGTTGCAAGCCTCGATCGGCAGCCTGATGGAGATCCAGCGCCAATTGGTCATGGACAGTGGCGCCAACGTCCGGCAAGACATCACGACGGCGCGCTACTGGATGATCGGCCTGTGCCTGGCGGCGATCCTGACCGGCACCGCCAGCGCCTGGTGGTTGACGCGTTCGATCACGCTGCCGATGCAGCGGGCGCTGCGGCTGGCCCAGACCGTCGCGGACGGCGACTTGAGCAGCCGGATCGAGGTCGATTCGCGCGATGAAACGGGCCGGCTGCTGCAAGCACTGAAGCACATGAACGACAGCCTGGCGGGCATCGTGGGCGAAGTGCGGGTCGGGACCGACACCATGGCCACGGCATCGAGCCAGATCGCGGCGGGCAACCAGGACCTGTCGGCGCGCACCGAGCAGCAGGCCAGTTCGCTCGAAGAGACAGCCGCGTCGATGGAGGAACTGACCGGCACTGTCAAGCAAAATGCCAGCAACGCGCGCCAGGCCAGGGAACTGGCCGCGAACGCCACCAACGTGGCACTTGAAGGCGGCGTCGTGGTCGGCCAGGTGGTCGAGACCATGGCCAACATCAACACCGCGTCGCACAAAATTGTCGAGATCATCGACGTGATCGACAGCATCGCCTTCCAGACCAACATCCTGGCCTTGAATGCCGCGGTCGAGGCGGCGCGCGCTGGCGAACAAGGGCGCGGCTTCGCGGTCGTCGCCAGCGAGGTGCGCAACCTGGCGCAGCGCTCGGCGGCGGCGGCACGCGAGATCAAGCAGTTGATCAGCGATTCGGTCGACCAGGTCGACGCCGGCGCGCGGCTGGTGGACCAGGCCGGAACGACGATGAGCGCCATCATCAAGAGCGTGCGCCGGGTCAGCGACATCATGAACGAGATCAGCGCCGCCAGCCAGGAGCAAACCGAAGGTCTCGAGCAGATCAACCAGGCCGTGCTGCAGATGGACCAGGTGACCCAGCAGAATGCGACGCTGGTCGAACAGGCGGCGGCGGCGGCAGCGTCGATGCAGGACTTGGCGGCCCACCTGTCGCGCGTGGTGAGCGTGTTCACGCTGGCCGAAGCATCGCCGGCGGCGCTGCGGCTGGTGCCGGGACAGATCCAGACGGTCGTCGAGGCGCCAGCGCGCATCCGGCAGCCACGGCAAAGGGTTGGCAAGTAGTTTCGATCCTGCACAATACTTTGGTCTGGCCAGAGGAAGCAAACTTGACCTTGATCAAAGGATTTGCATAAAAGTTCCCAAATACAACAATTGGTGAGTTTTTGCATGACTTTTGCCCACTAAGATAGTTCGGGCATGACTCATTCAAAGGACGATCACCATAAAAATCAGGAACTTGACAATCGGATTCCGGCTTGGCGTCGGCTTTGGCGCGGTACTTCTGTTGATGGCACTTCAAATGGTGCTCGGTTCGGCGCGCCTGGGCAGCATTGAAACGACCAGCACCACGCTGATCAAGCGCGACCTGGCCAAGTCGGACGCCGCCAACGACATCAACGCTCTGGTCCGGGCCAATGCGCGTCGCACGATGGAACTGTTCATCGCGCCCAATCGCAGCTATGCGGACCGGGTGCGCGAGCGCATCAACGCCAACAAAGCGGCCATCGATGGGGCGTTGGCCACACTCGACCGCCTGGTCGCATCCGATGAGGGCAAGTCCCTGCTGGCCGACCTGCACCAAAAGCGCGCCGCCTATGTCCGCAGTTTCAGCACCGAAATGAATGACAGCCTGGCCAACATCGTCGGCCAGGTGCGGGCCGGCGCCGAGACCATGGCGGCGGCGTCGGGTCAGATCGCGGCGGGCAACCTCGACCTGTCCGCGCGCACCGAACAGCAGGCCAGCGCGCTGCAGCAGACCGCCTCCTCGATGGAGGAACTCACCGGCACCGTCCAGCAGAATTCGGACCATGCGCGCCAGGCCAGTCAGCTGGCGCGCTCGGCGTCGGACGTGGCAATCAGGGGTGGCACGGCGGTGGCGGGCATGGTCGAGACGATGGGCGAGATCGGCGCGGCGTCGAGCAAGATCGTCGACATCATCGGCGTGATCGACAGCATCGCATTCCAGACCAATATCCTGGCCTTGAACGCCGCTGTAGAGGCGGCGCGCGCGGGCGAGCGGGGTCGCGGTTTCGCGGTGGTGGCCGGTGAAGTGCGCCAGCCGGCGCACCGCTCCGCGGTGGCGGCCAGCGAGATCAAATCGCTGATCGGCGCCTCGGCGAGCAAGGTCGAAGCGGGCGCCAGGCTGGCCGTCGCAGCCGGCGCCACCATGCGCGAGATCGTTGGCAGCGTCCAGCGCGTGACCGACATCATGGGCGAGATCGACGCCGCCAGCCACGAGCAGAGCAGCGGCATCGAGCAGATCAACCAGGCGATTTTGGAAATGGACCGGGTCACCCAGCAGAACGCCGCGCTGGTCGAACAGGCCGCGGCGGCGGCCGAGTCGCTGCAGGAGCAGGGCGAGCACCTGGCGCGCATGGTCGGCGTGTTTTCGCTCGAAGCAGTGGTCGAACCGCAGCCCGCCGCCAAGGAGCGGCGCTGGCCGGCGCTTCCGCCGGTACAATCGCTCGGCGTGGCGCTGGCACCGGCCAGGCGAGGCGCGTATTGATGCCCTTTTCCGGTCTTAGCGCTCGCCCCTGAGCGCATGCGCCCGCGCCACCAGCTGCCCTTCGCCGGCACCCTCGAGTGCCTGGTCGAGCAGGCTCGGCTCGCCCGGCCTTGCCGTCGACCACTGGGTGAAATACTCGTGCACGGTGCGCCACGGCGGAAATTCGTGCGGCATGCTGCGCCATGGGGTGCCGCTCTTGAGAAAGTACAAGACGGCGCAAAACACATCGTACAAATCATGCTTGCGCGGACGCGTCTTGCGGCGCGCCCCCTCCAGCAAATTGCGTACCCGGTCAAATTGCTCGCGCGTCACATCGGACGCAAACGCTGCCCTATCCATGATCTCCGCCCAAAATACATTGGAGACCCCAGATGCGGAACAGGTTCCCTCAACTACGCCGGCAGCGGCGAATACTCACGCAGGCATTCGCGGGTGAAGTCCGGCATCATGAACTGGCGGCCGGTGGTGTTGAGCATGCAGGCGATCAGGGCGAAGCCGCCCACACTGGTGGCGACCACGTCCGAGTGCATCAGGATGTAGAAATCCTGGAACCATTCGATTCCGGACAGCTTGACCGGGAACGCATCCGGCGCCACCATCTCGAATTCGGCGAACCGCGGCGCCACCTGGGCGATGTCGTCGCTGGCCAGGTACAGCACGGGCCGGTCGAGCGTCGGCCACAGGGCGCGCAACCAGTCCAGGTACCACTCGATCGACGGCCCGCCATGGCTGCGGTCGGTCAGCCGCAGGTGAATGCTGACAACCGTGTTGCCCCGTCCGCGCAAGGCCTGCATGATCGGTTCGAGCAGCCGCTTCCAGATGCTGCGCACCTTGTACAGCGAACGGGCCTGCAGCACCCGCTCGCGGGTAAACACTTCGCTCACGCCGGGCGAATAGAAATCGAATCCGGCCAGCGCGCGCGCCCCTTTTTCGGCCACCTCGGCGTCAAGCCACTCGTGGCGCCGGCGCACCGGCACGCGCGGCCCGCTTGGCAGCGGGTCGTCGAGCTCGAACAGATAATGGCCGATCCAGTCCGGCGTTTCCAGCGCCAGGCCATGGCGGTCGGCGTGCCCGCGCAAGGTCAGGTAGTCGCACAGCTGGTGCGCGAACCGGCCGTAGTAGGCGAAGGTGCTGCTGCTCATGCCGATGGCGCTGTCCGGATACGGGTGGGGGCGCCGGGTGATCGTGCCCAGGCCGTGGTCGCGCATCAGGATCTGGCAGGCGGTGATCGACTGCACCACGAAGGTGTGGCTCCAGTTCGTTTGCGTGGCATGCCCCGGCAGCCAGGCGGCGGCCGCATCGAGCTCGCCGCGCAGCAGCGCCGCGTTGGCCAGCACCGCGTGGGCGGCGAGCAGGGTGTGCGGATCGTCGAGCAGGGCGCGCATGGCCGTGTCGAGCGCGTCCCAGCGCTGCTGTTTCATGTACAGCTGGCCGAGGTACAGGGTCGCCCAGTGACGCTCCACGCGGCCCGGCTTTACCGCTTCGCGCAGGGCGAGTTCGGCGCGCTCATACTGTCCATTGGCCATGTAGGCCTGGCCCAGCTCGCACGCGACCTGGTGGCTGGCGGCGACCTTCTCGAGCGGCGCCACGGCCGCCGCGAAGGCGCTGATCGAGCAATAGCATTTGCCCAGCGCATACCACGCGCCCTCGCCGTTCAGGTCGTGCAGGTAACGGATGGCCTGGTCGAAGTCGCCGCGAATGCCGTGGATCAGGCCCTGCATCAGGCGCCCGCCGTCGCGCATCGCCCCGGGCGCTGGCAACTCGGCCAGGCGCGCCAGGCTCACCAGTGCGGCGTCGTACAAGCCCATGTTAAATTCGAGCGTGCCGCGGGTGTGGAACAGGGACGGCTGTTCGGGCGCCCACTCGGTCATCTGGGACACCAGCCGCAGCGCCTCGTCACGCTCGCCGGCGGCGATCGCCGCCATCATCGCCGAATAAGTTAGTTCGAAGTCGCTCATGATGGTTCTGGTTGTCGGAATGCTCAAGATGATAGCCCGGACCGGCGCGCGGCCAGCGCCCGAACAAACGGGTAATTCCTAGCCAATTTGCGCCGCGGCGCGCAAGGCATCGGCCATCGGCCCGCTGCCGCCCCATTGCGCCAGGTCCCTGGCAATGCGTTCAAGCTGGCTGCGGTCGCGCTGCCACGCCTGCGCCGGCAGCGCCGCCAGCAGGCTCTGCGCCAGTGCCTCGATCCTTGGCGCGTCGTGCGGGGCGAAGCCGAGCAGGGCGCCCAGGCAGGTCGCGCCCCACTGCAGGCGGGTCGAGCTGCCGGTGGCGCATTGCCATGCCTTGTCGTACCAGAGCACCATCGCCGCCGCGTCGCCGCGCTTCTTGGCCAGCGCCGCCAGGTTGTGCATGAAGTAGTAGGGCGCGTGCCCGTCGTCCAGGCCACCCAGCAGCAGCGCTTGCGCCTCGTCGAGCAGGCCGGCGTCGGACAGCATGCCGGCCGCCGTGTTGCGCATCACGTGGCGCAGTGCCGGCGAATCGGCGCTGGCCATGGCGCTGGCGGCGCGCGCGCGCAGCAGCGCACTGTCGGGCGCGGCCAGCGCGCCTATGCGCAACATCCGCACGCGCGTGCGCAAGGCTTGCAGCTGGTCGCCCACGCTCACGCCCGGGTCGGTCTCGAGTACCGCCAGCGCGCCGGCCCAGGCGGCGCACAAGTGCTGGCGCTCGGCGCTGTCCGGATCGCTCAGGAAGCGCACCAGGTCCAGTGCCGTGCTGTTGACCAGGTCCATCTGCGGCGCCACCGCGCGCGCGTCGCCCAGCATCGCGCTGATCGCCGCCCGCGCCGCCGGCCGGTCGACACCGCGCTTGCCCTGGGCCGCCGCGTGCTGGGCGTGCCACTCGAGCCGCACGCCCGCTTCCGGATCGCTGCAATCGTGCGCAAGGCGCGCCAGCACCGCCGCCCCGTCGCGCCCGGCCAGCAACTGCTGTTCGTCGGTGTCCCAGGAGTACAGGCTGAGCAGCTGCCACTCGGCGCCGCTCAAGGCGCGCGTCGCCTCCAGCGCCGCTTGCAGCGATTGCGCCGCCGTGTGCGTGGCGCCCAGCGCCAGCCCGAGCGCCTGCAGGAAACGCGGGCCATCGAGTTCGCACGGCAAGCGCGTGATCTCGGCGCCGTCCGGCCGGTACAGCACCAGCGTCGGATAGCTGCGCAGCTTCAGCTGCGCGGCCTGTTGCTGCGCGCCCTCGTGGTCGCCGTCGATGTGCAGCGCCACGAACCTGGACGAGAGCGCGCCGAATGCCGGCGTGGCCAATACGCTGGCCTTGATGCGGTTGCACGGCGGGCACCAGCGGGCGCCCCAGTACAGCAACACCGGCAAGCCCTGGCCGCGTGCCAGCGCGAACGCTGCGTGCGGGTCGCTATTCCAGTCGATCGCGTCCATGATGCTTACGGCTCGCGTGCCAGGGCCAGGAATTCGGTGCGCAGTGCCAGGTTCGGCTGCAACTCGCCAAGCATGGCCGAGGTGATGGTCTCTTCGCCCGGGGTGCGGATGCCGCGGCTTTCCATGCACATGTGGCGGCACTTGACGACCACCCCCACCGCCTTCGGCTCGAGCACCTCCATCAGGGCATTGGCGATCTGGATCGTCATGCGCTCCTGGACCTGCAGGCGTTTGGCGAAGCAGTCCACCAGCCGGGTCAACTTGGACAGGCCGACGATTTTGCCATTGGGCAGATAGCCGATGGTGGCCTTGCCGAAGAACGGCGCCAGGTGGTGCTCGCAATGGCTGTAGACGGGGATGCCGCGCACCACGATCAATTCGTTGTATTGCTCGGCCCCATCCTCGAACGCCTTGAGCAGTTCGACCGGGTCCTGGCCGTAGCCCGAGGTCCAGTGCTTCCAGGCCTTGGCCACGCGCGCCGGCGTCTCGTGCAGGCCGGGACGGTCCGGATCTTCGCCCAGGCTGCTGAGCAGGCGGCGCCAGTCGTGTTCGGAGAATTCTTTGTGAGGCATGTTCAAACCCTGAAATTTTTCAATTGCCGTCAGTATATAGAAAATGGGGGCGCCCTACAGATTAGGCGGCGTTGCCAAACCTTGTGCATTTCGAAGTTGCGGGCAGGACACTTGGTTTAGCGTAGAGCAGTCAACCCAGCCAGGAGAACGCCATGTTCGGCAGCACCGTCCTCGAAGTCGCCATCGGCTTGACCTTTTGCTACGCCACCCTCGCCTTGATCGTCAGCGCGATGCAGGAGGCGATTTCGGCGCTGCTGCGCCTGCGCGCCCATGGCCTGCTCGAAGGCATCAAGACCATGCTCAACGATCCTCATTTCAGCGCCATGGCGCGCGACCTGTACGCCCATGCGCTGGTCAACCCGCACGACGACGGCACCGCCACCGACCCGCGTGCACTCAAGGCCAAGCCGTCCTACATCGAGCCGCGCCATTTCGCCCAGGCCCTGCTCGACAACCTGCAAACCATTCCCGGCAATTACGCCCAGCTGGGGCGCGACATCGAGGCCCTGGGCGACCCCCAGGTGCGGCGCGTGCTGGCCGGGATCTACCAGCGCGCGGCGGGCGACATGGAGCAATTCCAGGATGCGCTGGCGGGCTGGTTCGACAGCGCCATGGAGCGCGTCAGCGGCGCTTACCGGCGGCGCGCGAAACTGTTCAGCCTCTTGCTGACCCTGTCGTTGGCAGTGCTGCTCAACGTCGACAGCGTGCATTTGTTCAGCGCGCTGTGGCAGCACCCGAGCTTGACGGCGCAATTGGGCGCGTCCGGCAGCGCGCCCGACCCGCAAACGCTGGCCGCCCTGTGGCGCCTGCCGATCGGCTGGAGCGCCTGGCCCGCCGGCATCGACCGCCACCTGGCCTTGCAGGCGGCGGGCTGGTTGCTGACGGCGGCGACCGGCCTGTTTGGCGCGCCGTTCTGGTTCGACCTGCTCCAGCATGCCGTGCACATGCGCGACACGGGCGACAAGCCGAAGCCATGACAAGGCCGGAACGAGCCGCTATTTTGGCCGGTGCGCGTCGACCAGCACGTTCGAGATCGAGACTTGCGGCACCCGTTCTGGCCACACGTCGTGCGGACCGAACCAGCGCGCCTCGGCGATCTCGCCGGGGTCGATCCGGATCTCGCCACCGGCGTAGTCGGCCGTGAAGGCGATCATCAGCGAATGGGGAAACGGCCATGACTGGCTCGAAAAATAGCGCAGGTTCTCAATCCGCAGGCCAACCTCCTCGGCCACTTCGCGGTGCACCGCCTCCTCGATCGATTCACCCGCCTCGAGAAAGCCGGCCAGCGGCGTGAAGCGCTTGCTGGGCGACTGCGTGTGCAAGGCAAGCAGCACCTGGTCGCCCTTGCGGATCAAGACCATCATGGCCGGCGAAATGCGAGGATAGGCCACCATCTGGCAGGCCGGGCAGCGGAAGCAGCGCTCGCCGGCCACTGGCGCCATCGGCGTGGCGCAGGCCCCGCAGAAGCGGTGCGTGCGCGCCCATTCGGCGATCTGGGCCGCGCGCGCGGCCACACCCAGCAAGGCATCGTCGATCACCCCGAACAGGGCGCGCAGGCCGGTGAACACATGGCCGGGCGGTGCCGGCGCGTCGGCGTCGAACCAAGCGACCTGGCAGTAGCGCGCGCCGAGCAGGCCGACTGGATGCAGGCGTGACGGATCGAGCGCCAGCGCTTCGACGTCCGGCAAGGCCAGGTCGGCCTCGCGCAGCAACAGGCGCTGGCCCTGGAACACGAAGGTCATTGGCTCGGCCTGCACCTGGGGCACGAGCAGCGGAACGAAACTGGCGGGTGTCTGTAGCATGCGGCCATCATACCTTTTTTCACCGTATCGCAGGAACTGAGCGGTTTGTCCGCGCCTGCTCCACCCTTTGATGCGCGCCCTCCGGGTCTATCCTTGCCCGAGGAGAATCCATATGACCGTATCGTCCATCATTCCGAACTTGACCACCGCGCAAATCGCCGTCCTGAGCAGCACTCAGGTGACGCGCCTGACCACGTTCGACATGCAGGCCTTCTCCACCGCACAACTGGCCGTGCTCAGCACCGTTCAGCTGCGCCTGATCTCCACGCTGGACCTGCGCGCGCTGTTGACGGAACAGATCAGCGCCGGCCTGAGCTCGACCCAGATTGCCGGCCTGGCCAGCGCCCAGATCGGCGCACTGACCGTCTCGCAGCTGAGCGACGGCTTCACCACTGGCCAGTTCGGCGCGCTCACCAGCGGCCAGATCGGCGCCCTGTCGAGCGCCCAGCTGGTGGCCCTGTCGACGGCCGAACTGGGCGCGCTCAGCACCGCCGCCCTGGCCGGCATGCGAACCAGCCAGCTGGCCGCCCTGGGCACGGACGCCATCGCCAACGGCCTGTCCACCAGCCAGATCGCAGCGCTGGGCAGCCGCCAGGTGGCGGCCCTGTCGACGACGCAAGTGGACGCGCTGAGCACCGCGCAAATGGCCGCGCTGACGACGGCCCAGCTGAGCGCCTTGAGCAGCGCCCAGCTGCGCATCCTCCATACCGACGTGGTGGCGGCCTTGAAAACGAGCCAGCTCGTCGCACTCACGACGGCCCAGCTGTTTGCCCTTGCCAGCGACCAGCTGGCCAGCCTGGGCACGACCGCGATCGCCGCCCTGGGCAGCGCCCAGGTGGCCGCGCTGGGCAGCACCCAGTTGAGCCAGGGCTTGAGCACCGCCCAGCTGGCAGCGCTCACCAGCGCCCAGGTCAACGCCCTGAGCACACGCCAGTTGGCCGCGCTTGGCACGGCCCAGCTAGCCGCCTTCGGCAGCGCGGTCGTTGCGGCGCTGAAGACCAGCCAGCTCGCCGCGCTCGGCAGCACGGGCCTTGCCGTGTTGACCAGTTCCCATATCGCCGCCCTGACCACGCTGCAAGCGGCGGCCTTGAGCAGCGCCCAGATGGCCATCATGGACAGCGGCCAGATCGCGGCCCTGACCAGCGCCCAGGCCGCAGTGCTGAGCAGCGCCCAGCTGGCCGTGTTCGACACCAGCCAGCTGGCGGCGCTCGACACGGGCGACGTGGCGGCCTTGAAAAGCAGCACCGTGGCGGCACTGAGCAGCGTGCAGCTGAGCGGGCTGACGACCAGCCAGATCGCCGTGCTGGGCACCCAGCAGGCCAGCGCCTTGACCACCCGCCAGATCGCCGCCTTGAGCAACGCGCAGTTGGCCGCGTTCAGCACCAGCGACATCGCAGCGCTGCGCAGTGCGCAGCTTGCCGCCCTGGGCAGCGACCAGATCGGCGCCATGCTGACCACCCAGATCGCGGCCCTGACGAGCGCCCAGGCGTCAGCCTTGAACACGCGCCAGATCGCCGCCTTGAACACCCTCCAGCTGCTCGCGTTCGAGACGGCCGACCTGGCCGCCTTGAAGACCAGCCAGCTGACGGCGTTCGCACCGGACTCCTTGACGACGCTGACCAGTGGCCAGCTGGCGGCCCTCTCCCCGACCCAGGTCGCGGCCCTGACCAGCACCCAGCTGGCCGCCTTCCTGACGCGCCAGATCGCGGCGCTGAGCAGCGCGCAGGTGGCCGGCCTCGCCACGCGCCAGATGGCCGTGCTCAGCGCCGGCCAGTTCGCCGTGCTCGACACGACCGACATGCGCGTGCTCTCTGGCGCGCAGCTGGCCGCCGTGGCCACTGACGCCATCGCCGTGCTCAGCCTGGCTCAGCTGGCGGCGCTCGGCTCGGCCCAGGCGGCGGCGCTGACCACGCTGCAGCTGGCGGTGCTGTCGACGACGCTGATCGCCGCCCTGAACACCGCCCAGGCGGCCGCCTTGAGCACGCGCCAGGTGGCCGCGCTCGACGCCGGCCAGGTCGGCGCCCTCACAACAACGGACCTGGCCGCGTTCAAGGCGGCGCAGGCGGCGGCCATCACCACCACCCAGCTGGCGGCGCTCGGCGCGTCCCAGTTCGGCGCCTTCGGCAGCACCCAGCTGGCAGCCCTGACCACGCTTCAGATGGCAGCGCTCGGCACCGGCCAGCTGCAAGCTGTCGCCAGCGCCAACATCGGCGCGCTCAGGGTCGCTGCGCTGTCTGCCAGCCAGCTCGATGCGCTCGACACCAGCCAGTTCGCCGCGCTCAGCAGCGCACAGGTGCAGACGCTCACCAGCACCCAGCTGGCCACGCTGAGCACCAGCCAGGCGCTCGCCTTCGAGACCGGTGACCTGGCCGCGCTGTCGGCCACCCAGCTCGGCGCGCTCGGCACCGCTGCGCTGGCCGCGCTCGACAGCGCGCACCTGCTGGCCCTCAAGTCGACCCAGCTGGCCGGTCTGGGCACGACCCAGATCGGCGTGCTTGGCAGCGACCAGGTCGGCGCGTTCAATACCAGCCAGACCAGCGCGCTGACGACGCTCCAGCTGGCGGCCCTGAACGCCGGCCAGTTCGGCGCCCTCGGCACGGACGATATCGCCGCCTTCAAATTGAGCCTGGTGGCCGGCTTTGGCAGCAGCCAGCTGGCCTTGTTTTCCAGCACCCAGATCGGCGCGCTCACCAGCGCGCAGATTGCCAGCGTGACGACCACCGCCCTGGCCAGCCTGGGCTTGCCCTTGCTGGCGGCCGTCGGGAGCAGCGATATCGCCGCCCTGACCGTTGCCCAGGTGGCGGCGCTGACGCTTGACCAGATGACGGCGCTGAGCACCGTCCAGACGCGCGCGCTGAGCAGCATCCAGCTTGGCGCGCTGTCGACCAGCCAGCTGGCCTTCGGCATCAACACGCTGCAGTTCGCGGCGCTGACCACGACCCAGCTGGGCGGCTTGCGCACGCTGCAGGACGTGGCATTGACGACGACCCAGGTTTCCTTGCTCTCGACGGCGCAGCTGGCGGCGCTGGGCAGTGCCGCGCTGGGCATCCTGAGCACCGACCAGATCCGCAACGGCTTCACCAGCACCCAGCTGGCCGCGCTGACCACCAGCCAGGCGCAGGCGCTGACCACGGTCCAGCTGCCGGCGCTGGGCACCGACCAGATCGTCGCGTTCGAAACGACCGACATCGCCGCGCTCAGCGCGCGCCAGGTCGCCAGCCTGACCAGCGCGCAACTGGCCGCCTTCACCAGCGCCCAGACGGCGGTGCTGAACACGGCCGTGCTGGCGGGCTTGAGTTCGGACCAGTTGGCCTCCGGCCTGTCGACCACCCAACTGGCGCAATTGAGCACCACCCAGATCGCGGCGCTGTCGGTTGACCAGGTGGCCGCCCTCTCCACCAGCCAGCTGTCGGTGCTGAGCACGGCCCAGGTCGCAGCATTGAAGACCGGCGCGATCGCCGCCATCTCCACCAGCCAGATCAGCGACGGCCTGTCCGGTACCCAGCTGGCGGCCCTGACCAGCGCGCAGCTGGCGGTGCTGGGCAGTGTGCAACTGGCCGCCCTCTCCACCACCCAGCTGGCCGCCTTTGAAACACGCGAGATCGCCGCGCTCAGCACGCGCCAGCTGGCCGCGCTCTCGACCAGCCAGATCGGCGCGCTGGGCAGCCTGCAGGTACAAGCGCTGGGCACCGTGCTGGTGGCCGCGCTGTCAACGACCCAGCTGACGCAGGGCTTGTCCCCGAGCCAGCTGGCGCTGTTCGCCACCAGCCAGATCCAGGCGCTCGGCGCGTCCCAGGCCGCCGCCCTGAGCGACGACCAGCTCAGCGCCTTGAGCACCACCCAGCTGCGCGCGTTCGCCAGCGCGGCCCTCGTTGCGCTCTCGAGCGAACAGCTCGGGATCATGAGCACGGCGCAGACCAGCGCCCTGTTGCCGGCCCAGCTTGCGACGCTGGGCACGAGCCAGTTGAGCCAGGGGTTCAGCACTGCGCAAATCGCCGCGCTCACCAGCGCCCAGGCGGCCGCGCTGACGCTGGCGCAAAGCGCGGCGCTCACACCGGACCAGGTCATGGCGCTCGAAACGGGCGACCTGGCCGCCTTCACCACGCGCCAGATCGGCGCGCTGCAAAATGCCCAGCTGGCGGTGCTGGACACGGCCCAGGTGGCGGCCTTGACGACGGCCCAGGTGGCCGCGATCACGGTGGCCCAGTTCGGCGGCCTGACGCCGGCCCAGGTGGCCAGCCTGTCGACGGCGCAGGTGACGGCCCTGACCAGCACCCAGGTGGCCAACTTGCCCGCCTACCTGTTCAGCGCCTTGTCGCTGGCCGACGTAGCCGCGCTGACCGCCGGCCAAGTGCAGGCGCTCACCACCAACCAGGTCGACGCGCTCACGCTCGACCAGGTCGGCGCGCTGAGCACCGCGCAAGTGGCCGCGCTTTCCGCCACCCAGTTGCCGGTGCTCGACGCCGACCAGCTGGGCGCCCTGAGCACGCGCCAGTTGCAGGCGCTGTCGGCCAACCAGATCGGCTACCTGAGCACAGCCCAGGTGATCGGCCTGACGATCCCGCAAATCGGCACCCTGAGCACCGCCCAGGTGGTGGCGATCAAGATCAGCCAGCTGAGCGTGCTCACCGCCGACCAGATCGGCGCGCTAGGCACCAGCCAGGTTGGCGCCATGACGCCGTCTCAGGTGGCCGCGCTGACGGTGACCCAGATCGGCGCGCTGACCAATGCCCAGACCGCGGTGCTGACCACGCCGCAAATCGGCGCGCTCAAGTCGAGCCAGGTGGCCGCGTTCTCGCCCGACCAGCTCGGCTCCATCACCACCGCCCAGATCGTCGTGTTCAGCGGCGCCCAGATCGCCGCGCTCAGCGTGCTACAGCTGCCCGCCGTGCCAGATGAACTGATCGCCGCGCTGACCAACACCCAGGTCATGGCCCTCAAACTGAGCCAGGTCGCGGCGCTGGCCGACTCCCAGGTCGCGGCGCTGAGCAGCGCGCAGCTTGCCTCGCTGAGCAACAGCCAGCTCGGGGTGCTCTCGGCCAGCGAACTGCTGTCGATCACGCCGGCTCATCTCGCGGCGCTCAGCAGCAGCCAGTTCGCCAGCCTCAAGACCAGCCAGGTCGCCGTCCTGACGACCAATCAGATCGTCGCGCTCACCACCGCACAGGCGCAAGCGCTGACGCTGGCGCAAGTGGGGGCGCTGACCACCAACCAGGCGCAGGCGTTGCTGACGACCGAGCTGGCCGTGCTGAGCCTGAGCCAGATCGGCGCGCTGACCAACGCCCAGGTGGCGGCCATGAGCGTGGCGCAAACCATGGCGCTCGATCCGGGCTCGTCGCGCTACGCCACGCCGCTGGTGCTCGACATGGATGGCGACGGCGTACGCACCCTGGGCCTGGAGGCGGGCGTCGAGTTCGACATCCGCGCCGACGGCCAGGCCGTGCACACGGGCTGGGTGGCGCCGGGCGACGCCTTGCTGGCGCTGGACCGCAACGGTAACGGCACGATCGACGATGGCAGCGAATTGTTCGGCAGCGCCACGCTACTGCCCAGCGGGCGCGCCAGGGATGGATTCAGCGCGCTGGCCGCGCTCGATGGCAATGGCGACGGTGTCATCGACGCTTTCGACGCGGCGTATGGCCAGTTGCGGCTGTGGGTCGACCGCAACAGCGATGGCGTGAGCCAGCCGGCGGAATTGGTGTCGCTCAGGGACGCGGGTGTGGCAAGCATTGGGCTGACCCCACAGGCCGGCAACGGCAAGGATAACGGCAACCTGGCAGGATTGATTTCAAGCTGGCAGGACGCAAATGGCGACAGCCATGCAATGGCCGACGTGTGGTTCGCCACCGCGCTGACGGCGCAGGTCGATCACCTGGTGCGCGAATTGAACCAGTATGTGCAGGCCACTCCGCTGCAATTGGTGATCAAGCCCACCGAACTGGGAATGCCATCGCCGCTCAAGGAGGGTGTGCTCGCGGTACGTTAATCGCAGGGTCGACCCCTTGGGGATCCACCCTACGAATTTCTCGAAAAATTCGTCACTTTTTCAGGCGCGGTAGACAAAGCCGCGCACGCCGCCGGCGCCGGGCTTTTGCGGCGCGAAGCCTGCACTTTGCAGCAGGCGCCGCATGGCCAGGGCGGGCGTTCGACAGTGCGCTTCGAGCGTGGTGCCGGGCGCCAGGCTGGCCTGTGCAGCGCACACCAGCAGGCGTCCAAGGCCCCGCCGGCGCCACTGGCTATCGACCGCACACATGTAGATCTCGCGGCGCCCGGGAGCCGGATCGCGCGTCAGGATGAAACCGGCCAGCGCACCGTCCCGGCGCACCACACGCAGCGCCGCCTGGCTCCAGCGCCCGTCCGGCAAGCGTATCCTGCCCAGGCCCCAGACGCACAGCAACTGCCCCCCCAGCCCGGCCTGGTAGCGCGGCTGCAGGTAGATATCGTTGAAACAGCCGTCCGCACTGCCGTCCTGGATCAGGTTGAAAACGGCGGCAATCTCGTTCAGGTGGACGCGGCCCAATGCGGTCGCCGCGTCAACTGCGCCGTGGCGATCGATTGAATCAGGCATCTCAACTCCTCGATCACGGTTCCCGGATTGATTCGTCCATCGCTTTGGTCAATGGCCACAACAAGTATGACATCACTGTGCGCTTGCCAACGACAATCTCGGCGTTGAGCGTCATGCCGGGCAGCAGCCGGTCGTTCGGCGCCATCTTCTTGAGCTTGGCGTCGCCCAGGTGGACGCGGCTCAGGTAGTAGGCGTCCGGACCGCCACTGACGCCCGATTCGCGCTTGAAAGTGTCGCTGGTGATCACGCGCACGCTGGCCTTGATGCTGCCATGCTTCTGGAACGGGAAGGCGTCGAGCTTGACCTGGGCCACGTCGCCCAGCTTCACATAGCCGACGTCGACCGCATCGATCTGGACCTCGGCTTCGAGCACGCCGCCCAGCGGCACCAGCGTAAAGAACGTTTCAGCTTCCTTGATCACGGAACCGGGCGAGAGCTTGGCGATTTCCAGCACCACGCCGTCGGCCGGCGCCACCAGCGACACCAGCTGGTGTCGCTTGTCGGCCTTGGCCAGCTGCTCGTTGACCTGGTCGCGGTCGCGCGACGTCGACAACAACTCCTCCATCTGCTTCTGGCGCCAATTCTTGTGGAAGGCCGACGCCTCGGCCTCGGACGAGGCTAGTTCGCGCCGGATCTCGGCTTCACGCCCGATCGTCGTTTGCAGCGTGCGCTCCACTTCGAGCCGCTTGTCGCGCGCTTCGAGCAGGTGCAGCTTGGCGCCGAAGTTTTCCTTGACCAGCCGCTCGTACATGTCTTCGACCTCGTGCGCCGATTTCAGGCGCAGCGTCAAGGCATCCTGGTCCAGCTTGTTGGTGACCTGGCTCGCCTTCAGGCGCGCCACGGTCTCGGTCAGCTTGTCCATCTGGGCCCGGTAGTTGGCCTGGCGCTCGGTCGACAGTTCGGCCTGGAGCTTGCTGTCGGAATCGGTGCCGGCGCGTCCTGACGGCATGCTGCCGGCCAGTTCCGCCTGCAGGCCGTGGGTCTGGGTGTCGAGGCTGCGCAGGCGCGTGCGCAGCTGGTCCTCGTCGGCCTTGGTGAAGGTCGGGTCGAGCGTGGCCAGCAGCTCGCCCTTCTTGACCACCTGGCCCAGACGCACATGCACCGCCTGCACGATCGCCGTTTCCAGCGGCTGCACCACGATGTTCGGCAGCGGGTTGACCAGCCGGCCCTTGGTGACCACCACGCGGTCGATCTGCGACACGCTGGCCCACACCACGAACGACACCAGCGCCAGGAACATGACGTGGATCGTGATGCGCAAGTACGGCGGCAGCGGGCTGCGCTCGATCGCGTCGGCGTCCGGCAGGAACTCGAGTTCGGTCCCGCGGGCGTCGTTCAGATGTGGCTTGTTTGTTGGTTCCATAGGTGCTGGTAGGTCTCGCTTCGGGACAGCAATTCTTCGTGACGGCCGCTATCGACCAGGCGGCCCTGCTGCATCACCAGGATGGCGTGCGCATTGACCAGCGTCGAGAGGCGGTGGGAAATCATCACCACAGTGCGGCCGACCGCAATGCGTGACAGGTTGCGGATAAAGATCGCTTCGCTCTCGGGATCGAGCGCGCTGGCCGCCTCGTCGAGGATCAGGATGCGCGGCTTGGCCAGCAGCGAACGGGCAATCGAAAGCCGCTGCTTCTGCCCGCCCGACAGGTTGGCGGCATTTTCTTCGAGCATGGTGTCGTAGCCTTGCGGCAGGCGCTCGATGAATTCAGCCGCCCCCGACGCTTCCGCCGAGGCCACGATCTCTTCGAAGCTGGCATCCGGCTTGGTGGCGGCGATGTTCTCGCGCACGGTGCCGCGGAACAGGAAGTTCTCCTGCATGACGATGCCGACCTGGCGCCGCAAGTGGGCCAGGTCGATCTCGCGCGCGTCGGTGCCATCGAAGCGGATCAGGCCCTCCTGCACCGGGTACAGGCCCTGGATCAATTTGGTCAGCGTGGTCTTGCCCGAACCGCTGCGGCCCACGATGCCGATCACTTTCCCGGCCGGCAGCGTGAACGAAGCGCGGTCGAGCGCGGCATTGCTCGAACCGGGGTAGCGGAACGTGACCTCGTCGAAGGTGATCTCGCCAACCAGTTGCGGACGCAGGCCGCCGGCGCCGAGACGCCCTTCCGGCGCGCGATTCATCACCTCGGCCAGCATGCGCACCGACAGCGCCGTCTCCTGGTATTCGTTGACCAGGCCGACGATGGCGATCAGCGGCGAGACCACGCGTCCGGAGATCATCTGGAAGGCGATCAGCGAACCGACCGTCAGGGTCTGGTCGAACACATCCTGGGCGCCGATCACGATGATCACCACCGGCAGCAGCTTGCCGAGGAAGTCGGTGATCGCGTTGCCGGTGATCGAAATGCGGCCGACCCGGAAGTGCATGGTGATCGAGGCGGCCGAGCGCTGGTCCCAATCCTTGCGCTGCGACGGCTCGATCGCCAGCGCCTTCACGGTGCGCATGCCGTGGATGGTCTCGACCAGCATCGCCTGGCGGCTGCCCTCGGCCTGATACAGCGCGTTCAGGCGGCGCTGGAAGGTCGGCACCATGCCGGCCACCACGCAGGCGATCAGCAGCGTGAACGCGAGCGTGATCATGGCCAGCTTGACCGAATAGGTGAACAGGATCGGCAGGAAAATCAGCAGCGCCGTGGTATCGAGGCCGGTCGAGAACAGGCGCCCGGTGAGGAAGTTGCGTATCTTCTCGAGCTGCTGCATGTGGCGCGTGACGACGCCGGCGCTGGTGGTCTCGAAATAATCGATCGGCAGCGACATCAGGTGGGCGAAAGCGCGCCGCGTCAGGCGCATGTCGATCTTGTTGGTGGCGGCCAGGGTCAGCATCTGGCGCAGGTAGCCGAACACCGCGTCGAAGCACAGCGCGATGACGATGCCCACGCCCAGCACCCACAGCGTCGCCGTGCTCTGGTGCACCAGCACCTTGTCGATCACCAGCTGAAAGAACACCGGCGAGGCCAGCGCCAGCATGTGCGCCGCCAGCGCGGTGAGCGCGATGTCGCGGAACGCCGCCTTCTGCTTGAGGATCTCGGGGATGAACCAGCGCAGCGAGAAGGGCTGGTTCAAGTCGGTCAGCGAATGCTCGCGCTTCATGAACACGACGTCGCCATTCCAGCGCGCGCAGAACTGCTCTTTGTCGATCAGGATCACACCTGACTTGTCTTGCAGCGGGTCGAGGATGGCCACCCTGGGCTCGCCCTCGCTGCGCACGCCGACCACGATCACGCCGTTGCCATTGGACAGGCGCGCCATCAGGGGGAACACGCCACCCTGGGCCAGCAGGCTGGTCCAGCTGAGCTGATCGCTCTTGACCTTCAGGCCGATGTCGGAGGCGATGCGCGCAAGCAGCGGCGCGGCCGGCTCCTCCGCTCCCAGCGCGTACTGCTCGATGAGGCGCTCGGGATTGACCTGCAGCCCGTGATGCTGGGCAATGGCGGTCAGGCACTGGATGGTGGAATGAGAGAAAGTGGTGCTCATTGTGTGTACAGCGACCCCGATAAGTAAGATCCACGCGGCAAGAAGGCGCGGATGCTCAAGGATTCTACCCGAAGCGGCCACCTTCAAAGCAATAAGGTGCGTTAAAGAAATACCCTTGTTCGCCGCTTGACAGTGCATTAAGGCAAGGCCGATACTTTAGCGGCGAAATTGTCGCGATCGAAGGGGAAACACATGAGCAAAAGCCTGGACCTGGGATGTGGCGGCACGCCGCGCAATTTGTTCAACGCTGACGAAACCTACGGCGTGGACGTGCGCGACATTCCGGAGATGAACGTCAAGCATGCCGACCTGGTGATCGAGCCGATTCCGTTCGAGAGCGACATGTTCGAGTTCGTCACCGCCGTCGATTTTCTCGAGCATATTCCGCCACTGGTGTATGCCCCGCAGCGGCGCAACGCCTTTGTCGAAGTGATGAGCGAGGTGTACCGGGTGCTGAAGATGAATGGCACCTTCCTCTCGTTTACGCCGGCCTATCCGCATGTGGAACTGTTTCGCGACCCGACCCACGTCAACTTCATCACCGAGCAGACCTTCCCCCTGTATTTCGACCATGAGAACCGCTGGGCGGTGATTTACGGCTTCACCGGCGCCTTCAAGATCCTGAGCCAGGAATGGCGCGGCCCGCACCTGCTGACCACGATGCAAAAGGTGGCCGTGCCAGTCAAGGCATAGGGCCGTCGAAACCCGTCGTACTCCGGCGAATGTGACGCAAGGTATGGATTCCCGCCTGCGCGCGAAAAGTCCAGTGAGCATGCGGCCATGCCGAATTCGCGGCCGGGGTTAAGACCGAAATAGTAAGCCAACGTCGTCCTCGCGAACGCGGGGACCCAAGCTGAATGTGCTCAGTATGGGTCCCGCGTTCGCGAGGACGACGTCGATTCTTAACTTTCGCGATTTCGGCAGCATTCCAATGCCTGATTGTGGCCGCATCCTTGTCAAGAAAATTATTCCGGACACCAGTGCGCCTGTGCGGGAACGACGAATCAAATTTCGACGTATTCACAAGATGTGACGTACAGCTTACAGCGCGGGCATGCCGGGAATGTGCTGGCGCCAGAATTCGGGCTCGTATTTCCACCACGCGTGGGTGCCCATCGGCAGCCGGCCACCGTTGACCGTGTGGTAATAGCTCGGCCGCAGCTCCATCGAAAAGCGCGACGCCGTCATCTCGTTGGGCAACACGAAGTCGGCCGACAGCGCCCCCATCACCGAATAAAACAAATCCTCGCTCGAACCCGTATGCCGGAACACATTGGTCGCATCCGGGAATTCGTCGAACAGGGCCACGCACTTGCCGATGCGGCGCAAGCTCAGGCCGCCATTGCCCACCGACACCTTCATGTGCTTGCCGTTGCTGCCCACGAAGCGGTCCAGGTTGACGAACAATTCGTATTGCTCGGGCCAGGGCGCGCCCACATAGTCGAAGGGCTGGGCTTCCCAAAAGTCGAGCTCGTCGCGCAGGATGATCGCGTCCGTCTGCAGGATCAGCATGAATTCATAGTCGCCGAAGCTGGCATGGAACTGTTTGCTCAACAGCAGGCGGTTGTAACCCGGAATCGAAGCGAAAAACTCGGGCGCGAACGGCACGAACGGGATCTGCGGGTACAGGCGCTGGTAATACCCCATGTCCAGCCCGTCGGGGCCGGCGAACACCAGCTTGCGTCGCGCCAGCGCGTGCACCGAGCGCTGCAGGGAAAACTGCTCGAACACGTCCAGCTCGGCCTTGTAGACCGGAATGACAACGATTGTTTTCTCTTGCATCGTCTCACCCGCCCCGTATCAGTTGCGCAACCTGGTCGGCCTGCTCCAGGCTCATCATCGGCCCCATCGGCAAGCTCAACACTTCGCGGTGGATCGCCTCCGACAGCGGCAGGCTGGCCGCGCCGAACGCCGCCTCGTAAGCGGGCTGGCGGTGCGGCGGCACCGGGTAATGGATCACCGTGCCGACCCCGGCTCGCGCCAGGCGGGCGGCCAGCGCGTCGCGCTCGGGATGGCGGATCACATACACATGCCAGACCGGCTCGGCCCAGGCCGGCACCTGCGGCAGCACCACGCCGGGAATGCCGGCCAGCCGCTCGGCATAGCGCGCCGCGATCGCACGCCGCCGTACATTACCTTCATCCAGGCCCGGCAGCTTCACGCTCAGCAGCGCGGCCTGCAACTCGTCGAGGCGGGAATTAAAACCGAGCACCTCGTTGTGGTACTTCACGCGCGAACCATAATTGCCGTAGACCCGCACCGCATCGGCCAGCTTGGCGTCGTTGGTGGTGATCGCGCCGCCGTCGCCGAGCGCGCCAAGATTCTTGCCGGGATAAAAACTGAAGGCGGCAGCGTCACCCAGGCTGCCGGCACGCCGGCCGCGGTAGCGCGCGCCGTGCGCCTGGGCCGCGTCCTCAATCACCTTCAAGCCATGGCGCCGCGCCAGGTCGAGGATCGGGTCCATGTCGGCCGGCTGCCCGTACAGGTGCACCGGAATCACGGCCTTGGTGCGCGCCGTGATGGCCGCTTCCATCTTGTACGGATCGAGATTGTAGGTCGCCGGGTCCGGTTCAACCGGCACCGGCAGCGCGCCGCAGTGCGACACGGCCAGCCAGGTGGCGATGTAAGTGTTGCTCGGCACCAGTACTTCGTCGCCGGGACCGATGCCGTAGGCCTTCAGGATCAGGAAAATCGCGTCCAGCCCGTTGGCCACGCCGACACAATGCCCGGTTTCGCAGTAGCGGGCGAATTGCCGCTCGAACGATTCGACTTCGGCGCCGAGGATGTAGCTGCCCGAATGCAGGACCCGGTGGAAAGCCTGCTCCAGGGCGTCGGACTGCGCCAGGTGGGCGCCCTTCAAATCGAGAAAGGGAATGGTCATATGTCTCGTGGCTGGTGGTGGACGATGGACTGGAACTGGTCGTAATCATGGAAATAGTCGTCGCGGTCATACATGGTCGAGGCCAGCACCAGGCATACCCCGCCCGAGGAAAAATTCTCGACCTCGCGCCACATCATCTTTGGAATGTAGAGTCCGTAGTACGAGCGGTTCAGGTGAAATTTCTTGCGTGCATAACCATCGTCGACGATGACGTCGAAGCTGCCCGACATCGCGACGATCAATTGCTGCAATTCGCGGTGCCCGTGGCCGGCGCGCGAGGAGCCGCCCGGCACGTCATACAGGTAGTAGACCCGCTTGATGTCGAAGGGCACGTCGACATTGCCTTCGATCACGGACAAATTGCCGCGCGGATCGGCGTGCTTGGGCAGGTCGATGATTCTGCACAGGTCGAGGTTCATGCGGCCTCCTAGCGGCGGAAATAGCCAAGCGTGTAGTCGCGCGCGTTGGCGGCGACCTGGGCCAGCTTGTCTTCGAGCAGCACGAAGATCTCTTCGATCCGCTGGTCGATGTGGTTGCGTTCGAGCGCCACGCGCACCCGTTCGATCAGGCCGCTTTCGCCGGCCTCGTCAAATTTCTTCACCGCCAGCGCATTGATGCGGGCCGGCTCGATCAGGTCGATCGTGTCGTAGTACAGCGGTACGTCGCCCAGTGCCACGATCTCGGGAATGTTCTTGTAGAACGAGGGCACCAGCGGAATGCCGCCCGTAATGATGGCGTTGTGCACGCGCACCGGCACGCCGCACAGCACTGGCATGATCCAGTGGACCTTATAGCTGGTCCACATCTTCAGGTTGTCCAGGTCCGACATGTGCTGGTAGCTGAGGTCGGAAAACTTGACCCCTGGAATGGTGCGGCTCACGGTCTGCACGGCGCGGTTGCGGCGCGGGAAATCCGGATACAGCACGTGCTCGCCCACCGGCTCGTTCGAGCGCTCGGCAGCGATCACATCGAAATGGTCGAGCAGGTACTTGCGGGTCCACTGGTTCACCCCGCCCAGCACCGGCCCCAGCACGTAGGGGTTGAAGTGCGAGAACAGGTAAGCGTTTTCGGAGGCCGAGGAAATATAGAAGTCGCAGTGCATGGCCAGCATGCAGCTCATGTAGGTCCAGTGCTGGGGATCCCAGTCCCAGACGACGAACAGCGCGTCCGGATTGCGGCGGTAGAAATCGAGGTATTTCGGCAGGTTCGGGCCGATGTCGTTATTGGTCAGCACGAACACGGCGCCGCGGTACTTGGCGCTGTCCTGGTCGTCGAAGAAATCCTTGTCGATGAAATGGTAATGGCGCTTGGGATTGACGGCGCGCGCGTGCTTGAGCACGCCCGGCAGGTAGACTTCGATGGCCGATACTTGCTGCAGCCGGGCCAGCTTGGCGTCCGTTTCCCCCTTTTTCTGGATCGAGAAATAGTCGAATTCCTCATCCTGCAAGATCGTGTTGATGAGCTTTTTCGCATCGGCCAGTTGTTGGATCAGTTCGATTTTCTTTTGCATGTGAATCTCTACATTCAGGAGGAGATGGGGCGCGTCCCAATCAAGTATGTCCGCGCGGGATTGTCCCGTCAAACACTATTGCCGCGCGACTATTCGCGCCGGATCTTCTTCTGGCGCGCGCTGTGCAGCACGCCTTCGGCCAGCACCACCTTGGCCGGGACCTTGAACTGCGCCAGCTGGGCCAGGCACGCCTGGCGCACGCGTTTTTTCACGCTCTCGGCCGTCTCCGGCGCGTCGAGCACGATCTTGGCCACCACGATCTGGCCCAGCAGTGCATGGGCTTCGCCGAATACGGCCACGTCCTGGATGTTGTCGAGCTCGAGGATCACGCTTTCGACCTCGGACGGATACACCTTCTGGCCGGCCACGTTGATCAGGTCCGTGACCCGGCCGAGGATGCGGAAGAACTCCCCGTCCACCTCCACCTGGTCCTGGGTGTTGAACCAGCCCTCGGCGTCGAACTCGGACGGCGCGTTCAGGTAGCCCACCATCGCGTACTCGGACTTGATCCACAGGATGCCGCCCACCACCTTGGTCTGGAAGCCGTCGCCGCCAATGCGCACCCACAGCGAACCGTCGTCACGCGATTGCGAGCGCAGCACGCCCACTTCCGACAGGCCGTAGGTCTGCTGCAGGTTCACCTTCGGGAAGGCCGTGCGCACCCGGTCCAGCGTCGACTGCGGCATCACCTCGGTGCCGTAGGTGATGCGCTCGAGCGAGGACAGGTCGTACTGGCGGTGCAGGCCGGACGCCATCAGCAGCGTCAGGAACGACGGCGTGGCCGGCAGCAGCTGCACCTTGTAGCGTTCGATCGCGGCGCAAATGTCGTTGGCCGAACGTTCGGCCACCGTCACCACGGTGCCCAGGCTGCCGGTGATGGCCAGGATCGTGTTGATGCCGCCGAAATGGTCGATCATCAGGAAAGGAATCGCCACCACCTTCTGGCGTGGCTTGCGGAACTTCTCGGCCACCTGGTTGAAGTCGTGCAGGATGCCCTTCGGCTTGCCGGTCGAGCCGGACGAGAACAGCACCAGCCCCGGCACGCCGCGGGTGCGGAATTCGGCCAGCAGAGGGTTATCGGTCGGCACATGGCGCCGCGCGATGTCGAACCCGACGCCATCGGCGCTGAAGCGGATATACCAGTGGCAGCCGGACACGCCCAGCGCCACGGCCTCCTCGATCACCGAATTGGAGGTCAGCGGAATGACAATGGCGCCCTGCCCGGCCAGCGCCAGCAGCATGCAGAACACTTCCGGCGAATAGTCGCCCAGCACCACCACCGTCTCTCCGGCGACGATGCCGGCGTCGGCCACGCGCGCGCGAAACAGGCCCACGCTGGCGACCACGGCGCCGTAGCTGACCACGCGGCCTTCGTGGATGAACGCCGGCTGCTCCGGGGCGCTGGCGAAACGTTCGATGAGCCAGTCCATGCGGCCTCCCTAGCCTTTGGCGGCGAGCAGCTCTTCCAGCACCAGCTTGATCAGCCGGTAGGAAGTGATGTTGCCGGCATCATCATCGGGAATCGAGACCTTGAACTCGTCTTCCAGCGCCAGCACCAGGTTCATGTGGCGCAGCGAATCCCAGCTCTCGACGTTGTCCATGCTGGCGTCCTCGCCAATGCTGGCCGGGTCGACACTGAGCATCGCGCCCATGACGTTTTTCAGTGCGGTTTCATTCAACATAGCTCATCTCGATCCAGGAAGTATCAGGGGGGACGAAGGTGTGCGCATCCAGCAGGTAGGTGCGCGCGCCGTCGGAAGTGGTGCTTGAAAGGGGCAGGCCAAGGCGGTCGTAGAAATCGGCCACCTGGGCGTTCTTGGGCGAGGGGACAAAGTCGGCACCCAGCTCGGTGCAGCCGCGCGCGACGGCGTCGGCCACGATGCGCGCCCAGATGGCCGTCTCGACGCCGCGTCCGATCACCCGGCAGCTCATGAAAAAATTGTCGACCACGGCGCGCGCACCGTCGTAGCGCAGCAGCGCCACGCCGGTCAGGCCGGCCTTGCCGAACTTGTCGGCCACCGTCAGCGAGTACACCGCGCCGCGCTCCATCGCCTGCACGATCTCGGTCTCGGTGTAGCGGCGCGTGGTCAGGTTGAACTGGTTCGACTTCATCGACAGCTCGCTGATGCGGGCGCTGCTGGCGCGCGCGTTGCGCGCAAGCTCGACCTTCAGTTCGAGCGAGGCGAGGTAGTCTTGCTGGTTGTCGAAGCGTGCCTGCTCGGCCTCGGCGCCGGCGCGCTGGCGGTACTGTTCGGTCTTGCCGGAGCTCTCGGCGCTGATGCCGCCGGCCAGGAACAGGGCGCCCAGCTCGCGCACCACGCGCGGGTAGTCCGGCAGCGCGGACGGCACCTGCACCGTGTGCACCATCGGCAGCTGCTGGCGCACGGCCTCGCACTCGAAGCTTGAGTCGTCAAGGAACACCATGCTGTCGAGGCCCACGTTCAACTCGGCGGCGATCGCGCGCAGATTGCCCGGCTTGTCGTCCCAGTTGACCTTCTTGACGACGAAGCTGGCATCGCGCAGCACCATCTCCGGATGCGCGCGCAGCACCTCGTCGACGTCGGCCGGATTGTTCTTGGTGCACAGGCACAGCAGCACGCCGGCCCGTTCGAGGGCCGCGAATTCGTGCTGCATGCGCCAGAAGATATTGCCCGGATAGTCGTACGGCCCAAGCTTGATGCCGGCCAACAGGTCTTCGCCGATCACGCCGCCCCACAGGGTATTGTCGCAATCGAGCACCAGCACCTTGTAGAAGTGGCTGCCGAAGCCGCGCGAGGCAAGCGCGATGCGGCGCGCCAGTTCATTCATGAAGGCGCCCGTGTACGGCGCCTTGCTGCGGTAGTAGAAGCGGGTGTCGAAGGCGCCCTGCTGGCCGATCGCGCGCACCACGGCCTCGATGTCGACCAGGCGCACGTTCGGGAACGCGGCGGCCTCCTCGCGCAAGGCGGCGTTGAAGCGCGCCAGGACGACGGCCACGGCGTCGTTGTTGGCCGCCTCGAGCGCGGCGCCCATGCGGTGGAAGGTGCCGAGGTATACGGTGCCGATGGCGCGCGCCTTGTCCAGCGCGAGCCGGTAGCGCATGCGCAATTCGGATTCTTTCGCATCCACCGCGTCGGGGGCCAGCGTGCCGAGCTGGGCCTCGAAGGCGGGCAGCAGGGTGTCGAAGAACGGCAGCATCACGATCTGCTCGACGCCGGCGGCGATGAACAGGTCGATGTCGCCGATCGGGTCGTCGTAGTTGCCGGGCACGATCTCAATTTGCACGCCGGCCAGCAGGCCATGCTTGCGCAGGTAGACGCCCAGCAGGTCGACCGTGGCCGACGATGACAGCCCAAGCTTGATGCGGCGCGGCCGGCCCGCCGCTTCAAGCGCGCCGATGGCCTGCATCAGCTGGCCCAGCGTGCTGTCGGCACTGGCCAGGACGGCGCGGTTCGCGTCGCTCATCGCATCGCCATTCCGCCGTTTACGGCCAGCGTGTCGCCGGTGACGTAGGCGGCGTCGTCGGAGGCCAGGTAGGCCACCGCGGCGGCCACGTCGGCCGGCTTGGCAAGGCGGCGCAGCGGGGTTTGGCGCGCGATCATCAGCTGCGCCTTTTCCGGAATGTCGCCGATCAGCGCGGTGTCGCACATGCCGGGCGACACGCAGTTGACGGTGATGCCCTGCGGTCCCAGCTCGGCCGCCATGTAGTTCGAGAACACGGACAACGCGCCCTTGGCCATCGCATAGCCGGTCCAGCCGACCGAGGGCGTGCCGTCGATCGCCTGCGAGCTGATGTTGATGATGCGGCCCCAGCGCCGCTGGGCCATCCCGGGCGCACAGGCCTGGGCCATCAGGAAGGCGCCCTTGACCTGCACATCGAGCTGCTGCTGGACGTCGGCCCAGGCGGTGGCCGCCAGCGCCTTCGGGTTGATGCGCGGCGAGGCGTTGTTGACCAGGACGCTGACGCCGCCGAACGCGCGGCAGGCCGCCTCGTACAGCGCGGCGGCGCCCGCCTCGCTGGCGATGTCGGCCTGCACCGCGATCGCGCGCACGAGGCCGGCATCGTTGATGGCCTGGGCGATCTGCGCGGCGCGCTCGGCCTGGCCGCGGTAGTTGACCACCAGATGGTGGCCGTCGGCCGCCAGCCGCTCGCAGATCGCGCGCCCGATGCCGCCGGCGCCGCCGGTGACGATGGCCACTTTCAGGCGCGCCGCCGGGTCGGGGGCCACTGGCGCGCTCGCGACCAGCACCTTGACCTTGCCGCTGCCAGAGAGCACCAGCTGCTGGTTCTGGTTGACGATGCGGGTGTCGAGCTCGAGCATGCGATCGCGCTCGTGCTTCTTGAGCACCGTGCAGCTGACGGTGAGCACGTCGCCAAGGCGCACCGGCAGCAAGAATTCCATGTTCTGGGCCACCCACAGCGCGCCGGTGCCGGGCAGCTTGGTGCCGATCACGGTCGAGATGAACGAGGCGCCCAGCATGCCGTGCACCACGATGTCCTTGAACGAGGTCGTCTCGGCGTAGGCGCGGTCCACGTGCAGCGGGTTGTCGTCGCCGGTCATGTCGACGAACTTGCGCACATCCGCTTCAAGGATGGTCTTGACCAGCGAATGGGTGTCGCCGACGGCGATGGCGTCGAAATCCTTAAACATGTGCTGTCCTTTTTTCCGGCATGTGCCAGCGCCACACGGAGGCGCCAAAATTGAAACCGGCGCCAACCGCCGCCAGCACCACCGTATCGCCGTTCTTGAGCAGTTTCTTTTCCACCGCCTCGCTCATGGCGATGGCCAGCGAGGCCGAGCCGGTATTGCCGACGTGCTGCACATTGGTGTAGGTTTTCTCGAGCGGGAAGCCCATCTTGCGCACGATGTATTCGATCAAGCGCAGGTTCGCCTGGTGGAACAGCAGGAAGTCGACCGAGGCCAGCTCCACCGCGCTCTTCTGGCAAGCCTTGCGCACCACTTTCGGCAAGTGGGTGATGGCCTGCTTCCAGGTGGCGATGCCGTTCATTTCCATGGTGTCGACGGCCTTGTCGAACGCGCGCCCCTGGAACGGGAACGAGGAACCACCGCCGCGCATGCGCACCGCCTCGAAGTTCGAGCTGTCGGTGTGGAAGGCCGACGCCATGATGCCGTGCCCGGGCGCGGCGCGCGAGAGCACCGCCGCGCCGGCGCCGTCGGAGAGGTAAATCGCCGTGTTGACGTCGCTGCGGTCGATGTAGCGCGACAGGAATTCGACCCCGATCACCAGTGCATGGCGCACCGTCGGATCGACCTTCATGCGGTCCGAGGCGATCGTCAGGCCGGTGACGAAGCCGGTGCAGTTGGCCTGCACGTCGAAAATCTGGGCGCTTGCGGCCTTCAGCTCCATCTGCACCTTGGCCGACAGCGGTGGAAAGATATAGTCGCCCGAGAAGGTGCAGCCGATGATGATGTCCACTTCAGAGGCGTCCACGCCGGCCATCGCCAGCGCGCGCTGCGCGGCCAGCGTGGCATAGCCGGATGCGCTCTCGCCGGGCGCGGCGATGTAGCGCCGCTCGATGCCGGTCTTCTCGACGATCCATTCGGGCGTGACGTCGAGCTTGCGGCACAGGGTCGCGTTGTCCTCGGCGTGCTCGGGCAGGTGGTGGCCGACGCCGGAAATGACGATGCCTGGAAAAGTGGATGCGCTCACGCTGTTTCGAGTCCCAAGAAGGTCAGTAAGGCGCGGTTTTCGCTGCGTACCGATGCGCCGTCGGCCGCGTTGCCGTGGCCCGGATAGATGGTGCGCTCGGCAGTGAGTCCGTCCCACAGGGCGCCGATGGACGCCTTGAGCTGCTCGGCGTCCTCGCCGGGCAGGGCAGACAGGCCCACGCCGCGGCTGTACAAGGTGTCGCCGGTGAACCACGCGCTGCCAAATTCGATCACGCAGGAACCGGGGGTGTGGCCGGGCGCGCCGATGTAGCGCAGCGGCACGCCGGCCACCTCGGTGCAAAAGCCCGCCTCGACGTAGCTGATGGCGTCCGGCAGAATGACCTTTTGCGGAATCTTGAACGCCATCAGCAGGAAATTCGAGGCCTTCAGGGTGCGCGCATCGGCCTTGTGCATGACGATTTCGCAGCCGTATTTCCGCTCGAAATACGAGGCGCTGCCGGCATGGTCGAAATGGCCATGGGTGCAAAATACCTTGTGCGGGCGCAGTCCATGCTCGCTCATCTGGGCGTCGATCGCAGCGCCATCGAGGCCGGCGTCGATCAGGATGCCGCCGCCCTCGACTTGCGCCTCGCAGAAATAGGCATTCGACGGAAAGTGGCCGCTGGTGATGCGCCAGATCTTGCCTTCGCCCCAGTTGCCGACCACGGTAGCCACGTCAGTTCACTCCGCCGAGGTAGATGGTCTGGGCCGTCACGTACGAGCTGCGGTCGGAGGCCAGGAAATCGAGCACGTTGAGGATGTCGTCCGGTTCTGCGAAACGCGGCAGCGGCAGGCCGGCGATCACCTGCGCGATCTTGTCCTGCGGGAGCTGCGACAGCATGTCGGTCTTGATCGCCGACACGGCCAGCGTGTTGCAGGTGATGTTCAGCGGTCCCAGTTCCTTGGCCATCACGTTGGCCAGTGTGGCCAGCCCGGCCTTGCAGGCGGCGTACATCGAGTCGCCGATCGGCTCCAGGCTGGCGGCCATCGAGCCGATGTTGATGATGCGGCCCCACTTCGCCTTGCGCATCATCTTCGACGCTTCGCGCGAGACCATGAAGGCGCCCAACAAATTCGTGTTGAGCATGGCCTGGGCCGCGGCCGGCGGCATGATCATCGCGTACTGCGACGTCAGCACGGCGGCGTTGTTGACCACGATGTGCAGCACGTCGCTGTGTTTCTTGAGCTCGGCGAACGCGCGCTGGACCGCAGCCGGGTCGCCCACGTCGGCTTGCAAGTGCAGGTAATCCGGATGCTCGAACGTCGCCTCGCCGCGCGCCAGCCCGGCCACCCGCGCACCGTGCGCGAGCAGGTGCTCGGCGATCATGCGGCCGACGCCACGCCGGCTGCCGGTCACCAGCGCCAACTTGCCCGCATAGGCGTCCGGGGCTGGTCTCACGGCGCTTCCGACAGCAGCAGGAGGATGTAGGCGGTCAGCGCCTTGACGTCGCTGAACGGCGAGACCGGCTGGCCCATCGCGCGGTCGTCGGTCAGGCTCAGGTCGCGCCCGCTGGCGTCCGACATGGCCGCCTCGACGTCGACGATCACCGACACCAGCGACAGCGAGTCGAGCACCGCATCGGCGCCGAACAGGCAGGTGTCGAGTCCAATGTCGAGCTGCTCGCCGGGACCGCGCTCTTCGTTGAGGTTCTCCAGCGCGTGCAGGATGATCGCTTGTACCGCTTCCTGGTTCATCATGGTCGTTTCCTTTTCTATTGTTCGGGTATCGGGCGCGGACGGGCCGCGCCAATCAGCGCGTTCATGCGCGGCAAGGCGAGCTTGCGGTAATCGTCATCGAGCAGGCCGAGGAAAATCGCGTCGTGGAACACGCCATCCTGGCACAGATGGCGGCGCAGCCGGCCTTCTTCCTTCATGCCCATGAATTTTTGCCATTTGATCATCAAGCCGTTGTTGGCCGCGACGATGCCGCACACGCGCACCAGGCCAAGCTGCACGAAGGCCAGTTCGTAGAGCAGCTTCATCGCCTCGACCGCGACCGGCACACCCTTGGCGGCCTGCTCGTCACCGATCAGGAAGCGTCCCGGTTCGGCGCGCCGGTTGACCGGATCGACGTCGACCAGCGAGAGCATGCCGACCGGCTTGCCGTCCTTGAGCTCGATGATGAAATTGTATTCGGCCGCCGGGCGTGCGGCGATCCAGGCCGCCTGCTGCTCGACCGTGCCGGCGGCGGCGTTCAAGAAGCGCGCGCGCTGCGCGTGGCGCCAGGCCCAAGTGATGGCCGCGTCGCTCACCGCCAGTGGACGCAAGCGGACGAATTCACCTTCGAATACCTGGCTCATGCGGCCCCTTTAGCAGAGAACGAAGGCAACCGCCTCGGGCACCGGCACGCCCGGCGCCGACGGCTTGTAGGCGGCGCCGACGAACGACTGTTCGAGCGTGAAGCCGGCCTCGGTCAGGTGATCGAGCACCTCGCCCGCATTGCGGTACAGATAGATGTGGTCGGCGTGGGCGGCGTTGATGGCGGCCGTGACGAAGGCGCGCGCGCCCGGCGCCATGTTGCGGCGCAGTCCCCGCAGGAAGGCCACCGGGTCTTCCAGGTGCTCCAGCACTTCGACGCAGACCAGCCAGTCGGCCTTCGGTTCGAGCGGTTCGGCCGTCACGTCGCGCAGTTCAGTGCGATAGCGCGCGCCCATGCCCAGCGCCGCCACCTGCGCCTCGGTGAACGCCTGCGAGGAAGGGCTGATGTCCAGCCCAATGCCCGACACACCGGGCAGGCGCTCCAGCAGCAGGCATGAATACAGCCCGGTGCCGATGCCAACCTCCATGAACGAGGTGGCGCCGGCCACCCGCATCGCCTGCACGAAGGCGCTGTCAAAGAACTGCAGCTGGCGGTAGTGGTGCGGCCACAGGAAGTGCGACAGCAGCAGGCCGGGCAGGTACTCGTCCATCATGTGCCGGGGGTTGAAATAGACTTCCTGCGCCGCTTCGGCGTAGGTCTTGGACTTGTAGGCGCGCTCGCGCTCGAACGCCGCCTGCAGGCGCATCGACTGCATCGCGAAGCTGGCGTAGCCCTTGACGGCGGCGGCGATCGCCTGCTCGTCGGGGAACAGGGTGCTGACCACATGCTCGAACTGATCGGCCCAGGGCTGGCCGAACAGGGCCGCGCCGCGGTCGACGCTGTCGGCGGCGAAGCGGTGTTTGGCGCGCAAGGCCGTGGCCATTCGGGTCAGGCCCGGATGGCGTTCCCGGTCGATCATGAACGGAGTTGGGTCTGGCATCGTCGATTGCTTTACGTAAAGTAGCCCTTGGGAATGCTGAACTTTACCATACCGCCTGCGGGGCGGTCGGCCAAATAAGGGGGCTTTCCCCTTGCTGCTTGGTATTACGGCGGACGCGAAAAGGGCGCGCGGGCGGGGTACAATCGGGCAACTTCCTCCAGCTTCGAGCGTTTTCATGAGCACATCGCGCGTCCCGCCCGCAATTCCTCCTGCCACGATCGGGCAGTGGAGCGCCGCCGCCGCCAAGTCGGCGCCCGGCAAGGACGCGGCACGCCTGGATACGCCGCTGCCGGAGGGGATCACGCTCAAGGCCCTGTACACCGCCGCCGACCTGGCCGGCCTGCCGCATAGCGACACCCTGCCCGGCTTCGAGCCCTTCGTGCGCGGTCCGCAGGCGAGCATGTACGCGGCGCGCCCGTGGACCATCCGCCAGTATGCGGGCTTTTCCACGGCCGAGGAGTCGAACGCCTTCTACCGCCAGGCGCTGGCCGCCGGCGGCCAAGGCGTCTCGGTGGCGTTCGACCTGGCCACCCACCGCGGCTACGATTCGGACCACCCGCGCGTGGTGGGCGACGTCGGCAAGGCCGGCGTGGCGGTCGATTCGGTCGAGGACATGAAGATCCTGTTCGACGGCATCGCGCTCGACAATGTGTCGGTGTCGATGACGATGAACGGGGCGGTGCTGCCAGTGTTGGCCGGCTACATCGTCGCCGCCGAGGAGCAGGGCGTGCGCCAGGACCAGCTGTCGGGGACCATCCAGAACGACATCCTCAAGGAGTTCATGGTCCGCAACACCTACATCTATCCGCCGGCGCCATCGATGCGCATCACGTCCGACATCATCGGCTACACGGCCGAGCATATGCCGAAGTTCAATTCGATCTCGATCTCCGGCTACCACATGCACGAGGCGGGCGCGAACCAGGTGCTGGAGCTGGCCTTCACCCTGGCCGACGGCATGGAATACGTGCGCACGGCGATCAACAGCGGCCTCGATGTGGACGGCTTCGCCGGCCGCCTGTCCTTCTTTTTCGCCACCGGCATGAACTTCTACCTGGAAGTGGCAAAGCTGCGCGCGGCGCGCCTGCTGTGGTGGCGCATCATGCGCGAATTCGGTGCCACTGCGCAGAAATCGCTCATGCTGCGCACCCACTGCCAGACTTCGGGCTGGTCGCTGACGGTGCAAGACCCGTACAACAACGTGGTGCGCACCACCATCGAGGCGATGGCGGCCGTGTTCGGCGGCACCCAGTCGCTGCACACCAATTCGCTCGACGAGGCGATCGCCCTGCCGACCGAATTTTCCTCGCGCATCGCCCGCAACACCCAGCTGATCATCCAGGAAGAGACCAATATCCCGAACGTGATCGATCCCTGGGCCGGCTCCTACATGATGGAGAAACTGACCCAGGACGTGGCCGACCAGGCCTGGGCCATCATCGAGGAAGTCGAGGCGATGGGCGGCATGACCCAGGCGGTCGAAAGCGGCTGGGCCAAGCTGCGCATCGAGGCCTCGTCGGCCGAGAAGCAGGCGCGCATCGATGGTGGCAAGGAAGTCATCGTCGGCGTCAACAAATACAAGTTCGCGCGCGGCGAGGACGTGCCCAGCCGCGTGATCGACAACGGCGCCGTGCGCGAGGCCCAGCTGGCGCGCCTGGCGCGGCTGCGCGCGGCGCGCGACGGCGAAGCGGTCGGCGTGGCGCTGGCGGCACTGACCGAGGCCGCGTGGAGCGGCAAGGGCAACCTGCTCGCCCTGTCGATCACGGCCACCCGCCTGCGCGCCACCGTCGGCGAAATCTCGGACGCGCTTGAGCAGGCCTGGGGCCGCCACCGCGCCACCATCCAGAGCGTATCCGGCGTGTACGGCGCCGCCTTCGTCGACGACCAGGAGTGGGGCATGCTGAAACAGACAATCGAAGCCTTCGCCGCCGAACACGGGCGCCGTCCGCGCATCATGATTGCCAAGCTGGGCCAGGACGGCCACGACCGCGGCGCCAAGGTGGTCGGCAGCGCCTTCGCCGATCTCGGCTTCGACGTCGACCTGGGACCGCTGTTCCAGAGCGCCGAGGAAGCGGCGCGCCAGGCCATCGAGAACGATGTGCACGCGGTCGGCGTGTCGACGCTGGCGGCCGGCCACATGACGCTGGTGCCGGCCCTGATCGAGGCGCTGCGCGCGCAGGGCGCAAGCGACATCATCGTGTTCGTCGGCGGCGTGGTGCCTTCGCAGGATCACGGCGCCCTGTACCAGGCCGGAGTGAGTGGCATTTTCGGACCCGGCACCCCGATTCCCGAGTGCGCGGCCGAGGTGCTGGCCCAGATCAGCGCCGCAGCCGCCTGACCATGGACGCCACCGACAGCGCCCTGGTGGCCGGCGTGCTGGCGCGCGAACGGCGCGCGCTGGCCAAGGCCATCACGCTGGTCGAATCGACCCGCGCCGACCATCGGCTGCGCGCCCAGGCGCTGCTCGAAGCGTTGATGCCGCAGACCGGCGGCGCGCTGCGCATCGGCCTGTCCGGCGCGCCCGGGGCCGGCAAGTCCACTTTCATCGAACGGCTGGGAATCGACCTGATCGGGCGCGGCTTGCGGGTTGCCGTGCTGGCGGTCGATCCCTCGTCGTCGGTCAACGGCGGCTCGATCTTGGGCGACAAGACGCGCATGGAGGCACTCTCGCTGCGCGATGAAGCCTTCATCCGGCCCTCGCCGTCGAGCGGGGCGCTGGGCGGCGTGGCGCACCAGACGCGCGAGGCCTTGCTGCTGTGCGAGGCGGCCGGCTTCGACGTGGTGATCGTCGAGACGGTCGGCGTGGGCCAGAGCGAGGTCGCGGTGGCCGGCATGACCGACCTGTTCGTGGTGCTGCAGCTGGCGCACACGGGCGATGAGCTGCAGGGGATCAAGAAAGGGATCCTGGAGCTGGCCGACCTGGTCATCTACAACAAGGCCGACATCGACGCGCGCGCCACCGAGCTTGCGTGCGGGCAGATGCGTTCGGCGCTGCACATGGTGCGTGGCCATTCGGCCCACTGGCAGGTGCCGGTGCTGCAGGCCAGCGCGCTGACCGGCGCCGGCATGGTGGCGGCGTGGGACAGCATGCAGCAGTTCCGTACCAGCACGCAGGAGTCGGGCGAATTCGAGGCGCGCCGCAAGCGCCAGGCATTGCAGTGGACCTGGGCCATGATCGACGAGGGCATGAAGGATTTGTTTCGCCAGCACCAGGCGGTGCGCGCGGAGCTTGATGCGACGCTCGGCCAGGTGGCCGACGGCACGCTGGCGCCGGCGGCAGCGGCCGCGCGCCTGCTGCACCATCTCAAAACGTAGAGTAGAAAGGCGCGGCGCCTGCCACCTGCGAAGTTCAATTCATTCGCGTGCGGCGATGACCTCGGGCGGAGCTTGCACCAGCTCGATCAGCACACCCTCTCCGCTGATCGGGAACTCGGCGTTCGCCTTCGGATGCATGAACACGATGTCATGCCCGGCGGCGCCCTTGCGAATCCCGCCCGACGCGAACCGCACGCCCTGCGCCGTGAGCCACTCGACTGCCGCCGCCAGGTCGTCGACCCACAAGCCCACATGGTTCAAGGCCGGCATGTCGACACGCGGGCTGCGCGCCGGGTCGATCGGCTGCATCAGGTCGACCTCGACCTGGAACGGCCCGCTGCCGATCACGGCGATGTCCTCGTCGACATTCTCGCGCTCGCTGCGAAAACTGCCGGCCACCTGGAGCCCGAGCATCTCGACCCATAGCGTGCGCAGCGCGTCCTTGGACGGCCCGCCCACCGCGATCTGCTGCACGCCGAGCACCTTGAACGGTCGCTTCATCGCGGTCCGGTCAGCGCGTCGCGCGCCCCACCGAGCTCGGTCTTGCGCCACATCGCCGTGTAGACCGCTTCCAGGTTCAGGCAAAAGCGCTCGGTGTCGAACAAGGCATGGGTGCCCTTGTTGGCGCGGATGCGCGCCTTGACGTCGGCCAGCAACTCCGGATCCCTGGCCAGCTTGAGCACCAGGGCCTCGTAGTCGGCCAGCGAATGGGTGGCCAGTTCGCTCATCCCGATCGCGTTGAGCAGGCTGCCGGCCACGCGCGAGGGGAAGGAATTGCCCATGTAGGTCACCACTGGCAGGCCTGCCATCAGCGCGTCGGCGGCCGTGGTGTGCGCGTTGTACGGATGGGTATCGAGGAACACGTCGGCCTGGCGGTAGCGCGCCAGGTGGTCTTCCACGTGCTTGACGCGCTCGGCGAACACCAGCCGCGCCGGGTCGATGCCGCGCTTGCCCGCTTCCTTGCGCAGGTTGGTCTTGGAGATCTCGACCCGCGACATCAGCCACAGCACGCTGCCCGGCACCTGATCGAGCAGGCGCATCCAGATGTCGAACAGGTGCGGCGAAATCTTGTAGTCGTGGCTGAACGAGCAGAACACCACGCCCTGGTCCGGCAAGCCGCATTCCGCGCGCGTCGGGGTGCGCTCGGAGATGGCCACGCTGGCGTCGGTCGGCAGGTAGGTGTCGGGCAGGTAGACCACCTCTTCCGTGTAGTACTGCTGGTCGGCGGCGGGAATGACAAACTGGTCGGCCAGGATGTAATCCATGTACGGCACGCCCAGCGTGCCCGGATAGCCGAGGTAGCCAACCTGGGCTGGCACCGGGCGGTAGGCGAACACGTCGGTGCGCGAGTCGGAGGTGTAGCCGGCCAGGTCGATGGCGACGTCAATTTCGTGCTCGCGCATCAGGTCGGCGATCTGGCGCGAACCCATGCCGCGCACATCGATAAAGTGGTCGAACGCCTTGATCATGCGGGCGCGCAGGCGGCTGCCGTCGTCGACGCCGAGCGAGATCGCATAGGTCTCGAAACGGTCTTTGTCGTGGCGCTCGAACACGCCGCACATCAGGTGGCCCACCGGGTGCTCGCGCAGGTCGGGCGAGACGTAGGCGATGCGGATCTTCTTGTGGCGGTACCGTTCGCCGTTCCAGAGCCGCACCGGCGCCTGGCGAAACATGTGATCGCCAAACGTCTGGGCCGCGATCAGGTGGTCGCTGGCCTGGTCGTTGATCGCCATCAGGGCCAGCGTCTTGCAACTGCGTTTGCCGGCGCGGATGCCCTCGATGATTTGCTGCGGCATGGTGGCGCTGTTCTTCCAGTCGCAGATGTGCAGCTGCTCGTAGTACAGCAGGCCCAGGCCGTAGGCGAATTCCGGGTCGAGCTGGAGCAGGCGCTCGAAACGCAGGATGGCTTCCTCGCCCTGCTTGAATTCGGTGAGCATGATGGCGCAATTGGCCAGCGCGCCCAGGTGGTCCGGGTTGATCAGCAAGACCTTGTTGAAGCGGTCCAGCGCTTCCAGGTGGCGCAGCATGTCGCGCAGCATGGCGCCACTGTTGATCAGCACTTCCGTGTAGTCGGGCTGCAGGCGCAGCGCCTCGTCGTAGCACTTGAGCGCATCTTCCTTGCGCCCGGCCGACTGCAAGATCGCGCCGTGCACGAAATGCATGGGCGGATAGCCGGGCGCGGCCCGCACGCCCCGTTCGATCATGGCCAGCGAGCCGGCCGCGTCGCCGCTGTGGTGGGCGATCAGGGCCAGCGAGTACAGCGCGGCCGCATTGTTGGGGTCCAGTTCGAGCACCGCATTGAAGACCTGCACCGCCTGCTCGGGCTGGCCGGCATTCTGGAAGCCGATGGCTTCGATCAGCTTTTCATTGATTGATTGCATTTTTTACCTGAAGGGGGATGTTGCCGCGGGTGAAATCGTAACATCGGCGCGTGGAAAAGCGAAGCGCCTTCCACCGCCTGCGCCAACGTCCCCCTTGCCGGGGCCGCTGGCGCAGGTGGCGGAAGGCGCTTGCGCCTGCCCCACCTGCTGCGTGTTGCCGCTTACTTCGGCGCCGTCAGGTAGCCACTGCTCGACTGCAGCGCCTTGAGCTTCAGGCTGTCGTCGGTGGCCACCGCCTCGCTCGAGGAGAGCGCCTTGCCGTTCGCGTCGTACTGCTTGAGCGCGTCGACCATGCCCGCCACCGCCGCGCCTGCCGCCGCCGGATCCGGCTGGTTCAGGCTGCCGGCCGTGTTGGCCGGCGCCGGCGCCGCCTCGTAGCCCGTCATCGCCGTGACGAGCTTGCCGACACTGGCCTGCAGCGTTGCTTGCGCATCACGCTCGGCGAGGAACCAGACGTCGGCCGTCGCATGGGTGCTGCCGTCGCCGCTGGTGTAGCTGCCCGCCATGCCGATCCAGTTGCCGTTGTCCTTGACACTGGTTTGGTTGGCGTTGAGCCCGATCGATGCCACGTTCAGCTCGGCCAGGGACTTGAGCTCGCCGCTGTCGCTGACCCCGTTCGAGTTGGCGTCGACCCACACACGCAACTGGCTGAAGGCATCGTCGCGGCTGTCGATCACGCCGTCGGCGTTGCTGTCGAGCGTGGCCAGGGCCGCGTAGCCGTTGGCCGCGCTGCTGCCGTCGGCCAGCTTGGTCGCCGTGCCGAACAACTCGCCGGCGGCGTCGATGCTGCCATTGCCGTTGCGGTCCAGCGCCAGCAAGCCGTCGCTTGGCGCCACCCAGCCGGTGGCGACCTTGCTGCCAGTGCCGTAGATGTCGAACTGCACGCCAGCGTCCATGCCCAGCGTGGTGACGCCGTCGCCGTTCAGGTCCAGCACCAGCGGGCTGGCCAGGTTCAGGAACGGGATCTGGGTGGTCGTGATCGAGTTCAGCTGATCCGTGGTCATCGCCTTGATCTCGGTCGTCGTCAGCGAAGCGATCTGGCCAGTCGTCAAGGCCACGATCTGGTTCGTCGTCAAGCCCTGGCTGAACTGATTGGTGGTCAGCGAGTTCAGGGCCCGCGTCGTCAGGCCGGCGATCTGGTTGGTCGTCAGCGCGGCGATCTGGTCGGTCGTCAAGCCTTGCGAGATCTGCACCGTGGTCAGCGCCGACAGCTCGTTGGTGGTCAGCACCGCGATCTGCGCCGTGGTGAAGCCGCCCGAGATCTGGATGCTGGTCAGCGCCGTGATGTTGCGCGTGCTCAGGCCGGCGACCTGGGCCGTCGTCAAGGCAGCCATCTGGTCGGTCGTCAACGCCCTCAGCTCAGTCGTCGTCAAGCCATTCAGCAAGGTCAGCGACAGGCTGGCGACCTGGTCGGTCGTCAAGCCTTGCGCCACCTGCGTCGTGGTCAGCGCTGCCAGCGTGGTCGAGGACAGCAGGGCCAGTTGCGCCGTGCTCAAGCCCTGGCTGATCTGGGTGGTCGACAGGGCCGCCACCATGCGTGTGCTCAAGCCCACGACCTGGGTGGTGGTCAGGCTGTTGATCTGGTCGGTCGTCAAGCCTTGCGCCACCTGGAGGGTGGTCAGCGCGGCCAGGTCGTTGGTGTTCAGCAGCGCCGTCTGCACCGTGCTCATGGCGCTCAGCTGGGCCGTGTTCAGGGCCGCCACCATGCGCGTGGTCAAGGCCAGCACCTGGACACTGGTCAGGGCCGCCACCTGGTCCGTGGTCAAGCCTTGTGCCACCTGGGACGTGGTCAGCGAGGCCAGCTCGGCGGTGGTCAGGACCAGGGTCTGATTGGTCGTCAGGCCGCTGCCAATCTGGGTCGTCGACAGGGATGACAGCACGCGGGTCGACAAGCCGGCCACTTGCACGGTTGTCAGGCCGCTCACCTGGTCGGTGGTCAGCGCGGCGATCATGCGGGTGGTCAGGCTGGCCAGCTGGTTGGTCGTCAGGCTGGCCACCTGGTCGGTGGTCAGGCCGCTGTTGACCTGGACCGTGGTCAGGTTCGACAACTGGTTGGTCGACAGCGCCGCCACCTGGGTGGTGCTCATGCCGGCGATCTGGTTGGTCGTCAGCACGCTCAGCACGCGGGTGGTCAAACCGTTCAACTGGGCCGAGGTCAGGCTCGCCACCTGGTCGGTGCTCAAGCCCTGCGCCACCTGGTTGGTGGTCAGGCCGTTCAGTTCCGTCGTCGTCAACGCCGCCACCTGGGTAGTCGAGAGGGCCGTGTTCACTTGCTGCGTGGTCAGGGTGGCCAGCACACGGGTGGTCAGGCCGGCCACCTGGGCCGTGGTCAGCGAGTTGATCTGGTCAGTCGTCAAGCCGTTCACGATCTGGTCGGTCGTCAGGCCGGACAGCTCGGTCGTCGTCATGGCCGAAGTCTGGGTAGTCGACAGCGCGGTGCTGATCTGGGTGGTGCTCAGCGCGGCGACCACGCGGGTCGACAGGCCGGCCACCTGGGCCGTGGTCAGGCTGTTGATCTGGTCGGTCGTCAAACCGGACAGGATCTGGGCATTGGTCAGCGCGTTGAGCTCGGTGGTGGTCATCGCCGCAGTCTGCGCCGTCGTCAGGCCGATCGACAGCTGACGCGTGGTCAGGGCCGCGATCGAACGGGTCGACAGGCCCGCCACCTGGGCCGTGGTCAGGCCCGCAGTCTGGTCGGTCGTCAGGGCCGTCAGCTGGAGCGTGGTCAGGCCGTTCAGCTGGGTCGTCGTCAGGCCGTTGACCTGGTCGGTCGTGAAGCCTTGCGCCACTTGCACCGTGGTCAGCGAGGACAGCGCGGCCGTGGTCAGCAGCGCCACTTGCGCGGTGCTCAGACCCTGGCTGATCTGCAGTGTCGACAGGGCCGACAGCATGCGCGTCGTCAGGCCCGTCAGCTGGGTGCTGGTCAGGCTGTTGATCTGGTCGGTCGTCAAGCCTTGCGAGACCTGGATGGTGGTCAGCGCGGCCAGGTCGGAGGTATTCACTACCGCCATCTGGACCGTCGAGAGGCCGCTGGCGATCTGCGCCGTGTTCAGGGCGGCGATCATGCGGGTCGTCAAGGCCGCCACCTGGACCGTGGTCAGGGCTGCCACCTGGTCGGTGGTCAAGCCTTGCGCCACTTGGGCGGTGGTCAGCGCCGACAGCTCGTTGGTCGTCAACAGGGCCACTTGCGCCGTGCTCAAGCCAGCGATCTGGCTGGTGGTCAGGGCCGACAAGGACGTGGTCTTGATGGCGACCAGCTGGGCCGTCGTCAGGCCGGTGAGCTGGTCGGTCGTGATCGCCGTGAGCTGGCGCGTGGTCAGGCTATTGAGCTGCAAGGTGCTCAGGCTGGCGAGCTGGTCGCTCGTCAAGCCTTGCGCCACCTGGGTTGTGGTCAGCGAAGGCAGCACGTTGGTGTTCAACAGCGCCAGTTGCGCCGTCGTCAAGCCCTGGCCAATCTGGGTGGTCGACAGCGCCGACAAGGTGCGCGTGTTCAAGCCCAGGATCTGGGTCGTGGTCAAGGTGTTGACCTGGTCGGTCGTCAAGCCTTGCGCCACCTGGAGGGTGGTCAGCGCGGCCAGGTCGTTGGTGTTCAGCAGCGCCGTCTGCACCGTGCTCATGGCGCTCAGCTGGGCCGTGTTCAGGGCCGCCACCATGCGCGTGGTCAAGGCCAGCACCTGGACACTGGTCAGGGCCGCCACCTGGTCCGTGGTCAAGCCTTGTGCCACCTGGGACGTGGTCAGCGAGGCCAGCTCGGCGGTGGTCAGGACCAGGGTCTGATTGGTCGTCAGGCCGCTGCCAATCTGGGTCGTCGACAGGGATGACAGCACGCGGGTCGACAAGCCGGCCACTTGCACGGTTGTCAGGCCGCTCACCTGGTCGGTGGTCAGCGCGGCGATCATGCGGGTGGTCAGGCTGGCCAGCTGGTTGGTCGTCAGGCTGGCCACCTGGTCGGTGGTCAGGCCGCTGTTGACCTGGACCGTGGTCAGGTTCGACAACTGGTTGGTCGACAGCGCCGCCACCTGGGTGGTGCTCATGCCGGCGATCTGGTTGGTCGTCAGCACGCTCAGCACGCGGGTGGTCAAACCGTTCAACTGGGCCGAGGTCAGGCTCGCCACCTGGTCGGTGCTCAAGCCCTGCGCCACCTGGTTGGTGGTCAGGCCGTTCAGTTCCGTCGTCGTCAACGCCGCCACCTGGGTAGTCGAGAGGGCCGTGTTCACTTGCTGCGTGGTCAGGGTGGCCAGCACACGGGTGGTCAGGCCGGCCACCTGGGCCGTGGTCAGCGAGTTGATCTGGTCAGTCGTCAAGCCGTTCACGATCTGGTCGGTCGTCAGGCCGGACAGCTCGGTCGTCGTCATGGCCGAAGTCTGGGTAGTCGACAGCGCGGTGCTGATCTGGGTGGTGCTCAGCGCGGCGACCACGCGGGTCGACAGGCCGGCCACCTGGGCCGTGGTCAGGCTGTTGATCTGGTCGGTCGTCAAACCGGACAGGATCTGGGCATTGGTCAGCGCGTTGAGCTCGGTGGTGGTCATCGCCGCAGTCTGCGCCGTCGTCAGGCCGATCGACAGCTGACGCGTGGTCAGGGCCGCGATCGAACGGGTCGACAGGCCCGCCACCTGGGCCGTGGTCAGGCCCGCAGTCTGGTCGGTCGTCAGGGCCGTCAGCTGGAGCGTGGTCAGGCCGTTCAGCTGGGTCGTCGTCAGGCCGTTGACCTGGTCGGTCGTGAAGCCTTGCGCCACTTGCACCGTGGTCAGCGAGGACAGCGCGGCCGTGGTCAGCAGCGCCACTTGCGCGGTGCTCAGACCCTGGCTGATCTGCAGTGTCGACAGGGCCGACAGCATGCGCGTCGTCAGGCCCGTCAGCTGGGTGCTGGTCAGGCTGTTGATCTGGTCGGTCGTCAAGCCTTGCGAGACCTGGATGGTGGTCAGCGCGGCCAGGTCGGAGGTGCTCACTACCGCCATCTGGACCGTCGACAGGCCGCTGGCGATCTGCGCCGTGTTCAGGGCGGCGATCATGCGGGTCGTCAGGCCGGCCACCTGGGTCGTGGTCAGCGCCGCCACCTGGTCGGTGGTCAAGCCTTGCGCCACCTGGGCGGTGGTCAGCGCAGCGAGTTCGTTGGTGGTCAGCACGGCCACTTCGGCGGTGGTGAAGCCGGAACCGATCTGGGTCGTGGTCAGGCTCGCGATGGTGCGTGTATTCAGGCCAGCCACCTGGGCGGTGGTCAGGCTGGACAGCTGGTCAGTCGTCAAGGCGCTGGTCTGGCGGCTGGTCAGGCCAGCTAACTGGTTCGTCGTCAGGCTGGCGACCTGGTCGGTCGTCAAGCCTTGCGCCAGTTGCAGCGTGGTCAGCGAGGACAGCGAGTTGGTCGATAACAGCGCCAGCTGCGCGGTGGAGAGGCCCTGGCTCAGCTGGGTGGTCGACAGCGCCGACAGCAAGCGCGTCGTCAGCGCCAGGACCTGGGTGGTGGTCAGGCTGTTGACCTGGTCGGTGGTCAAGCCTTGCGCCACCTGGGTACTGGTCAGTGCGGCCAGGTCGTTGGTGTTCAGCAGCACCGTCTGGACCGTGCTCATGGCGCTCAGTTGGGCCGTGTTCAAGGAGGCCACCAACTGGGTGGTCAGGGCCAGCACCTGGACGCTGGTCAGGGCCAGCACCTGGTCGGTGGTCAAGCCCTGGCTGACCTGGGTGGTGGTCAGTGCGGCCAGCTCACCGGTGGTCAGGGTCACGGTCTGGTTGGTCGTCAGGCCTTGTGCGATCTGGGTCGTGGTCAGGGCTGCCAGCACACGGGTGCTCAGGCCGGCGACCTGGCGGGTGGAGAGGCCGGACACCTGGTCGGTCGTCAGGGCGCCCACCTGGCGGCTGGTCATGCCTGCCAACTGGGTGGTGGTCAGGGCATTGACTTGGTCGGTGGTCAAGCCTTGCGCCACTTGCACCGTGGTCAGCGCCGACAAGGCGGTGGTCGACAGCAGCGCGACCTGGGCCGTGGAAAGGCCCTGGCTGGTCTGGATGGTCGTCAAGGCCGTCAGCAGGCGCGTGCTCAGGCCGGCCAGCTGGACGGTGGTCAGGCTGTTGATCTGGTCGGTGTTCAAGCCTTGCGCCACCTGGGTGGTGGTCAGGGCGCCCAGTTCGGTGCTGGTCAGCACGGCGGTCTGGGTCGTCGTCAGGCCACTGAATACCTGGGCTGTGGTCAGGGCAGCGACCATGCGGGTCGTCATGCCGGCCACCTGCACAGTGGTCAGGGCGGCGACCTGGTCGGTCGTCAAACCTTGGGCGACCTGGGTGGTGGACAGGCCGGCCAATTCATTCGTGGTCAGCACCGCTGTCTGGTTGGTCGACAAGCCTTGCGCGATCTGGGTCGTCGACAGGGCCGCCAACACGCGCGTATTCATGCCGGCCACCTGGGCCGTGGTCAAGCCGCTCACCTGGTCGGTGGTCAGGGCGCCGACCATGCGGCTGGTCAGTCCAGCCAGCTGGTTGGTGGTCAGGCTGGCCACCTGGTCGGTCGTCAAACCACTGGCCACTTGGACGGTGGTCAGGTTGGCCAGCACTGCGGTGCTGATCGTGGCAACCTGGGCAGTGGTGAGCGCAGCGATCTGGTTTGTCGTCAGCACCGTCAGGATGCGCGACGTGAGGCCGGACAATTGGGTCGAGGTCAGGCTGGCCACCTGGTCGGTGGTCAAGCCCTGCGCCGCCTGGTTGGTGGTCAGGCCGGACAGCTCCGTGGTGGTCAGGGCGGCCACCTGGGTGGTCGAAAGTGCAGTGTTGATCTGCAGCGTGGTCAGGCTCGACAGCACGCGCGTAGTCAATCCGGCAATCTGGGCGGTGGTCAGGCTGTTGATCTGGTCGCTGGTGATACCGCCCGTGATCTGGGTGGTGGTCAGCGCTGCCAGGTCATTGGTCGACAGGGCCGCGAACTGGTCGGTCGACAGGCCGGAAGCAATCTGTGTCGTGGTCAGGCCGGCGATGGCGCGCGTGCTCAGGGCCGCGACCTGGGTCGTCGTCAAACTGATCAGTTGATCGGTGGTGAATAGAGGAATCTGTATCGTGCTCAGGACCGCCAGCTGGGCCGTGGACAAAGCCTGCATCTGGTCGGTGCCCAAAGCGACGATGTTGTCGGTCGTCAATGTGGAGATCTGTGTCGTGCTCAAGGCAGCGATTTGGTCTGTTCCCAGACTGGTGACGAATACGGTCATGTTATATCTTCCTTGAAACCACAGATGTTGAATTTGGGAAATACTGTAACCCAGAAGGTGAGGGTCGCTACAGCTTTAACGTCAGGATATTGATTTTCTTCAATGTATTTGGGCAAAAAAAAAGGCAAGGCCAGCTGGCCTTGCCTTTTTTCAAGTCGTGTTATTTACTCGGCAACGACAGGTAGCCGCTGGTCGGAGCAAACGCCTTGAGCTTCAGGCTGTCGTCGGTGGCCACCGCCTCGCTCGAGGAGAGCGCCTTGCCGTTCGCGTCGTACTGCTTGAGCGCGTCGACCATGCCCGCCACCGCCGCGCCTGCCGCCGCCGGATCCGGCTGGTTCAGGCTGCCGGCCGTGTTGGCCGGCGCCGGCGCCGCCTCGTAGCCCGTCATCGCCGTGACGAGCTTGCCGACACTGGCCTGCAGCGTTGCTTGCGCATCACGCTCGGCGAGGAACCAGACGTCGGCCGTCGCATGGGTGCTGCCGTCGCCGCTGGTGTAGCTGCCCGCCATGCCGATCCAGTTGCCGTTGTCCTTGACACTGGTTTGGTTGGCGTTGAGCCCGATCGATGCCACGTTCAGCTCGGCCAGGGACTTGAGCTCGCCGCTGTCGCTGACCCCGTTCGAGTTGGCGTCGACCCACACACGCAACTGGCTGAAGGCATCGTCGCGGCTGTCGATCACGCCGTCGGCGTTGCTGTCGAGCGTGGCCAGGGCCGCGTAGCCGTTGGCCGCGCTGCTGCCGTCGGCCAGCTTGGTCGCCGTGCCGAACAACTCGCCGGCGGCGTCGATGCTGCCATTGCCGTTGCGGTCCAGCGCCAGCAAGCCGTCGCTTGGCGCCACCCAGCCGGTGGCGACCTTGCTGCCAGTGCCGTAGATGTCGAACTGCACGCCAGCGTCCATGCCCAGCGTGGTGACGCCGTCGCCGTTCAGGTCCAGCACCAGCGGACTGGCCAGATTGAGCTGCTGGAACTGGGCTACCGACAGGGCGCCAAGCTGGGCCGTGGTCATCACCTTCACTTCGGTGGTGGTCAGGCTGTGCACCTGGGTCGTGGTCAGCGCCGCGATCTGGGTGGTGGTCAAGCCCTGGCTGAACTGGGTCGTGCTCAAGGCGTTGAGCGTGCGCGTGGTCAGGCTGGCGACCTGGTCCGTCGTCATGCTGGCGACCTGGCTCGTGGTCAGGCCCATGGTCAGCTGCGTCGTGCTCAGCGCGGCCAGTTCAGTCGACGTCAGCGCTTGCATCTGCTTGGTCGTCAAGCCTGTGCTCAGCTGGGTCGTCGTCAGGCGGCTCATGATGGTGGTGGACAAGCCCGCGATCTGATTGGTGGTCAGGCTGGCCACCTGGGTGGTGGTCAGCGCGACCAGGGTTTGCGAGTTCAGCCCGGCCAGCTGGTCGGTCGTGAAGCTCGCTACCTGGGCCGTCGTCAGTCCGCCGACCTGGTTCGTGGTCAGCGCTGCCAGTTCACCGGTGGTCAGGACCGCCGTTTGAACAGTGGTCAGGCCGCCGGCGATCTGGGCCGTGGTCAGGGCCGCGATCATACGCGTGGTCAGACTATCGACCTGGTCGGTGGTCAGAGCCGCGATCTGGCTGGTGGTCAGGCCGTCAACGATCTGGCTGGTGGTCAACGCCCCCAGTTCGGTCGTCGTCAGCAGCGCGACCTGGGCCGTCGACAGACCGGTGGAGATCTGGACCGTGGTCAGGGCCGCGATGGCGCGGGTCGACAAGCCCACCAGTTGATCAGTGGTGAACGTCTTCAGGTGCGTCGTGGTCAGGCTTTGCACTTGCGCGGCGGACAGCACGGCCAGTTCGGTCGTGGTCATGGCCGCGCTTTGCACCGTGGTCAGGCCGCTGGCGATCTGGACAGTCGTCAGGGCGGCCAGCACCCGGGTCGACAGGTTCGAGATCTGGTCCGTGTTCAGCACCGCGATCTGGGCCGTGGTCACGGCTTGCGCGATCTGGCTGGTCGTCAGGCTGGCCAGTTCGGTCGTCGTGAAGGCGGCGAACTGGGTCGTGGTCAAGCCTTGCGCCACTTGCGTGGTGGTCAAGGCGGCGACGATGCCCGTGGAGAGCGCGGCCACCTGGTTGGTGGTCAAGCTGGCCACCTGGGTGGTGCTCAGGGCGCCCAGGGTGCGGGTGTTCAGGCCATTCAACTGGACCGAAGTCAGGGTTGCGACCTGGGCCGTGGTCAGGCCGGAGCCGACCTGGACCGTCGTCAAGGCTGCCAGCTCGGTGCTGGTCAGGACCGCCGTCTGCACGGTGGTCAAGCCTTGCGCGATTTCGCTGGTGGTCAGGGCCGCGATCATGCGCGTGCTCAGGCTGTCGACCTGGTCGGTCGTCAGGGCCGCGATCTGGGTCGTGGTCAGGCCGTCGACGATCTGGCTGGTGGTCAACGAGTCCAGCTCGGTCGAGGTCAGCAGTGCGATCTGCGCCGTGGTCAGACCGCTGGCGATCTGGACCGTGGTCAGGGACGAGATCACGCGCGTCGACAAGCCCACCAGTTGCGCGGTGGTGAAGGTCTTCAGTTGCGTCGTCGTCAGGCTCTGTACTTGCGCGGCGGAGAACACGGCCAGCTCGGTCGTCGTCATGGCCGCCGTTTGCACCGTGGTCAGGCCGCTTGCGATCTGGACCGTGGTCAGGGCGCCCAGCATGCGCGTCGTCAGATTGGCGACCTGGTCGGTGTTCAGGACCGCGATCTGGGCCGTGGTCACGGCCTG